>NZ_URFY01000044.1 GCF_900547205.1 uncultured Bacteroides sp.
TTCTTTGAAAAGAAGCCTGCCATTGATGTGAATCTTATCAAGGACAGGCAACTTACGCTGTTTTAAGTTATATCGAACTCACGTTAAATAAGTAGATTATATATAGTATATTTGTGGCTATTAGACGATTAAAACAGAATATTATGAAGAAACACTTCTCTCTTAAAGTAGCAATGTGCATTATTGCATTGATTACTTTGACCTTCCCGCTATCTGCACAAGATAAAATGGTGGCAGATGAATACCAAGAAACATTGAACAAGATTATGGAACTTTCCGGTGCTTCGACCACAATTAGCGAATCCCTAATGAAAGCATTGCCTTTACTCAAAAAGAATAAGCCCGATAAGGATGATGCTTATTGGGATGAATTTGTAAAGACTTTCGGAGAGAAAACAAAATGTGAGATGATGGATATTTGCACACCTATTTATAAAAGGTATCTAACGTTGGATGACCTGAATAAGATAGTTGAATTCTATGAATCTGCTGTGGGACAAAAATACAAGGAGTCGGCAATAGCAATTATGCGCGAAGCAACACCTGTATTGACACAGCGATTGGTTACGGATCTAGGAAAAGAAATGATGGTGACGCGAAATGTGACACTGACCGAAGCTCGGCCGATGATGGGAGAACATGACCGTATAAAGAACCGCGATCGTGAATTGTCTGCCAATGCTTATTTGCTTCCCAGTGATAGCATAGAGGTAAATCCTTGGAAGGTTTATGAAAGTGGGATGTCTACAACTCCTACATTGTATTCCATTGAAACAAGAGAGGATGATACGAAAGTAACTTTCTTACAACCTATTTATTGGGATTCGCAATGGTTGTATTTTAGTCCGGGATACAGAATTGTTGATAAAAAAAGCGGTGACGAATATGTCGTTAGAGGGTATGACGGGGGAGCTCCTATGGGCAGATTACTGAAAGTGGAAGGATTTAATAAGAAGTACATTTACATAAGTCTTATATTCCCGAAATTGAAGAAAAACGTGAAGGTGATCGATATCCTTGAATTGCCGCACGAAGGGGATGAAGCTCAATTACCTTCTAATGATGACGGAATAGCCAAATCTTATTATAATGTGAGGTTGAAGGATTTTAAACCTCATGCTAAAAAGAAGGTGAATGTATATTATTGAATTTGAACATGAATATTTATGAGGACTTATGCTTTTATAGCATAAGTCCGTCCAGTATATCAAGATAGAGTCCGATTGCCTCTTCAATCTCTTTTATCATTATGTATTCTTCCGCCGTATGCGAACGTGAAGAGCGTCCCGGACCAATTTTCACCGACGGGAAGGACATCAGCGCCTGATCGGACAAAGTAGGAGAACCGAAAGGCACACGCCCCATCTTCACCGCTTTCTGCACAAACGGATGCTTCTCTTCAATCCGCGAAGAATTGAGACGGAAGGAACGTGCCTTGGCATCGCAGGAAATATGTTTCTTGATTTCGGCAAATATTCCTTCGTTTGTATAAAGTTCATTGCTGCGGATATCGACCACGAACGTACATTTATCGGGAACAACATTGTGCTGAGTACCCGCATTGATAACAGTGACGCTCATCTTGACCGGACCCAGCAGCGGCGATTCCTTTTCGAAACGATAGTCGCGAAACCAAGCGATATCGTCCAATACCTTATATATAGCATTGTCTCCTTCATTGCGCGCTGCGTGTCCTGCACGTCCGGTAGCTGTCACGTCTACCACCATCAAGCCTTTTTCGGCAATGGCAGGCTGCATCTCCGTAGGTTCGCCCACTATGGCAAAGGAGATGGGAGGGAGTCCCGGCAATACACTTTCAATGCCGTCCTTGCCCGAAACTTCTTCTTCGCAGGATGCTAGATAAATGAGATTATAGTTTTGCGAAGTGCGACATAGTTGCAGGAACACCTGTAGGAGAGAAACCACGCTGGCACCGGCATCATTGCTTCCCAAACCATACAATTTACCGTTTTCTTCGCGAGGAGTGAACGGGTCTTTCCGCCAACCGTTGACGGGTTTCACGGTGTCAATGTGAGAGTTAAGCAGGATGGTCGGCTTCTTCAGGTCGAACATCGGACTAAGACACCAGACATTATTCCCTTTACGTCCGGTCTGCATACCTTCCATCTCGATATAATTCTGTAGAAAATCTGCCGCCTGAGTTTCTTCGCGGCTGACGGAAGGGATGCTAATCAGCGATTTAAGCAGGCTTACAGCCTCTGTTGTCATATACGGAATATCATATTTCATGGCGTAAATCTTTTATCTGTATCATTAATTTTGCACAAAGATAGTCCTTTTGCGCAATTGTTTCAAAGAAAAACACAACTCTTCATCAAATTAAGTCCTTTGTAGATATATAAGCAATACTAAAATAGTTGAGAGTCTTTAGGCTATAAAAGAGATTAATATGTATATTTGTTCAGTTTAACCTTGAAACCAGATAAAAGATGCTAAGAAAGAACTCGAGACTAAACTTATATTGGATACTATTACTGCTTACATTTTTGCCGCAATCAGCTTGTGCCATCTATTTTAAGAATATAGGTGTAAAGGATGGATTGCCACAATTATCCGTGGTGAGTTTGCATCAGGATGTATTGGGGCGCATCTGGTTTGGCACCGTGGAAGGGTTGAGTATTTATGATGGAAGAGAGATGGTAGCCTTGAGAGGCGGAGATTCTATATTCGATACATTCATTAAGAATAATACAATCAGTAACATTGTTGAAAACAGCAAACATGATATATTCTTTACCGCAGACGATGCTCTTGTGGAATACAACTTCCATCAGAATAAATTCAGGAGACTTCGGGAGAAAGGAGTCACTTCGGTATCCTCAATCCGTGGAAGAATCTATATATCAGTAGGTGACAGCATTTTACGTTGGAACGAAGAACAAGATAAACTGGAATTCTTCATGAAGGTAGAGGTGCCACCCATGACAATAAATTCCGTTTATCAAGATTCTGCTGATAACTGGTGGGTAGCAACCAATAGAGGGTTATATAAGAAAAAGACTTCTTCATGGACTTGTGTCATTCCGCGCACAACTATACGGGCTATTTATGAAAGCAGCTCCGAAGACCTTTGGATTTCAACACACGCAGGAATGTTTAAGATAGACCGAAACAGTGAAATGACAAAGTTCGTGCACGACCCCGCCAATCCGAATACCATATGTTGCGATCAGATAAGAAAAATACTCGAGGACAGGGAGGGAAATCTATGGATAGGAACATTTAGAGGACTGAATAAATATTCACCAAAGACGGGTACTTTTGATGTGTTTGTAGAAGGAAATATACCAGGTAGTCTCCGCCATTCTTCCATCCACTCGTTGATGTTGGATAATCAAGGTGACATCTGGGTGGGTACTTATTATGGAGGAGCAAGCACATTCACCCCAGGCAAAAACCTGTTCAATTATTATCCCGTCGATTACAAGGGCGCTGGACGGTTGGATTTTCATCTGGTAGGGAATATGGTAGAGGATAAGAGAAATAATCTTTGGATCTGTACAGATGGTGGAGGACTCAACTTTATGGATAGAAAAACACAACTCTTCCACTCCTTTAATATGTCCCGATACAATATCAAATCAGACAACCTGAAATGTATCTGTTATGATCCTGATGGAGACAGGGTATATTTTGCAATGTACCTAAACGGAATGACCTGTTATGATATACGTACCGGTCGATTTATAAACTGTCTCAATGAAAAGGAAAATGGTTATTCGCATCACAACATACGGTGGATTAAAATGTTTAAAGGGAAGGTCTTATTCTTGTCAGAGAGCGGAATATTCTTCTTGAATCCTCAAAATGGTGAAGCTACTCCATTGCTCATTGAGAATAGTTGCCAGTATTTCCTAATCGACTCGAAAGACTATCTTTGGATTTTGCATAAGTTTGAAATAATCAAGATGAACATTCATAATATCAAAGATATAACCCGGTTTGATTTAAAAGCTTTTGGAATCAAAGATTGTCAACCACTCTGTATTTGTGAATCTGCAGACGGAGGTATCTATGTGGGAACTCAGGGGAGCGGTATCATGGAATACGATAGCCAGATGAATCACTTTTCGATATATACAGCTAAAGAAAACGGTTTATTAAATGATTACTGCTACAACATGGCAAACTCGTCGCATGGTATGTTAATCTTGCTGGGAGATAAAGGACTGTCTTTCTTTAATCCTGAAACGAAAAAAGTGGATTACGTCATCATGACGGAAAAGTTGCCAGTATCTTCCTTCAATGATGGTAACGGACTGCTTGTGACTAAAAATGGGGAAATCTTTGCCGGTAGTACGGATGGACTCATTATGTTTTCTGAGAATGAAGTTCGTTTGTCGGGAAAAGATATGCCTTTGTTTTTTTCTGCCCTTTATGTCAATAATACCAAAGTCACCACCGAAGATGATACCGGCATATTGGAACAAATTATCTGTTATACCAAGCAAATCACGCTAAACCACAAACAGAATAACCTTGTTTTTACTTTTGCCAACAATAATTTCGGCAATACAGTTTCTTCCCCGTTCTATGAATACCAGTTGGAAGGTTTCGACAAGGAATGGATATTGAGTGACAACGTACATCGATTGACATATACGAACTTGAATCCCGGCAAGTACACACTTAAAGTTCGAGAGGTTAATAAATATGGCGAGAAGTCTCCTAAAGAAATACAAATGGCGATTGTGATTCGCTCTCCTTTTTACAATACCCCACTGGCATGGATTATTTATCTGTTGTCTACAGCCACTATCCTTTATATTATCCTCTCCGGCCGTCAGCGACAATTGAAATTGAAGACAATACTGGAATACGAACGACGTGAAAAAGAACATATTGAAGAATTGAACCGCTTTAAACTCGACTTCTTTACAAATATCAGCCATGAACTGCGTACTCCTTTGACACTGATTATCACACAGGCGGAAATGTTGTTGAATGGCAAAGAGATCTCCAAGTCTATTGGTGAGAAGATTGAAAAACTTTATAAGAATGCTTTTCATATGCGCAACCTCATCAGCGAGCTGCTCGATCTTCATAAACTGGAACAAGGACAAATGCACCTGAGCGTAAGTGAACAGAATATCGTTCCATATTTGAATGATATCTATTCGTCATTTCAGGAACGTGCTGTTAGCCAAGAAGTCCAATATACGTTTACTTCATCTTCCGATTCAATCGTTTGCTATTATGATGTTACACAATTGAAAAAAGTCTTTTTCAACCTTCTATCCAACGCCTTTAAATTCGTGAATAAGGGCGGGACAATAGGGCTTTCAGTTATTGAAAATGCTGATGAAATTGTGGTGCGCATCACTGATACTGGCATTGGCATAGGTGAAGCTGACATTAGCCGTATCTTCAACCGATTTTATCAAGCTTCCGGTAAAAAGTTCAATTTTAGTTCCGGAATCGGATTGTCTCTTTGCAAAGACATTGTCAAGCTGCATGATGGAGATATTTCCGCTGAAAGCAAACTGGGATATGGGAGTGTTTTTACAGTGAAACTTAAGAGAGGCATGGAGCACTTTCAGAATGCTTCCGGTGTGGAGTTTATACAGGATAATGAAAAAAGGCTTGATTATGAGTCACTACCCGATGCGGACTTCATGACGCTCATACAGGAAAACGCAACAGATATATCAGTTCAAAACCAACTTAAAGATAACAAATATGTAATTCTGATCGTAGAAGATGATAACGAATTGCTCTCTTTGCTGAGTGATATTTTCTCTCCATTATTTCAGGTGTTGACCGCAACGAACGGCATGGAAGGTTGGCAAATGGCAATGACACACCAGCCAGATATCATCCTGAGTGATGTGATGATGCCCGAAATGAGCGGGACAGAAATGTGCACGAAAGTGAAAAACAATATTAAAACGTGCCATATACCGGTGGTATTGCTCACTGCACGCACTTCTTCCGAGCAACAAATAGAAGGACTACTGACCGGAGCTGACGATTATGTGATGAAACCTTTTAATGCAAAAATCCTGCTATTAAAGGTCAGCACCATACTTCGTAACCGTGAATTACTGCAAGGTGCTTATCGGAAAGAACCGGAATCGCGTCTTGAACTGCTGGCCGGAAATGAACTGGATCAGAAAGTATTGAGAAAAGTAGAGGAAATTGTCGAGGCAAATATTGAAGATCCTGAATTTGATGTCAATATGCTGGCTCAACAGGCAGGCATCGGTAGAAGTGTTTTCTTTGAAAAGATGAAAGCGCTCACCGGAATGACTCCTGCTAATTTTATTTTATCTTATCGCCTGAAGAAAGCGGCTGTGTTATTACTGAAGTATCCTAAACTCCAAATGAATGATATTGCTTCACAATTAGGATTTAGTTCCGGACGCTATTTCAGCCGATGCTTTAAGAATTACTTCAATGTCACACCACAACAGTATCGGGAACATGGTGATGCTCCCCTTGAATAGAAGAATATAAAAATCCCCCTTTCTTTCTATACCCCTTAGTTATATTCTGTTGATTTTCAACAGTGTTAAATATACTCGTCGGATAAATCGTGCACTCGAATCGGATAAATTAGAACCGAAAAGAAGTGTGATACCTGTATTTTTGCTTGCAGTTAATTAGTGAAAGACACGAATGTCAAGCACAAACCTCCGAGGAGAAATTCAGAGAAAACCTTTTTTGATTACTTAAATAAAAACCAGTTCAACATGAAACATTTCTTTAAAATGAAAAGCATTATCTATGTACTATTCCTAGGATTAGTAATTAGTAGCATAGGTAGCTGCAAGGACGACGAAAACCTTGCAGCAAGACATGATCCTAATCGACCGGTGGAGATTATTGATTTTAATCCTAAGGAGGGGTCATCACAGACTCGTCTTTATATTGAGGGCAAGAACTTCGGCTCCGATGCCTCTCAGATTTCTGTGAAGATAGGTGGAAAGGAGGCTAAAGTAGTGAATGTAAATGCAGGTTATATTTATTGTTTGGTTCCACGGGGTGCAACAGAAGGCACAGTAGAAGTAGCCGTGACACAAAAAGATAAGTATACGGCAGCCACAGAAAAATTCACTTATATAAAGAAAGCCAACGTAGAAACGTTGTGCGGCCATGTAGATGAATATGGCAAATCGGAAGCAAAGGACGGAAGTTTTGAAGAATGTGGCTTTGCGGCTCCCCGCTGGCTGGTGGTTGACCCTTTGAACGAGGACCAGATTTATATGGTAGACGGTACAAGCGGCGATAGAATCCGAGTATTGGATGTGACTAAGCGGCAAGTACGTACTCTGATGAATAAAGGTCAAGCCAATCTGCAACAAATACGTCAGATATCTTTCACCGCTTCGGGAGACACTTTGCTGGTAGCCAACGAGCAATCTGATAATCAAGCCTCAGCAATCGCAATTTTACAACGCAAGTTCAATTTCGGACAACCGCAGAATATCGGGACCGCTAATCAAAATAATGCTTGTGGAACACATCCCATAAACGGTGAGTTGTATTTCAACAGTCGTTCGTCGGGAGAATTATATCGATATGACTGGGATATGGGTGAGGCGAAAACGATTACAACAGGTTTAGGTTCTGGATCACAATATTATATCTTTTTCCACCCATCCGGCGAGTTTGCGTATGTTTGTGTTCCATCAAAGAGAATTATATCAAAATGGGAATATAACAATACCACTAAAGAACTTCAAGCACATTCAACCCCGTTTTGTGGACAAACAGGAGTCGGTGGGCAGGGACGTTCTTCTTATCCTGACGGAAATGGAACAAATGCTATATTAGGCAACCCCATGCAAGGCGTTTTTGTATTGAATGAACATGCGTTAGAAGAAGGAAGAGAAGACCCTTATGATTTTTATTTCTGTGACCAATATGCACATTCTATCAGATGCCTCTCTCCTGACGCAACCGTCACCACTTATGCGGGACGTGGAAGCAAAGGGTTGAATAATGATCCTAATGGGTATGTGGACGGTGATTTGCTGGAAGCTGCTCGTTTCGACCAACCGCAAGGTATGCATTACGATTCGGAACACAAGATATTCTATATTGCAGAATATGAGAATAAGCGCATACGCATGATTAGGACTGAAGAATAATTATTTTGGAAAACATATATATAAAAAACATGAAACATTATATTATAGTCTGCATTGCACTGTTTTGTTTGACTTTACAGGCATTTCCGCAAGCTAAGAAAAATACAATTGAGGTGTCGGGTACTGTGTTAGACAGTAACAATGAACCTCTGATTGGTGTGAATGTGTCCGTAAAAGATGTGGCAGGTCTGGGAGCTATTACCGATATGAATGGTAAGTATCGATTAAAGACGGAACCTTATACGCGTCTGCTCTTTTCTTATATCGGTTTCAATACGGAAGAGGTGCTGATTAAAACACAAACTACAGTTAATATCGTCATGAAGGAAGCTACTACCAGCATACTAGATGAGGTGGTAATTACAGGTACCGGAGCGCAGAAAAAAATTAGCGTGACAGGTGCTATTACTTCGGTGAATGTCAATGACCTGAAATCCACCTCTTCTTCCAGCATAGTCAATTCGTTGGCGGGAAATGTGGCTGGTATCATAGCACAGCAAACCAGTGGACAACCAGGAAATAACACCTCGGAATTCTGGATTCGCGGTATCTCCACTTTTGGCGCCAGCACGGCAGCATTGGTGTTGGTAGATGGTTTTGAGCGAGATATGAATGACATTAACGTGGAAGATATCGAATCATTCCAAGTGTTGAAAGATGCTGCAGAAACAGCCATATACGGTTCGCGTGGTGCCAATGGAGTCGTTCTGATTACTACCAAGCATGGTAAATCCGGAAAGATTAATATTAATGCAAAAGTAGAGACTAGCTACAATACGCGCACCATTACCCCGGAATATGTAGATGGATACCGCTATGCCAATCTGTTGAATGAAGCTCGAATGACTCGCAGCCAGTCACCGGTGTACAGCACAGATGAACTGTTCTGTCTGAAATATGGGTTGGAACCTGATTTATTGCCGAATGTGGATTGGAGAGATGCTGTGCTGAAAGACGGGGCTATGAGCTATCGCGCCAGCCTCAACTTGAACGGTGGTGGTACCAATACCCGTTATTTCGTTTCCGCCAGCTATGTAGACGAACAAGGAATGTATAAGACGGATGAAACATTGAAAAATGTCTATAATACCAATGCCAATGCCCGTCGTTGGAACTACCGTATGAATGCGGATATTGACATCACTAAGACGACGCTACTGAAAGTAGGCATCTCCGGTATGTTAAAGAAACAGAACGATGCCGGTAAAGGTTCGGATGCTATTTGGAACAGTCTGGCGGGATATAATCCGGTGGCAACTCCGATCCGTTATTCCAACGGGTATATTCCGGCTGTACCCGACTGGGTAAGCGATATACGTGACAATCCGTGGGTGGCTTCCACACAGAGCGGTTACCGTCAGAAATGGAGCAATCAAATGCAAACGAATGTGACGCTAGAACAGAAACTAGACTTCATTACGAAAGGATTGAAATTCGTGGGACGTTTTGGTTTCGACACGAACAATTCCAACTTTATTAATAAATACAAAGAACCGGAACGCTGGGAAGCAGAACGTTTCCGCGATATGAATGGCAATATTGTTTTCCATCGTATTAATGAAGAGGTAAAAATGAGTCAATCTTCCGGTGGTACAGGAGATCGTCGCGAAACCTTTGAAGCAGAATTGCGCTATAACCGTGTCTTTGGAGATCACCATATTGATGGAGTCGCAAAATACAATCAGGATTCCAGACTTCAGACATATGCTTTAACAGGAGACTTAAAGAGTGGTATCGCCTATCGTCATCAGGGAGTTTCCGGACGTATAGCTTATAACTGGAAGTATCGTTACTTCTTAAATTTCAACTTTGGTTACACAGGTTCCGAGAATTTTGCCAAGCAGAACCGTTTCGGCTTCTTTCCTGCTGTATCATTGGCATGGAACGTTGCCGAAGAAGAGTTTGTCAAGCAAAACCTAAAATGGATGAATATGTTTAAAATACGTTATTCGTGGGGTAAGGTAGGTAATGACAGCATGGGTTCTAGTGATGGAGAACGAGCAGCGAATCGTTTCCCATTCATCTATACGATTGGTAGTGGTAATGGTTTTCAATGGGCTGATAGCGGTTCTAACAACTTTTATAATGGAAAGACTTATACTAAAGTGGCTACTCCTGACGTATCTTGGGAAGTTGCAACAAAGCATGATGTAGGTGTCGACTTGTCTGTGTTCGATGACAAATTCACTTTGACAGTAGACTATTTCCACGAACAGCGTGAAGGCATTTTCGTCTCCCGCGCCTACTTGCCGGGGTCTGTAGGTATTTTGAGTGGTGCCTCATCGAAAGCCAATGTCGGTTCTGTTAGGTCCTATGGTATGGATGGTCACTTTGCCTACAAGCAGAAAATTGGAACGGTAAATCTGACTGTCAGGGGTAATGCCACATACAGCAAGAATGAAATTTTGAATTACGACGAACCTTATCAAGATTACGACTATCTGTATAATCGTGGTTATGAGGTAAATCAGCAGCGGGGCTACATTGCGCTAGGTCTGTTCAAAGACTGGGAAGAAATTCGTAACAGTCCGAAACAGAATTTCGGTAATGGCAATTTGATGCCAGGTGACATCAAATACAAGGATGCAAACGGTGACGGTATCATTGACTCACAAGACAAAGTGCCTATTGGTAATACAAGTAAGCCGAGTTTCATTTACGGCGTGGGTCTTTCTGCCCAATGGAAAGGACTGGATGCCAATGTGCACTTCCAAGGTTCAGGAAAAGCTTCTGTTATGATGAACGGTGCGAATGTACACGCTTTCTCACGAGAGTCTTGGGGAAATATTATCTCAGATTTAGTGAAAGATGATAACCGCTGGATTTCCCGGGAAATATCAGGAGATCCTTCAACAGAAAACCCGAACGCTGCTTACCCACGTATGGAATACGGAAATCAGGATGGTAACAACCGACAGGCTTCAACCTTTTGGTTGCGCGATATCTCCTACTTGCGCTTGAAGACGGTTGAACTAGGCTATACTTTGCCCAAAAAGGTGACTAACAAGATTCGTTTTAACAGTATCCGAATCTTCTTACTGGGCAACAACCTGCTTACATTCTCCAATTTTAAGTTGTGGGATCCGGAACTGGGTGATTCTACTGGTAATAGGTATCCTATCAGTAAGTCTGTTACAGCCGGTTTAGTATTGAATCTATAATCAAAATACATTATGAAAAAAAGAAATATTCTATTATCGATACTTTTGGGAGTTGCTTTGTCCTCTTGCAGTGACTACTTGGATATGGAGAAGGACCTGAAGGACCGTATGACGATTGAAGAGGTTTTTTCTAAGAAAGATTATACTGAGGAGTGGTTGGCAAATGCTTACTCTTACCTCGCGAACAGTAATGCAGATATGGGTTTTGGCGGTGAATGGCCGTTTGCATTTAGCGATGATATTTATCATCCTACTTATAAGAGTTTCAAGGAACAAACCTATCTTGAGGGTCAGTGGCAGAATTCATGGACGAACAGTTATTTAGGTATTCGACAAGCTTCCATCTTTATACAGAACGTGGACAGATGTTTGCAACTGACGGAATCACAGCGTGCCGAATATAAGGCACAGGCTCGGTTTGTACGTGCATTCTATTATTGGAAGTTATTACAAAAATACGGCCCTATACCCTTGGTACCCGATGAAGGACAAGATTATAGCAAAGATTATGTAGAGCTGTTTCTCCCACGTAATACATACGATGAATGTGCGGATTATATTTCTTCAGAGATGGTGGAAGCTGCCAAGTACCTTCCGTTGGATCGTGAGTTATTCAACATTGTTCGTCCTACTCGCGGTGCAGCGCTAGCGATACGTGCCAGAGTACTGCTTTTTGCCGCAAGTCCGTTAATGAATGGTAGTGAGAGCCAGTATGCAGCGAAAATGGTGGACGATAAGGGAAAGAGACTGCTATCGGCTGAACGTACAAACGAGAAATGGGCGAAAGCCGCTGCTGCTGCAAAAGATGTGATGGATTTGAATAAGTATGATTTGTATACAGCCCCAAGACGGAAGAGCAACAGTACGAAAAGTTATTATACTGTTGGGTATCCATCTACCATTGAGCCCTATAATGATGGTAACTTCTCAACGAAGAACTGGCCGAATGGCTATGCTGATATCGACCCCCTTGAGTCTTATCGTTCCGTGTTCAACGGAGAAGTGACAGCATCGCAGAATCAGGAGTTGATTTTCACCCGAGGACAAAACCAAGGTGGATACGGACCTCAACGAATGGTGGTTGAGCAGTTGCCCAAAACTACAGGGGGAAACAATAGACTTTGCATGACCCAAAAGCAATGTGATGCCTACTATATGAACGATGGCAGTGATTGTGATGGTAAAGATCTGGAAATCGGACGTGGAAACGGTACGTACCGCAAAGAAGGCTTCACTGAAAATGACACGGACTATCCGCCACTTACCACAGGTGTTTCCCTGCAATATGCCAACCGTGAACCACGTTTCTATGCATCCGTGGGTTTCAATGGGGCACAGTGGACATTTATCAACGCAACAGAAGAAAGCAAAAGAGGACCTGTGACCTGCCAATACTATAATGGCGGCAATGAACCTTATGGTTCTGGCACCGGATTGATAACGGGCATCGGAATGAAAAAGTTTGTTCGTCCCATGGATGCAAATGATGATAAGGATGGTTCAACAATGGGCGGACATATTTCTGCTAAAGTGGATGTGGCCATCCGTTATGCCGAAATACTCTTGATCTATGCAGAGGCACTAAATGAGGTGCAAGGCTCCTATTCGATACCCTCATGGGATGGTACGAAAACATACACCATTATCCGGACAGAAGACGAGTTGAAAAAAGGTATTCAGCCGATACGCATACGTGCGGGGATTCCTGACTATACCTCTGAATATGGCGATGTAGACCTGTTCCGTGAGAAAGTGAAACGTGAACGGCAAATTGAATTAATGGGTGAAGGTCATCGCTATTTCGACCTGCGACGTTGGGAAGACGTACAAAAAGAAGAAGAGCTGCCTATTTATGGCTGCAACACTCAAATGTCCCAAAAGGAGGCTGCATTGTTCCATCATCCGGTACGTATTGATGATATCAGGACACGCTTTTCAGAAAGAACTTATTTCTGGCCTATCAGCATCAATGAATTATATCGGAACAGACTCTTAACGCAAAATCCGGGCTGGCAAAGTTATAAATAATATAAAAACAAGGAAAGATATGAGATTCAGATATATATATGCTTGCATAATGGTGCTAACAATCCTGTTTGCGAGCGCTTGTAATGACAAATGGGACGAAGAGCAATATCAACAATATGTTTCATTCAAATCGCCCACTGATAATTCTACTGTCACACGGATACGGGTGAAATATAAAAATGATGCAATTAACTACAAATTGCCATTGCTTGTATCGGGTACCACAATGAATACCCAAAACCTGGAGGTGAATATCGGAGTGGACAGCGATACCTTACAAATTTATAACCGTGAACATTTTGGCGATCGGAAAGACCAGTATTATCAGGAGATGAATCCCTCCAGATACTTGTTTAACCCCGTCACAACTATTCCGGCAGGTGAAGTTTCGGCACTGGTAAACATTCAACTTGATTTCCGTGGGCTGGACCTTAGCGACAATTGGGTACTACCACTGATTGTGAAAGATGATCCATCATTTAACTATAAGTCTAATCCCCGGTTAGGCTACAATAATGCCCTACTATGGTTTACACCGTTCAATGATTATTCCGGCAGCTATGGTACAAGTGCACTTAATGTACGTGTGCAAGGTAATGATAACCAGAAACTTTATCTCTCCGGTCGCAATGCCTATGTAGTAGACGAAAATTCAATCTTCTTCTATGCAGGTGCAGTTAACGAAAACCGCGAAGATCGCAAGTTCTTCAAAATAAAGGCCACCTTTGTTGAGACACCCGATTATGAGCCGAAAACCAATGAGTCAGGAGTAACCACTACTATGGAAGGAACGATAAACCTGGAAGCCATGAACAACATGCAGGGGATGAACTTTACCTGCATTGGTACCCCTACTTTCATTGTGACGGAAAAGATGGAACTGGAACGCCCAATGATGATGCAACGCCTAATTACCATCAGAGGGTTAGATTACATCTTCACCGACCCTAAAGAAGTGAGCGGAACTCCTGTTGTCTACACCGTAAAAGGTTCGATGACCCTTCAGCGTAATATCAATACTTCTATTGACGATGAAGAACTCGCTATTGAGTGGTAATACCGTTTTAAATAATAATGTAGAACTTAAAATCTATAACCAATGAAGATTCAAAGAAAACAAGGATGGCTGTTACTCCTTTGCACCCTGTTTTTCGTATCTTGCGAAGAAGAAAACATAACCTTGACTGGTGGAAATGGAGTTGTTCAAGGACTGACGCTAGATACAAGTGCCCTGTTGTTTGTGCAAGATGCCGGCACGAAAACATTAAATATCACCTTTACTGCCCAATGGGCAGTAAAGGTACCTAATGATGTAAACTGGTGCGAGGCTAAGCCCGCAGGAGATGACAAACTGCAAGTTTCTGTGTCGGAAAACACTGAAACCCAATTACGGGAAACCTTACTAACGCTAACTGCCGGAAATGAACAAAAAACTTTGCTGGTGCGACAGACCGGAACAACACCTCACATAGAATTTGTAAATTATACTAGTGGCGGTGAAACTGTACCTCTGACAGACAATCAGGAAGTTGTTTTGTTGTACGACGCAACCGACCTTGCAGTGGGAGTTTTTGCCAACATACCTTACGAAGTGATCACGGATAGCTGGATAAAGAATGTTCCGACATTGAATATCCGAACTATGGAAAACTCTACCATCAAATTCTCAGTTGAGGAAAACTCTAATGATAAAGACAGAGGTGTCGAAATTACTTTCAAACAAAAAGAAGGTGACTATTACGTTTTTCTACCAGTGAAACAGCGTAAGAATCTTGGTTCATTGATTGAATTGACAGAGGATATGTTTACAGTTACTCAGGAAGAAGGCAAGCTCAAAATACAATGGAATTTCCCAACTGGAACAGTGTATGAAAAGATCATATTCGAGTACGATAACAAACGTACACCTGCTATTGATGACAAGGCAACAAAAGAAGTAATGTATACAGCTGGTAATGAAGTAATCATTGACAAACTGCTGGCAAAAGACGGAGAATATATCTTCAAAGTCGAAGTTCTCAATGCGGATGGAGAATCTTTGATTTACAATGATGGCGGATTCTCGTTCAATGGAGGGAAATGTATACCAGTACCGGCGTATGATAAAACTGTGAAAACGAAAATTGATTTAAGTGCTAAAGCTACTGACAGTAATGATGTGGATGGTTTGAGATGGCTTTCTTTCAATGGAATTAGTTCGGGCACAAAATACGAAAACTTGGTAGATGGAGATATTGAAACTCATTACGAAACAGCAGGTGCTGGAATTGATGATTTTATAATCATAGAAATACCTGATAATGTTCAATGCGACAGATTTACAATCAGAACTGCAAATCGTACAAACCAAGTGAGCCAAGCTCCAGGTATATATACTATTTCTGTATGTGAGACAAACAGTAGCAATGAGAACGACTGGGAATTAGTATTTGAACAAAAAACTAAAACTTGGATATACGAAGACGAGAATGGAGTTGTGAAGAATTTTGGTAGAAAGCCTACCGACAATGCGGAAATGAATAGATATAGATATAAAACTCTTGAACCAATGTCCTCCAAGACAGGCAAAAGTTTCAAATTCATTAAGTACTTCGTAACAGACCGAAATAATGACGCTCCGAGAAATGATTATTTCAATTTGGCCGAATTAGAATTATATGCAGTAAGTACAGTTCGCTGCGATCCTGAGAACGAATAATTTAATAAAAAGAGTTTCCCATCAACCGGCTAGACTTCCTTTTTAGGAGAGAAGCCGGTTGGTATTATTTCTTTTGCCATTAGGGTGTGAAGATAAAACATTCTTTATGCTGTGTAACATTTTATAAATATATAGAATATCATGAGAAACTTCATATTATTATTCTCGCTTTTTTGCTGGGTGGTGCTGTCCGCCGCTTGTGCCGACGACAAATTGGTAACCCCGGAAATAAAACCTTTTGAGAATACCGTTGTGTTTCCCCTGGATGGAGGAAAGGAAGAAATTAAGGTAGTATCCAATACCGAATGGAAAGTATCCATCATTCCCCAAGAAGCCACATGGTGTAAAGCATCTCGTTTTGACCAGATATTACAGATTTCCGTGGAAGAGAACAAAGACCGTAATGAACGGTCTGTAACGCTGAATCTTTATTGTGACGAATTGTCCGTACCTGTAAAAGTGGAACAGTTGGGAACAGAGCCTGCTCTCAAACTGGACAAGAAGACATTGAACGTAGCAGGCAATGTATTTGAAGCAGCCGTTAAGGTCACCTCTAACATCGACTATAATGTGAATCCTAATGACCAGTGGATAAAAGTTAAACCAGAAACGGCAGCAAGAGACATTTTGCAGACGAAGGAAGTGAGATTTGAGCTCTGCCGGAATACTGCCGGAGCGAAAAGAAACGGTACTATCACGTTCCTGCCTACGGACGAAGCACATAAAAGTCTTGCCGTGACGCTGGAAATAATACAAGGTTTCAGTTCCATGGATGCCAATGATATCAGCGACCGTAAAATTACGATTAAAAGTGCCACTGCCAACCAGCAGGAACAGAATCAGGCTCCGGAGCAACAAGATATCAAATCATCATTCGATGGCAACGCTTCTACGTTTTATCACTCTCCGTGGAGTTCAGGGAAAACTACTTTTCCTGTTGTGTTGACATACTATTTGGAGCAAGAAGAGGAAATGAATTATTTGATTTATACTCCTCGCCAAGACAGCAATAACGGGGCATGGGGAAAGGTTGACATCGAATTTGCCTACAACGGTAATAATACCACCTTTTCTGATAAAATAGAGGGGGATTTCGGACAACAACCCAAAACAGCTCGAAAGTTCGACTTCGGAGGCACCAAAGCAGGGGTAACTGCTATCCGCTTCACCGTCAAAAATGCTTTGAATAATTTAGTGACTTGTGCCGAAATGGGACTTTATCAAAAAAGTAATATTGATGAAGTATTAAAAGAAATATTTGCGGATGAGCTGTGCACTCAGTTAAAACCCGGAGTTGGGGAAGAACAAATAGATAAGATACAAAGCCCTTTCCTGAAAGAACTTGCGAGAAATCTGTATAATGGGGTATATAATAACGAGTATATCAGTGATTTCCGTGTACAGCAGTATCTACCCTACCGTCCCATCAATGATTTGCAGAAGGAATTGAAGATTAATGGATATAATCAGTTTGAAAATCCAACAGGCGTATTCTTCAAGCCGGACGAGGATGCTGTAATCTTTGTAGATAATACAAACAATGAGCAGCTAGCATTGAAAGTCTACGATTTCTATAACAGAAGTCTTGGTGAAAAAAGAGATACGGAAGTATATCCTTTATCAAAAGGAATTAATGTATTCAGAGTACAACAAGGCGGGTTAGCCTATATTGACTATTTTACGTCCAATTATAAGACGGCTCAGCCTATAAAGATACACATCGCTTCGGGACAAGTGAACGGATATTACGAAAAGAACAAGACGACCTTAGACTGGCAGACACTAATGAACAATGCCGAATATGGTCACTTCGACCTTAAAGGCGAGAAAGTCAACATGTGTTTTCCTGTATGGGAAAAAGGAGGCTTACGACAATATTGCAAGAATCCTGATAAGCTGATTGGAATTTACGACAAGTATATCGGGATGGAACATGAGATGATGGGATTGAATAAATATAATAGGAAATTCACGAATCATATGTTCATCCGTACAGTACCGGGCTCGCCAGGTGCTGCTGCATTTGCCGATGGTTGGGGAGTAGGTGTTTACAACAATGACACGGATGGATTTAATGACGAGACGTGCGCCATCAAAAAACTGTGGATGATAACGCACGAATTCGGTCATGTCAATCAAGTACGTCCCGACCTGCTCTGGGTTGGTCTTGGCGAAGTCACCAACAATTGCTACGCTATCTGCATACGGCACGAAGGAATACCTTGGTATGAGAAAATGGAAGATGAGAAATATAACGACGGACGGGGCACATCTGTACCCGGAGGTTTGCTTAATGCTTTCATTAATCAACATATGCTGAACAAAGATGCACAGTGGATTATTTCAAATACTGATGCTTTTATAAGATTGTGTCCGTTGTGGCAATTACTGTCCTATTATCGCTATGTGAAAGGTGATGAAACTATTCCTGGCAAAGGAGGACTGTACAAAGACTGGTATGGAGATGTAATCGAAGATATCCGTAAAAGCAGCAGTAGTAATCAGTCGAATGGTCAGTTGCAAATAGCTTTTATGAAGCGTGCGTGCGATGTCCTGCAAACAAATCTGACAGAATTCTTTGAAAATGCCGGTATGTTGCGACCTTGTGATGCCAGAGTTGAAGACTATGCCTCTGGTCAACTGACAATTACTCAGGCGGATTGTGATAATTTGAAGCAGTATGCCACTAAATACAAAAAACCGGCCGCCGCACTCAATTATATGAGTGCTAATGCTATAAGAGCTTACAAAGAAGAGAGACCTGTAACGGGCATTTTTAATCAGGGTATCAGTGTAAGCGGAAACCGTCGTACTATTAGCCATAGTATCTGGCAGAATGCAGTCGCATTTGAGACATATGCAGGTGCGCAACTTAAATATGTTGCAGTGATGGGAACTGGTTGTCAAACAGCGAAAAGCTTGGAGGACATACAGCCGATAAAAGAGAAACCTACCACCGAAGTATATTATCCGAATGGTTCTACAGCCATTTATGCCGTGGCATGGAACGGACAACACACGTTGGTATATGGCAACTCTAATGGAATGGAGAATAAAAACTAATCTAATTAATTATTTAATATCAACTCATGAATAAAAAGAAATTTCATTTTGCCTTTATCTTTCTCGCACTAAGCTGCCTGCTAAGCGTGAAAGCACAGACACAAGAGGTCGATTTATCCGGTAAATGGGGATTCCAAACGGACGTCATGGACTTTTGGAGAGGCTCACTAGGACTCCGCCACATGTATCGTTTGCAAGAATCCATCACCCTACCCGGTATCACAGACGATTATCAAATTGGTTATAAATCTCCTTATCGGCACATGGACCGTCTGACTCGTCTATACGAGTACATGGGACCCGCTTGGTATCAGCGTGAGATTACGATTCCGGAGGATTGGAAAGGCAAGCGCATATTTATGTATTTCGAGCGAACGCATTGGCTCAGTTCCATTGTTGTAGACACGAAAGAAGTTAGTAAGATTGATTACGTGAGCGTGCCTCACAATCATGAGCTGACCGATTTCCTGAAACCGGGGACGGCACACCTCATCACGGTTTGTATAGACAACCGATTCCAGTACGATACACACAAGTGGGATCACGCACATACTGAGTTTACCCAGATTAACTGGAACGGTATTCTAGGCGAGATGAAATTGGTAGCTGTAGACCCTGTTTATGTCGAAGATCTGCAAATATATCCTAATATAGCCGATCATTCTATCAACGTAAAGATGAAAATAAAAAACTATACCCAAGCAGACATCTCGGGAAAAGCACACTTTACTATAACAGGAGATCAGTTTAATCTCATGAAGGAAATACCCGTGAATGGAAAAGACTCCATTATCGATTTTGAAACCAAGATTGATTTAGGCAAAAATGTCCAGTTATGGGATGAATTTCATCCGAACATCTACTCCTTACAATGCAAATTAGAAACGAATAGTAATAGTAAGACCTTTCAGCATACAAAGTCTGCAACTTTTGGTATGCGGGAAGTAAAGCAAGGCAAGAACCATATCCTCATCAATGGACAACGAGTACATTTAAGGGGAACGGTAGAGAATGCCGTATTTCCAAAGACAGGATATGTGCCAGTAGACGATGCTTCTTGGGAACGGGTACTTACTATACTGAAAGATTATGGTATGAATCATATGCGCTTCCATTCATGGTGCCCCCCCGCTGCAGCTTTCCGCATGGCAGACAAGTTAGGTATCTACCTAGAAGTGGAAATGCCCATGTGGGGAAAAGACGGTGAACCTGGAGACGCAGCTCGCTACGATTTTCTTCGTCGGGAGCAGCAAGCCATTTTGAAAGAGTATGGCAACCATCCTTCTTTCATTCTTTATTGCAACGGCAATGAAATCAGCGGTAATTTCGACTTTATAGAAGAGTTAACCCATACAGGACGCATGACAGACAATCGCCATTTGTACAGTGGCGCTACGGCACGCAAGCGCGTGGCATCCGATCAGTTTTATATCACTCACCAAACGAATAAAGGAGGAGCTACGGTGTACGAAGGGAAACCCTACACCGATTGGGATATTACTAAAGGAACGGACATTGATGTTCCCGTAATTTCCCATGAGACAGGGCAGCGCTGTATTTATCCTAATTATAAAGAGATAGAAAAGTATACCGGTCCGGTACGGGCACGCAATTTTGAGATATTCCGAGAATCGTTGGAGAAGAACGGGATGTTGGATCAAGCAGACGATTTTTTCCGTGTATCCGGTGCACAAACTGTTTTAGAGTATAAGGATGTTATTGAAGCTCAGTTGCGGACTTCGACTTCTGCCGGATTTCAGCTTCTATCTATTAATGATTTTCCGGGACAAGGTTATGCCCCGGTCGGAATACTTGATCCCTTCTGGGATTCCAAAGGACTGATTACGCCAGAGAATTTCAGGAAGTTCTGTGCTCCTACGGTTGCTCTGTTGCGTTTCGGTAAACGCGTCTACTATACGGACGAAACGTTTAGCGGGAAAGTAGAAGTATATCACTTTGGACCGTCGAATCTGAAAAGTGCTAAACTGAAATGGTGGGTGAGCAATGCTACAGGAAAAGTATTGAAGTCTGGCAATCTGAGAACAAGGGATATCGGCAATGGCGGAGTGTTTCCCGCAGGTGAATTCACCTATGCATTACCGGATAGCAGTGAACCTCAGAAACTCACCGTGTATGTTTCCATTGGCAAAGATGTGGAAAACAGCTGGGATATTTGGGTATATCCTCGCCAGACTGAGATGATGCAATCTACAGAAGATGTACTTTATACGGCAGTTTACGATGCGAAAGCTCGACAATTTCTTGAAACAGGAAAAAAGGTGGTATTGTGTCCTGAACTGGTGAAAGTAAAGGGACGCCGTTCCGTTTTTCATAATCATTTTTGGAATCCGTTGATGTTTAAATGGGCACCGATGACGTTGGGATGCTTGATTCATGCAGATCAGCTGGTGTTTGAACATTTTGTAACGGACAAGAACATTGACTGGCAATGGTGGGATATTCTGAATAATGCGAAAGTAATTGAGATGAAAGATGCCCCGGAGGAGTTGCGTCCATTCATACAAACCATTGATGCTTACAACAGTAATGAGAAACTTGGCATAGGTTTCGAGGCGAAAGTGAAGAATGGCAAACTTCTAGTGCTAGCAGTTGATACAAAAAAGAAAATTGAAGAACGCCCTGCCACACAGCAATTGCTGAAAAGTGTGGATTTATATGTAAAGGGAAATAAGTTTAACCCTCAGGTGGAAGTACCGGAAGCATTTATTGAATCATTCTTAGTGAAATAAAGATAATGAAAAAGGTGTTAGTTATTGGTTTGTTTTTATTGTCATTGATGCCGCCTGTATCCGCCCAAGAGATACGGATGACAGAGATTGCATCTTTGGAGCAGGTATACGGTGATATTCAAGAGGCGCAGACGCTGATGTCCATGAACGATTTGGGCATGGACTTCGGCTATGTGCTCTATGAAACGCAGATTACTGCAAATACAGATGCGGTAGAACTGGAACTGGAGAATGTCAGGGACTATGCCTCCGTATATGTAGACGACAAATTAAGGGGACGACTGACAGATGATAATAAAAAATTGTCTATTCCGGCAACTCCGGGTGAGCATACGTTGAGGCTTTATGCAGAAAATATAGGGCGTATCACGTATGGTCCCGAGATACTGGATAATTCAAAAGGGCTATTCGGAATGGCTTCTCTCGATGGTGAAGTAATCGACAACTGGAAAATCATCCCTCTGCTGGTAAGAGATTGCGAAGTAGACAAGTTACTGTTTGAAAAAGAAACGAATAAGAGCTTACCTTGTTTTTACAGGGGAGCATTCCTTCTGAATACTCTGCACGACACCAATCTTGACCTGACAGGCTGGGGTATGGGCGAAGTTTGGATAAACGGGCAATATACCGGCTCCTTTTGGGAAGAAAATGCGCAACTGTCCATCCCGGTTTCTGCGTCAATTCTAAATCAAGGAGATAATCAGGTAGTTATATTTGAATTAAAAGACAACGGGAAGCGGACTGTCAGCCTTTGTGAGAGTCCGGTATTTAAATAATGAACATATAATAATATGAAAACAAAACTGAAGATATTAATAGTGTGGATGCTCTGTCTGACATCTGCCGCACTAGCAAGAAACGTCCAGAGTTTCAACTCCGGATGGCAATTTATTAAAGGTCCTTTCGCCACCGATATGGTGTCGGTGAATAATCGTTGGAACGGCGGTTGGAAAGAAGTGGAACTGCCACACACGTACAACGCCAGCGACATGCAAGTAATCGAACGGAACTATTATGAGGGAGAAGCCTACTATCGCAAAGAGTACTTTTTCCCGAAAGAACTGAAAGGGAAGCGGTTGTTTCTAAAATTTGAAGGAGTAGGAAGTTGTGCTGATGTATATGTCAATGATAGGCTGGTGGGCACACACAAAGGAGCATACGGAGCTTTCGTCTGTGAGATTGGTACGATTCTGAAACCTGACGCTAAAAATATGATTGTAGTGAAGGTGGACAATGCTTCCCGACCGGATGTTATTCCCGTCAATCATAATTTGTTCGGTGTATATGGCGGCATCTATCGCCCAGTGTGGCTCATCGTTACCGAGCAAAGCAATATTTCAGTAAGCGATTATGCTGCACCAGGCGTTTATATCACACAGAAAAACGTTACTAAAAAGAGTGCAGATGTCCGAGTGAAAGTAAAACTGGATAATGCGACACTTCATCCCGTTCCGTTAAGCCTTGAAAATACAATATATACACAAGAAGGGAAGAAAGTAGCTATCGACAAACAGGATATCCGTTTGTCTCCACAGGGAACCAAAACGTATTTGGCTGATTTCACAATCAAAAATCCGCATTTGTGGCAGGGAAGAGAAGACCCATATTTATATAAAGTCGTTTCGAGACTGATTCAGGATGGAAAGGTAATCGACGAAGTGGTTCAACCTTTAGGAGTTCGCCATTATGAAATCGTAGCGGGAAAAGGATTCTATCTGAACGGTGAAAAGTATCCGATGTATGGAGTAACCCGTCATCAGGACTGGTGGAAACTGGGTAGTGCATTGAAGAAAGAGAATCATGATACGGACTTGGCTATGATTATGGATATCGGAGCAACGACTATTCGCCTGGCTCATTATCAACAGGCGGATTATTTCTATTCGCGTTGTGACTCTTTAGGATTGATGGTCTGGGCAGAGATTCCTTTTGTCAACCGCGTCACTGGTAAAGAGCGGGAGAATGCCCACACACAACTTCGTGAATTGATTCGCCAAAGTTTTAATCATCCATCCATTTATGTATGGGGACTCCATAATGAAGTTTATAATCCGCATGAATACACCGTGTCTCTGACCAGAGAACTTCATGATCTGGCTAAAACTGAAGATCCTGATCGTTATACAGTGTCCGTGAATGGTTATGGGCATGTGGAACACCCGGTCAACATGAATGCAGACATTCAAGGAATGAACCGTTACTTTGGCTGGTACGAAAAGAAAATAAAAGATATCAAACCCTGGATTGAAGAAATGGAGAAGAAATATCCAGAACAAATATTCATGCTGACCGAATACGGTGCCGGAGCAAATGTAGCGCATCAGACCGAATATCTGGGAGAAACTCTAAACTCATGGGAGCCATTCTATCCCGAAGGTTACCATACGAAACTGCATGAATATCAATGGAGTGTCATTGCGGAACATCCCTATATTGTAGCTTCTTACTTTTGGAATATGTTTGATTTTGCCGTACCTACCCGCGTGGGAGGATGTATTCCCGCACGCAATATGAAAGGAATGGTGACATTCGACCGCAAGGTGAAAAAAGACGCCTATTTTCTGTACAAGGCCAATTGGAGCAAAGATCCTGTGCTTTATCTCACAGAACGCAGAAATATGGAACGGGAGAAAAAGAACACAAAAGTAACTGTTTATTCCAATTTAGGCACACCAAGAGTCTATTTGAACGGGAAAGAATTAACAGATATAAAGCAGGGTTATACAAAGATTCATTATATCTTTGACAACGTTACACTGCAGAATGGCAAGAACATTCTGAAAGCAATAGCTACAACTTCCGACGGTAAGCAATATGAAGATGAAATCGTATGGAACTATACCGGAGAAAAAGTACGCAATATAGATACTTACGAAAATAAGAACGAACACTTTGGACTTTAAGACAATGAAAATATATCAACTTATAATTATATTGGCTGCGTTTAGCTGTATTTTTTCCACCTTAGTTCATGCACAAGGCTCTTCTCCGACAGACCCATACAGGCTTCAGTACTATGAAGCCTACCCACCAGTAAAAGAGACGGCGCGTAAATTGAAAATTGGAAGTTATAACTCTTTTGAGAATCCCACCGGGATCTACTTTGAGCCGGGTGATGAAGTGGTGATTGTTGTAGGTGATGCACAAGGGCAAAAATTGTCATTACGTGTGTATAGCTTTGAAGGGGAAAAAAGCGATCAGACTTATCCTCTACAATCCGGTAAAAACAATGTAACTATTAGAAATAAAGGATTGGGGTACATCAACTTTTACACAACTGACTGGACAAAGCTGGCACCTATACGAATCAGCATAGACGGCGGCAAAGTGAATGGATACTTTGACAAGAAGCTACATACGAATAAAGATTGGAAACAACTTCTTGACGATGCTGCATGCAATATCCTGGATATAAAAGGAGAATACGTCAATCTAGCTTACCGGGTTTCTTCCCTAAAGAAATATTGCCCCGAGAAAGGGTGGGAATTGATTGCCTTTTATGATAAGATAGTAGATATTCAGCATGAAATGATGGGATTGAAAAAGTACAATCTTCGTCCTAAGAATCATATGTTTGCCCGCGAAGTGCAATCCGGACTTTTTGCCGATGGGTATGGAGCGGGATTTGCTTACGATTGTATGAACAGACTTGCCAGTGTGGAGAATATCCATAAAGGCGTATGGGCATTGGCACATGAGTTCGGGCACGTCAACCAAATACGTCCCGGATTAAAGTGGGTTTCTACTACGGAAGTCACCAACAACATCTATTCGGTATGGACGCGTTATCTGCTCGAGCCAGATTATCAAAATCTGGAACAAGAGCGGGTGAACGACGGAGATAACAATCGCGTGCTGGGTGGACGCTTCAATGCCTACCTTAATTATGGTATCGTGAAAGGCGAACAGTGGCTTTGCCAGCGCGGACAAGATAAGATGAAAGGTTATGAGAATGGTGGAGATCATTTTGTGAAATTATGTCCTTTGTGGCAGTTACAACTCTATTATGCAGTTGCCGGTCATGGCAATTACTGGGGAAAACCTGATTGGTTTGCCGACATAGCCGAGAAAGTTCGCAATACGGACGAAAGTCGTTTTGACAACGGGCAATTGCAGATTAACTTCATGCGCAATGTATGCGATGTGGTGAAAGAAGACCTTACCGATTTTTTCATTAAAGCGGGGATGCTCAAGCCCATTGATAAAGATATGGACGATTATACGCGTGCTCAACTCACCATTACGGAAAAACAATGTAAGGATCTGGTGAAATATGCAGCCCGATATCCGAAACCGGCCTCTCCCGTTATATACTATCTGACCGCCAACAGTGTGAATGCTTATCAGAGAAGAGTTCCCGTAGAAGGAGTGTACAATAATGGACTGGCATTTAAAGACGGAACATGCACCGTATCGCATGATTACTGGCGCAATGTCACTGTTTTCGAGACTTATAAAGGCAGGGAATTGATGTATGTGGCAATGGTTGGCACAGATTCGCCCGACCGTTCCACTACACTTCTGCGTTTCCCCGAAGGCTCCACTCGGATTGAGGCTGTGGCATGGGACGGCAAGCGGACATTAGTATATGGCAAACGATGATTTTTTAATTTAAAACACCAATTTATAGTGAAAGCACAAATAAGAAAAGTCTGTTACTTGTTACTATTTGTTTTGATAGTGCTATTTTTCTCCTGTCAATCATCGAAGACAAATTTTGAAATCAAGAAGAATACATTTCTGGTAAATGGGAAACCTTATCAGTTTATTTGTGGAGAGATGCATTACCCACGTATCCCGCAAGAGTATTGGCGAGACAGAATGAAACGTGCCAAGGCAATGGGAATAAATACAGTTTCTACCTATGTTTTCTGGAACTTCCACGAACGCCGGCCGGGAGTATTCGATTTCAAGGGACAAGCCGACCTGGCAAAGTTCATCCGTACAGCGCAGGAAGAAGGGCTTTATGTCATACTCCGCCCTGGTCCGTATGTTTGCGCCGAATGGGATTTCGGAGGTTATCCGTACTGGATACAAAAAGACAAAAAGATGGTTTACAGAGCAGATGACGAAGCCTTCCTGTCGGTATGTAAACGTTATATAAACCGCCTGGGTAAAGAACTGTCGTCTCTAACAGTGACCAACGGCGGACCGATTATAATGGTGCAAGTTGAAAACGAATATGGTTCGTATGCCAACGATAAAGTTTATCTGAGCAAGTTGCGCGACATGATTATCGAAGCAGGATTCAACGTTCCACTTATAACTTGCGACGGTGCAGGACAAATGGAAGCCGGGCGGGTGGATGGCACTCTAGCAACCGTAAATGGCGCAACGGGAGAAGATATAATGCGTACAATTGACAAATATCATCTGGGCGGTCCATACTTTGTAGCAGAATTCTATCCGGCTTGGTTCGATGTGTGGGGAAAGCCGCACTCCAAGCGCGATTATAAAAATCCGGCGGAGCGGTTGGACTGGATGTTAGATAATAGCGTTTCTGTTAGTATGTATATGTTTCATGGAGGAACCAATTTCAATTATACTAACGGCGCGAATACCGCTTATGGATACGCTCCGCAACCCACCAGCTATGATTACGACGCTCCTCTGGGCGAGTATGGCAATGCGACTCCGAAATACTACGCCTTTCGCGAAGTAGCCCAACGGCATTTGCCAGCAGGAGAGAAACTACCCGACGTACCGGCAGAAAACCCGGTGATATCTTTCCCTACCACTCGTTTGGAACAGTCGGCTCCTCTCAGTGCAGCCTTCACCAAGCGCGTGACTTCTGACGTCCCACTGACAATGGAGGATGTTAATCAAGATTTTGGATATATTCATTACGAAGCAGTGATCGACAGCAAGGTAGAAGACGCAATACTGGTACTAAAAGAGTTGAGAGATTATGCAGTAGTACTAGTTAATGGAAAGCTGGTGGGTAGTGTCGACAGACGTAACCGCCAAAACAAAATAAAGATTAGTGTGAAAGAGGTGCCAGCACGACTGGAAATATTGGTGGAGAACGTCGGACGTGTAAATTATGGTAACGATATACAGAATAACTTGAAAGGCATTACGGAAAAAGTTCTTTTGAACGGTAAAGAACTGAAAGGGTGGACGGTGAGCCCGTTACCTCTCTATAAAGCTAAAGTTTCAACTTTTAAATGGAGACACCAAACTATATCTTCGCAACCAGCTTTCTTTAAAGGAACATTCCGGTTGGACAAAGTAGGCGATACCTTTCTCGATACACGTGGATGGGGAAAAGGGGCAGCCTGGATCAATGGCCATTCTCTTGGGAAATTCTGGTATATCGGTCCTCAACAGACATTATACGTGCCAGCTCCGTGGCTAAAGAAGGGAGAAAATGAGATTATTATCTTCGAAATGGAAGACCAAGGACATCGCACTGTGGCGGGATTATACCAACCGATTCTGGATCAGGTGGAAAAAGACAAGAATGCGAATGAAACAAAAAACAAATACAGCGATCAATCTCCCATATTAGATAAAGGGGATCTTATACTATCAGGACAATTGGAGAAAAAAGCCGGATGGCAGAACTATTCATTTATGAATAATGCAACTTTGAGACATTTGTGCCTAGAATCTTTGTCTTCTTATGATAATAAGTATTCGTGTATCAGCGAGATTGAACTGATTGATTCAGATGGTCACCCTTTGTCAAAGGACAAATGGCAGGTACTTTATGCCAATACAGAACAAATCGGTGATGGATATGCCGATCAGCTTATTGATGGTGATACCAGTACTTTTTGGCATTCCCTATGGCAAAGTGTTCCGACGGCATTTCCACATCGCGTCATTATAGATCTTGGAGAGATTGAAACGGTAAAAGGTGTTCGTATAAGATTGCGTAATCCTAATATGGCAGGCTGCGTGAAGGATTTTAACCTATATGGACGTCCGCAGTTCTTTCTCTTCTCCCGGTGAGTAGTTGGCTAGAAAACAAAATAAATAGGCCGTCAGCAGTCATTGGCGGAAGCTTATTATTTATAAACCTATAGATTAAAAAATGAGAAAGATTATTCTTTTTTTTTGTATTTTAATAGTCATGGGCACAAGTTTGCGTGCTCAATCAATTGTGAACAGCGATATTACGAAAGTTTATGTGGTATTTAAAACTCATCTGGATGTCGGTTTTACCGACTTAAGTTCTGTTGTAACTGACCGCTATATTCATGAGTTTATTCCTAAAGCTATTGAAGTATCCGAAAAGCTACTGAAGGATGGCTCGGGTGAACGTTATGTTTGGACCACCGGTTCGTGGCTGATTTGGAAATATCTTCAATTGGCTTCTCTAACTGAAGTAGAACGAATGGAAGCAGCTATTCGTAGAGGTGATATTGTGTGGAATGCCGTTCCTTATACGGTAGAATCGGAAAGTATGAATTACGATTTATTTGAAACTTGCTTGTTGATTTCCCGTAGGCTAGATCAAAAATATAGTAAACAAACAATAGCTGCTAAAATGACAGATGTGCCAGGACATACACGTAGTATTATTGCCCCAATGGTTAATTCCGGTATTCGTTTCTTGCATATTGGTGTCAATCCGGCATCTTCCATTCCTGCCGTGCCCGACTTTTGCCGATGGAGAGATCCGGAAGGAAATGAATTGATACTGGTCTATCAGCAGGACTATGGAACGGAAAGTATTATCCCCGGAACAAAAACGGCGATTGCTATAAATTTCACAGGAGACAATCACGGTCCCCACAATTATGAACAAGTGAAGAATATTTACGCTAGTTTACGCAAGCGCTATCCCAATGCCCAGCTGGTGGGTACTTCATTCAACGAAATTGCCCAAGAATTATTAAATATTCGTGAGTCATTACCCGTAATTACGGCCGAGATTGGTGATACATGGATATACGGTTATGGCAGTGCACCCATGCGGATGGCGAAATTCCGAGCCTTGTCCGCACTTTATTCGCAATGGTTGCGTGATGGGAAAATACAAAAAGAGAGTGACGAAGCCATTAATTTTGCTGTGGAATTGGGATTAATAGCTGAACATACGCAAGGAGTAGATGTGAAAACGCACCTTCAGAACTGGGATAAATATGATATGGATAAATTCCGGCAGGCTCGTTTTTCAGGACTATTTCGCAAGGCAGAACAATCATGGAAAGAATTGGATGCGTATATTTATAGCGCGATAGCCTTTTTGCCATTATCCTTACAGTTCGAAGCTCGTGCAGAAATGGAGCAATTAAATCATGTAACCTTAAAAGATATATGCGGGAAGAAAAAGAAGAATACTTCCGAAACATGGAACCTTATTTTATCAGACAGTGGCTTAAATATTTCAGGATTATCTTATCAGATGTTTGATAGCAAAGATTACGATGAATTTATGAATCATTATTTGCGTGAACGATATGGTTGGGCATTAGCCGATTTTGGCAAGCCGGGATTGGAAAAATCGGGAGTGATAAGTTCTACTATTAAAGCACAAATAGTGAAAGAAACCATTAAAAAAGAGGGAGAGGGAACTCGATATATCACTGAACTAGCTTTCCCTATTTGTCCGGGAGTGGATGCGCGTGTGTATCCTGAACGCATACAAGTGAACAGCCTTATAAATAAGAATAAAATGGAAGTAGCATTGTCCATTTTAAATAAGCCTGCAGTTCGTTTGCCGGAGGCTTATTGGCTTTCGTTTACTGCTGACAATATTCAATCTCTTGTTGCTGAAAAAATAGGTTCGCAGGTTGACTTACTAAATGTAGTGGAAAGAGGAAATAGGCAAATGCATGGCATTGATAGATATGTTGATATAGTTACTTCATCGAGTAAGTATCGTATTTGGAGTAAAGAAGCTTTTCTAGTGAGTGTAGGTGAAGCGCGAGGGCTCAATTATTCTACAGAATATCCGGAGAAATGTGGAGGTATTCATTTCAATTTGAGCAATAACTTATGGGGAACTAATTTTGCTATGTGGAATGAAGGCTCGTTGACTTATAATTTTGTTATAGAGATTATCAAGTAATATATATGTATTTCAAATTTACCATAATGATTAGTTTTATAATTAATTATTATGGTAAGTTTTTGAGGTGAACACTGCTCAAATTACTAATAAGATACTGATTTACAATAGTCATTATAAAATTTGCAACTAATTTTGCCTAAATGAGATAAAACTAATACCTTTGTACCATATTTACTAATATAAAGAGTATGACTTATCATCATTTATCTGTCATGGTCCATCGCCAGGCTGAAAAGTATGGCGACAAGGTAGCCCTGAGATACCGCGACTATGAGACAGCACAATGGATCCCTATTTCTTGGAATGAGTTCTCCGGAACTGTACGTCAAGCTGCTAATGCTTTAGTTGCATTGGGAGTAGGAGAACAAGAGAATATCGGTATTTTCTCACAGAATAAGCCCGAATGGTTCTATGTCGATTTCGGTGCTTTTGCCAATCGGGCTGTCACCATTCCATTTTATGCAACCAGTTCTCCGGCGCAGGCACAATATATCATTGACGATGCACAGATACGTTTTCTTTTTGTTGGCGAGCAGTATCAGTACGATTCGGCTTTCAGCATCTTCGGCTTCTGCCCTTCTTTGCAGCAACTCATCATCTTCGACCGCTCTGTGGTGAAAGACCCGCGCGATGTATCGTCCATCTATTTCGACGAGTTTATGGCTATGGGCGAGGGACTTCCACATAACGACATGGTGGAGGAACGTACCGAACGCGCTTCATATGATGATTTGGCAAACATACTCTATACCTCCGGAACAACGGGCGAACCCAAAGGAGTCATGCTGCATCATTCCTGCTATCTGGAACAATTTCACACGCACGATGAACGACTGACAACGATGTCGGATAAGGACGTTTCGATGAACTTCCTGCCGTTGACGCACGTATTCGAAAAGGCGTGGTGCTATCTATGTATTCATAAAGGAGTTCAGATTTGTATCAATCTTCGTCCGGCGGATATTCAGACGACCATTAAAGAGATTCGACCGACACTGATGTGCAGCGTCCCTCGTTTCTGGGAAAAAGTGTACGCCGGCGTTCAAGAGAAAATTAATGAGACGACGGGACTGAAGAAAGCGTTGATGCAGGATGCAATCAGGGTAGGTAAAATACATAATTTAGACTATCTGCGTCTGGGAAAGACCCCTCCGGTGATGAACCAACTGAAATATAAGTTCTACGAAAAGACAATATATTCTTTGCTGAAGAAAACTATTGGCATTGAAAATGGCAACTTCTTCCCCACTGCCGGTGCTGCCGTGCCCGATGAAATCAATGAATTTGTTCATTCAGTGGGAATCAATATGGTGGTTGGATATGGATTGACGGAATCTACGGCTACCGTATCCTGCACGCTGCCTGTGGGTTATGACATCGGCTCAGTGGGCGTAGTGCTGCCGGGCATTGATGTGAAGATTGGCGAGGATGACGAAATCCTGCTTCGTGGAAAGACTATCACCAAAGGATACTATAAAAAGGCGGAAGCTACGGCTGCTGCCATCGATTCCGACGGATGGTTCCACACGGGCGATGCGGGCTACTTTAAGAACGGGCAGCTTTTCCTGACGGAACGCATCAAGGACTTGTTCAAGACATCCAACGGAAAATATATTGCCCCGCAAGCATTGGAAACAAAATTGGTGATTGATCGTTATATTGACCAGATTGCCATTATTGCCGATCAGCGTAAGTTTGTTTCCGCTCTGATCGTCCCCGTATATGGATTCGTGAAGGATTATGCCAAGGAGAAAGGCATAGAATATAAGGATATGGCGGAGCTGTTGCAACATCCTAAGATTGTCGGTCTATTCCGTGCACGGATAGAGACGCTGCAACAACAGTTTGCTCATTACGAACAAATCAAGCGCTTCACGCTGCTTCCCGAACCGTTCAGTATGGAACGCGGAGAGCTGACTAATACGTTGAAGCTGAAACGCGCGGTTGTCGCTAAGAATTATAGTGAGCTCATTGAAAAGATGTATGAAGAGTAAAGATGCTTTTTGTATCTTTGCCGCTGAAAGAGAAAGAATGTAACTAATAAAATTGTAAATCAGATGATTACTATCGAACAACTTAAAGACGTGAAAGAGCGCACTGATGCGCTGAGGAGGTATCTTTGACATCGACGGGAAGAAAATTCAAGTCGAAGAAGAACAATTAAGAACGCAAGCTCCCGGTTTCTGGGACGACCAGAAAGCGGCGGAGGCTCAGATGAAGCTGGTGAAAGACTTGCAGAAGTGGATTGACGGATATAACAACGTGAGAACACTGGCAGACGAACTGGAACTGTCGTTCGATTTCTATAAAGAAGAACTGGTGACCGAAGAAGACGTGGATACTGCTTATGCGAAAGCTAGTGAGGCAGTGGAAATGCTCGAACTCAAGAATATGCTTCGCGACGAAGCCGACCAGATGGACTGTGTGCTGAAAATCAATTCCGGTGCCGGCGGTACGGAAAGCCAGGATTGGGCATCCATGCTGATGCGTATGTATCTGCGCTATGCCGAAACAAATGGATACAAGGCTACCATTGCCAACCTTCAGGAAGGTGATGAAGCGGGAATCAAGACTTGTACCATCAACATCGAAGGTGACTTTGCCTACGGTTATCTGAAAGGTGAGAACGGTGTGCATCGTTTGGTGCGCGTTTCTCCGTACAATGCTCAGGGTAAGCGTATGACTTCATTCGCTTCTGTATTCGTCACTCCGCTGGTGGACGATAGCATCGAGGTGAATATCGAACCTGCACGTATCTCTTGGGATACTTTCCGAAGCGGTGGTGCCGGTGGACAGAATGTGAACAAGGTGGAATCCGGCGTTCGTCTGCGCTATCAATACAAAGACCCTTATACAGGTGCTGAAGAGGAAATCTTGATTGAGAATACCGAAACGCGTGACCAGCCGAAGAACCGCGAGAACGCAATGCGTCAATTGCGCTCCATCTTATATGATAAGGAGTTGCAGCATCGCATGGCCGAACAGGCTAAAGTGGAAGCCGGCAAGATGAAAATCGAATGGGGCTCGCAGATACGAAGCTATGTATTCGACGACCGTCGTGTGAAAGACCATCGTACCAACTTCCAGACTTCGGATGTGAACGGAGTGATGGATGGTAAGATTGACGGCTTTATCAAAGCCTATCTGATGGAATTCTCTTCACAAGAATCATAAAATCCAAAATTAGCAAGGGTTATTTTTGGAAAGTTAAAAGATTTGTTCTTACTTTGTTAGCGTTGAACTTTAAAGCTAACTATTATGGGTAAGGGTAAGAAAAAAGTAGCGATTAGTAAAAAGGAAGAAGAGCAAGCCCAAAAGGTAGTCAAAATAGTGTTTGTCTCATTGATTATTTTGGCGCTCATTATGCTGATAGCATTTTCCTTTTTCGGTTGATTGATTCACTACAGATTACATGGATTAGTGTGCAGGGATTATAAAAAGGCTCAATGTTTTGATTGAGCGATAACTGTGAATATGTCATGTAATCTGTGGTGAATTTTATTTTATAGACACTTTGCTGTATGGCACAAGAAATAGAACGTAAATTCTTAGTAAAGGATGATTTCAAATCTGAGGTATTCGCGCAAAGCCGCATAGTTCAGGGATATATTAGCAGTGCTCGCGGGAGGACTGTACGTGTGCGTATTCGTGACGGAAAAGGTTATCTCACTATCAAAGGGGCTTCTAATGCCTCCGGTACCAGCCGCTACGAATGGGAAAAGGGACTACCTTTATCGGAAGCAGAAGAACTGATGAAGCTTTGCGAACCGGGCATTATTGACAAAACCCGATATCTGGTACGTAGCGGAAATCATGTATTTGAAGTAGACGAGTTCTATGGTGAGAATGAAGGACTTATTGTAGCAGAAGTGGAACTTGAATCGGAAGATGAAGCCTTCGTAAAACCCGGGTTTATAGGTGAAGAAGTGACAGGGGATATACGCTACTATAACTCACAACTGATGAAAAAGCCGTATACAACTTGGTGAACGTTCACAAATAAAGCGTATATTTGCTCTTATTCAAAAAAGAGCTGTATATGGATATGGAACATTTGTACGAATACCTACCTCGTGAACTAGTCAATTTCATTTTAGTGACCTTGTTCTCTTTGCTTATCGGACTCTCACAGCGTCGGATTAGTTTGAAACGTGAAGGGGAAACAACCCTCTTCGGGACCGACCGCACATTTACTTTCATCGGAATACTGGGTTATCTTCTTTATATATTAGATCCTTCGGATATGCGCCTGTTTATGGGCGGTGGAGCAGTGCTGGGAGTATTGCTAGGATTAAACTATTATGTGAAACAATCTCAGTTTCACATCTTTGGTGTAACTACTATTATTATTGCACTGATTACTTATTGCATGGCTCCTATCGTTTCCACCCAACCGTCCTGGTTCTATGTAATGGTAGTCGTTACAGTACTTCTACTCACCGAACTCAAACATACTTTTACTGAATTTGCACAGCGGATGAAGAACGATGAAATGATTACGCTAGCGAAGTTTCTTGCCATCAGTGGTATTATATTGCCTATGCTTCCGCATAAGAATCTGATACCGGATATAAATCTCACCCCCTACTCCATCTGGTTGGCAACAGTTGTAGTCTCCGGCATTTCATACCTTTCTTATTTACTGAAAAGATACGTCTTTCACGAATCTGGGACTCTGGTATCCGGCATTATTGGCGGATTGTATAGTAGCACTGCCACCATCTCGGTGCTTGCCCGTAAAAGCAAAAAAGCCTCGGAAGAAGAAACACATGATTATGTTGCTGCCATGCTACTGGCTATCAGTATGATGTTTCTACGGTTTATGATATTGATACTAATTTTTAGCAGAGAGATATTTCTGGTTATTTATCCGTATCTACTTATTATGGCAGTGATAGCAGCAGCAGTGGCTTGGTTTATCCACTCGCGGCAGAAGCGTTCTAAAGGACAGCCTCTTGAAACGGAAGATGATGACAGCAGCAACCCGCTGGAATTTAAAGTTGCTTTAATATTTGCCGTACTTTTTGTCATATTTACTATTCTGACTCATTATACTTTAGTTTATGCGGGTACAGGAGGATTGAACCTTCTCTCTTTTGTATCCGGATTTAGCGACATTACTCCTTTCATATTGAACTTATTGCAGAATACAAGCAGTGTTGCCGTACTGATAATTACTGCTTGCAGTATGCAGGCTATAATTAGTAATATACTGGTTAATATGTTCTATGCACTGTTCTTTGCTGGTAAAGGGAGTAAGTTACGCCCTTGGATTTTAGGAGGATTTGGTGTGGTAATTGGATGTAATTTGGTTTTGTTGTTGTTCTTTTATCTATAAGACTATTTTTACAGAATGACCTTATTAATAACATTTATATAAAATATAATTGTATTCCAAACTTTTACTAGCTGTTTGGAATACAATTATAAAATACATCCATAATGATCGTAGCAAGCCCGTTCCTAAATATTACTATATGGCTGTGTTATTCAAAAAAGGAGAATCATTTAAAGCAATAGCCTTTTGGCTAGAACATACGGACAAGCCGAAATCTAAGAAACTTGCCGACTATGCATTATCTACAGATGAAGTGGAAGAAAAAACCGGAATTGATTTCTTTCCAAACCTTAATGATAAGTTAGAGAATAGCTTAGAAGCAAGTTATTCAATAAAGGCATGGCCGGGGTTGGAATAAAGCAAAAAGAAAGACTATCTTTTTAATATTGAGCATTAAAGAATACAAATAAATAACGTGAGTTCGATATAACTTAAAACAGTGTAAGTTGCCTGTCCTTGATAA
>NZ_URFY01000045.1 GCF_900547205.1 uncultured Bacteroides sp.
CTAGTGGTATACTTTTCAATTATTATGGTGGACTACTTTTGGGTTATTATTTACACTAGTTTGTCCGGATGACGTAATGTTTCAATTGATGTGAAAATAATGATGAAAGCATCGTGAAGAAGATCTTGCGCAATTTGCTTGTCGTAAACGTAGCGAAGGCAAATCTTCATCAGTTTGTCCGAATAGGTCTCGTAGAGTAAGCTTAAAGCCTGCTCGTCTCCTTCTTTGCACAAATCTATGAGTTTTCTTTTATCCATCTGGCGCATCAACGTTACTAATGTATGATGCATTAAAGTTGAAAAGACTGCATGAACTTTTAGATTTTAACATTATAAGCTTTAAAGCTTGCTGTAATTAGGAACTCACTTTCAAGAATTATAGCATTTTTCAAAAGAATAATTGTGTATCCAAATTTTATCATTTGATGCCGTCAAAGTCGTTCATTCCTTTTCTTGTCTCCGTTGCCAATTGAAAATTGTTTATCATTCTTGCACAAACCCTTTTCAAGTTTATAATAAAAACCATTATCGTTTATTATAAACGGGTATTGAGTTTATTATAAACTCTCATATTCCGTTTTAGTAATTTCTATTTGAATTTGAACAACAAAAAAGGCTGCAAACCCTATAAGAGTTCGCAGCCTTAGGCTTTCGAGGATATTATTTATACCCTAATCTCCATGTATATTACTTGGAATATATGTTGCAATATTATACTTTGGTGCAGTTGGATTTAGATGCTTATATGGTTTTCTTTCTTTCATTTTCAAGTTTTAATTTATAGTTCTATTGCACGATGCCTCTACAAATATACAACATAAAAATGGGTTTGTCAAGTCCTTCGGACAGTTGAACGTTAATTTCGGCAGTTTAATGGATTCGCTCAATGAGATTGGCTGTAACTCATAACTCACGGTTTCTCCAATTCTATATCAGGCTTAAAAAAATCGTTTTTACTGATTTTAGTGAAATGCTTCGCTTTATCTCCTGCATCTACAACGATGGTAACTGAATCGTTCCATTCTTTAAGCGTGGCAAAAGAAGAGATGTCGCACGATATTGAGCCATAATCAATACTTGTTTTCGTCCATTTATCCGGTGTACGAAGATTATAGCAGAGTTGCAAATGCAAAGTGTCGGAAGTTAGTTTTTCCGGGTCATATACAAGATTTATTTTGGCATAAGCTTTTTCCAGATCAACCAAATTGACCATATATAATCCTGTATGTAAATTGAAGTAGCCACGATAGCCACGACTTACTGACAGAAAAGGGGCGATCTGACAACTGTCCTTATCAGTGATTTGCTTTTTTTCTGCTTCATCTCTGCTGATTGGGCGAATCACGTCATAAACTGTATATGGGATAACATGAGCATTATCAATACAAATCACATTATCGGCAGTAATTTTCCAATCCTCTTCATTATAGTTGAAAGCGAAGTACCCTCTTTCTATGCCTGTAAGCCACCGGTCATAAGAAATAGCAAAGCCGCCGCCATCCATATAGCAGTAGAAGCCATTAATAGAATCGCCTGTAATAGTGGCCGTTTGCATGAATCCTCTGTATCCATCGTCTTCATCCTCGCAGCTTATAAAACTAATTGTGCTGATGAATAATAACAATATTCCGAATAAATGTTTTGTTCTCATCTTCTTTTATATTTCTAGTTACAACTTTATTGTTAATCCATTTTCTTTATTCCTACTTCTACACTGTCAATGGGTACATATCCTATAAAATCTTCATAAGTAGGCATTTTTACAGTGCACCAATCTCCGGCAATACTGTCTATAATAGCAAATACACCCCATCGTACGCCTTTACTTTTTGCTCTATCTTTATGAGGAGATGTATAAATTCTATTGGTGCAAAGGTATACTTTATCTCCTTTTTGAATAGGTGTAAATGAAATTGTTCTGCAACCGCCCGGCATTTCTAAATTAGTTTTATACTTAGAAGCCACTTCCGAAGTACTCAATGCTGGTAAGCTAACAGGTAGGAGATGTTCACGACTATTGCCGGAGTTTGAAAACGGATGTTCCATATATCGTTGTGAACCACTAATATATAGCTTCCCACAATTATTGTCATAATAGTCATAAACGGCATATATTAGATTACCCTGCTCGTCGTAATAAGCCACATTACGTAGGTCTCCACCATCACTCCACCATTCAACGCTTTTGCGCACGTTTCCGGTATTGTCGAAATATAGGATTGCAAATACATGAACCTGTAAGTGATTGATACTTGCTGCCACCTCACAATGGTTATACATATTATTAGGGATAATCTCATCATTCATGTATCGTCCCATACTATCTACCGGCACAAGATAACCAACGTTTAATCTCATCTTGTTTATAGTTTCAATCTGCTTTGTGCATTGCTCATAAACTTCTTTCTTTGTTGACGTATATGCCGACAAAACAAATGCTGAGATAAGACAGATGTATATGATTATCTTTTTCATTGATGTGTTTAGAAACTAAAGTTATTAACATTTAAATCATCTCCCGAACTGAATGCCAACTCCGAAATTTAAATATGTAATATTATTCTTGAACCAACTGTGGTCTACGCCATCGTCATATCCATCCGGATTCGACAAACGAGCATCCGGATTGACAACCCAGTCGGCTGTAAGTACATCCATCCGCAGCACTCCTGAGAATTTGCGGGTGATGCGAAACTCGTAGCCTAGGGCAAATGACAGACCGCAATATCCCCGTTGGAAAAGATGACCATGCCGTTCATTCCGGTTGTACGTCCGTTCCTGATAATTCATATAGCCGATACCAAACGAAATGAAACCACCTTGATTTCCATCGCTCCATAAGTAACGGTAAGTGATGTTAGGACGAATGAAGTGGAGATGCATCTTGTCCGGCAGGCGGGCCATTCTCAAATAATCGTACTGAATGCCTGAAGCAAAACTGGGAGTGAAATAATAGCGTCCTTCAAGCATCAGGTCGTAACCGACACGATCGCCGTTTTTTGCGAAGAAATCGTTGTGGTTCCCCTCAACGCGTGGCACTGAAACGCCGCCGCCCAGTGATATACTGTAGATTTGCGGCAGATAGTCTTGTGCTTGCAGCCCGGAGGCAGCGCAACTAAAGAATACAGTCAATAGAATAAATAGTTTTTTCATCATAGTCTATCGGGTGTGTTTTTGTTTGTACGCGATTAATCCGTCAGTCTGGATTCTTATACGGCACAAAGATAAAAAATAAAAGTAATAGAGTGATAATGTGATAGAAACAGATTGCACGCGAACTAACAAAAATAAGATTCCCATTGTTATAATTATCAATGAATTGAAAAAGTGAAGTGAGAGATGTTGTATCATTTTTAATAAATAGTAATATGAACAGATTAGAAGGGAAGAAAGCTATCGTCACCGGCTCCAGTTCGGGAATCGGTAGAGCGATTGCACTTTTGTTTGCAAGGGAAGGTGCAGAAGTGGTTGTGACATACCATTCGGGTGCGGACCGTGCGAAAGCCGTTGTAGATGAAATTGTAAATAATGGCGGTAAGGCCAAAGCCTACGAGGTGAATGTGTCGGATGAAAACGAGATTAAGCGATTTTTTAAAGAGCTGGAAAATGATTTCGGCGACATAGACATACTCGTCAATAATGCCGGAATTAACGGCAGTCAGACACCCGTAGAGGATATGACTACCGAACAATGGGACAAAGTGGTAAAAGTAAATCTTTACGGACCGTTCTTTTGCAGCCGTGAGTTTTTGCAGATTAAGAAAAAATATGGGACGTACAAAGGAAGCCGTATCATCAATGTGACTTCAATCCACCAATACGTCAATGTGCGGGGAAATGCCAATTACAATGCCTCCAAATCCGCCATGCGCAATCTGGCTTATACGATGGCACTCGAACTTGCCGACCGTGAGTTGACTGTGAATAACATAGCACCGGGCATGATTCTGACTCCTATCAATGAAAAGGTGATAAACGATCCTGAAAGGCTTAAGAGAGCAGATAGCATCATCCCCTTCCATAGAGGAGGAAAACCGGAAGAAGTAGCCAACGTAGCTCTGTTCCTCGCTTCGGATGAGAGTTCTTACGTGACAGGCAGTACCTATACCGTCGATGGTGCACTGTCTATTCTGGGTCCTGATGCATAAAACGATACCTGTATGGATATATTAGACTGGCTGATTGCCTTTATTCCGATACTCTCATTCGGTCTTATACCCGTCATCGGGACATTGATCGGAGGTAAACCTACGGAGCAATCTATGGGTATTGCACTGGGTGGATTTGTGTTTTCACTTATTATTCTGATATTTCGCCGACCGGATATTTCGCCCCATATCTTCATTATTGGTTTCTTGTCCGGTGTTTTCTGGTCTATAGGGTCGGTGGGGCAGTTTATGGGAATCAATGCACTGGGTGTATCACGAGCTACTCCCATGCTGAACGGAGGGCAAATTATCGGAACATCCATCTTGGGGGTAATGTTGGGAGACTGGGCATCGGCCAGTGCTAAGACGTACGGGTTCATTGCACTTTTCCTGATCATCGTCGGCATATTTTTCACCTCCTATAAGCAGCAGGATGATAATAGTAAGGTGAAAACTCAATGGGCAAGAGGTATCATTATCAATCTGATTGCCGTGCTGGGCTTTACGGCTTATGTCGGCATACTAAAGTATTATAATATAGATGGCTGGAGTAGTATCTTCCCCCAGTCAATTGGTCAGATTGTGGCAATCTATATTCTCGGGCTCGTCATATTCAAAGCTCAATCCTTTACTAAGTTTTCTTTCCGAAACAGTGTTATCGGTGTCATTTGGGGAGTGGGCAACATTGCTCTTCTTCTTTCACAGGCAAGTCTGGGACTATCTATTGCCTATCCAGTCAGCCAGGCGGCAGTGATTGTATCCGTATTCGGAGGAGTGTTGATTAATAAAGAGCGGAAGACGCGGAAGGAGTGGATTTCTGCCGGCATAGGTATAGCTATTATTTGTGCGGGGCTATTCATGATTTATCTTTCCGGTAAGCACTGAGCCAGATGAAGATGAACGATAAAAGACCTTTTAAAGTAACAGTGGTCGGAAACGGTGCAGCCATTCCGTCGGCGGGGAAATATCATTCTTCGCAGGTGGTCAATGTATCCGGAAAGTTGTTTCTGATGGACTGTGGAGAAGGTACGCAGAAAGCACTGCTCGAAAACGGAATAAACCCGCAAAAGTTGAAAGCCATTTTTATTTCTCATATGCATGGCGATCACTTTTACGGGCTTTTCCCGCTTTTGGAGACTCTGGCTTTGTCGCAACATCCGGAGCCGCTGATGGTTTTTGCCCCGCTACCGATGGGCGATATGCTGAACTGTATAGCAAAGGTTCTCTATAATGGAAAAGGCTTTCATGTGGATTATCATCCGGTGGATACGACTTCCCATCAGATGATATATGAGAATAAGGAAGTCGAAATCTGGTCGTTGCCTTTGAAGCATCGTGTTCTGTCAAGCGGCTATCTGGTGAGGGAGAAATCACCGGGGCTGAATGTCCGCAAAGATGTGATAACTGAGTATAATTTCAGCGTCGACGAAATCTTATCCATAAAAAGAGGAGAGGACGGGCTGAGGAATGGACTTATCATCCCCAATAATCAACTCACTTATATTCCCTACATTCCCCGCAGCTATGCCTATTGCACGGATACTGTCTATTCTGAAGAATTGATAGATTGGGTGAAAGGCGTTGATTTGCTTTATCATGAAGCCACCTATGCCGCTAGAGACAGTGAAATGGCAAAGATAAACGGTCATTCCACCACTATGGAAGCTGCCGAAATAGCTTCGAAAGCTGGAGTAAAGAGACTATTGATAGGGCATTTCTCCTTGAGATACAAAGACCCTGAACTCCTCGTTCGTGAAGCGAAAGCTGTATTTCCAAATACGGAGGAGGCGGTGATGGGGGAAACGTATAATCTCACCACAGAGTAACACAGGGTAGCACAGAGTTTTTAACTATCTTATCTCCATCCTTTTTTCTTCGTAAAAGAAAGAACTCCGTGAAACTCTGTGCTACTCTGTGGTGAAATATTATCGATATAGAATCAGCGCCGAAGAAGCCGCAATCGTCACATTCCCTCCTGATATCTTTTCCTCGCTCTCCAGATTAATCTGTCCGTCACGGCAAACCACCGTCCATTCCTGTTCCAGTATATTGATTTCCGCCTCATGGCGGTTGCCATTATATGCTATAAGGATTTCTGTCCATTCATCACCGTTAGCGTGTTCACCAAGCGTATAAGCAATCACACCCGAATCGCCTGTATCTAAAAAGTGCAACCATTGCTGTATTCCCTCCACCGTAGGGATGCGGAACGCGGGATGTGTTTTGCGAAGAGCAATCAATCCTTTCAGATAATTAAAGAAGTCGAGGTTTTTATCTTTAAACGACCAGTCGATTTGATTTACCGAATCGGGAGCATTGAAACTGTTTGGATTCCCCTGTTTATCCTGTATCATTTCCTCACCGCCGCGGATAAAAGGAATGCCTTGGGCCGTTAAGAGCACGGTGTGTATCAATTTGTCAATCGGAACCAGTTCCTCTTCCGCATGGTCGCCAAGTACGGACAGTTTTAGTTTATCCACCAGCGTATATCCGTCATGGCACGAAACGAAGTTCACCACTTGCGAGGGGGCGGCAGCGTAAGGCCACGAACTGTAAAGCAATCCGTTGAAATCTACTTGCGGATGCTCCGTAGCGCCAACAATCCCGAATTTCACCGGTTCGTAATTCCCGTCGATATTCCCCGCTGCATATCCCGGATGCTGCTCGTCGAATGTGCTACCCTTCAGTCCATCCCGGAAATCATCGCAGAACACGGCGATGCCTTCCATCTGGCTGACATTATCTTTCACCGCCCTTTGTTCCAGTGGCAATGGAGAATCTGCGGCAAGCCAGCCTTCCCCGTACACAAAAATAGTCGGATTAATCTTCATCAGCTCTCCTCTGAGTCGATTCATCGTCTCAATGTCATGAATCCCCATGAGGTCGAACCGGAAGCCGTCGATGTGATACTCTGTCGCCCAGAATTTCACGGACTCGATGATGTACCGGCGAACCATTTCGCGTTCCGAAGCCGTCTCATTGCCGCATCCCGATCCATTCGAGTAAGAACCGTCGGGATTCTGACGATAAAAATATCCGGGCACAGTCAGATTGAAATTTGAGTGATTGGTTGATGCCGTATGGTTATATACCACGTCGAACACCACGCGAAGCCCATTCTCGTGCAGGCTTTTCACCATCTCTTTAAACTCGCGAATGCGGGTGACGGGATTACCCGGATTGGTGGAATAACTACCATCCGGTACATTATAATTTTTCGGATCATATCCCCAGTTATACTGATTCTCGTCCAGCTTCTTCTCATCTACTGTTGCAAAATCAAAGGAAGGAAGTATGTGGATATGCGTCACGCCGAGCTCTTTCAGGTGGTCTATGCCGGAAGCGTGACCCTCCGGTGTTTTAGTACCGGTTTCCGTCAGAGCCAGAAACTTGCCTTTGTTTGTAACTCCCGAATCAGGTGCAATGCTGAAATCACGATGGTGCAGTTCATAGAGAATAATGTCCGAGTACATTTTCAGTTCGGGCGACTGATCCGACTCCCAACCCTCGGGATTCGTCTCGTTCCAGTCGATCACCGCTGCACGATTGCCATTGATGCCGACAGCTTTTGCCCAGATGCCGGGCGTTTCTTCCAGCCATTTTCCATCCTTCTCTATCTGGAAGGTGTAAAACTTGCCTTTCAGATCACGGTCGATGTTGATGCGCCATGTGCCGTCATCGGCCGGGTTCATTTCAATTTGTTCTTCCGGTTCGCCACCCTCTCCGGCGGTATACAAGTTGAGGCGGGCTTTACTTGCAGTTGGTGCCCATAGAGTAAACACAGATTGTTCGGGCTTGTACACTAATTCCAAGTCGTTGCCATAATAACCCGGATACTTGTCGAACGAATCCAATTGGTCCGCCGACGGATGATTCTTAATCTCTTCCATATCGATCATTTTGTTTGATTGTCCTTTAGAAAACAACTGTAAAGTCTAAATATCCGCTTCCCTATTCAATAAATAATGTGAAATTGGAATTATTTCTTTGTTAGGGAGTTAACTTTCGCTTGTTCTCGTGGTCTAACATATATTACTCACTTAAAAACAATAAGATTCAGATTATGAGAAAGCAAATTCTAATTTTGGTTGTTGCGCTGCTTATCGGCTCAACAGTATGTATGGCGCAGAACCGTCAAAGAGGGAATGTTGACAGAGAAAAGCGTATTGAAAAGATGGTGACGGATTTGGGCTTGAATGAAAAGCAGACCAAGGAATTTAAAGCTGCAATGGAAGAAATGCGACCGGCAAAACGTAATTCTACCGAAAGACCATCGCGCGAAGAAATGCAGAAGAAGAGAAAAGAGATGGATGCAAAGATAAAAACGATTCTGACGGAAGATCAATATAAGAAGTATCAGGAAATGCGTCAGAAGGAAAATGCAAATAGACAGAAGAGGACTAAATAAAAGAAGGTAATCTCGTATAGATATAACTACACTGGAAGTCTCTCCGTTCTCGGAGGGGCTATGTTTTTATTTTTTAGACGCGAATGATGCGGATTTAATAAATTGGATAATTTAAAGCTATAATCTGCATAGAGATAAAATATCCGTGTTATCCGCGTAATCCGCGTCTAAAAATAAACCATTGCGCAACCCGATAAACTCCTATCTAATTTTTAATTCATAAATTTTATCGAAAAGAAAGCAAAAGAACAAAATAAGCAAGTATAAAAGATACATCGTATTCCTAAAATCACTATATTTATTGCAGCTAGAGAGCACTTTAAGTAATGCTTAAGATGAAAAATGAAAAGTAGTATATATACTATATATTTTCTATTATTAATTACTTAAACACATTTTTTATGGAAGCCAAAAAATCAAAGAAGGCTGCAATTGAGAACCAAAGAAGTTCTTGGTTGTTGATGGGTGTGATTGTTGCGCTTGCTTTCATGTTCGTTTCGTTCGAATGGACACAACATGATGTCAGAGTTGCATCAAATTCGCTGTCAAGCGACCCCATCTTTGTAGAGGAACTTGTTCCAATCACAATTCCTGAAGAGAAACTGGAACCACCTCCTCCACCGGAAACTAAAATAACGAATGTTATTGAAATAGTTACTGATGAACAAAATATCACGGATGAGGTGACGACAGTGACAGAGAATGTGAATGAGCCTTACAAAGTGGTGTGGGTGCCACCTGTAGTAGAAACAGAAAAGGTAGATGAAGACGTTATTCACGTAAGTGTTGAAATCATGCCAGAGTTTCCGGGAGGTACAGCAGCATTGATGAAGTATTTGGGTAACAATATCAAATACCCGACTATTTCTCAAGAAATAGGTTCACAAGGAAGAGTGATTGTTCAGTTTGTTGTAGACAAGGACGGAACGATTACGAATCCGGTAGTGGTGCGAGGGGTGGATGCATATTTGGACAAAGAAGCTATCCGTGTGATAAGTTCGATGCCAAAATGGAAACCCGGAGTACAAAATGGTAAGAAAGTTCGAGTGAAATATACTGTGCCTGTGGTATTCAGGCTACAGCAGTAACTTGAAATAGATGAGCAAAAAGGGTCGGTCCACCGCAAGGGAGCCGACCCTTTTCTATTGACAATTAAAACGTTCAAATTCCGTCCTTTAGCGTATACATATCCGAAACGAAGTAAGCACATCTTCCACATAGTTGCCATAATATATGGAGTACCTGCCTGACAGGTATACACTTCCAGCACTCCGGTCATCGGGCTTTGAGGATGATCCGTTGTGTTCACCGTTGCTCGCACTTGCGGACTGACTAGGCTGTTGTTGGATGGGTAACATCAGATTGTCACTCGAACAATCGGCAAGGATAGTTGCCGTCATTATTGCTAGAGAGATTAATTTAAGTTATTTGGTTAGGTTATGAGTTCCCCTAATAACATTTTTCTTTCAAATTGGTTCTTTGAAATAAAAAAACATATCTTTGCGTTACGAATAAAAAAACGAAAGATTGTAGCATGAATCTTCTACTTTGCTTTAAAAGACCTTTTATTTGGCTTTCCCGTTTCCGCTATCGTTGCGGATATGGTGTGCATTCCCCTTTTGCCTTTAGTCTGATAACCGATGTCGTTTACGAAAGGATGCCTTACTATGCTTACCGCTCCCTGCAGAAAGAGCAGAAAAAGATGAGTCGGGAGCGTGGCTGGACGAAGGGTTCGCAAAGAGTAAATCGTTTCCTGTTCCGGTTGGTGAACAGGATGCAACCTGCCACTATCGTGGAGGTCGGTCGTCCTTCTGCAACTTCCTTGTATTTGCAATCGGCAAAACCTTCCGCCGAGTATCAGTTTGCTTCCGACCTTTCGGAACTATTTCTTGATGCGGATGTCCCGGTGGACTTTCTATACCTGAATGACTTTCGCAATCCTGACTTGCTAGAAGAGACTTTCAAGATATGTGCACGTCGCACCACCTTGAAAACCGTATTTGTGATTCATGGCATCTGCTACACAAAGGCGATGAAAGCGCTTTGGAAACGGTTGCAGGAAGATGAAAGAGTGGGGATTACTTTCGACCTATACGATGTCGGTCTGCTTTTTTTTGATAAAACAAAGATAAAACAGCACTATACAGTCAACTTCTGAGAACCTTCGTACGTTTACCTTATAAAATAAAAGATAAAACAGCACATTATGAAAAAGAGCCTTGTTTATACAAAGACCGGAGATAAAGGGACAACCAGCCTTGTCGGTGGTAGCCGCGTTCCGAAGACTCACATTCGGTTGGAAGCTTACGGCACAGTGGATGAGCTAAATTCCCAGTTGGGACTTTTGAATACTTATCTACAAGATGAAATCGACCGGAACTTTGTTCTGGGTATACAGCATAAGTTGTTCTCTATCGGCTCCCATCTCGCCACCGATCAGGAAAAAATGCAACTGAAAACAGCTAGTATCGTAACACCGGAAGACGTGGCAAAAATTGAGGAGGAGATTGATAAATTGGATGAACAACTACCAGAACTTCGTGCTTTTATCATACCGGGTGGATGTCGTGGAGCGGCAGTTTGCCACATTTGCCGTACTGTTTGCAGAAGGGCTGAGCGGCGTATCCTGAATTTGTCCGAAACTTGTACAATTTCACCCGAAGTACTAGCATTTGTCAACAGATTATCCGATTATTTGTTTGTATTATCCCGAAAAATCAATTTTGATGAACAAAATAATGAAATATTTTGGGATAATAGTTGGAAATGATATATTTTGTTATACTTTTGCCGAAAAATAGGAAATAGACGAATTAGTATTCACTTTAAATACTCAAGATTATGTATTGGACATTGGAACTAGCATCAAAACTTGAAGATGCTCCCTGGCCGGCAACCAAGGACGAATTGATTGATTATGCCATGCGTTCGGGTGCTCCTCTTGAAGTTATTGAGAATCTCCAAGAGATGGAAGACGAGGGCGAAATCTATGAAAGTATCGAAGATATTTGGCCGGATTATCCCAGTAAGGAGGATTTTTTCTTTAACGAAGAAGAGTATTAATCAGAAAAGAACTGGACATATAAAAATACCCGATAGCCTTTTTACAGCTACCGGGTATTTTTTGTGTCATTGACAGCAGATTGACTGCATTAATATCCCTATTTTCTGACTCTTCTCAGAATATTCTGCATTTCGTAGACTATGTTTGGATACTTGTCTGCTAGGTTCTCCTTTTCAAATTCTCCTGCCTTCATATCATATAGCTGAGGAGTTTTCAAGTTTCCCGTTTCCACTTTCGGTCCCCAATTTATCATAGGCGAGCCATCATTGGGTTCGATATATTTCCAGTCTTTAGTACGAACCGACATGGCACTAGCCTGTTCGATAACCCATGGACGATCCGTCCGGTCCTTACCGAGCCATGTGCTTAATCGGTTCTGGCTGTCAGGCGCACATCCTTTGGGCAATTTCGCCTTTACAAGAGTAGCCATAGAAGCAAACCAGTCGATTTGTGATACTAATGCATCCGAAGTTTGTGAAGCGGGAATCTCTTTGGGCCAACTAACAATTGCAGGAACTGTCGTTCCTCCTTCAAATGAACTGTATTTATGACCACGGAAAGGGCCTGCGGGACTATGTCCGTTCAATAGTTCTTCAGCACGGTCGTCATAACCGTCATCAACTACCGGACCATTGTCACTGGAGAGGATAATCAGCGTATTATCTCTTAATCCCAATCTGTCGAGAGCCGACATTATCTGTCCGACAGTCCAATCGAACTGTGCAATAGCATCTCCGCGTAGCCCCATCTTATTTTTGCCTCTGAAGCGTTCATGCGGAAAACGGGGGACGTGTACATCATTTGTTGCAAAATATAAAAAGAAAGGCTGGTCTTTGTTTTTATCTATAAAACTAATTGCATGAGCTGTTATAGAGTCTGCTATGTTTTCGTCTTTCCACAGTGCTTTGCCACCGCCTTTCATATAGCCTATACGGCCAATTCCGTTGACGATAGCCATATCGTGGCCATGACTATGTTTCAGATTATATAGAAGTTCAGGATGGTCTTTTCCCAATGGCTCGCCGGGAAATGGCTTTTGATAACTTACTTCGATAGGAGCGGAAGGATCGTAGTTGGCCACTTGACCGTTCTCGATAAATACACATGGCACACGATCGCCGGTTGCTGCCATGATATAAGAATAATCAAATCCCAAGTCTCCCAATGCTGTGGGCAGCGGAGCATTCCAGTCTTGTGTCCCCGACTTATCGCCTAACCCCAGATGCCATTTTCCGACAGCTCCGGTGACATACCCCGAATTTTTGAAAACATCTGCCATTGTATAAGTTTCAGGGCGAATAATCATCCCCGCATTTCCTGCTGCTACGCCCGTTCCCGGAACGCGCCATGCATATTTTCCCGTGAGCATGGAGTAGCGCGAAGGAGTGCTTGTTGCTGCGGTGGCGTGTGCGTTTGTAAATCGCACACCACTTTCCGCCAGTTTGTTCACATTGGGAGTCTGTACGTTCTTTGCTCCATAACATTCAAGATCTCCATAACCAAGGTCGTCCGCATAAATGAAGATAACATTCGGTTGTTTTTGAGGACTTGCTTTGGCTTTGTTTTTCCCGCCTTTTTCTCCTTGGCCTGTGGCAGCCATCAGGCAGGCAATTGGCGAAAGAAAGGCTAATAATGCATACTGTTTCATGAATTTAATTTATTTATGAGTTTAAGGTGATTAAGACTCATGTCTTTCTATAATAAATACGTATTATTTTTATCTAGCACTATCTCGCATTTTGTTAAAACGAGTTAAGAAGTAGAATACGATGCATGAATGAATCGCTAACTTGCACTCAATTAGTAAATTAAAAAATCATTTGCTTGTTTACTATGACAAAGTAGTAAAGAAGATGAAAAGCTGCAGATTCTTTTTGATGAATATGAGAGCTAAGCGGATGTTACGTTCTACGGCTTTTTCGGTAATGGAGAGTTGTTCGGCTATTTCTTTATTGGACAGATGCCGTCTTCTGCTCATAACAAAAACTTCTTGTTGACGTGGAGGAAGGAGGGAAACTAGTTTCCATATATATTCAAGTAAGTTTTTAGTTTCAAAGTCTTCACTGGGCACAGCAATTTTCTCGGCAACTTCAAGTGCCGTTATTTTCATAGTTACCTTATTCAAACTTTTGCGGAAGTAATCGAAAATAGTGTTGCGGGTCATAATGAAGAGTAGTCCGTCTATGTCTTTCCCTTCGTTAATTGATTCACGTGATTCCCATAGTTTGATAAAAACTTCTTGTACCACTTCTTTTATTTCATCATCGTCGGTCAGATAAATCTCTGAAAATCGATATACCTTTCGCCAATAATGATCATATAAAAAGGTAAATGAAGTCTCATCTCCCTGTTTTAATTTAGCTAAAACTGATGTTTTATCCATCGTCTACATAGTTTTAAAGTCCTGCAAAAATAAGAAAAAAAGGACAGCCAGCAACACAATGGGCTGCTTTCTATTTTTTTTTCGAAAAAAAGTTCAATGCGATGTAGTGGTACGTATAAACGTTACGTATTTATTATAGATAGGATTGTTTTAAACTACAAAGAAACGAAAAATAAATGAAGATGGAAAAGAATAAGAAGCTATATGAGCAGATAAAAGCATTGTTAGCTGATAAATTGAATGAGAGAGAACAAAAAGAACTCTTTCATCAATGTGAGTTTGAAGAAAAAATGCAGGTGCAATGGAATATGGACCGGCAGGAAGAGCTGAGCGATGAAATTGGGCGTAAGATGTGGCAAACGGTGAAGAGGAAATGCCTGAATGCCGGAGAAAACAAAAAAAGTATTCGTTTACCATATTGGCTGTCTGCAGCGGCTGTAGCTCTTCTATTGTTATTGGGGGCAACTTGGATGTATTTCGGCGGAGAAGTGAGTCATGAGGTTGATGATAGTTTTGTAGAAGTAGTATCCAAAGAAGGGCGTTTGTATATGTTGCCGGATAGTTCACGGGTTTGGATGTATCCGGGAAGTTCTATCCGCTATTCTGAGAACTTTGCCCATAATAGAAAAGTGTGGCTAAAGGGAAATTCGCATTTCGATGTAAGCAAGCAGAATGGAGAGCATTTTATCGTTCATCTTGACCAAGCTTTCGTAGAAGTGAAAGGTACTTCTTTTTTGGTAAATCAGGAACAAGCCAATATCTCTAAAGTCACTTTATTTAGTGGTATGGTCGATTTTACGGTAGAAAGTACCGGACGCACTATTGAAATGAAGCCTTCACAGGAATTGACCTTCAACGAAACAGAGGCTAGCGTGAAACTGGATGAAATAAAGGGAGTAAAGTGGAAAGAAGGTAATTATGAATTTACTAATGTGGATTTACAATCATGGATTAAAATTGTGGCAAGGATTTATAATGTGAAGATATCGTTGGCTCAAGGACAGACAACTAAGAATCTGCTGAACGGGCGTCTTCGTTACAATGAGTCGTTGGAAGAAGCTATTGAGAAACTGTGTTTCAGCACCGGTTTACAATATAAGAAAAACGATGGAGAATATCTCGTTTTCCATTAGAACTACGAAGAGTGTTTGAATAAATTAATAATGTTAATCTTAAAATTTTTTAGTATGGAAGAAAAGCTTCAACATTGCAGGTGGAAGTACCTGGTGTGTATTTGGTTTGGAATCTTTAGTTTCCCGTTGATTGCGGTAGCGGCACAGGGAATGATAACGGTGAAAGGGTTCATCAGTGAGGCACAAGCTATTCGACAAATTGAAAAAAATAGTAGCTATGTGTTTTTCTACGATGCTGCGGATTTAGATGATGCGAAGCGCAAAAACATCAATTGTCACGGCACAATTGAAAAAGTACTGGCTGCTGTATTTGAAGGTAGTAATGTTAGCTATGTTGTCAAGGGGGACGAGGTAGTTTTGAAAGTGAATAAGCAAAGTGTGCAGCAGAAAGGGGAAAAGAGAATCGTGAAAGGGCTGGTGACGGATGCCGTAGACGGGGAACCGCTGGTAGGTGTTAACATTGTTGTGAAAGGTGAGAAAACGGGTGCTATCACCGACCTGAATGGTAGATATTCTATCGCTGTCAGTGGGGATAGGGCAGTGTTGGTTTTCTCGTATATCGGTTACCAGAGACGCGAAGCTCCGGTTGAAGATTTAGGAATAGTCAATATCACTATGTCAGGAGAGCAGCAGACGCTGAACGAAGTAGTTGTTGTAGGTTCCGGTGTGCAAAAGAAAGTGAGTGTGACAGGTTCTATTACGAGTGTGAAAGGAGATGTGCTACGAATGCCTACTTCCCAGTTAAGTTCCTCTTTTGCAGGTAAACTGGCAGGTGTGATAGCTACCACCAGAACAGGAGAACCGGGTTCCGGAGCAGATTTCTATATACGCGGTATCTCAACTTTTGGCGGACGGACTACACCGCTTATTTTGTTGGATGAAGTAGAAATCTCTGTAAGTGACTTGAACTATGTACCCGCAGAGAATATTGAAAGTTTCTCTATCCTGAAAGATGCTTCTGCAACGGCTATTTATGGTGCACGCGGCGCAAACGGTGTGATGATAATATCTACAAAAGGAGGCGATTATAACATGAAAACGAAGGTGAGTGTCAGTGCGGAAAACTCCTTCAATATCATGTCCGATTTCCCGGAGTTTGTAGATGGACCGAGATATATGGAACTTTACAATGAAGCCGATTTGGCGAGAAATCCGAATAAACCGAGAGAACAATTGTTGTATTCGGAAAACCGCATCCGGTTGACGCGTGAGGGGGTAAATCCTTATGTATATCCCAATGTCGACTGGCAGGATGTTATCTTCAATAAAATGGCTATGACGCAACGTGCCAATATCAATGTGTCAGGTGGAGGTACTAAAGTAAAGTATTACATGAGTTTGAACATTAGCCATGACAGTGGTTTGCTGAATACGAAGAAAGCTTATTCGTGGAACAATAACATTAATATAATGAACTATACATTCCAGAATAATATCTCGTATAAGCTGACACCCACAACGACAATCAAGATGAACATGAATGCTCAGATTCGTCAGAATAAGGGCCCTAATATAAATAGCGCCGACCTATTCAGAATGATTTTAACGACCACTCCGGTAACTTTCCCTGCCACCTATCCGGCACAAGAGGGGGATTCCTATATTCGTTATGGTTCTGACTTCCAAAGTTCGGACTACAAGTATCCCAATCCTTATGCACAGATGATGACTTCCTATAAGGAGCAGAATGCGAATACATTGAATACGGTTATAAAAGTTGAACAGGACTTCGGATTTATTACGAAAGGATTGAAAGCGAATCTTTGGGTTAACTTTAAGAACTGGTCCAGCAGTTCATACAACCGTTCTATTACTCCTTATCTTTTCAGAGCTGTGGGATACAGCGAAGATAATCCGCTGGAATATGATATGGAACGTATACAAGAAGGTGCGGATTATATTACCGAGTCGGATATTGCCAGAAATTCCGATCAGACATTTGAGTTTCAAGGAAACATCAATTACAGCCGCCAATTCGGGTTGCACAATGTCGGAGCAATGTTAATGTACAGGCAAAGAGAATACAGAAGTGCCGTACTTCCTAATCGTAATCAGGGCATCTCGGGACGTATAACGTATGATTACGGACAGCGTTATCTGGCTGAAATCAACTTCGGTTATAATGGAACTGAGCGGCTTGCCAAAAAGAAACGCTTCGGCTTCTTCCCAGCCATGTCGGTAGGATGGGTAGTTAGTAATGAGAAGTTCTTCGAACCGTTGAAAAATGTGGTGAATAACTTTAAAATAAGAGGTTCTTATGGACTGGTAGGTAGCGATGACTTGCAGCAACCGGGTGGAAGTTATTATTTGTACATTGATAAACTAACCAATAATGCATTGGAACAGATAAAGTGGACATTTGGAGATACAATGAACCACACCTTGGGTGGTCCGGAAGTCTCCTACTATGCAAATAGGGATGCTGTGTGGGAGAAAGCAAAGAAGATGGATATTGGTATCGATATGACTTTGTTTGACCATTGGAATGTGACAATAGACTACTTCTACGACAGACGTACGGATATATTCATGGAACGCCAGTCATGGCCGGTTTCTCTAGGATATGATAAAGCCAAACCTTGGGGAAATGTGGGCAAGATGGATAATAAGGGTGTGGAGTTCAGCGTTAACTATAAGAAGAACTTCTCTAAAGATTTGGGAATTAGCTTCCAGACGAACCTTACATATAACAAGAACAAACTGGTGTATAAAGACGAACCCGATTATCCTACTATATGGAAGTCTGAAACCGGGAAACCCTATTCACGTGTAACCGGATATATCGCTGAAGGATTGTTCCAGAGCCAAGAGGAAATAGACAATAGCCCCGAACAAATGGTAGGAAACAGTAAGCCGATGGTAGGCGATATCAAATACCGCGACTTAAACGGTGATGGAAAAGTAACGGAAGACGACCAGTGTATGATTTCCAAGTATGGCGCCGTACCACGTTTGCAATACGGTTTTGGTGGTACCGTTAATTATAAGAAGTTCGATTTCGGTATTTTCTTCAGCGGTTCGGCATTGCGTTCCATCATGATTAATAATCTGGACCCCTTCTTGGAAGGAAATCGCATTCCCAACAAGAATGTACTGAAGTTTATTGCAGACAACCACTGGTCTGCGGATAGTCCGAATCCGAACGCGCAATACCCACGTATGGGATTGACGACCGGTGATATCGGTAATAATACGGCTAATAGTACCTACTGGTTGCGCAATGGTTCTTTCTTACGCTTGAAGAATCTTGAAATCGGTTATAAGATTCCTTACGGACGTATCTATGCCAGCGGTGCCAATCTGCTTCGTTTCAGCCCGTTCGATTTGTGGGATCCTGAATTGGCAAGTTGGAACAGCTATCCGTTGCAACGTACGGTTAATGTGGGTATACAACTTAATTTCTAATCATCTTAAATCATAGGAAATATGAATAATTTGAAAAATACAGTTAGAGTGAGTCTGATGTTGGCAGCTCTTTTATTTACTATCGTATCGTGTGACTATCTCGACGTAGTGCCGCCCGAACAGGCTGGGCTACAGGATGCTACCAAAACCCGAAGAAGCACGTTAGGCTTTTTGTTTACTTGCTATGCAGGACTCACGGCAGACGATTCTCCAATAGGGCATACTGCTGCGCTCAATGGCTCTACAGACGAATATGCACTACCGATAGAGTGGCGAAATGACAGTGGAGCTTACTGGGATGATTATGCATTTAATTTAGTTTCAGCAGCCAATCCCGACGGACTTTGGGACAATTATTATAAGTATATCGGGCAATGCTATCTTTTTCTACGTCAAGTAGAAGAACATCCCGGAGAAACTTTATTGAAAGAGTGGCTGCCGGGTGAAAAAGAACAATGGTTGGCAGAAGCTCATTTCCTGATTGCCTATTACCATTTTGCGCTGTTAAGAAAATATGGGCCGATACCTATTATAACAGAATATATGCCGCAGGATACTCCCGCTTCCGAATTTGGAGGAAGATGCCACTATGACTACTGTGTCAACTGGATTGCCTATCAACTAGACATTGCTGCACAAAACCTGCCGCCCACCCGCGAAGGTACAGAATGGGGGCGTGCTACCTCTACGATGTCTAAGGCTTTGAAAGCCCGTTTGCTGATGTACGCTGCTTCCCCTCTTTGGAATGGTAAATTTCCTTTCTCTTCTTGGAGGAACAAGGTCACTACATCCGGCGATAAAGATTTCTTTGTGGGCAATGATGCTAAATACAAGGAATCTATCGGACGTGATGATTATGGTCTGGAACTGGTAAGTAGCAGTTATAATGAGAAGAAATGGGAGAGAGCTATGGAAGCTTGCCAAGAGGCTCTAAACTTTGCAACGAATGAAGGTGAATGCCGTCTATATGGAACGGAAGAGGCTGATATGAAATTATATCAGACAGAACTTGGAAATCAAGATAAATGGTTGCCTTATGTGCCGGGCAAGGAAGATAATAATATTGCAGAAAACAGGGCGTTTAAAGAAAGAGTAATGATGCTCCGTTACATGGTTGCTACACGCTATCCTACCAATAAGGAGTTAATCTGGGGGCTGACCGGCAATAATATCAATAGCAGAATACAGGGTCGAATTCCAGTACATATTTTCCAAACAGGAAATAAGACTGCCTGGGCAGGAGGATATTCAGCTATTTCTCCAACGCTTTACACTATTGAGCATTTTTATACAGAAGAAGGCTTGCTACCTGAAGATGCGGCTTCTACCGGAAATTTTGCTTCAAGAACAGAATGGTTCAAAAGAGCCGGCATATCGGGAAATAATAGAGAGGACATCATCAATCTTTGTGTGAATCGCGAACCGCGCTTTTATGCATGGATGGCATTTGACGGCGGCGATTACGGTTCGAAACTGCTCAAGACAAGCAGCGGCGATGCAGGCTCGCCATGTGTGTTGAACATGAAGACGGCTGCCGGGCACGGTTACGACCTTGCCAGAAGTCCGCGTAACTACAATGTTACCGGATTTATGACCCAGAAATATGTGAATCCGACAGCTCAATTTGTATTCGATGGTGGAGCTTTCCAAGCCGGAGAAACCAAACCGATACCGCTTATTCGTTTGGCAGAGTTATACCTGAATCTGGCGGAATGCCAAGCTAACGTAGGTGGTGTTCATCTGGCAAATGCATTGACAAACCTGAAGGTGGTACGTGACCGTGCAGGTGTTCCTACACCTATCACCGTTCCGGCACAAGACCAACTCATTGAAATGGTTCATAACGAACGTTTTATTGAGTTTTGGAATGAAGGACATCGCTATCACGATGTACGTCGTTGGGCGGAAGGTAAGAAATACTTTGGTGCCAGACGCGAAGGTCTGAATGAAATGGTAAAAGATATATCATTTGAAGAATTCAATGTACCGACCCCTATTAACCAGCCGTACAGATGGGATGACCGTTTATATCTGGCGCCTATTCAAAATGCAGAAGTTTATAGAAACCCGCAAATGGTTCAGGCATATGGTTATTGATTATATTATGAATTTAAAAAGCAGATTTATGAAGAAAAGTTTATTAATACCATTCTTGTGTGGATTATCATTTGTCTACACTGCGTGTGATGAATATGATGATACATATCCTAACGAATACCATAAGATTCTGTCGTTGAAGCAAACAGGCGAGGAGAACGTAATTCTTTATAATACCGGGCAAGATGCTTCTTTCGACATCACTGTTATGAAGTCCGGATACAATCCGTCACTAACAGCTCAGGCTAAGTTGACCGTACTGTCGGACGAAGCGATGAAAGAATACAATGATAATTATACCATTTTGCCTTCTACTACCTATGCCGTAGAGGGAAGTGACTTGGATTTCCAATCCGGCGAACTCTATAAAATCTCCAAAGTGGTGATGAAGACGGAGGAAATACAAGCATTAATTGAACTTCCGGAAAATGCCAATAAGACTTTTGTGCTGCCCATTTCACTGGTAAGTTCTACCGATTCAGTGAATTCAATGAATAATCTGTTTATCATGAAGCCGGTAGTTACTACACCGAAGGTCGTATTCAAAGTTACGGAGGAAGAGTGTGTGAAAGGATTTACTGGCAATTCCGATCCGGTAGTATTCTCCATACCTATAGGATTGGAAGTAGACAACCTTTGGGATTTTACCGCTCAGATTGAGGTGGTGAATAATGATGGTAAAGAGGGTTATTTGTCTTCCAATACAGTCACGCTCGAAAATGATGGATTAGTTACGTTCGAACCGGGCAAAGAAGCTTCGTTGAAAGTATCGGTATCGGCAGGAAGCGGAAATGACCTGACCAATCTTGTAGTAGGAGGGAAGGTTGTTCTCAAAATTACAAATATTGGTGGAGGCGTACAGTTTGATTATGATGCGAAAGAATTCACTTTAACGGTGACCGGCAAAGAGTATACCTACAACGATAAAGGTTTGGATGCTTCTATGTTGAGTTTCAATTTCTCCGGTTTTGTAGGTGGCACCGCAGCTGCGAACTTGTTTGATGGTGATCCTCTGACTTATGTGCAGACTCCATTCCCTAACAGGAATTTCACTGAGACTGGTGGTACTAATCCTTACCTTCAACTGAATCTTCCGGAAGGAGTTACTGATTTTGCTATCTCATGGTTACAATGTGATAAGAATGAGGTATCTTTGGTGCGAGGATTTGATGTGCTTTGGTCTGCCGACGGTTCATTCCAAGATATTCCGAATGCTATTAAGTCATATAGTGTAGATGATTTGAGTGCGGCAGGAGTGATTAAGCTGTCTGCTTCATTCACTACTTCGGCTTGCCACAGTGATGTCCCGGTAAAATATATAAGATTTGTTCAATCCTGGAATTGTGAAAGTACTACCGATGCTGGTGGAAGATGGCAATTCCGTTTGGCGGAACTTAAACTTTATGGTGTATCTATGCAATAGGATAAATATTCAATAAGTAACTGAATCCGTTGGTTGGAATACTCTTGTGTTCAAGAAATCCAACCAACGGATTTTTATTAGTTCAAACTTAATTTCATCTATTATAATGAGAAAACATTTTTATGTAATGCTACTGGCTCTGTGTGTCGTACTACCTTTCACAGCTTGCAGTGATGATGAAAAAGTGGTAGACCCGTATTTGAAGATAGACTTGCCCGGTGAAACAATCAATCTTGATTCGAAAGCTGTAGATGCATTTGACGTGAAAGTGACGACGAACCAGAAGGATTGGAAAATCACTCCTTCAAAAGCCGACCGATGGTGCAGTTATGAAATAATGCCGGATGGAGAAAATTCAATCATCCGTTTTTCAGCTACCGAGAATGAAGGAATTGAACTGCGTGAGATAGAATATCTATTGACGGCGACCGGTTGCCAGCCTTTGAAAATACGAATCGTTCAGTTGGGTACAAAGCACGCGATACTTTTTGATTTATCCACTCCCAAAGCGGTGGCACAGGAGGGTGAGGAATTTGTATTAACTGTAACCTCCAATGTAGCTATTAAGCCAGCAGTGGAGGGCGATGCGGAAGAATGGATTGAAATCAAAGAACAATCGGTGCAGACAAGAGCTTTCTCTGATAAAGTGTTCAAGGTTGTAGTACACAAGAACATGACATTTCAGAATCGCACCGGGCACATTAATTTCTTCGCTACTACTCCCGAAACGACATTGAAAGAACCTGTTGCGTTTACTATCAACCAAGAAAAAGCCTCAACGGAAAATATGCAGGATATTAAGTTGAAGGTAAAAAGTGCAGTACTTATAGAGGGGAATGTTTATGGTGGGCAAGATGCGAGTAAGAGTATCGATGGAGACTATTCGACGAACTACAGTAGTGCCTCATTAGGCTCGGCGGAAGCCAGCAAGGGGCGCTATATCCTTATTGAATATACGCTGGAACAGACGGAAGACATAGGCTATGTGCGTCTGGTTCAGCGGTCGAATGATGATAAGAATTCTCTTTTTGCCAGCGGAGGTATTTCAGTGCTGAAGGAGGGAGAAACTGCTTGGAGTGAAGAAATTGGTTTTGTCACTTCGCAAACAGCGGGAGCAATGGTGGATATAAATATCAATAGCCTTCGGGTAAATAAGATACGTGTACGAATAGACCGGATGACACCGGGAATTGATAACATCAACGTGGCTTTAGCAGAGTTTGAATGCTACCGGTATTCGGAAAATGCGAATGATATATTGGAAGCACAACAGTTCTTTACGGATGGAACCTATTCGGAATTAAAGAGTAATGTGACTTCAGAAGAGATTAAAGGTATCAAAAATGCGGTTATTTATCAGATGGCGAAAGAACTGAAAGAAGGTGTTTACGATAAGAAATTCCGTTTCAATGCCTATCATTCTTGCAAAAATCCTAAGACTGTAGCCGAAGAGCTAACTATCGGGAATAGAAGCGTATATGATAATCCGACGGGTATTTACTTTGAACAAGGAGAGTCGGTGCTGACATTTGTTGTCTATAAAGGAACGAGCAAGACACCGTTGAATCTCGCCATTGCCGATTATAGGGAAGGAGGAAAGAAAAGTGTCCTCACCTTGCGCGAAGGCTTAAATATAATTACTCCCGTTCACTCAGGTAATGGATATATTCAATATTGGACCAAGGATGAAACTGCGGACGTTGATGTTGATATCCACTTCTGTTTTGGCAAACAGATTGGCTATTGGGATATAAGACGCGGTGATACGGATGCTTCTTGGACAGAAATACTGGATATAGCCAAGATATCTGCCACAAACATTCCGAATGCGATGATGGATATTCTGGGACAAAGAGTGCAACTGCAAAACACGGTGAATGCCTTCGCCAAATGTGCACCGAATGCGATTCAAGCAGTAGTTGATATGCACGACCGAATGCTTAATTATGAATATTCGATGATGGGACTGGTAAAAAACAATGCAGTGCCTGCCAACCGTTTCTTCGGTGTCCGTTCCTGGGGTGGTAGCCCGAACTGGAATGGAGTATGTTCCAATTATCCTAATACGGAGGATGCAATGTTGGTTCCGAAAACATTTTATAGCAAAAATAATATATGGGTTTTTGGACATGAATTTGGGCATGGCAACCAAGTTGCCCAGATGAAAGGCAACGGATGGACGGAGGTAACTAACAACCTTTACTGTTCGTACGCACAATACATGATGAGGAATGATCCGCTTAGCGAAGGATATCTGCGACTTGAACATGAATCCTTCAAACGTCCGGGAGCAAGCAAAGCTTCGGTGGGCGGGCGAATCAACGCGTATCTGAATGAAGCATTGGTAGCCCATAAAGCGTATTTCACCCATGCAGGTGGCATCTCGACGACAAAACCGGATGTGTGGGAGTCTGACCCGTTTGTTAAGTTAGTTCCTTTATGGCAGATGACTATGTATTTCATGGCGGCGGAAGTTACACCTGACTTTTGGGCTGATGTGCATTGGGCGGCTATCCATGACAATGACAAAAGTTATTCTCCCGGGCGTAGATATGTGAATTTTATGAAGCGTGCTATTGATGCTTCGGGACTGAATCTTTGTGGATTCTTCGAGGGAATGGGGCTGCTGAGAGTATTTGACAATATGAAAGTGGACGACTATTCAGTTGCTACGATTAATATAACCCAAGCGATGGTAGAGGAAGTGAAAGCTTACGGAGAAGGGAAGCCATTACCTCCGGGAGGGATGCGGTATATTTCGGCTAACAGTGTAGAAGCATTCAAGAGAAAGGTTGGTGTGGAAGGTACCTTTAATTCCGGAATCTCCAAAGGAGCTGATTATGCCACAGTGGAGCATAGCATTTGGAAGAATGTGGTTGCTTTCGAGACTTACAAAGGAGAAGAGTTGACTGACGTCTGTATAGTAGGTACCGGCGATGCGGCCAATAAGACAACTCGGGTAGATTACCCTACAGGTGCTACTCGAATTGAAGCCGTTAGTTGGGACGGGAGCCGGACACTGGTGGCTGGCAGCAGGTAAATCCATACTCAACCCATACCCTATAAATGATGTGAGATGCTGTTTTAAAGCAGCATCTCACTCATGTTAGAATACCGGCATCTGCCAAATAAACCCTACAGACACACGATTCGTATTATAATTCTCCTGTCCCAGCACTTTGGCGCGGCAAGCGAAATCGTAGGAACGACCTACATACGTAACAAAGAAGTGCAGATTAGTTTCCATCGGATAAAATTCGATTCCGGCAAGATATCCCCAGGAAGTGCGATATTTCCCCTTTTCGATGCCTTCGGTGGATTTAGAGACGGAAGCCGTTTCGTACATCCCTTTAACGAACGCATTCCATTTCGGCAGAAAACGGTAGTTGCATTTTGCCACTAAAGAAAGGTAGTTCGTATCAAATACATTATGCCCGCCGGGGCGACCGACAATGCTCGTGATGATTCCTTTGCGGTCGATATCCTCCTTCGAATACATGAAGTCGAAGAACCCGTTCCATTTTCCCAGATTTACTTCGTTACCCAAGGCAAAATAATACATATTATGACTTTTGGCTTCATTCAGTACGGAAGCAGACCAACGGGTTTTGAACACATTGTTGAAATTGCCATTCCAGTTCAAGGTATAGACGAGCGGCATTTTCCCGGATTTCAAGTCGGGAAGTTTCCCTTCGGCATCTTCGGTGATTCCGTAGGTGCTGTCGAAAGAACCGTTGCGGCTATTCAGAATCTGAAGATTGAGTTGCTGGCTGGGAGTCACGTTGTAGCCGACATTCAATCCCGTCATGAAGTTACTCATGTAGTCAATCATGTCACTGTATTGATAAACTTCAATCGGGTTGAGGTCGAACTCAATACCACCGTAGGCTGCGCATTGCTTTCCGGCGAAAAGGCTGAACTGGTCGTTCAGCTTGATGCCTATGGCTGCATAGTCGATGGAAGTGGGAACATTGTCAATCATATTGCTTCCGTCGTTAGAGCGGTTGAGGCGCTGGCGGTATCGGTAAGAAAGCCAGTTGTTGATATTTCCTTTTGCTTCGATGCGGAGTTGGTGCATCTTGAAGCTTCCTTCCTGAAATCCATCTTGGAATTTGGCGTCGAAGCTACCTTGCATATTGAGATACAGATTGAACTTATCAGACTTCTTCTTTACGTTCGTCAGTTCCTCAAACAGGGGCGTGTTGGGATTGAATCCATCCCTTTCAGTTGTTTCTTGGGCATATGTTGCTTGTATGCTGCCCGCTAGGAGCAGCATAAACATTAGTTTTTTCATAAGTCGGTTCAGCTTTTAGTATTCGTTAAAGTATTCCTGAATCTGTCTCCAGTCTGTAGTCTTGGTCAATGCAAGCATTAGGAGTACGCGAGATTTCTGCGGATTCAGTTCTTGTGAAGCCACAAATTGATACTTAGAGTCGTCTACTTCCGCATCGAGTGTAGTAGGACCGGTAGGTACACGTGAAGAACGAACTACCAAAATCCCCTTTCTGCGGGCGTCTATCAATACCGGGAAGATGTTTTTGTGGATATTTCCGTTTCCTACTCCTGCATGGATAATACCTTTATATCCGTGGCTCAGCAGAGGAGTCACCATATCGGCTTCGATGTTGGAATAGCTGTATACGATACCTACTTTAGGCAATGAAGTGAGATTCGTAACATCAAATACAGATTGAGTGGTATGTTTCTTCACCGTTATTTGATTGTAGAATACCTTTCCGTTCAGCACATAGCCCAGCGCACCGGAGTTGGGAGCTTGGAAAGTCTGTACATCGACAGTATTCATCTTCACTGTGCTTTCTGCACCCAGCACCAAGCCGTTCATGGCAACCAATACGCCTTTGTCTTTAGACTCCGGGGCAGCGGCAGTGACTACGGCATTGTAAAGATTCAGCGGACCGTCGGCACTCATCGCAGTAGAAGGGCGCATGGCTCCTACCAATACGACGGGTTTATTACTTTTCACCGTCAGGTTCAGGAAGTAGGCAGTCTCTTCCATAGTATCAGTTCCGTGGGTAATCACGATTCCGTCGATATCCGAACGTTTCAGCAGTTCGTTGATTTTCTTGGCAAGCGTCAGCCATACCTCATCGTTCATGTCCTGCGAACCGATTCTTACAATTTGTTCGCCTGTCACGTTGGCTATCTCTTTCACTTCGGGCACGGCATCGAGCAATGCGCCGATAGCAACCTGTCCGGCGGTGTAGCTGGTTCCGGTGGCAGAAGTTCCCGTTCCAGCAATGGTTCCTCCGGTGGCAAGGATATGAATATTCGGTTTTGCGGCGAATGCCATTGTAACGGAAAGTAGTAGTGTAACTGCTACCAGACCAAATCTTTTAAATTGTTTCATAACTGAATGAAGTTTAGGTTAATAATATGTATTTAAAATATATGTATAAAGAGTATACCTAAGGCAATGGCGACAACCGTTGAAACCAGCCCCGGCATCATGAATGAATGATTCAACACATATTTGCCGATTTTTGTTGTCCCGGTTCGGTCGAAATTTATAGCCGCCACCACAGTGGGGTAGTTCGGAATAAAGAAATATCCGTTTACTGCCGGGAAAAGAGCAATCAACATATACGGAGATATTCCTAAAGCAATGCCCAGCGGCATAAGTGCCCGCACGGTGGCTGCCTGGCTATATAGCAGGATAGACATCACGAACAAAGCGATACCGAATAACCACGGCATCTCCCGAACGATGCCTTCGATAGAAGAAGTGAGCTGCGTCATATTGCCATGTAGGAATGTGTCGCCCATCCAGGCGATACCGAAGATGGCGATAACGGCCTGCATTCCGGCAGGGAACACAGAGCCTTGTGTTGCCTTTATCCCATCTGTATTTGTCACCAGCAGAATGATTGCGGCAGCAGACAGCATCACGATTTCAATGATGGACGACATACCGAGCGTCACCGTCTCCCCGTCGATCAAGAAAGAGGGGCGCATCCCTTCGATAGAACCGAAAAGCACGATAAAAACAGTTGCCAATATGAAAATAATGACGGAAATCATTGCCGAACGTTTATTCATCACGTCCTTAATCTCTATCTTATTCATGTTGAACACGCCTTCTTTCACTCGTTTCTGATATTCGGGGTCTTCAATCAATTCTTTTCCCACCCGCATGGAGAACAATGCGCCTATCAGCACACCGATGATGGTGGCGGGAATGGTAATCTTAAGAATGTCGAACAAGGTTATATCGAATCCGGCAAGTAACCCGAGCAAGGCAACGGTAGCAGCCGAAATAGGACTTGCCGTGATGGCCTGTTGGGAAGCGATGACTGCAATGCCGAGCGGACGTTCGGGACGAATCTTCGTTTCGGTGGCAACTTCGGCAATCACCGGTAGCACCGAGTAGGCAACGTGTCCGGTTCCGGCGATGAAAGTAAACAGATACGTCACCAACGGGCTGAGCAACGTGACGTGCGAAGGATTCTTGCGGAGCAAACGCTCTGCCAGTTTCACCATATAGTCCAGTCCGCCGGCAGCCTGCATACAAGAGGCTGCAGAGATCACTGCGGCAATCATCAACATCACGTCGATAGGAGGAGCGGTGGGTTGCAGACCAAAAACGAACGTAAGAATCGCCAATCCCACGCCGCCCATTACGCCAAGGCCGATACCACCCAGGCGAGCACCAATAATAATAGCTGTCAGAACAAATGCTAATTGTAATATCATAATTTGTTGCTTTAAGTTTAAAATGCAAAGATAAGTGTTTTCTCTCTTTGTATTTTCTTTTTCTTCTAGTTACAACAAAAAAAGCATTGAATAGTTTTTGCATATTTATTAAAACAATAAGCTTCCCGGTTGGTTATTATATAAACTAACGAAATAGTTATTGCAATAAAACAACCGATATGGAACAGAATTTATCATTTAAAACTCGTACGGAGAGCGACCTGATAGGCAGTCGCGAAGTGCAGGAATCCGCACTATATGGAGTGCAGACCCTCCGTGGTATTGAAAACTTTCGCATCAGCAAGTTTCATCTGAAGGATTATCCTTTATTTATCCAAGCATTGGCAATCACGAAAATGGGGGCTGCCATAGCCAACCGCGAACTGGATTTGCTGACAGAAGAGCAGGCAAATGCCATTCTGAGAGCTTGCAAGGAGATAATAGAAGGCGAGCATCACGACCAATTTCCCGTTGACATGATTCAGGGTGGAGCCGGGACAACAACGAATATGAATGCCAACGAAGTGATAGCCAACCGTGCGCTCGAATTGATGGGGCACAAGCGGGGGGAATATCAGTATTGTTCGCCCAACGACCATGTGAACCGTTCGCAATCTACCAATGATGCTTACCCCACCGCCATTCACATAGGCTTATATTATACCCACCTTAAATTGGTGAAGCACTTTGAAACGTTGATTGAATCTTTCCGCAAGAAAGGGAAATTATTTGCACACGTCATCAAGATGGGGCGCACGCAGCTCGAAGATGCCGTACCGATGACGCTTGGGCAAACCTTCAACGGTTTTGCAAGTATTCTGGAGCATGAAGTAAAGAACCTCAATTTTGCAGCTCAGGATTTTCTAGCTGTCAATATGGGGGCTACAGCTATCGGTACGGGGATTACCGCCGAGCCGGAATACGCAGAGAAGTGCATTGCAGCTTTGCGTAAGATTACCGGATTGGACATTACACTTGCCGACGATTTGGTAGGAGCTACTTCCGACACTTCCTGCATGGTGGGATATTCGGCAGCGATGAGGCGCGTAGCTGTCAAGATGAACAAGATATGCAATGACTTGCGGCTTCTGGGTTCGGGCCCGCGGTGCGGATTGGGGGAAATCAATCTTCCGGCTATGCAGCCCGGTTCTTCCATCATGCCGGGAAAGGTCAATCCGGTGATTCCCGAAGTGATGAATCAGATTTCTTATAAGGTGATAGGGAACGACCTTTGTGTGGCTATGAGTGGCGAAGCCGCCCAGATGGAGCTGAACGCAATGGAGCCTGTGATGGCGCAATGCTGTTTTGAATCTGCGGATTTGTTGATGAATGGATTCGATACTTTGCGCACGCTTTGCATCGAAGGTATCACTGCCAATGAAGAGAAATGCCGTCAGGATGTGCACAATAGCATCGGAGTAGTGACCGCGCTGAATCCCGTCATCGGCTACAAACATTCTACAAAGATAGCCAAAGAAGCCCTTGAAACGGGAAAGGGAGTGTATGAGCTCGTTTTGGAACATGATATACTCTCGAAGGAAGACTTGGATACCATTCTTGAACCGGAGAATATGATTAAGCCGGTGAAATTGGATATTCATCCGAATCATTGATGATAGTCGGTCGGGGTGGATAATTTAGATAGTTGCCCTGAAGATACTAACGACTTCAGGTGCATACATTAATTCGGAGAACTATAGTACATCTTTCGAAGGACTATAGTTCTTTGAAAGATGTACTATAGTTAATGTTGCAAAGGACTATAGTCCTTCGAATTAATTCGTGCACTCGGAGTCGTTAGCTCTTTCAGCCAAAGAGTTAAACTTCTCCTGTCGAATCTCTTAGCGAAGCTGAACAAAATTCCGATAAACTGTGTTTATATGAACTAAATATATATCTTTGTCCCGAATAATAAACACGTAAATTTATGAAAAAGATTATTGGTACATTAATGATTGCCGTATGTATAGGTATGGCAATACCCGCTCAGGCTCAAATAAACTTCGGTGTAAAAGGTGGTCTGAACTTGTCGAAGGCAAGCTTGTCTGATGTTCCAGGCAATTTTAAAAAGGATAATTTTACCGGATTCTTTATCGGTCCGATGGCTGAGTTCAATATTCCAATCGTAGGATTGGGAGTAGATGCTTCTTTGCTTTTTGCTCAGAGAGGTATCAAAGTTTCTGGGGCAGGTGATGAGATTACTATTAAACAGAATGGTATCGATATTCCGGTCAATCTGAAGTATAATATCGGCTTGGGAAGCCTAGTTGGCATTTATTTGGCAGCAGGTCCTGATTTCTATTTCGATTTCGAGAAGAAGAGTGGAATAGATAAGAAAAAGGCGGAAGTAGGCATCAACGTCGGAGCAGGTGTGAAACTGCTGAACCACTTGCAGGTAGGAGCCAATTACAACATTCCGTTGGGAGATACGGCCGATATTAAAGGAACGGAGGGGTCTTATAAGACCAAGACTTGGCAAGTTTCCGTTGCCTATATCTTCTAGCAGACTATTAGCTTTAACACAATAGAACCGGAGGCTTTCTACAGCAGGAAGCCTCTTTTTTTGTATCTTTGCGCCTGCAATGAAAAGATACGTAGATGTCATATTACCCCTTCCGCTTCCAAAGAGTTTCACCTACTCCTTGCCGGACGAATGTGCGGAAGAAGTGAAGATAGGCTGCCGGGTGGTGGTCCCTTTCGGTCGAAAGAAGTTCTATACGGCTATCGTCCGTAACGTACATTATTGTGCTCCCACGGAGTATGAAGTGAAAGATATATCTGCATTGCTCGATGCTACTCCTATCTTATTGCCTGCTCAATTTAAATTCTGGGAATGGATAGCCGACTACTATCTCTGCACACAAGGAGACGTGTATAAAGCGGCATTGCCCTCCGGACTGAAACTGGAAAGTGAAACCATCGTAGAATACAATCCCGACTTTGAAGCAGATGCCCCATTGACCGAAAGAGAACAACGCATCCTGGACCTGCTGGCCGTTGACGCACAGCAATGCGTCACGAAACTGGAGAAGGAAAGCGGACTGAAAAATATTCTAACCGTCATCAAATCCCTGCTCGACAAGGAAGCGATTTTTGTGAAAGAAGAATTGAGGCGTACTTACAAACCCAAGATAGAAGCGCGGGTGCGATTGGCGGGAAGTGCTGATGAAAAACGGCTACATATCCTGTTTGATATCCTTTCGCGTGCGCCCAAACAGTTGGCACTGCTCATGAAATATGTGGAATGTTCGGGCATCTTGGGGAATGAACTCCCGAAAGAAGTTGCAAAGAAAGAACTGTTGCAGCGTGCCGGTGTTTCGCCTTCCATTTTGAACGGACTTGTGGATAAGAAGATATTTGAAGTTTACTATCACGAAATCGGGAGGTTGGATAAAGAGATGAAAGACGTTGTCGAGGTCAATCCCCTGAATGAGTTTCAGCAACGGGCACATGATGAAATCGTGCAATGTTTTCAGGAAAAGAACGTCTGCCTGCTTCATGGAGTGACGTCCAGCGGAAAGACAGAGGTATATATCCATCTGATAGAAGAAACGATTCGTCAGGGAAAGCAAGTGCTCTATCTGTTGCCTGAGATTGCACTCACAGCTCAGATTACAGAACGACTGCAGCGTGTATTCGGTTCCCGTCTGGGCATTTACCATTCTAAATTCCCCGATTCGGAGCGGGTGGAAATCTGGCGGAAGCAGTTGAGTGATAAAGGGTATGATATAATTCTCGGAGTCCGTTCGTCTGTTTTTCTGCCATTTCAGAATCTCGGTCTGGTCATTGTGGACGAAGAGCACGAAAACACCTACAAGCAGCAAGATCCGGCTCCGCGCTATCATGCGCGAAATGCGGCTATTGTATTGGCAGCCATGTACGGAGCAAAGACGCTTCTGGGCACGGCTACTCCTTCTATCGAGACATGGCAGAATGCAACGGGAGGCAAATATGGATTTGTGCAGCTCAAAGAGCGGTATAAAGAAATTCAGTTACCCGAAATTATATCTGTAGACATCAAAGAACTGCATCGCAAGAAGCGGATGGTGGGGCAATTCTCGCCGTTGCTGATACAATATATGAAGGAAGCCTTGGAGCAGAAAGAGCAGGTGATACTTTTCCAGAACCGTCGTGGTTTTGCTCCCATGGTGGAATGCAGAACGTGTGGCTGGGTGCCAAAATGTAAAAACTGCGATGTTAGCCTGACCTACCATAAAGGAATCAATCAACTGACTTGCCACTACTGCGGCTATACCTATCAACTTCCGCAGAAGTGCCCTGCCTGCGAAGGAACGGATCTCGTAAATCGTGGCTTTGGCACGGAGAAGATTGAAGATGATATCAAGGTCTTGTTTCCGGAAGCTGCCGTGGCGCGAATGGACTTGGATACCACTCGCACCCGTTCTGCCTACGAGAAGATTATTGCCGACTTTGAACAAGGAAAGACGGATATACTGATAGGTACGCAAATGGTATCGAAAGGACTGGACTTCGACCATGTGAGCGTAGTCGGCATACTGAATGCCGACACCATGCTGAATTATCCCGATTTCCGCTCCTACGAACGTGCTTTCCAACTGATGGCACAAGTGTCGGGACGTGCCGGGCGTAAGAATAAGCGTGGGCGGGTGGTGCTGCAAACGAAAAGCATCGATCATCCTATTATCAGTCAGGTCATTGCCAATGATTATGAGGATATGGTAGGCGGTCAGTTGGCAGAGCGGCAGATGTTTCACTATCCTCCTTATTATCGGCTGGTGTATGTCTATCTGAAAAATCATAATGAAGCCTTGCTGGACCAGATGGCGGCGGTGATGGCGGATAAGTTGCGTGCTGTATTCGGCAATCGGGTGCTGGGACCGGATAAACCTCCTGTGGCTCGTATCCAGACGCTTTTCATTAAAAAGATAGTGGTGAAAATAGAACAGAATGCACCGATGGCGCGCGCCAGGGAACTGCTGCAACGCATCCAGCGGGAGATGATAGAAGATGAACGATATAAATCTCTGATTGTTTATTATGATGTAGACCCGATGTAACGGGGAAAAAGATAAAAGGATAAATATATGAAGAAAATATTATTTGTATGTCTCGGAAATATCTGCCGCAGTTCGACGGCAGAAGGAGTGATGCTTCATCTGATAAAAGAAGCGGGCATGGAAAAGGAATTTGTGATTGATTCTGCCGGAATACTATCCTATCATCAAGGTGAATTGCCCGATAGTCGGATGCGTGCCCATGCTGCCCGTCGTGGTTATCAACTGGTACACCGTTCCCGTCCGGTGCGCACAGAGGACTTCTACAATTTCGACTTTATCATTGGCATGGACGACCGGAATATAGACGACCTGAAAGAAAAAGCTCCATCGCCCGAAGAATGGAAAAAGATTCATCGCATGACGGAGTATTGTACTCGCATCCCCGCCGACCATGTCCCCGACCCCTATTATGGTGGAGCCGAGGGATTTGAATATGTGATTGATGTGCTCGAAGACGCCTGCGCCGGATTACTTACTTATTTAACTCAGGATAACTGATGCGTGTGTGATAAGCAATCTTCAGCTTTTCTTTAAACACGGTTTTGATGGTTGCAATATCCTTGAACGTGATAGGACATTCTTTGAAATAACCTTCCGCAACCTGAGCGTCGATAATTTTTTCGACCAGGTTGCTGATGCTTTCCTCCGTATATTCCGGCAAACTGCGTGAAGCAGCTTCCACAGCATCCGCCATCATCAGTATTGCTTGCTCTTTCGTGGTCGGATTGGGGCCGGGATAGCTGAACAGTACATCGTTCGGTTCTTCGCCGGGATGCTCGTTTTTCCACGAGATATAGAAATATCTTGTTTTACCGGATCCGTGATGAGTGCTGATGAAGTCTTTGATAACTTTAGGCAAGTTATGCTTATCAGCCAGTTTCAGCCCGTCCGTCACATGGTTGACAACTACCTGTGCGCTTTGCTCGTAACTGAGATTCTTATGCGGATTCATTCCACCTGACTGGTTCTCGGTGAAGAAAGCTGGGTTTTCCATTTTCCCTATGTCGTGATACAATGCTCCTGTACGTACTAACTGGCTTTTTGCCCCTATGCGGATAGCTGCTTCCGCTGCCAGATTGGCCACCTGCATGGAGTGCTGGAAGGTTCCGGGAACAGTTTCGGACATCTGCCGCAACAAATCGTTGTTGATATTCGACAGCTCTACCAAGGTGACATTGGACGTAAACCCGAATGTTTTCTCCAACAGGAATAGTAACGGATAGGCGAATAGTAGCAATATTCCATTGATAATGAAATAGGTATACATCCGTAAATTCAACTTCGAGAAGTCGGTTGAAAGTCCGTTTTCTGTCATTAACTCGAAGGCAAAATACACCGCTGCATAGGTCAATATAACCAATAGTGCAGTGCGGAAGAGTTGCGAGCGTTGCGACAACTCTCTTAAACTGAATATTGCTATTAGTCCAGCAGCGAGTTGCGTTAGGATGAACTCATGGGGATAACGTAGCGATATAGAGCATATTAATATAGTAATGACATGAGTAAGGAAGGCTGTCCTCGAATCGAGGAATACACGAATGATAATCGGTAGCATCGCATAGGGGATGATGTACACATTAAATAGATTGTGTGTCACCATAAGAGCCGTTATGACGCTGTAGAACACTATCAATGTGAACAATAGCGACAAGCTGCCTTTGCGTAGGTAATAGTCTTTGCGGAATAAGTCGAGGTAGAGCATGAAGCAGAGCATCAGCATACCTACAAAGAGAATCTGCCCGCCAAGAATCAACCGGCTTTGTCCCATTGATTCATTGCGTTTGATGGATTCCTTACGCAGAGATTCAAGTATGTTATAAGTTTCCGGACTGATAATTTCTCCCCGGTCGATAATCTTTTGTCCGCTGACTACCAAGCCGTTTGCCCATGAATAGTTATTCAAGATCTCGTCTCTGGCTGTCTGAGTCCGTTGTTCGTCAAAAGTAAGGTTGGGGGTAATGTATTCGTTCAAGGCACATTGCCTTAGTATTTCCCGGTTGAAATGGGTAGAGTCTGCCGACAGTAAATGCTCGTATGCATTCTTCACTGTATATATACCCTCAATGGAGTGTGAGTTTGCCAGTTTATCGTCGATGACCATAATAGCCGACGTACTGTCCTTATGGAGCTGTTGTATATTCTCAGTCGATACGATGCCTGCTTGATAAATG
>NZ_URFY01000046.1 GCF_900547205.1 uncultured Bacteroides sp.
GCTGCATCTATATGTCCAGCACCTAGTATATATATCATTAGCAATTAGCCTATTAAAATTCGCAAGGTGAATGCGGTGAATCTCTGTTTTACTCGGTTTTCCCCCTCGCCTTCACCCGCTATCGCCTTATCCATCGGCATCTCAGTGTCCGGGTGAAAGGAGTGGACCCCCAGTTGATACAATAAGCGCGGAAGAGATAAAAAAACGCGCCGCCTTCACAGGTAGCGCGTTCTCGAAAATTTAATAGGGATAAATTTAATTGTTAGGGGACTAAAAACTATAGTTTGTGTTTTTAATTATTTAATAGGGTAGTTTTGTTTCTTCTTCAGTTCTTTGAGGTTGGCGTCAGCCTGTGCAGACAGACCGGCAGCTTTGGCCTCATTGAAATATTTCTCTGCCGCGTCCAAATCGCCTTCGAGCATTGCGATAACTCCAAGATTGTTGAGCGTTTCGGCAGCTTTTTGGTCAGCTTTCGCCAGAAGCTTCTTAGCGGTAGTCATATCGCCACCTTTCTGAATTTCCATTGCCCCAGCATTCAGGTTGGCAATCGGATCATCCGGGAACATCGTGGCTGCCACGCGGAACGAGTGATTAAACTCTTCGCTGCCCGCTTCATAACTCTGTGCCACCAGATAGATTTCCTGTAAGCTCAGCAGTTGCGGACGACGTTTGATAATCTCTTTCGATTCTTCGAGATTGAAGCCGCGCACTGTGTAGTTCACTGTGTAATCGGAATGGCGAAGCGCCGGATAGCATTCATTCTTTATAAACTGATATTCCTGCGGACCTACTAACTTGACAATATCGCGTTCCTTCTTATCTATATCAATAGATTCATCATCCATCAGGCGAAGTATCTCATCTTTCTTATCCATAGACGATGCTGTCACAAACTTGCGGAAACCTTCCCAATCCTCAGGAGTAGACTCCGGAGTAATCAGATTCTTGTCGAAGTTGTAATAACTGGTCACATAATCTACAAGTGCCTGCGTACGATTCTTAGCTAAACGACTATTGTTGGCATAGCTACCTTCGGGCGAAGCGTAACCGTGAATCTTGATACTGGTAAGCGTGGTGTTTTTATCATTGCGCACCGTGTCGATGGTGGCACGTATTTTTGCCAATTCAACTGTGTTGCGACGATACTCCGGATAGATGATGTATTTGTTGACAGGGAAATCCAAAAAGGCACTTCCTTCTACTGCGCGATGTTTTACACCTTCCGACTGTGGGGTAATGTAGGCAATGGAAGGCTGAATCTTCAGTGGTGAAATGTTCAGTCGGGTGATTAATTCACCACTGTTCTCCTCTAGAAGGTCGCAGCAGCCACATATGTCGATATTCAGCTTCATGTCCGCCGTGCGCATCCATGCTTCAAATGGCATCTGCACCAAGTAGTTCACTTTCTGCTCTTGGTTCCGTTCGCGGCGGAGAACCGTATAGGTGTTTTCTGCTTTTTTATTATTGCGTTGGTCTACAATGTCACGCTTGCGTCCATATACCACTATGGAAGGCAATATCTTCTTTTTCCCGTTGTCTTCCAGAAAAGGAGTCAGCGTAGCCACATGGTTGGACGTTAGTTTCAGGTTCTCCTGCAAGATAATCTCCATGTTGATGGTTAGTCTGTTGTCGTCGCTGCGCGTGATAGATTCTTTCTCTATACGCACTTGGTTTTTATAAAGAGTCTGCGCTTTGCCACTCAGCAGGGGTAGCAGGCAGAAGAGGATGCATAGTATCTTTTTCATCTTTGTTTTGTTTTAGAATAAATAAATAAGGCTCACGGCAGCTTTCGTAGGACCCACGTAGTTCTTGTGGCCTTCGGCGATTTTCTCACCGCAGGTTTTGCATTCGTACTGTTCGTACTTCACGCGTGCATAGCCTACACCGATGTTTCCTTCCAGATTCCAGTGCTTGCCCAGAATCCATTGGTAACCGTAGGAAACACCCATCCCGTAGAAATGACCTTTGAATCGATGGTCTTTCAGGTCAGGCCAGATACCCCAGGGCATATCGATGGCAGCTGCCTGATAGACTCCTCCATGAGCGTGGACTCCCACAAAATGGCCATTGAATTTGTCGCAGAACCAATAACGAAGTTCGGGCTGGAAGGCGAGCATCTTCATCATTTTCTGATCTTTGTATTTCCACGGATTATAATTGGCATACAAGTCAAGAGTTAATTTCTTACTTAAGCCAACTTCAGCTCCTAGATTAATGATTTTCAACGCGTCCATTACAACGTTGGTTTTCACTCCCACTACCTGGCTATATAATAAGGTAGAAGCAAACATGGTAACGAACAAAAATAAGATTCTTTTCTTTTTCATCGCATGATGGGTTTTGTTTGTTGATGTGACAAAAGTAGAGATAATCTGAATAGACGTTAATTGGTGGATTCATCTTTCTTTCCTTTCTCTTCAATGGAAATTAATAAGATGGACGGTGATTCGTTCTTGTTTAGGTGGCGGATAATTCATATGCAATAGATGGTGTTTTACTTGCTCTCTATTGAATGAATTGCACGTGATGGGTGTTTTAATACTTGCAAATCTTATTCAATTGCTTGAATAAGCTGTGTATTGCTCGTTAAAGAGTGGTAAAACGTTCATTTTATCCTTCAAAAAGTTTTTTGTGTTGAATAAAACACCTATGTTTGCATCATCAAACAAAGCAGTAAGTGCAAATAGAAACAAACTTAAGTTGAAGATTCCCTCCTGAGGAACAGAAATGAACAAACAATGAATTATGTAATGTGAGCGAATAACAAAACAAAGATTCGCAAACGTATTAACAAACAAGTAAAAATTAGGAGGAAATAAAATGAAAACAATTAAATTCTTTTTCGCGTGTGTGATTGCATTAACTTTTGTAGCATGTACTAATGCTGAAAGTGACAGTTATGAAGATACTACTTCTAACTTCGAAACAATGAAAACTTTATATGGCATCGAGTCTGCATCTTATAGCAAGGATATCACTGAAGTTCCTTCTGTAACTGCTGAAGAAATGGCCAGCGTATTGGAAGCTCTTCGTCAAAACAGCAACGTAGTTCGTTCTTGTGGATCTGAAAACGTGGAAGGTTACTACGGTGACGGAAGTGACAGAAAGATGGTGAAGATGACTGCCGAATATCAAGCTCGCACCAGAAGCGGCGCTTTCCTTGAACAATTCTCTCTTTGTGTATCAATGAACTTCAATGTTGATAACGGTAGAGTATACTATATCGGTGCTACCTATTCTCCTTCTACCGACTTATTCCAGTGGCAGGGTTATGGCACTTCATTGTCTACAACTGCCAACGGTGGAAATGTGTTCACCTCTAAAACTTTCCTTTACTTCTGCGTGAGTGACCAGGGAAACTGCTTGGTGAAGGTTCCGGTAAACTTCAAAGGTGACTATAACTTTGATACCAACCAAGGCACTTATAGTTTTACTCTTTCAAAAGCAGTCAACTAATAATAGAGCGGACACATACAAAAAAGAATCATATGTTTTCTCTCTCCTATATATAGCGTACTAAAAAGAGGAACCAAACAAGCAAACAATATATTTGTCAGATTTGAATTTTTGATGTAACAAAACAAACAATGAAATCCCTTGCTCATTCCAAAAAAGAATGGGTAAGGGATTCCTTTATTGTGAATTATCTCTAAAAAATACTTATTAACTTTCCCAATCTTTTTAATTTATCTACTTTTATCACTCCTTACACATGAACAAATTGCTATTAAAATATGAAGAAAGTTTGCTTTCTATTATTGGTGTTATTTTGTATTCTCCCAATGTATCCCATCGATACTCATTGGGAATCAGAACCGATAGTTATTAAAAATGGGCTGAACAACAATACGATTTACAATGTCTGTTATGGAAGTGACGGTTTCATATGGCTGTCCACTGATATGGGAATCACCCGCTACGACGGATTCCGGTTCCGTGACTATCCGCTCATAATGAGTGTTGACTCTCTTTCCACCCCTCTCAACCAACCGGTGAAATCTATCTGCGAAGCTCCCGACGGATTATACTACGCCCTGCTATGCCAAGGGGGGATAGCTTGTTTCGATAAGGAAAATGAAAAGTTTCTGCCATTCCGCTTCGACCGACCTTTGAAGATGAAGGATATCACGGGCTTCTGCTGGAACGACGAGACTTTATATTTGGCTACTCAGCAAGGGCTGTTTGAGGCACTTGTGGACCGAAAAGAGGGAAATGAAGGTGAATATCTTTTTTGCATTGTGAAGTCTACTCCTATAGTGAAAGGAAAGGTAGACAACATCTGTACGGACAATAAAACCAATATATATTTCTCAGTCAACAGGGAAAAGGTGATGCGCTATGACTTGATGTCTAAACAAACTTCGGTGCTGAAAGAGACAAGCGGTGTGGGCAAATTGATATTGGACCATGGTTACTTGTGGATTTGCAGATTGTGGAATGACATCATCTGCCACGACCTCGCGGAGAATAGAGAACGTGTGATTTTGTTGGGAGATGTGGGCAACTCGGACGGTATCAACTCTTATATAACGGATATTGTGTTGAAAGACCCGAAAACGGTATACCTCACCACTTGGAACGGATTGTATAAACTGAAGTTTGCGGACGAAAACCTGTGCGAAAGTCCGTTCGAACTGGTGCAATTAACGCAGAATGAGAAATCGTTCCGCTTGAACATAGAGAATAAAATGACAAGCATGGTGTGGGACGAACACCAGCAGATTCTATGGATAGGTACTTTTGGAGGGGGTATTGTGAAAATCGATATCAGCGAAAATATGTATAGCCGCGTGCAACAGAATTTCAAACAGATAGTGAACGGCATTGTGGAAGATACAAAGGGATTTATCTGGTTGTCGGTGGCGGACGGCGGTATTATGAAGAGTACCGTTCCGGGACTTTCATCAACTACTAAATTTGAACCTTGGAAGAAATCATCTGCTCTCCCTCCCGGAGGGTATCGCATTTATAAAGCGAAGGATGGGAATATCTGGATGGGGAATAATCAGGGGGAAGTTGTTTTTGTCGATCCGCTAACGGAAGATATAAGTATTTTTCATCTTCAAACCGAAAGAGGAGAGAGGATACAGTCTTATATTCACGGCTTTTGCCTAGATTCATGGAATCGCCTGTGGGTGGCTACTTCCGACGGACTGGTGCAGGTGAATGCAAAGACTCATGCGTGCAAAAAGATAAAACTCCCGGATGGCATCAAAAGTGTGTATGCCGCTACCGAAGATAAAGAAGGAAATGTGTGGGTAGGCACCGACCGAGGACTGAAAAGGCTGGACTTTGATGGCGAACGGGTCAACGTGACCGGAAACTATGAACGGGAGAACGGACTGGAAGAAACCGCAGTGCGAACCATATACGTGAACAATTATAATCAGATTTATGCGGCATATCTGAATATCGTCATTCGCATCGACGGAAGAGAGAAAGATAAAGTGGAATCAATCTATACGTTGCAAAAAGGACTTGCCAGCGGGCACGTGAGTTGCATGGTGGACGACCATATCGGTAACACATGGGCGGGAAACAGCGTGGGAATCATGACAATCAGAAATGGTCAGGATGCTTTTTACAACTATCTATCGATAGGTAACTGTGGCGCTGTCTGCCGAATGGCGGACGGGCGCCTGCTGTGGACAAACTCGTGGGGGATGTTCTACTTCGATCCTTCGGTGGCAAAGGTGGACGGCAGCAGGAAGCAGTTGATGCTGACAGATATAGAGGTGAACGGTGCTACCGTATTGGCGGGTGAGAAGCGGAACGGGCAAGTCATCCTTTCGGTTTCGCCGGAAAAACAAAATGAACTTACCTTCTCTGCAGTGAATAATGATTTTCATTTGTACTTCTCCGACTTGCGTTATGGAATGATGGAACGTAAAATTTCCTATCGTTTGCTTCCTGCCGATAAGGAGTGGAAGATTGTGCCGCTTTCCGAAGGTTTATGGTTCAACGGGCTTTCTACCGGAAAATATACGTTGCAAGCCAAACTGGTATTCCCCGACGGGAAAGAAGGTGAGGTGGTGCAGATACCCGTGGTGGTGAAAGCCAAATGGTATCACTCGGTGTGGGCCTATGTGGCATACGGACTTGTGCTGGTAGTTCTGATATTTCTCACCTATTCATATATGAAGAAGCGAGATATACGCAAGCAGTTGCACCGCAACCGGGAGATGTTGCTGAAGGAGAACCTGAACATAGAGAAGATGAAGCAGGAGCAGAAGCAGGAAATCGATGCGATGCGAAACCGCTTGCTGGCCTTGTTCGTGCAGGAATTGCGTACTCCGCTGTCGCTAATCATGGCTCCGTTGAAAGACTTGCTGAAAGAAAAATCGCAGGCTCAGAACTTATCGTTGCAGGTGGCTTATCGAAATGCCCTCCGCATGGTGGATGCCTGCGACCAGTTGAAGGCTATCTACGGGCAGGGAAGCCTAGTTGCGAAATTAAGAGTAGCACCTTATCCGGTAGAGAAGATGATAGACAGCAATCTCTTCGGAGTGCGTGAGTTGCTGAAAGTATATTCTATTGATTTCCATTGCGAGAAAAGAATCAAAAAGGATATGGAGTTCTATGTGGATAAGAAGAAGATAGAATTTATCATTCATAATTTGCTCACGAATGCCTTTACCCATACTCATTATGCAGGAGCGGTGTCTTTTTCTGTGTGCGAAACGCTGGAGAACGGCATACATTATGTTAGCCTGATAGTGGAGGATGATGGAAACGGCAGAGTGAAGACTGCTGAACAGCTGCTGAGCGGAGAGAAACCGGATGCAGACCTGGCCGCCACCCAACTGGGATTTACAATCATGAAGCAGATGGTAGAAGCACATCATGGAACTATCTCTTTGGAAAGTGTGGAGGGAAAGGGAACGAAGGTCGTTGTCAATCTGCCCGCGGATAAAGCTGTCATTGAGAATGATGAAAATATTCTGTTTACAGATCCCGAAGAACTGACCAATTCGGGACCGGAATTGATAGTGAACCCTGAACCTGAAATAGAGCCCGAACCGGAAACCACGAATGAAGTGCCGAAACAGGAACTACCTGTTACTATGGAAGCTGCGCTTCAGAAGGTGGACGTACCCTCTACACCGACGGAAGGTGGCAAAAAGACGATGCTGATTGTGGAAGATCATAAGGATATCCGGCTTTATCTGAAAGTGTTGTTTGGTTCACAATATAATTTGTTGATGGCAACCAACGGACAGGAAGGAGTCGATATTGCCAAGAAGGAACTGCCCGACTTGGTTATCTGCGATGTCATGATGCCGGTAAAAGATGGCTTTGAATGTTGTCGCGAGCTGAAGGAAGCACCGGAAACGTGTGGCATTCCTTTCATTATGCTTACCGCTAAAGTGGAAGATGAAGACATTATCCATGGATTGGAACTAGGAGCGGACGACTATGTGCTGAAACCTTTCACACCGGGCATTCTGAGGGCGAAAGTGCACAACCTGATAAACGGACGTCAGACCTTGAAGCAGATGTATACCAAACTGTTTAAGTTGCCTGGCGAGGATGCCGTAGTAGAGGTTGAGGAAACGGAAAAGCCGGAAGTGGAAGTGAAAGCGGAGGACCCGTTTATCAACTCTGTGATTAAGATTGTGGAAGAGAACATCTGCGAGGCCGATTTTAGCGTGAAAAAACTGGCTGCGGAGATGAATATGAGCCAGCCTACCTTGTATCGCAAGGTGAAACAGAGCACAGATTATACAATTATCGAACTGATAAGAGGTGTGCGGATGCGCCGTGCCGGCGTGCTCCTGAAAACAAAGCAATATGGAGTGCAGGAAGTGGCAGAAATGGTGGGCTACAACGATATTCCTACCTTTAGGAAACATTTTGTAGATGCTTTTGGCACTACTCCTTCAACATATGAATAAAAAAATGACTACTTTTGCACGCGAAAACCGTAAATAACAGGAATGAGCGTGCAGAGGTATTTTATTTATTTGGCTTACGACGGGACCAACTATCACGGTTGGCAGATTCAACCCAATGGAATTAGTGTGCAGGAATGCTTGATGAAAGCATTGTCTACTTTTCTGCGTCGTGAAATAGAGGTCATCGGGGCGGGAAGAACGGATGCGGGAGTACACGCTTCGCTGATGGTGGCTCATTTCGATTGTGAAGAGGAACTAGATACCGTCTCTGTGGCGGATAAATTGAACCGGCTTTTGCCACCGGATATTTCCGTCTATCGGGTATGCCCCGTCTGCCCAGAGGCTCATGCGCGGTTCGATGCAACAGCCCGTACCTATAAGTATTATGTGACTACGGCAAAGTATCCTTTCAACAGGCAATACCGTTTCCGGATTCATACGCCGCTGGATTATGAACGGATGAACGAAGCAGCACACATTCTTTTTGAATATACCGACTTTACAAGTTTCAGCAAGCTACATACCGATGTCAAAACTAACATTTGCCACATCTCCCATGCCGAATGGACGCAGGAAGATGAAGTGAATTGGGTGTTTACCATCCGTGCCGACCGCTTCCTACGGAATATGGTGCGCGCCATCGTTGGGACACTGATTGAAGTGGGACGCGGCAAACTTTCCGTCGAAGGATTCCGGCGAATCATTGAGCAGCAGGATAGATGTAAAGCCGGAACATCTGCTCCCGGACAAGCACTGTTCTTGGTAAACGTGGAATACCCGGAGGATATATTTCAGTGATAGTTTAAATATTAAATTGTTCTTATGTGGTTATTATTAGCTTTTCTCTCAGCTACTTTGCTGGGATTCTATGATGTATTCAAGAAGAAGTCGCTCAAAGACAACGCGGTGCTTCCTGTCTTGTTTCTCAACACGCTTTTTTCCAGCCTTATCTTCCTGCCCTTCATTTTGCTATCTGCGTATAAACCCGATTTGTTGGGCGACACCATATTCAATGTGCCGGTAGCGGGATGGGAACAGCATAAGTACATCATCATCAAGTCGTTCATCGTCCTCTCTTCGTGGATATTCGGTTATTTCGCCATGAAGCATCTGCCCATTACCATTGTGGGACCCATCAACGCCACCCGTCCGGTGATGGTGCTTGTCGGTGCAATGCTGGTGTTTGGCGAACGGCTGAACCTCTATCAATGGATTGGTGTGATGCTCGCCGTCGCTTCGTTCTTTATGCTGAGCCGTTCGGGGAAGAAGGAAGGGATTGACTTTAAACATAACAAATGGATTTTCTTCATCGTGCTGGCTGCCATCACGGGTGCCGTGAGCGGACTGTATGACAAATACCTGATGAAGCAGTTGAATCCGATGTTGGTTCAATCGTGGTATAATGTCTATCAGGTCTTTATCATGTGCCCCATTCTGCTTTTGCTCTGGTGGCCAAAACGGAAATCGACCACCCCTTTCCGGTGGGACTGGACCATCATCCTGATCTCCATCTTTCTCTCGGCAGCAGACTTCGTCTACTTTTACGCATTGAGTGATGACAACTCTATGATATCCATCGTCTCGATGGTGCGGCGGGGAAGTGTAATTGTTTCTTTCATTTTCGGAGCGCTGTTCTTCCGTGAAAAGAATTTAAAAAGTAAAGCGATTGACCTTATACTGGTGTTAATCGGAATGATATTCTTATATTTGGGGTCTAGAAGTTAAAACTTATCCGCCGCCTTGCCGTTTGCGGGTTAAATAATAATGATATGAAAATTAATAAACTTATTCCAGCTATATTCTTCTTTATCATCGGTGTGTTTTCGTTGACTGCCCTCCAGGCACAGGAAGCCAAAACGTTGTTTATAAATATGCCCGACTCATTGAGCCCGCTGCTTACCAAAGTGAACCGCGAGGACTGTATCGACTTTCTGGGAAGCAACATGAAAGCGCAAGTAGACAACCGCTTCGGCAAGAAATCGGAAATGACGAAACTCAGTAATGATTATATACATATGCAAATGTCTCCGCATACCACTTGGCAGATGAAGTTGCTGGCACTGAACGATACGACGAATATTATCTGCACCGTATCCACCGCCTGCGCTCCGGCGTGCGACAGCAGATTGAGCTTTTATACAACAGACTGGAAACCGCTTTCTGCTTCGGAATTTATCACCCTTCCCGTGATGAACGACTTTCTGAACACATCGGACTCTGCTGCAATTTACGAATTTGACGAAGCCCGTCGCTCGGCTGACATACTATTGATGAAAGCCGACTTCAACAAAGAGAATACCGAACTGACCATCACCCTGACAACCCCTGAATATATGTCAAAAGAAACGGCGGAAAAACTGAAACCGTTTCTCCGCCGTCCTATTGTCTATCATTGGAAAGAGGGAGCTTTTACCAAGTAGGTAAACTCTCCACTCTCTATTCTCAATTCTCTAAGCATTCATTGATGAACGTAACCATCTCCGGTGTATTCTCTTCTACGCTTTGCAGCAGCTTGAACTGTGCTTTGGTGCGTACCAGATTGTGCTCCGGATATTTGATTTTATAGTAGGTATCCCCGTTGATATAATCAGCTAGAAACCGTACACACTGCATATAAGGGAACAATGCAGCCGCATAAGGAAGATTCTCAATCTCAATCTGAGTGAGGAATGACTTAGCACCTTCCAAATATCCTTTAGTGAATGCTTTGAAGATATCCATATTGAAGTTCACACGGTCGAGGTCTTTATCGTCTTCATCGCCGGTGTTGGCTCCTGTGCGTAGGAAATCTCCATAATCGGAGAAGATGAAACTCGGCATCACCGTATCCAAATCGATTACACAAAGAACTTTACCGTCTTCGTCGAACATCATATTGTTCACTTTCGTGTCGCAATGGCACACACGTTTAGGCAGCTTGCCTTCACGATACAGGCGTTCTGCTTTGCACATTTCTTCGGCACGCTTTTCTATCTCGTCCAGGAAATACTGCACTTCCGCTACTCTTCCGGCTGCATTGGCGGCAACCGCTTCGCGCAATTGCTTAAGACGGAACTCCATATTGTGGAAATCGGGAATCGTTTCACCCAGCGTTTCAGGGATGTCGGCAAGCATAGCCTGAAAGTTACCGAAAGCCTGTCCGGCATAGTTGGAATATTCGGGGTTGACAGTCTCGTATGTTTTAGCACGCGGGATGAATACCATTACACGCCAATAGCTATCACCGTCGAACCAGTAAGTCTTGCCTTCTTCTGCTTCGATGAAAGACAATACTTTGCGGTCGATATCTTTTTCTCCGGCTTCAACAAGCTTTTTGCGGATATGTCCTGTGACAGCGGCAATGTTGGATTGCAGCATTTCCACGTTCTGGAAAATGGCGTGGTTGATGCGTTGCAGCACATAGTCGGGAGCATCTTCTTCTTTTGTGTTTACTTTGTAAGTGTCATTGATAAGTCCTGCACCCAAAGGTTTGATTTCTTCTACGGTGCCTTTGATGTTGAACTTAGCTACAATGCTGGTTAAATCTTTCATGGGTCTTTTCTTTAAATTTATAATAAGGTTATCGATAATCGTATTTTGCGGCGTTGCTTGCCTGACCTGCAGAGCGGATAGGAACTAAGGTGAAGCCCCAGTTGTATTCGCGGTTGGCAGGTATCTGGTGAATCTGTTCCGGACGTGCGCCCCAACTGTCATAACCGCCTACACCTTGCTGCTTCATGTCTACGCAAACTTCGACGAAGTCTCTCGGAGTGATGTCGTTGACGTGATGCATTCTTCTCAATACGTTGCGTGCAGCTTTCTCGTCATGATTTGCCACTTCTTCCGGGCTGAAGTTGTTCCACTGGTAAGGGTGGGGCAGTGCTTCTTCGGAATCGAAGTCCTCGATAGAGTTGCGCAGCGCATTGAAACCGATGAGGCTGTCGGCTACGATGGCCAGACCGTTTCCTTTGGATGGCGACAAGGTAATCCAGCGGGTATCCGTGTGATGTCCGTTTTCCTGTGGGCGAACGTAGTTGAAGTACATCTTGTCGGCAGTTGTCTTGTAGTTGCCTACGAGTGTTCCGTGATTGCGGTCGATGTAGTTCTCTTCAGGACCACGGCCGAAATACTGAACGTTATTCATCTGAGCCGGCAAACGGAAACGAACGCCGATGCGGGGCACTTCGAGTTTGGAAGCCGCCTTGCGGGCAGCGCCACTGCCGGGAGTGAAGGTAGCCATGCGGGTAGCTTCGGATACTTCTGTCTCTGCCGCTTGCATATCTGTGGAAGTAAATTGGGCATTTACGTTCACGATGCCGCTCGGGTAGATTTTGTAAGTCACCACATATAGGTTGCCCGCTGCCAGCAGGTAAGTTGCTTTCAATGAGACGGCTTTGTCCTCGGTTGCCGTATTGACGTCGGTCACTTTGAAGTTTTTGCTGGATTGTTTCCATACTTGCAGACGTTTGGGAGCACCGTTGCCATAGTCGTTATCATTAGGTGCACGCCAGAAGTTAGGTTGGATACCAAATCCGTCTTTGAAGTATTCTGTGCCGTCCACTTTATAAGAGGTGACTAATCCGCTCTTCTTATTGAATACAAAGTTCACCTTTGAAGAAGAAACGATGTAATCGTCTCCTTGCACATTCGTTTTCAGTGCAGGGCCGTTGGCTTTATAAGTGTCTTTCTCTGCCTGAACAGAAAGTTGGAACTGGTCGTAGGCGATTTCATATCCGGTCGGGATTAGTGGTTCCGGTTCTACGGTCGTCACACTGAAGTTGACGAAGTATTCGGTTCCCGGCTGGGCTTTCAAGCCATTTACGGGTACGGTAAATTCTTTCGATGCTTGCGGAGCAATGTCCAGAGATACTTTTCCGCTTCTTACCGTCTTATTGTTGGCAAGCACGCTATAATGAATCTGATACTTTTTCAGGTTGGTGAAGTAGAAACGGTTGTTGATTTTGAACTTGCCTGCAGCTGCGTCGATGGCTTCAAAACCCACATTCTGATGCACATATTTCACTTCTGCCATGGCAGGGTGCGGTCCGCGGTCGGGATTGACAAGACCATTGCAAAGGAAGTTTCCATCACTCGGTGCGTTGACGCCAAAGTCGCCGCCGTAAGCCCAGTACTCTCTTCCGTTTTCATCTTTCTGGAGAAGGCCCTGGTCTACCCAGTCCCAGATATATCCTCCCTGAAGGTTGGGGTACTTGTAGATGGCTTGCCATTGTCCCCACAGGTTTCCGGTGGAGTTACCCATAGCGTGTGCATATTCAGAAGGAGCAATAGGACGGTCGCTACCGTTCTTGCCGATTTCTTCCAGCCATCCGGCACTTGGGTATTGAGGAACATACATATCGGAGTTCCATTCCCATTGAGCACGTTCGTAGTTGACAGGACGAGCCATCAAGTCTTTGTCGGCATTCTTCACCCAGAGGTAAGTCTGGTAGAAGTTGTAACCGTTTCCTGCTTCATTGCCCAGCGACCAGAAAGTGACGCTTGGATAGTTCTTGTTGCGTTCGAACATATTGATGGTGCGGTCCATGTGCGGTTTCAGCCATTCGGGGTTGTTTCCCAGTGAGCCGCCTTTGCGGAGGTCGTAATACATACCGTGGCTTTCGATGTTGGCTTCGTCGTAAACGTAGAGTCCGTATTCATCGCAAAGTTCGTAGAAACGGCGGTCTTGCGGGTAGTGGCAGAGACGCACGGTGTTCAGATTATGTTGTTTCATAAGCTCGAAGTCGCGACGCATCAGTTCTTCGGTCATGTAATGTCCGGTTGCCGGGTTGTGCTCGTGGATGTTCACGCCTTTCAGTTTCAGCGGTTGTCCGTTGATGAACAGGCAAACATATGGTTTTCCGTCAGCAGATTTCTGGTCGATAGGTTTAATCTCGATACGGCGGAAACCTACGTTGAACGGGATAATTTCGTTGACTTTACCATTCTCTTTGATTGTCATCAACAGTTTGTATAGGTTCGGATGTTCCGATGTCCATGTGAGAATGTCTGCCAGATTCTTGTCGAAAGAAAGTGTACGCACCTCGTTTGTAGGGATGTAGGCTGTCTTTTCTTCGGTGGCGATAACTTTTCCCTGAGCATCCAGTAGTTCGTATGCCAAAGTGAGATTGGCTGCATCCTTCTCGTGATTTCTTAAATCTACGTTCAGACCGAATATACCATTCTTATAACTATCGTCTAAAGTAGACTTCACACGGAAATCTTTAAGAGCGGCTTTTGGCTGCGAATACAGGAATACATCGCGCTCAATTCCACTAATCCGCCAGAAATCCTGACATTCCAGATAGGAACCTGTGCTCCAGCGGAAGATTTTGATGGTGAGCACATTCTTGCCCGGTTTCACGTACTTGTTGATTAAGAACTCGGCAGGATTCTTGGAGTCTTCGCTATATCCCACTTCTTTGCCGTTGATGTATACATATACACCGGATTTGGCTCCTGATAGATGTAGGTAGATATCGCGTCCGTCCCAATCTGCCGGAATGTCAATGTCCCGGCGGTATACACCGACTGGGGTTGCTTCGGGAAGAGTAGGAGGTTGGGGATGGCGCGGCTTAAATTCGTAGCCGTGATTGGTATAGATAGCTACTCCATGACCTTGCACTTCCCAGTTGCCGGGAACTTGAATGTCATACCAAGAGTCGGTGCTCGTGCCCGGGTCGGTGATGTTGCCGGGCAGATCTTTATAAGAATCTACAAAATAGAATTTCCAGGTTCCGTTGAGCAACCGGTAGTATTTGCTTCGTTCGTATTTACCACTCAGTGCATCGGCACGATTGTCGTAGGTCATAAAAGAAGAACGTGGATACTCTTTGTTGACGGATACTACTTGAACGTCTTGCCAGTAAGGCTTTTGTTCGGGCGCATTTTCGGCAATAGCCGTCGTGGCAATCAGAGAAAACATTCCCATTAAAATGCCGGTTAATAATCGGGGGTGTAGTCGATATTTCATGTTTTTCAATATTGGTTTCTCATTTCTTCTTTACTTCACTTTTATATGGTCGAATCCTTCTCCATATACTCCGATAACAGCACTCTGTGAAACAAAGGCCTTCGGATCAATGTCTTTTATCAGCCGGAAGATTATGGTAGACTCACGTTTCTTGGCTAATACAAACATCATTTTTTGTTCTCGTCCCGTATAGAAACCGGTTGCATTGATAATGGTAACTCCCCGGTGTGGGTATTCGTTGATACGCTTTCCTATTTCTTCGTATTTATTGGAAATAATAAAGAACTGTACCGACTGGCGGGCGCTATTGACCACCTGGTCGAGAACGAAGCTGCAAATATAAAGAGTTACGAATCCATAGACGACTTTTTCCCAGTCTTTTAAGACAAAATAACTGGAAGTGATGATAATCATATCACAAATCAATACAACTCTTCCTAAGGTGATGTCCCGGTATTTGTTGATGATGGCGGCAATGATATCCGTTCCGCCGGTACTTCCGTTGGCTGAGAAGGCAACACCGATGCCACTTCCGCAGAAGGAAGCTCCGATGACACAAGCCATGAACGGCTGGTCGTGAAGTAATGAAATGCCACCTGCCAGTTTTTGTATCACAGAGAGGAAGAAGGTCAGAGTAAATACTCCGAAGATGGTTTTGATACAAAACTTCAACCCCAATAGTTTAAGTGCCAGAAGCAACAAAAAGAAGTTGATACTGAAGTAGGTGTACTGTACCGGAAAACCGGTTGCCCAGTATACGATAGAGGCAATACCCGGCACTCCACCGGTAGTAATGTCGTTAGGAAGCAAAAAAACGGTCCATCCGATGCCATAAAGAATCATGCCAATGGCAATCATCACATAGTCTTTTGTTTCACGGATGACGCTTTGCTTAGAAGGTCTTGGAATAGCTGTTTTCATAAACGTGATTATGATAATCTATAAAAATGTTGAAACACGAACCTATGAATAATCCGGCTCTATAGATAAAGCCGGATTGATTCGTAGTATTCGTGCTAAATAAAATTATATTTTTTATTCTGCAAAAGCATGGTGATAGCCTTGTACTTTATTCCATCCTCCACGAGTGAAATCGGGCACTTCAACCGGAGCTGAATTGTTTTCGATGGAAAGCTTGGTGAGGTCGGCCATGCAGCACCATTCTGCCAAGTCGTACACATCCATATCCAGTGGCAAACCATTGCGCAAGCAGTACACCAGACGATAGTCCATGATATAGTCCATACCGCCATGACCGCCTACTTTCTTAGCTGTCTCTTCCAGTTCTTTGTGGATGGGGTGTTTGTATTTATCCATCAATGCTTCTTTCACATCTGCGGGCACAGAACCGTGTGCGTTCAGGTTCTCATGATTGGGCACATCTTTAGTGTCAACCTGTGAGGGGCGGAGGCAATACTCCTGAATAGGATATTTGCTTGCATAGCCGTCGGCACCTACCACCTGATACATACGGCTGTAAGGGCGGGGAGTCATTACATTGTGCTGAATCAACATGGTCTTACCGTTTTCAGTACGAATCAGCGTAGATGTCTGGTCGCCATTCTGAAAATCGGTTACTTCTTCTCCTGTTTGCTTTTTGATGTAAGCCGGTCCGTTCACAGCTTTTGTATCCATAGATACCAATGTTTTCATGCGGTCGCCGCGGTGGATGTTGAGTACTTGGCAAGCCGGTCCCATACCGTGAGTTGCGTATACGTCTCCGCGGTGTTCCTGGTTGTAATCCATACGCCAGTTGTTCCAGTAGTCAGGCCAGAAATCTTCCAGATTGTGGATATAAGCACCTTCTACGTGGAGCACTTCGCCGAATACGCCTTGTTGAGCCATATTCAAACTTGTCAACTCGAAGAAATCGTATACACAGTTTTCCAACTGCATACAGTGTTTGCGAGTCTTTTCCGAAGTGTCGATTAATTTCCATATTTCGTCCAATGTCATGGCAGCCGGAACTTCGATAGCTACGTGTTTGCCATGTTCCATTGCATAAACGCCCATTTCAGCATGGTGCTTCCAGTCGGTTGCTATATATACAAGGTCGATATCATCTTGTTCGCAAAGTTTCTTCCAAGCATCTTCTGCTCCGGTGTAAGAAGTTGCTTCGGGCAATCCTGCATTTTTCAGAATTTCCTGAGACTTTTCAACACATTCCGGACGGACATCACACAGGGCAACGATTTTTGTTCCGGGTATCTTTGTCCAGCGTCTTACTGCACCGGGACCGCGCATTCCCAATCCGATGAAACCTACACGTACGGTATCAATTTTGGGCGTAACAAGTTGGATTACGTCTTCCTGTCCGGCAGGGCGTTCAGGAGTTTCAACTTTGATAGGGGCAAAGGCTTCCTGTGCCTTTTGCGGAGGTGTGCAACTAGTCTGCCAGGTTAACAGGGCAAGTGCGATAGCTGCAACTGAGAGTAGCTTTTTCATCATACTTTTAACTTTTTATTTAGGGGTTGTTCGTAGTTTTTCATTTCGATGCCAAAAGTAGTAATTAATAGTTTATCCTGCATATTTATTACAGAAAAATTAATTATTTACTCCAGTTTTTGGTAGAAAATGAGTCTCACATTTTTTATCAGTAATCAGTTTATGTTTTTATTCTACTATGTGTTGTAACGGCATTATTTCTTCTCTATAATCTAAATACACCTGAGAATGGACGAACCCTACACAATACCTGATACTTTTTGTATGTTTTAACAAATAGAATGGATTTCAAGGGCGTATAGCCGAAGAAAACCATTCCGTTTGCAATTTAGTTTATCCCTATCATTCGGCTAACTCTATCCGGTTTCCATCGGCTTGCACGGCAAATAGCTTTGCATCTGCCAATGACACCGACGAAGGTATTTCGAACCGGAAGAAAGTAGAAAAATAGAGTAATTTTCCGTTAGCATTTCTCTCTCTGAGCTCGAAGGCTACCGCCTCATCTCCATTGGTGATTGTCACTTCCCGTCCGTTGATTCTTCCTTTGATATCTTTAGTGATCGGTCGGATGTTCTGGAACTGGGTATAGTGGCCTACGTCCGGTGGAGTGGTATCCAATCCCGTATCACCGGCTTTTCTATCTTCCAAGTAGTAGAATGGCTTGGCTTTGGGATATTTTGCCATCGCCGCTTTCGTCTCATTAATCATTACTTGCGTGACGAGGTAATTGTAGGTTCCATATTGCTCTATCGTGATATTGATAGGAACAAAGAACCCCCACATCTCGAAGAACTCGGTGAGGTCTTCTTGAGCAGCTTCGCTTGCCATGCGGGCAAACAAAAGTTGCTTGACTCCTGGATTGTTGGATGTAGTGCGGTTGTCTCTCATGAGGTTGAACACTTTCTGCCAGAAATCCGGCTGGTGACCGCATCGGTGGTAGTAGTTCCACAACTGCCAGTTCATGCGCATATGCAACTCGGTGTTTTCTCCTTGATGACCGCCACCGAAATCACACCAAGCACGGTTCAGTACGCAATGAGCTTCCGATAGTGTCATCTTCGTGATGATTCCATCGGCATCCGTGACGCGATTATCCGACGCTTTAGGAAGATTGAGTTCTGTGCCTCGGGAGCAATATTTGCCAAGTTTATAAAGAACGTAGTTGGAGAACAGGTTGTTGGAAGATTCGGTAGAACCGGGCCAGTCGATAGCCAATTGGTGGATGTGGCCGATTTCATGTGCCGGTCCCCAAGCATTGTCTTTAGCTCTCATCACATTGTCGTACAATAAGATGTTGTTCAGGTAAGTGTATACGAAGGCAATACGGTAATCGGATGCCCACATATAAGATCCTTCGGGAGATATGGCAAATATATGGTTGTTCACCAGGTTGGGGCGAACGTTTCCGATGCCCATCAGCTCTTGTTCCCAACCGACAATGTTGTCCCACAAATCGATGGCCGATAATATTTCATCTTTCACAAATTCGCGTAGTTTGCTACGGTGGAAATAGAAGATAATCTTATCTCCGCGGACTCCGAAATACTTGTCGGTAGCTTTCGACAGCAGTTCGGCATATTTGGCATCTGTTTTGTGTTCTTTCAGGTCGAAGAAACCACTGACAGTTCCGCTGCCTAGTGGGATATGTATCTTTATGGGTTGGGGGTTGGCTGTGAGGTCGCAGTTGTACATCACGAAGAGTTGACCTTTATTGCGTATCTTCACTTTGTTAACGCCGGTTTTCAGATAGTACACGTCACCCGAAGCGGCAGTTTGCACGTAGGTCCGTTCTTCGCCGAAGCCGGTTTGTTCTTCTCCCACGCATTGCAGCGCAACTTCCTGGCCGTGGGTGTCGCCCACAAGAACAATGAGTTCATCGTCTTTTTGTGCGGCTATACCAGTTAGGTTGTCCAGGTTGCTGTAACGTTTGGTCATTAGCTTTTCAGCCCATTCGTCGATGTCGCTGTAAGCTTGGTATTCACGTATACGGAATTCTTTTTCCCATGCATCGTAAGTGTTATTTCTCAGTGCTTCGGCTATGCGGATAAAGTAATTGCTTGGCAGACTGTTGATTTCTTCGGTTGTTACATTGGGTTTCAGTGCTGTACAGGTAACATCTGCGAATACAGTCAGCAGTCTGGTTTCGAGTGTGGTATCCGTATTTCTCTTGAAGAAGTGCATCTCGTCGCAACTCACATAGTTTCCGGCTCCGCTTTTCACTACAAATCTGACTCCGGTTAGTTTTAGTCCTTCTTTAAAGGTAATTCTGCTCGGGTCGTTTTTCATCCTGAAGTCGTAGCTGCCTTGCAGGGTATAGTTACTTCTGCCCGGTTCGGTAGTGGTATATATGTCTACTTCTCCGAAGTTTCCGTTTCCCGAACGAGAATAATAAATGAGGTAGTCTATTTCAGTTTCTCCCCTGAAAAAATATTCTAATGTGACAGGAAAAGATGTCTGATTATTCCATCGGCTGTGATAATGCGAATTAGTGGTTCCATCGGTAAACTTGCCATCGTACGTTTTATCTATATCATAGCCCGGCTGAAATTCGCTTGCTTTGCCACCATACGGTTTCACTTGAATGTCTTCACCTACGACTACATCATTGGCTCCATATTGTGTTACTGTGATTGTGTAATTCTGAATGTTCGAGGTTACTTTGATTTGAGCGGAACGTGTATTGTTGCCGGTATTCTCATCCACCGATACGGTAATCGACGGTGCATTTGCAGTAATACTCTTTCTTGGCCTCATCCATCTTTCTGTAGATTCCACATTCCAGGCAGACTGGTCGAGATTGGTATTTACGGGGATCGTGAATGTGGCAGCGCTCTTATCTATATCTTTGGATAAATTCTCTGCCGATATCTCAAAGACAGTTCCTAAATCCTTTGCATCATCCTTGCAGGCTCCGGTGAGGGCGAACAGGACGAGGCAACATAAAACTTGTGCGATTATATTTTTTGCTTTCATCTGATTGAGTTTTTTGTGAAGAACGGATGGTGGCTACAATTTGCCACCATCCGTCTACAATAAGTGCATTCAGTTATTAGAAACCATATAAGCTGAATTCACTCCATACAAAATATGCTCCTCCTGACCAGTTGTTGTTACAAGTAAATCGGATACTTCTGAAAGGCGTGGTCGCTTCCAATACCGGAGAGTTGAATACTCCGGCTGCCGTACCCGGCAGATTATCCGCATTCCTTTCAAAGTCTCTAAGTGAGGTGAACTCCGTACCATTTGTGCTAATGCTGACATTGAAATTAGCAAGAGCTGCATTACCATTCGATGAGCGGTTGGTATAAGAGAATATGAAAGAATTTATTGTCTCTGGTAAGTTGACCTGTACGTAATGCTTGTCGCTAATGCTTGAACTCCATATACTATGGAAGTACGTCGTTACATTTCCGTCAAGCACATTGGCTAACGGACCTTCATTCGGCTCCTGGGCATTAGTGGCTAGCATACTTGTTGTCAGCGGATACTTGCTTGATACTCCCAGCAACAGCGGTGTTCTGTCAATATCAAATGTTGGAATACTGATAGATTTCAAACGTAATGGGAGAACAGGTACTGTCATGCTGACTTCGTCCAATTCGGCAGCGGTTCTGTTTACTTTAACTTTTAGTACAGCTGTACGGCTTCCTTCGGTGAAATTAACAACTCCGTTGTTTTCGAGTGTATATCCTTTCTCCAGCAACGGATGATTGCCGAGGGCAGTGGGATCAATTTCTACTTCACAATTGAAATTCCATCTATTGTCTATCTGCAATTCCAGAGGCACTTCGATTGTCGTTTCTCCATCAGGTAAGTAGTTGGTGACTAACCCTGTCTGCGTGAATGTAACAGCCGGAATAACTACTGTAGGCTTGATAATCAATATATTCATGCTGGAGTTGATAGAGTCGTTTTCACTCTTCAATATGATCGGAATAACATATTCCGATTCCGGCGTTGGCATATTATCAATTGCAGTAGTATGCATAGATAGTTTTATGATTTTATATCTATCTTCCGAATTGAAGTGTATGTTCGTTTCGGAGAAGTCATAACAACTTTCAGGCAGACGTGTCATGTTGAGTCCTCGAGGTTCGCAATATTCTCTCAATTCTTCCTCAGACATTGCGCCGACCTGAACGTCGGCAGTCAATTCGGGGAAGGCACCGGCTTGCACTATCGAGAAGTCATACTCTGTGTCGTCTCCCGTTTTATACAGGGTCATGTCTATAATCCCTGGGGTTTTCAAATAGAGAATCTTATGAAACTCTTCTTGATAAATTTCACTAGTATCTACATCTTCACAGGCTGACATAACCATTAAAAGACCAAACAGAAGTGATGCTAAATATTCCTTTTTCATACATTAAGCGATTTAAAGATTAATAACCGGGTGCTTGAACCATTTGAGGATTTTTGTATGCCTCATTATAGAATATAGGAGCCATGTACATTCGGGTTTCCCACAGGTAAGGTCTTGCCAATTGCACCGGCTTGTTAAATTCTTCGAAAGATGGGTTCTGCTTTTCTTCAATATTCAACGCTTTACGAACTCCGGCTGCAAAATACTTAGGAGCTTGTACCCAACGGCGAACATCAAAATATCGGTGTCCTTCGCCCCAAAGTTCGATGAAGCGTTCGTTTCTTACCCATTCAATTAAAGGCATCTCGGAAGTGATGTCACTCTCCTGCAAAAGGGGTACTCCTGCACGGTCGCGAATGATATTTAAAGTTTCTATTGCATCAGTGTTTCCCAAAGCAGCTTGGCACTCGGCAAGATTCAGATATAATTCGGCCATACGTACAAGCGGTCTTGGCACATCTCCACCGATACTTAAACTACCGGATGCATTGACTACAGCGTCAGGACGCAGGTATTTTTGCGACATATATCCTGTAGAGCAGTGGTCACGGTTGAATAATCCCGGATTGAGCCCTTGCTGCTGGTCGTTTCTCAATTGTAGTTTAAGTGGTTGGCCGTTCTTGATTCTCGATCCGTAATCACCGCCGTCAAATGCAAACCAGGCGTAGAAGCGAGGTTCACGACCTATATTCAATTTAATGATATCCTCTCTTCCCGACAGGTTGCCGCTTGTGAACCACTCGTCTTCACGGGCGAAATTCTGATCCATTGCCGGAGTCTTGCCATTCGCTGTATAAAAGAATTCCGCAGAATTTAATGTAGGAGCAATACCGCTATAACCGTTGTACCAGTTTCCATTGGACTGTTGAATGACGCGTGTTGGCAGTGCGTGCAAGACCATTCCATCATTACCAACATTCAATCCCCATACAAATTCTCTGTTACCTTCAGTCGGTTTGGCATTTATCACATATCTCATCAGCATCACTTTCTTTTTGAAAGCATCAAATTCTTCGTTATTTGACATACCCGGAATATACGGCAAACTTATGTTTGCACTGCTATATAGCGATTCATCTCTGAAAAGTTCGAAGCCTTCTGCATCGGCTGCCTCCAGCGCTTGATTGCAAGCTGTCAATGCGCGTTCCCATTTCGATCTGTCATACGTTCTGCTCACAAGTTCTGTGCCGTATCCCGGAGTTTCCACTTTGTTAGTCCAGTTCGGATAAGGAAACTCACCATTCCACAACGGAGAAGCTGCATATACTAAAGCTCTGGCTTTGATGGCTTTGGCAATGGCTACTGTGGCGCGGCCCCATTCATTGTCTCTGATAGTGGTAGGAAGGTCGAACGCTGCTTCATCCAATAAATCTACAATCCAGTTGGTGACGTAATCGTAATGAGAACGACCGTTATACTGGCTGTTGGGAGTATCCATTGCGATGTATGAATCGGTAATCGGACATGGACCGTAGAAACGCAATACTTCGAAATGATAGTAAGCTATCAGGAACTTAGCTTCGGCAGTCCATCTGACCTTATCCGCATCGGTAACTCCTTTGGCGTTTTCCAATTCTTGCAGGAAAAGATGGCACTGACCTATGAATCGGTAGTATGATCCCCATCTGTGGTCGATAAGATTACTTGGCGTATAAAGTCCGTAACCTACATTCTGACAGGCATATCCCCACAGTTCGGGAATGGCGAACTCGTCGGCAGAACCTTCCGGTCTGGAAAAGTAGACAGGGTTTTGTATGCCGGCATAGCAGGAATAAAGAAAGCCCAAAGTAGTGGTGTAATCTTTAGTTGCATCCGGTAAAGTCGGCTTCTCAGCAGGAACAACTTCCAAAAAGTCGCAAGAAGCTACAGAGGCTCCCATTGCAATAATCAAAGAGACTGTGTATAGTTTTATATTTCTTAATAGTTTCATATATTCGGTTTTTTAGGTTAGAAATTCAATTGAACACCTATGTTAAATGTACGTTGCAGAGGATACTTAGACCATTCAATTTCGGGATCCCAGTCTTTGAAAGGACTAAATACGGCAAGATTGTCTCCATTCAGATAAACGCGGCCATACTTAAAGTTGTATCCTACTTCTAATGTCTTGAAACGCATGAAACTACCGTTTCTCAGCCAGTAGGTACTGAATTGCGTATTGTTACCGGTGTCGGCACCTGTCAGTCCTAAGCGCGGATATTTTGCGTTAGGATTTGGATTGGCTTCCGTCCAGAAGTCGTCCGCAATAAACTGGAAGATATTTGCGTCGCCCGAACCGAAAGGATGAACTCCGTCTATGGCTATGTTTCTCTTGGCAGAACCATTGAAGAATACTCCCAAGTCAAACTTCTTATAAGTCAGATTCAGTCCGAAACCGTACTGTATACGTGGCGTATTGTTGTATTCTGAAATCAATGCGCGGTCGTATTCATTGATAGTACCGTCACCGTTCACGTCGCGGTATTTGATATCTCCCGGTTTCACAGGGCTACCCAAGTCTTGTCTCGGGCTGTTGTCTATCTCTTCCTGGCTCTGGAACAATCCTTCTGCGATGTATCCGAATCTGGAATTGATGGTGTGTCCGGTTGAAATCTTCCATGCGTATGGATAAACAGGTTCGTCCAAGTTCACATATTTATTCTGGGTATATGTGAAGTTACCACGGATGTCTAACGATAAATCTTTCGTGAATCTATGATGGAATGAACTGCTGACTTCAAATCCCCAGTTGTCTACTTCACCCATGTTTCTCCAAGGCTTAGCTGTATAGTATCCCAAAGATTCGGGCCATGCTTCGCGGTGCACCAGAATGTTGTAGCGGCGTTCTTTGAAGTAGTCGGCAGTGATATTCCAGTTTCTAAATAGAGTCATGTCAAGACCGATGTCGAACTTTCTGGATCTTTCCCAACCGCCGTTTACAACACCGTATTGGTCGACAAACGGACCTTTACCTGTATAGAAGTTATTATCCACTCCACTACGGAACTCTACTGATTCCAACGTTACTTGGTCAATGTAGAGGAAGTGGGGTGAGTTGGCAATCAAACCTGTTTCGTCACTACCTACAAGACCGAATGATGCTCTGATCTTCAAGTTATCAATTTTATTCTTCAGCGGTTCGAAGAAAGCTTCATTGCTTACCACCCATCCGATAGATGCTGCCGGGAAGAACTCGAAACGGTTGTCACGTGCCAGACGTTCCGTACCGTTATAACCGAAGTTGAATTCAAACAGATAGCGTTGTCCGTAGTCGTAAGTGAAACGTCCGGATAAACCTTGATTACGTTGAGGAAGCATACCTACTTTATAGTCACGTTGCATATACATTAACATACCGCCCACGTTGTGGAGTCCGAACTGACGTACATAGTTCAATTGGAACTGCATCATGATGGTGCGGTCGCCTTCTTTGGCATTGAAGCCTTCCGAAAGGTAATCCGTACCGGAAGTTCCCAAGCGTTCGAGTTCATAATCAACCGGATTGAGCGGGTCGTAACTTTCGGGCAATGCGCGGTAGTAATACGGCTCTATCGATTGGTAGAAAGAAGAACGCGACCAGTTCTTGAAGTTAATCAATGCGTTTACACTCAATCCCTTAGTGACGAAATCAAGTTGCTGATTAATTTTCAAAGAAGTATTCAATGTGTTTTCATCCGATTGTTTATAAGAGGTAGACATAAAAGCATACGGATTAATGCGCAAGTTGTTTCCACTCAGATAGTTGTTACCAAAACGCACGTGAGTGTCACCCGGTTGTGCCGGATAGGTGGCGGGGAAGTTGATAGGGTTGGCACTCAAAGCCATGGCAAACAATGTCTGTGTCCCAAAGTTCGGCCCTTTTGCCGTATTGATTTGGGCGTTCATGTTCAATTCCACTTTAGTAGTGGGGCTCAATTTATAGGAGATATTGTTCTGGAAATTATATCCCATATTATTGATGTTGTTTCTGAACGAGTAAAGCTTCGGAGTGTTCAGCAAACCTGTATCATGGTTAACATTCAAACTCATGTAATAGGTAACGCGCGAACCACCACCCGAAATATTAATATTAGCGCGCTGGTTCATGGTCATATCTTTAAATATCACATCTTCCCACTTTACATCTGGGTAAACGTATGGGTTTAATCTGTTTCTCGTCCCGTCAATCTGGGTTTGCGTATATCGGGGAGTGATAGATGGGTTTCGGGTAACTTGGGCTTCATTATACATCTCCATCCACGTTGCTCCGTCCACGAATTGGGGGAATCGGGTAGGCATATTAATTGAATTTTCAACCGTGACGTTCACCCTTGTCTTACTGTTCTCTTCACCTCGTTTGGTGGTGACAAGCATTACACCATTGGCACCACGTGCACCATAGATAGCCGTTGCCGACGCATCTTTCAAGATAGAGAAGCTCTCGATGGTTTCGGGAGGAATCCTGTTGAGGTCGGTTGCCGAGATTTCAACGTCATCAAGCATGATGAGGGGAGTGGCACGACCACCAAAAGTTGCGATACCGCGGATGTAAAACTCGGAAGAAGAACCCGGTTCACCGCTGGTAGTGGTTGCAATCACACCGGAGAGCTTACCTGCCAGTGAGTTCGTCAACGAAGAAGACGGCGATTTCAGAGTCATACCCTTTACGCTGGTGATGGCTCCCGTGATACTCACCTTCTTCTGCGTACCCGAACCGACAATTACAACTTCATCCAACACTTCATTGTCAGATTCCATCTTAATGTTGATTACACCCAGGTCATCAACGGGAACTTCACGTCTTTTGTATCCTATATAGGTTACAATCAGCGTTGTACGTTTGTCCGCCGGTATCTGAATGGTGAAACGTCCATCCAAGTCCGTGATTACACCGGTTTGTTCTCCTTTGATAAGGATATTGGCTCCGATGATGGGTTCGCCTTCAACAGCATCCGTCACAGTACCCGAAACTGTACGTCTTTTCTGAGCTTGCTGAGTCGATTGCGTTTTCTCAATTTTCAGCGTCACTTCGTTACCCTGAATAAGATAACTGATTCCGCTATCTGCAAAAACTTTTTTGAGCACTTCTTCTACTGTGCCCGAACAATGGATGTTCTTCAACTGAATGTTCTTCAGGTCTGCCGCGTTGTAGAAAAACGTGTAATTGCTGTTTTTTTCAATGAGTTGAATAGCCTCCTGAATTGTAATAGACTGCCTTTCTATCGAAATGTGCCCTTGAGCGCCAAGGACTGTCAACGGATAAAAAAGCAAAACCAACACGATATACTTAACATATCGTACACTACTGTGAAAGTTGAGTGATTTTCTCATGCTTCAATTTATTAGATTAGACATCTGGTTAATAAAACTTTTATTTAGTATATTATAATTTGATTGTTTACTTGTTCTTTGTTAAGGTTGAGGCTAAAGCAAATCTTATTCAGTACATTAGCTAGCGGCTCATCATACCGTATGGTGCCGGTAAAAGCTGATTTTCTGTTCACATCTTTTGTTAAGATGATTTGGGTGCTGTATAGTTGGTTGATAGTTTGAATCAATTGAGTTAGCGACATATCATTGAAGAGATACTTTCCGTCCTCCCATTTGATATTTGCCATTTCTTTAATTTCAGTTTCTCCTTCTAGCGGATTATAGATTACTCTCTGCATTGGTTTCAAAGGAATGTTCTTCTTTCCGTTCTCAATATTAAAATCAATGCTTCCATTAATCAGGGTGATTTCATTATGACCCGAACTGTTCTGTTTAATCAAGAAGCAAGTACCTTTTACTTCTACATATGCGTTGGTGATATGTACTTGGAAAGTGCTGCCTTCGTGCTTGCTGACTTCAAATAGAGAATTGCCTTCCAGCCATACTCTTCTGTCTTGTACAAATGATTTGGCGTAGGATATGGAACTGCCGGGTTCCATCCATACTTTAGTGTTGTCCGGCAAAAGGTGCATACTGCTCTCTTGTGCGGTAATCTTTATTAGGTTATCTTTCATCTTATCTCCTTTCGTGCTTAACCAATATCCGCCTATTGTTAATAGGATGGCAAGTGATGCTGCGATGGAAAGTGACTTTAGTTCTGCTAGAACTTTGTATCTTTTCTGCTGGTTACATCTGTTTTTTACCTTCTGCCATATTTGTTCTTTTATTCGTTCGTCCACTATTCTGTTGCCCGAATCATTCCATTGCTTTTTTATTTCTTTATCTACAGAAATAAGCTCAGCGTAGCTCTTACGCCGCTTTATTGTTAATCTGTCAGATAACAAACTTTTGATTAAACTCTTTCTGCTGTCTATATTCATTTTAACTTTGGTCTATAAATTCTCAAACTCATTTTTTGACTCGTATATTATAAATACACTTGAGACCGCTCTAACCCCACATCAGATTTTAGAAAAATGTACGAAATAAGAAGTATGGTATAATAATTTGGCAATCTGGTATTTCCATAGAGGTAGTCATAGCAGAATTGAAACTAGAAAAATATCCTTTTGCCTAAGTTCTAGCAGAACTTAGGCAAAAAAAATAGTGCATATAGTTGACTATTATATCTGAAAAAAGAAAAATGATTGTCTGCGAAATAAAACACCTGAGAGTATTGCAGTTTATAGTTGTTTCTCTATTTTTGCAATATAATTGAAGAGGAATGAGAGAGACGGATATTTTATTGAAGATAAAAGAGGGTGATACGGAAGCGTTTGCATCGTTGTATGATTGTTATTGGATGAAGATATATAACTTTGCGGAACTTTATATTATCACTCCCTACGAAATCTCAGAAGTTGTTCAAGATGTGTTCGTGAAAATCTGGGAATCTAGAGACTCTCTCGATTCTGAAAAGAACTTTGATGGTTTCCTCTTCATGATAACCCGCAATATAATTTTCAACTATTCGCGTAAGTACTTCAATGAATTGAATTTTAAAATGACGGTTCTTAAGAGTGTTGAAAACTCATATGATATAGAAGAAGAATTGGATGCCGCAGATTTAAAGAATTGCATTGACCTTTTAATTTCACAGCTTCCCCCTCAGCGACAACGAATTTTCAGAATGAGCCGTGACGAGAATCTGTCTAATAAAGAAATAGCAGACATTTGTGCAGTCAGTGAAAAAGCAATTGAACGGCAAATCACTTTAGCGGTGAAATTCATTAAAGATAATCTTTCGCTATTTATTGTTTTTATGGGATAGGTGAAGTAACTTCTATACGTAGAGTAGGAGTATAGTTTTTTGCAAAGAAATATAGCAGCCTTCAAAAAAGATTTGTTGTGATGAATATTTATTAATTAATTATGCTGAAACCAATCATTCATATTCTCATCTATATTCTCTATTGAAAATAGTTTATTATTGCTGCACAAACACCTTTTAAGTTTATAATAAAAACCGTTCTCGTTTATTATAAACGGGTCTAGAGTTTATTATAAACTCTCATTGTCCGTTTTAGTAGTTTCAACGTGAATTAAAGCAACAAAAAAGGCTGCAAACTCCATAAGAGTTCGCAGCCTTAAGCCTTTAAGGAGATTACTTATATCCTAATGTTTATAAGAATCACCTGTGTGATATGTTGTAATATTATACTTTATTGTAGTTCTATATAGAAGCATATATGTATCCCTTTCTTTCAATTTTAAGTTTTAATTAATAGTTTTCTTGCACTTAACATCTACAAATATACAAAATAAAAAAGCATTTGTCAAGTCCTTCGGGTAGTTGAGCGTTCATTTCTTCTCGCTATTTTGAGTAAAATAATGAATGCGGATGCTAAAAATTACATTCGTTCTACAAGAACTCGGTTACTTTTCTTTTGTTCGCATCTGACCTTTATCTTTTTCCATATCTGCTCTTTTATTTCCAAATCTATAGGGCGGTTTTCTGCCTTGTTCCATTGGTTTCTTATTTCAGCATCCACTGGAACCAAGTCAGCAAAGGCTTTTCGCTGCTTTTTCGTTAGCCTACCGGATAGTAGCCTTTTGATTAAACTCTTCTTTGTTTCCTTATCCATTCTACGCTTCCTTGTTTGTTCAATACTCTAAGTTACTCGTATAATATAAATACACGCGAGACGCCTCTAACCCCACATCGATTTTTGAGAAAAATGAAAGAAAATTTCCTATATGGTATTAAATAGCTGATTATATGCACTTTATAATTATAATTATTTTCATAAAAAAGTTTAAAATGAATATATAGTCTACCGAGTTCTTGTAGGACTTAGTTGGTATATGGCAGCAGCTTTCTTTGCTCTTTTGCTCACATTGGGTGGAGTATGGTTCTATCCCAAAGGAGATAAAATGAGTGATGAAACTATAAAAATAGTAGCCGAACAAAGCAGAATGCACGTTTTGCCGGATAGCACTAAGGTGTGGATGGAAGCGGGAAGTTCTATTAAATACGCTAAAGCTTTCAATCTGAACAGAGAAGTTTGGCTGGAGGGCAACTCATTATTTGAAGTGTGCAGGCACGAAGGAAGTACTTTCAAGGTATATATCACTAAAGCTTTCATAGAAGTAAAAGGAACCTTCTTCCTAGTGAAACAACAAAATTCTGAAAAGAACGAGATAACGCTCTTTAACGGTAAGATTGAATTTAATGTCGAATCTACCGGAGAAAAGACTATAATGAAACCTTTACAAAAGATGATTTATAATCCGACTAGTGCACAAACGCAATTAACAGATATAAATAATCTTAATTGGGAAAATGGAAAGTATACCTTTACAAACACTCCATTGCAGAAACTAATTGAAATCATCAACCAGATGTATGATACGAATATTGTACTGTCGAATGCAATTGAACATGAATCGGCTTTTACCGGAAGTATCCGTTATGATGAATCACTGGAAGACGTATTGAGTAAAGTCTGCTTTACATTAAATCTCAGCCGGGAGAAGAAAGGAAAACATATCATTATCAAATATCAATAAATTTATTAATTAACCAAATGTCTAAATTAACTTGTAACACATGAGAAAAGTAGAACATTTCCAAAGGCAACGGTATCTGAAGTATGTCGTTTTAGCCTTGCTCTTTTACCCGCTTTCAGTCTTAGGAGCTCAGGGTAAGATTTCTATCAAAGGGCAATCAATAAGCATTACGCAGGCAATTAAACAGATTGAAAAAAGTAGTAACTACACGTTTTTCTACAATGCCGCCGACTTGAAAAACACAAAAAACAAAAGTATTAACTGTGAAGGCTCTATTGAAACCGTATTAAAAGAGGTTTTCGAGGGCAGTGGTATCAGTTACATCATCAAGGATAATGAAGTTATCCTGAAAGTTGAGAAAACAAATGCGCAGCAGCAGACGAAGAAACGTACCATCACCGGTACGGTTACTGCTTCTGACAATCAAGAACCTATCATCGGAGCTAGTGTTTGGCTAAAGAACAGTTCCGTAGGAGCTATTACCGATATCGACGGTAAATACTCAATCCATATTGAAGGGATTGGTGGTGCTCTTGAATTTAGTTACATGGGATACAAAAAGAAAGAAGTCGCTATTGGTGACCAAAAAGTTATCAACATAGTTCTCGATCCTGACACGGAAGTGCTGGACGAGGTCGTTGTTGTGGGATATGGTAGCCAAAAGAAAGCCAGTGTTATCGGTGCGATTTCAACATTGGATGTAGGCCAGCTAAAGGTTCCGGGCTCTTCTATTTCTTCCGTTCTTGCCGGACAATTGGCTGGAGTTGTCTCCATGTCCCGTTCGGGCGAGCCGGGTAAAAACAGTGCAGCCGATTTCTATATTCGTGGTGTGTCTTCTTTCAAGGGTACTTCAACTCCATTGGTACTCGTCGATGGTATTGAGCGCGAACTAGACTTGGTTGATACTGAAGATATCGCATCATTCTCTATCTTGAAAGATGCGTCTGCATCTGCCGTTTACGGTGTGCGTGGTGCCAATGGTGTAATCCTGATTACGACTAAGAAAGGTAAATCCGGTAAGCCAGCAATCAATGTACGTACCGAGTTTGGTTTTACAAGCCCTACCAAGAAACCTCAAATGGCAGGTTCGGCAGAATGGGCGGAAATGTATAACGAAGCATACCAGACCAAATATTATTCGGATGACGTAATCCGGAAATACCGTGACGGTAGTGATTCTGATATTTACCCGAATGTAGACTGGTTTGATGCTTTGTTCAATGATATGGCAGCCAATCAGCGTGTGAATCTGAGTATTAACGGTGGTGGTGACATCGTGAAGTACTATGTATCTGGTTCGTTCTATAATGAAAGTTCTATCTATAAGACCGCAGGAAATATTTACGGATATGACTCTTCCATCCGTTACAATAAATTCAATTTCCGTGCCAATGTAGATATCAATGTTACTCCAAGTACATTGTTGAATGTCAACTTAGCCAATATCTACGAAAAATCATTCGGTCCCGGTTTCGGTGACAATGATAATGATATATGGGGATATACATTTGCAACTTCTCCAAACGCATTCCCGGTGGAATATTCTGATGGTAAATTGTCAGGTCCGTCCACTGATTCCGGATACAACCCTTGGAATATGTTGGTTCACTCCGGATATCGTGAACAATTCTGGAACTCATCTCAATCTTTGATTGGTATCACACAAGATTTTGAAAAGATATGGGAACCCCTGAAAGGTTTGACTGCCAACGTTAAATTCTCATGGGATGCATGGAACACGACACTACAACGCCGTGCTAAAATAGAAACATTCTATCATGCACACGGACGTGCCGAAGATGGCAGCCTTATCTACGATGATAACAACAAAGATGGTATCTGGGACCCTGTGCACACTGGCAGTTCACAATTGGGATTTAACATCGGACGTAAGGGAACCATGACTACTTATCTGGAAGGTTCGCTGAACTACAACCGTCTGTTTGCCGATAAGCACCGTGTAGGCGCACTGTTGCTTTACAATCAGAAAATAAAGACTAACACTCAGGCTGGTGATGGCAATGCAGCGTTACCTTTTAAGAATCAAGGTTTGGCAGGGCGTGTCACTTATGCTTTCAAAGATACATATTTCGTAGAAGGTAATATCGGTTACAATGGTTCTGAGAACTTTGCACGCGGACATCGCTTCGGCTTTTTCCCCGCAGCAGCTATCGGATGGATGGCATCAAGCGAAAAATGGTTTGAACCGGCAACTAAAGTGATCGACCTGTTGAAGTTTAAGGCATCTTATGGTAAAGTAGGTAACGATGATATCGGTGGCCAAAGACGTTGGGTATACGAATCTACAATTGTAGATAGTGATAGTTTCAAATATGGTAAAGATGGTAGCCAAGGAGGAAGTGGTATCCGCGTAGGCGAAGTTGAAAACCTGACAGCATCTTGGGAAGAGGCTTTGAAGTTGAACATAGGTATTGAAATGTCATTGTTCAATAAACTCAAAATTCAGGGAGATTATTTCCGTGAAGAACGTACCGGTATTTTCTTGCAACGCCAAAGTTTACCTGCCATGGTCGGTCTGTCTACCATTCCTTATGTGAATGTTGGTGAGACTTTGAATCAGGGATTCGACGGTACAGTAGAATATTCTCAGCAAATCGGTCAAGTGTTTGTTACTGCCCGTGGTAACTTCACCTATACTCGCAATGAGTTGATTAATAATGACCAACCGGACTATCAATACAAGTATCAAAACCGTATTGGCAAACCATTCGGCTCTAACGGTGCTCTCCAACCTTTCGGATTGGTTGCCTTAGGTCTGTTCCAAAGCCAGGAAGAAATTGATAACAGCCCTGAACAAACATTCGGCGAATATCGCGTGGGTGACATTAAATATCAGGACCTCAACGGTGACGGTAAGGTAGATGAACTGGATATGAGAGCAATCGGATATACCAACTTGCCCGAGATTATTTATGGTTTCGGTGCTACTGCACAATGGAAAAACTGGGACGTTAATGTGTTCTTCCAAGGTGTAAGCCATACTAGCTTCTTCTTAGGAGGTTCGTCTATCACTTCGCCTTTCAGTTCAGGTAATATGGAACGTTCAGCCATCAACAAAGATGTTTATGGTAAAGTGTGGATGAGTACAAATACAGATGAACAGAATGCGAATGTTATTTATCCCCGCTTAAGTAGAAGTGGAGGAGAAGGTTCTTCAAACAATAGTAAGACTTCCACATGGTGGATGCGTGACGGTAGTTTCATGAGATTGAAAAACTTCGAATTAGGTTATACCATGCCGAAAGCGATGATGAGCAAAACCTTTATCAAGTCACTCCGTTTCTATGTTTCAGGAAGCAATCTGCTTACATTCAGCAACTTTAAGCTTTGGGATCCGGAAAAAGGAAACTCCGACGGTTCGGGTTATCCATTAAACAGAGTCTTTACAATAGGCTTCAATGCTAATTTTTAATCTAATAACAAGAAACTATTATGAAAATATATTTCCAAACATCACTCTGGATAGTGTGCATCGCACTAAGCTCCATGCTATTCTCTTCGTGTGAGGATTTCCTTGACAGGCAAGAAGATGAAAAATTGACTTTCGAAAAAATATGGGAATCCAGAAATACAACTAGGCAATACTGGTATAATACAATGTCATACCTGCCTAAATTTAACAGTACTTTTGTTGGCGACAATGATCCGTATCTAGGAGCGTCTGATGAATGTTCAATTGCTTATGACCGAGGTTATCGTTATATCAATTTCGGATCATGGAATCCCTCGACCATACCTTATGGCGATAAGACTGAATCATACTATAAAGGCATCCGCGAATGTAACATCTTCATGCAAAATGTGGATAGATGTTCGGACCCGCTGGTGACAAAAGCCCAACTAGCACAGTGGAAGATACAAACCCGCTTTGCACGCGCATACTATTATTTCCTGATGATGTTGGATTATGGTCCTGTGTATCTGGTAGGGGATGAGTTGATTGATTTTACTGGAAGTGTCGAATCTTTCTATCGTCCTCGCAACACATGGGAAGAATGTGTGAACTATGTAGTAAGTGAAATGACTGCTTGTGCTGAAGATAATGCTATGACAGACGGATGGGTGAATGATAGTGACATGGGATTGGCAACCAAAGGTACTTGTCAGGCAGTGATAGCTCGTCTGCTTTTGTACTCTGCACGCGACTTGTTCAATGGCAACAAACTATATAAGGATGTGAAGAATCCTGTTACCAATGATTTCCCCGAACTGTCTGGTGTCAACCTGTTCCCGCAGGAATACAATGCAAACAAATGGCTGGAAGCTGCCAAAGCTGCTAAGAAATTGATTGATAATCCTATTTATGAACTGTATCGTTCGAAGAGTAATGATCCGTATGAAAACTACTACGGCATTACGCATGAGACATGGAACTCTGAACTTATATGGACTGACGGCTATTGGGGGTTGTATTCTTGGGGATGTAATACCGTGCCGACTTCGATTGGTGGTACAGCTTACGGTTCTGTAGGACC
>NZ_URFY01000047.1 GCF_900547205.1 uncultured Bacteroides sp.
AATGCCTTTGCCGAATCATTCAATGCGAAAATCAAGGCATTTCGTGCACAGTTTAGAGGAGTGAGAGATATACCATTCTTTATATTTAGACTATGCAAACTATGTGTGTGAGCTTTTAACAGAACTACAGGGTTTTCGACTTGACCCATCTTTTTTTATTAAATGCCCGCCATCCCCACATTACGCAAAGAGAAACGCTGATAACCAAGTCCTAAAACTTAATTATCAGCGTTATTTCTTCGTCGGGGTAGCGGGATTCGAACCCACGACCCCCTGCTCCCAAAGCAGGTGCGCTAACCGGACTGCGCTACACCCCGCTACTTTTAAGGGTTGTTCTTTTCAAAAGCGGTGCAAAGATAGGGAGTATTTTTTAATTAACAATGCACAAACGGATGTTTTTTGCATATTAATTTCCAACACACTGACTTTCATCTGGTTGCGTCTTAGCTTTTTTTCTTTGCAGATATTAGTAACATCATGGGACGACGAAGTTCATCCTTCATTTCCGGAATACTATTGAGCATCACTTCATCCGGTTCCGGCTCTATCAATTCGCAGATTTCAAAACCTGCCTTAAGCAAGCCGTTGATGTATGTCGTCAGTGTTTTATGATATTTGGTCACTTCTTCTCCCAAAAAGACTGCCGTGCGTTTACCTTCGGAGAAGTAGCGGTCCACCGGCCAGTGAATACGGTTTCCCTCCTGATCGTAATACCAATCCTGATTACCATAAGCAGTGAATATCGGATGCTCTACAGAAAAGACGAAAGAGCCCCGTGACGTCAGACAATCATTGATTTTACGACTTATACTATCAAAAGATTCCAGATAGTGAAAGGTCAATGAACTAATAACTATATCATAAGTATCTGGTCGGAAATCAAAGTCTTCAATAGCTATACACTTGTATTCAATCAGTGGGGAGGAGTTTCTTCTTCGGGCTTCTTCCAGCATTTTCTCCGAAATATCAATTCCTGTCACGTGTGTTGCACCATGTTCAACCGCATAGATGCAGTGCCAACCGAATCCACAACCTAAATCCAATACTCTTTTGCCTGCAAAGTCCGGCAACATCTTCTTTAATATATGCCATTCTCCAGCTCCTCTCAAACCTTCTACAGAACGTGACATTTGAGAATATTGAGCGAAAAAGCGGTCATCGTCATACTTATTTTCCTTCATAACTTCGATAGGTGATAATTATTTCAGCAAATATATGCATTTAAACTTAGTTTATTGCTATTATAAAGTTCTTTTTCCCCTCTTCCTATCTATAACCGCAACTTGCGGTTATATAACTGAAAGTTCTGATTATATAACTGAAACTTCCGGTTTTATAATCGGAGCTTGCGGTTATACTTTGTTTCCTAATGATAGAAACTTTGCATTCGATTGATAGAAACTTTACTTCCTGTTCTACGGAACTTATACAGTGCTTAATAACGCTTAAATGCGAAATGAATTTAAGTATAAATAGTGTTGGGGTGATGAACTAAAATCATTTTAGCCTGTTAGTCTTATAAATAATATAAATTAGAAGCCTTATGAAGACAAATGAATCAGAAGAAATAAAAGCAGAAGAAATGCCTTTATTGGAGCAGAAGGGATATGAGAAACTGGATAATGAGATTATGCCGGTGCAACAGGCGGAAACTTATTGCAACCCGACCGAGCAATCGGTAGAAGAAGCCGTGAGAGAACTCAATCCCGATAAAAATAGTATGAACAGCAGAGGATAATTCTCCTCTGCTTTATCCAATGCTATCGTGCGAAGGTGAGGATGAAATTGCTCCCCTTTCCCAATTCAGACTTTACAGCAATGCTTCCATTATGCAAAGTCATGATTTGTTTTCATAAGCTTAGTCCGATTCCGGAACCGGAGGTTTTGGTCGTGAAAAACGACACAAATATCTTATCCAAAACATCGGGTAGTATGCCCTCTCCATTATCAGAGATACATAAAGTGACTTTTCTATTTGTTTGAACTGCATACGATAAAGGCTGACTCCCGTAACGACCAGCAGCAGGATAGTGATGATAGTGCTGAACTAAAGATGATGCTGATATGGTGACGTAGAGTGTAATGGAGAAAAACATAAAATGGCAGTTATTTTTGCCAATAAGGATTATATGGATATGTTTGGTCTGAAGTTGAAAGAAGGAAGAAAGTGGAATGATCAAGACCTGTTCGCTCAATATAAGATGATAATCAACGAAACGGCTCAGAAACTATTTCATATTAAGAATATTGATGAGACTTCTTTGCAGACGGAGGCCCGCTTATGGTGGAGTACGGGAGTTGATTTAGGGAAGAATCCACCAATTTCTTGAAAGAACTTCATCGTGAAGTGGTCGGTGAGGGAGAATTTAGCTATTGGTATACTACATTATTGACGACTATACAAAAGACTTCGCTGTAAAAGTGCCGATAGGAGCTGGTATTTTCGCTGTAGGACTTATATTCACGTCAACTATTTCATTGGGAACACTACTGTGGCAGATTCAAAAAGCCATCCGGCTCAACCCTGGACAGATTATGAAAAATGAGTAAATCAAAAAGCTACTCTCTTAGTAAACCTGAAGAGAGTAGCTTAATTTTAGATGTACCTGAAAGTACAGTTACAACTCATAAAAATACCTATTGAAAGCTAGTGTGTTAGTTAATAATAGTACCTTTTACATCCAATTCTCTGATAGCTGCAACTGTAGTGTTACCGCCATCATCCGGTATGGTGAGCTTGATGTATCGTGCTTTGATAGATTTTACATAATATTCCAAAGCTGCATCCTGATTAGTAAATCCGAATCTACCTATAGGAGTCCAGTTCACATTGTCTTCGCTGGCATAGAACTCAACTACTTTGAGTGGGTTATTCGTACCTCTGCCTCGTGGAAGCAATTCTACTTGTGCAATTTGTATATTCTGCTTCATGTCGATAACTATGTCATAAGGAAGCGGTGTACTTCCACCTTGCCATTTAGCATGCCAGAAGGTTTCCGTATCTCCATCTATCAGACATTTTGCCAATCCGTTGCCAGCTCCTTCTCCGGAAGTTTCCTGAGTTGTGAAAGACAGCACCTCCCAATTGGTCTTTGCAATCTTATCTCCTTCCTTTATAATGCAGAATGCTGAATAAGCGTCTTTATCCGCACGGATTGTCGCATCAGATGTAACTTCTCCAATTTGTACCGGAAGCATATAATTACCCGGAAGCATATTGTCCTTCAATTTATAACTTACAGTAGCCTGACTAACACCCGGAGTTAATACCGGAGACTCAGGCACGGTATAGCTCTCTGCTGAAAGGAGACTGAAGTAGGTCTGGTTAGCACTGTTATAGGTGTCAACTAACGATTGGTTACTGACTAACGAACAAGTGATATCCCATTTATTAGTAAAAGGTACACCAACGGTGATTGGCAGTTCTTTTATATTATTGACATTGATCTCTTGCACATCAGCTCCCATGATAGTTACAATTGGTTCGGAAACATTAAATCCCAATAGAATAGTAGAACGTTCCGGGTTGAGTTGTTCTCCGGTACTGCTAGCCTTAAGGGGTAGAATGTATTGAACCTTATCATAACCACACAATGCATGAATCTTGGTCGGGTCATAGGTAATGGTCCCTTTAGCTATTCGTTCATCGGCAGATACATTAACAGTCGCTTGAGTCATCTGATAACAATCTTCTGGCAACATCTGGTAACTTGTTCCGTCGGCAGTATTGAGTGAATCGAGTAAACTCTTGTCGACAGTGAATGTGACACTACCATTATTTAATTCCAATCCGCCATGCTGAATCCACAAATCAGCGTTATATTTTTCTCCTACATTGTATGATTGTAAGATATTAAGTCCACTCTCAGACAATGACAATATTCCAGCAGATGTATTGCTTGTATCAAACGCGTCATCACAGCCAACTAAAGATAGAGTGATGCAGCCTGATATTAGTATATAACTTATTTTCTTCATAATGTTCATTGATTTATTGTGCTTATACAATTACCAACCCGGATTCTGAACTAGGTTTTCTGTTTTTCTCATTTCATGGTCAGGTATCGGTTGCAAGTACATTTTTCTGTTGAATACTATTTTCTCAGTCTCAACTACCCGATTGAAATCTTCAGTATCATTAGGTGTTCCTCGCACATTCATACCATGCGCATAGCCGTTTTGACGTCCTTCTCCGTCTTTATCGGCAATCATCCAACGACGTACATCAAAGTAGCGCTGTCCTTCTGTTGCAAGTTCAACTTGTCGTTCACGTTGGATAGCTGCTCTTTGCAAGTCCTTGTTGCCGGCAATATTGGGATTCAGAACTTCCACTTTTGGCAATCCTGCGCGTTCGCGTACCTTATTAAGATAGGTCAATACCCGCGGATCGCTTGGATTAACTTCATTAGCTACCTCTGCATAAATCAGATAAAAATCTGCGAGACGGAAGATGATAGAAGGACGGAATTTGCTGGCCACACCCGGAGAAGTCTTACTAACCGTGCGGTTGTATCGTTTGAAAAGCATATATCCGGTTGTCGTAGCTTGTCCTTCTTGCACACCTGCGTTACCACCATTATAAAAATAAACTTGTTTGCAAGTCACAGGCCATTGACGTCCATTGAAAAATACGGTATTGTAAAAACGGGCTTCACGGTTCAGATAACGGTTGCTTACGGTAACCGTTGTATAGTTCTTGGATTTATCATCATTTTTATCCTTATATGTACCGTAGCCTTCTTCTTTATAAAGATCCGACTTTGGCAGATAGGCAGTTGCACTGATAGGAAGTCCGTCGTTCATATAGAATGCGTCGACAAGCTCCTGTGTAACTCCAGTTGAACCCAATCCGTTCTTTTCACAGCGCGGAACAATTCTTCGGTCGAAAGCATCACCATCCAAACCTCCCCAGTCATTATTGGGAGTAGCCCAAATGATTTCTTTATTGTATTTCTGAAAGAGGTTATAAACAGAAGCATCCGCATCAATCACCTGCTCTTCTCCACTTGTAGTATATTCTTTATACAATTCATACCGACCCGCTTCTGCATAGTCTATAAAGTCTTTGCAAGCGCTCAATGCCGTATTCCATTTATTATCATCCCGATCTGGGAAAAGGCGGGTACCGTCTGGGTTTACTAAAGACAACCCTTCTTTGTATCCTCCATTGAAAAGAGGACTCGCTGCATACAACCACAACTTAGCACGTACAGCCAGAGCAACGCCTTTGGTTGGCCACGTACGATAATCCTCATTATCGTGCATAGGTTCCTGTGTCAATTCGTCGGCTACTTCACGCAACTCTGTGTCTATGTACGCTATTACTTCATCTACAGTATTTCTTGGAACATCCTGACTTTCCGTTGCCTCATAAACCTTGTCTTTTACAAGGATAATCGGTCCATACTGCTCAAACAAAAGGTAATTGTAGAATGCACGCATAAAACGTACATTAGCTCGCATCTGATTCAATTCTTCCTCTTCAAGCCTGTCTCCTTGCGTACCGCTCGTAGAGATAACATGGGCTTTCTGAAGAAAAATGTTAGCTTGCCGGATATATTTATAACAATCGCCATAACGGTGAAAGCCGACAGTTGCAGCATTCTTATCAGAATTATTTCCTTTTGCAGCATTTCCATAGCCTACTACCAGTTCATCACAGATAGCAGCCCAAGGATTCTTGAATGCCCCTACATTAAGACTGTTTATACCAGAATAATCAGGTATTCCTGAGAAAACATTCGCATACCATCGTTTGGTATAGGCTACATTTTCAAATATCTGATCTGTATTCTGTAAGCCTCCCGACATCTGATCCGAAACAGCCAGATAATCGCATGAACTAACGGAGAACAACAATCCCATCAGCAACATATATATGTGACTTTTACTTTTCATATTTTTATCTTTTAAAGTTATTAGAATGTGAAATCAAGACCGATAGTATAAGTGCGAGGCAACGGATAGTTAAGTCCGGCATTCGCATTTCCTGCTTCAGGGTCGAAATACTTGATATGATCCCATACTGCCAAATTATATCCCATCAAATAGATACGGGCAGCTTCGAAACCTATCTTGTTCAGTAGTTTCTTAGGTATCTGATAACCGATTTCAATATTCTTCAGTCTGAGGAAAGAACCATCGCGCAACCACCATGTACTTGCAACTCTGTTATTTGCATTGTTTGCATTGCTCTTGTGCAAACGCGGGATAACAACATTTTGGCTTGGGTTATCTTCGGTCCATCTGTTCAAAGCAAAAGTACGGTAGTTAGACTGGTCTACACCCCATGAGAACGGATACCATCCCTCGGAAGTCTTTCCTCCTAACAATACAGAAGTATTAGCGGCACCTTGGAAGAAGATACTAGCATAAAAACCTTTGTATTCAGCATTCAGTCCGAATCCATAGATAATTTCTGGGGTTTCGGGATGTCCTATTCCTCTTACTTGGTCATAAGAGTCGATGACACCGTCACCATTGACATCGGTGTATTTAATGTCACCCGGACCAATCATACCTCCCAAAGTTGATTGTGGCAATTCCGAACGAAGCTTATAAGTTTTCAACCCGTTGGCATTTGTACTTACGATAAAGTCATCCTCGGTATAAAGTCGTTCTGCGATGTAGAATTGATTACTCTTATCACTCACACGTTTACCTGTGATAGCTTGATAATCATACTTTGGAGGAAGTTCATCAAATTCGAGAATTTTATTACGGGTAAATGTAAATGTACCTCTTGCACTCAGCTTTACATTGCCAATGTTCTGATGAGCGTTCAATGACATATCCACACCTCTGTTTCGTACCTTACCATAGTTTTGCCAAGGGTCATTTCTCAGACCGCCAAGTTGCGGAACAGTCTGGCGTTGCAGCAGAATCTGGCTTCTGGTAGAAGTAAAGTAATCGAAAATAATTTCAATTCGATTGTCAAACAGACCAAGGTCGAAACCATAGTTTTGCTTGTCTTCCACTTCCCAACCTAAGTAGGGAGCTGCGAAACGCCCTTCAATAATACCATTTCCAATGCCATTCAATGCGCCAGTATCACCGAATCCCTGATTAAAGCCACCCGCATCCATTTTATAAGTCGGTCGATATAAGAAACGCGATCCTCCGGTATTGTCATTACCGGCACGCCCGATAGAAGCTCTCAACTTAATTTTTGGAACGTATTTCTTTATGATTTCGGGGAAGAAAGATTCGTTCGACAAATAATAGGCAAGACCAACTGCCGGGAAGAAACCATAACGATTGCCCGATGCAAAAGCTTCCGAACCTGTGTATCCGAAGTTTCCTTCAACGAAATAACGTCCTCCATAACCATAAGTCAAACGTCCAACTAAACCTTGTTTACGAAAAGGAAGCGCTACATCATGATTCTGGGTTTCTTTCTGCATATAGAGGAGCATAGCGCCTACTTCATGCTGATCGAAAGTACGCTTATAGTTGATGGAAGCATCTATGTAAATCTTCTTAGCCGCACTCGTCGCACTGTTTTTAGGGTCTTGCAGCTCTGGATTTCCAGAAACTACTGTTGAGAACAATAAATTGCCATTTTCGTCACGTCCGGTAGCATGATATCTCGTCGGATTATACTCACGGCGCACAATCATTTCACTATCGTAGTCATAACTCGCATTCAAACGTACGGAAAGACCTTTTGTGATAAAGTCTAATTTCTGGTCTACATAAACTTTAGATTGAATAGCGGTACGATATTCTTTGGCATATCCTGAGTTCATCAACAAGTTGTACGGATTACGCATATTTGCATCGCGTTCCTGAGAATAAGTTGAAATAGTACCATCACTATATACAGCAGGGAAAGTATAAGGAGGAGTAATCAACATTGAACGGAAAATACTGGCTGTTCCCGTCCCAGGATAGTTATTCACCAGATATTGAAGTGCCAAGTCAACTCCTACGGTTGTAGTGCTTGACACATTCATATCGATGTTTGAACGTAAGTTGATACGGTCGATACCAATATTTGTATCATACTGCTTAGTCGGGCTTCCTTTGAAAATACCACTTTCGTTAAAATAGGCCGCCGAAACAAAGTATTTGGCTTTTTCCGTACCTCCGCGTACATTAAGAGTATATCTATGCGTGAATGTGTTTTTACGCAACATTTTGTCTATCCAGTTGGTATTTGGATATAAGTCCGGATCGTCATTATTCCGATAATGTGCAATCATCTCGTCCGAGAACTGAGGCAACTCTCCATCATTATAAAGAGCTTCGTTGAAAAGATCCAGATAATCGGCAGAGCCTACAAACTCCGGAAGACGAGTAGGGGAAGATATGGTATGTTCTGTCTTAAATGAGATTTTTGCTTTTTCCACACGTCCGCGTTTTGTTGTCACCAACACTACACCATTGGCACCTTCAGCACCATAAATCGCCGTAGCAGCAGCATCTTTCAATACCGAAAAGGTTTCAATTTCATCGGGTTCGATGTCACTCATGGTTCTTGGCACTCCGTCTACTAACACAAGTGGTGAAGTTCCACCTGCAAAAGTACTGACTCCACGAATCCAGAACTCTGCATTATCATATCCGGGTTCTCCCGAACGCTGTACAGCAATCAAACCGGATACTTGGCCGGCAAGACTGTTGTTCAGGCTTCGCGATGGAACAACAATATCAGAAGGTTTAATAGAACTCATAGAAACTACTACGCTCTCCTTTTTCTGCTGTCCGTAACCTACTACCACTACTTCATCCAAAGCTTTGGAATCTTCGTTTAGCATCACATTAATATTGCGGCGACCTTTTATTTTAATTTCCTCGGTAACATACCCGAGATAAGACACCTGCAATATTACATTGTCAGAAGGCACCATAATCTGATAGCGTCCTTCCACATCGGTTATTGCTCCGATATTTGCTTGACCTTTAACTACAACATTAGCACCAATAATTGATTCTCCTTTGCTGTCAGTAACAACTCCCGTAATTTTAATCTTATTTTGCTGCATTACTTCTGAACTCGCTATGCCTTCAACAGACTTATTTGTATTATCGGCATGAATAAGTGGAGAAAAACATAGAGAAAAGAACAGAATACCGATTTGCGCGGTTGTGTGAACTTTGTTCGAGATAAATAAAATGTTTTTCATAATCTTGAATTTAAAATAATAACTTGTCTACAGTTTTTTCTTGTAAACGATAACAATTGTAATCCATAGTGAAGTCTCTTCATAGGCATTTAATGTTTGTTGAGATTTAATTAATTATTAGTTTAGTGGAAAAAGTTCTAATTAAAACTTCAAGGAGGTATAAGTTCTTGAAGAACTTGGTTAAATTAAGGATTATGAATATATTTTTATACTCGAAATTGTTAGAAGTATCGAGTAATAAGAAGCATTAAGGCAAAAGATGAATTAATTGATGAAACAACTTAAAAAATACCTAAATTTATAGTGTATTTATTAAATAATATAATTAATTTTGCGAAGGATAAAGCAATAAAGCAACGAAGAAATTGTAAATCTTAAACTATTATGAAGAAGAAAGCTTATTTTTCTAAAATTGACTACCAAGTTCTTCAAGAACTAATGTAAAAAACATCCTTATCACCTTCCATTAAGTAATTGATTTATAACATATTAATTTATTTATAATCGTAGAACAAAACCTATTTTAACAATAATAAAACTTTCGCTCTTATCCCCTCTAAAATAAGTAAAGTGTCCATTATATGTTATCTATTTTCATGATAAGAAAGGAAACAAAAAAAAGCTACTCTCCCAAATCAAATAGGAGAGTAGCTCAATATAATAATTCAATAACTAGATTACAGAATATCCAAAGCTTTAAATACCTTAGTCAGTTTTTCTACAGCACAGTCAATTTGCTCTTTTGTATGAGTAGCCATCAATGCTACACGAACAAGCGTATCTTGCGGTGCACATGCCGGCGGAATAACCGGGTTAATAAATACGCCTTCGTCAAAAGCCAGTTTCGTAACCATAAAAGTCTTCTCGGTATCGCGCACATAAAGAGGAATAACGGGAGACTCCGTAGCACCAATTTCAAAACCAGCTTCGCGGAAACGCTTCAATGCATAGTTTGTAGCTTCCCACAACGCTTCAAGTCTTTCAGGTTCATTCTGAATGATATGCAGAGCTTCCAAAGCCGAAGCAGTCGCTGCCGGAGTATTAGATGCACTGAATATATAAGTACGTGAATTATGACGAAGCCAATTGATGATAGACGAATCGGCAGCAATAAACCCTCCGATAGAAGCCAAAGATTTGCTGAAAGTACCCATAATCAAATCGACTTCGTGAGTTAATCCGAAATGATCGCAAACGCCACGTCCCTGCTTTCCAAATACACCTAAGCTGTGAGCTTCGTCTACCATTATAGTAGCGTTATACTTATGCTTCAGACGTACAATTTCAGGTAGGTTCGCCAAATCGCCTTCCATAGAGAACACACCGTCTACTATGATTAACTTAACTGATTCCGGATTACACTTTTGAAGTTGTTTTTCCAGATCAGCCATATCGTTGTGCTTATACTTTAATTGTCGAGAGAAGGAAAGACGACGACCGTCAACAATCGAAGCGTGGTCGCGGTCATCACAGATTATATAATCGTTACGGTCCGTCAGGCAAGGAATTACTCCTGAATTAACCGTAAAACCGGTCGAGAAACAGAGTGCTTCATCTTTTCCTACGAAAGCGGCCAGTTCTTTTTCCAATTGAACATGCAGGTCAAGCGTACCGTTCAGAAAGCGCGAACCCGCACAACCGGAACCATATTTATGCATAGCTTTGATACCTGCTTCAATCACTCTTTCATCTCCCGTGAGTCCAGTGTATGCATTTGAACCGAACATCAACACATTGTGTCCGCCCATTTCTACCTCTGTACCCTGTTTTCCTTCTATCTCACGGAAATATGGGTAAACGCCCTTTGCCATAAACTGTTGTGGCAAATCGTACTTAGCTAACTTCTCTTGTAATAATCCCATGAATTATAATTTATTATGCTCATACTCAGGCCATTCGCCGACGGCCTAACATACTTTTATCTTAACAAGTGTTTAAAACAGGGGGCAAAGATAACAAATTTTGCTTTTATATGTTCTATTAAAGTGGAAAAAGTTGCCTCCGTGAGATAAGAAACCTCTAATAGATTAAAATTTAATATATTTGTATTACTTTTGCCGTCTACAATCGACAAGTATAGCATGAACTAAAAATATGAAAAGAATAAAATTCGTCGTCAATCCTATTTCAGGTACACAAAGTAAAGAGTCAATTCTTAGCTTGCTGGATGAGAAAATAGACAAGACGAAATATATCTGGGAAGTGGTATATACAGAAAGAGCCGGTCATGCAGTAGAGATAGCTGCCCAAGCTGCGGAAGAAAAGGCAGATGTTGTAGTAGCCATCGGAGGAGACGGGACAATCAATGAAATAGCCCGCTCGTTAGTACATACGGATACTGCTCTGGGAATTATACCTTGCGGATCCGGCAATGGATTGGCAAGACATCTGCATATACCGATGGATCCTAAAAAAGCATTGGAAGTACTTAATGACGGTTGCATGGATATTATAGATTATGGAAAGATTAACGGAGCAGATTTCTTCTGCACCTGCGGTGTAGGATTCGACGCTTTCGTTAGTTTGAAGTTTGCTCATGCCGGTAAACGTGGATTGCTTACCTATCTGGAAAAGACTCTGCAAGAAAGTCTTAAATATCAGCCCGAAACTTATGAATTGGAAACAGAAAACGGAGTGACTAAATATAAAGCCTTCCTGATTGCTTGCGGAAATGCTTCGCAATATGGTAATAATGCATATATCGCACCGCAAGCCACCTTGACGGATGGTTTGCTGGATGTGACAATTCTGGAACCATTCACCGTATTGGACGTACCTTCACTTGCTTTCCAACTATTTAATAAGACGATAGATCAGAATAGTCGTATCAAGACTTTCCGTTGCAAGCAGTTGTGCATTCGCCGCACCGTTCCGGGAGTTGTCCACTTTGATGGCGACCCGATGGAAACGAGTGCCGATGTGAATGTTGAACTGATAAAAAGAGGCTTGCGGGTAGTTGTGCCGAAAGCCGAAGCAAAGGATGTAGCCAATGTATTGCAAAGAGCGCAGGAATATATGAATGGCATTAAGCTAATGAACGAAGCAATCGTAGACAATATAACGGATAAAAACAAGAAAATATTGAAAAAGCTGACAAAGAAAGTCTGAGAAAATTGCGAATTACTACTTACGAATTGCAAATTATTCAGTACTTTTGCAAAGTTTTGGTATGCCCAAAATGAAAACACGAGTGATAATTGACTAAATAATAAATTATATGTTCAGAACGCACACCTGTGGAGAACTGAGAATCTCTGATGTAAATAAGCAAACTACGCTGTCAGGATGGGTACAGCGCAGCCGTAAAATGGGAGGTATGACTTTCGTTGACCTTCGCGACCGCTACGGCATCACCCAATTGGTCTTTAATGAAGAAATCAATGCCGAACTTTGTGAGCGTGCCAATAAGCTGGGACGTGAGTTCGTCATTCAAGTAACTGGGACGGTAAACGAACGTTTCAGCAAGAATGCCAACATTCCTACCGGAGACATTGAAATCATTGTTTCCGAACTGAATGTGCTGAACACTGCCATGACTCCTCCATTTACGATTGAAGATAACACGGACGGCGGTGACGATATTCGTATGAAATACCGTTATCTGGATTTACGTCGTAGCACTGTTCGTTCCAATCTGGAGCTACGCCATAAGATGACTATTGAAGTACGCAAATATCTGGATAGCCTGGGGTTCATCGAAGTAGAGACACCTGTTTTGATTGGCTCTACGCCTGAAGGTGCCCGCGACTTCGTTGTGCCTTCACGCATGAATCCGGGACAATTCTATGCACTACCACAGTCTCCTCAAACCTTGAAGCAATTGCTAATGGTTTCCGGTTTCGACCGTTATTTCCAAATTGCAAAGTGTTTCCGTGATGAAGACTTGCGTGCCGACCGTCAACCGGAGTTCACTCAGATTGATTGCGAAATGAGCTTCGTTGAACAAGAAGATATTATCACTACTTTTGAAGGTATGGCAAAACACCTGTTCAAGACCCTTCGCGGAGTAGAACTTACCGAGCCGTTCCAACGGATGCCTTGGGCAGACGCTATGAAATATTATGGTAGCGACAAACCGGACGTGCGTTTCGGCATGAAGTTCGTAGAATTGATGGACATCATGAAAGGACATGGATTTTCTGTATTCGATAATGCTACTTATATAGGAGGTATCTGCGCCGAAGGTGCAGCTACTTATACTCGTAAACAACTGGATGCATTGACCGAATTTGTGAAGAAGCCGCAGATTGGTGCAAAAGGTATGGTTTATGCCCGCGTAGAAGCAGACGGAACAGTAAAATCAAGCGTTGATAAATTCTATACGCAAGATGTACTTCAACAGATGAAAGAAGCATTTGGTGCTAAACCAGGCGACTTGATTCTGATTTTGTCCGGCGACGATGCTATGAAGACTCGCAAACAACTGAATGAACTTCGTTTAGAGATGGGTTCTCAGTTAGGATTGCGCGATAAGAATAAGTTTGCTTGTCTATGGGTAGTCGATTTCCCTATGTTCGAATGGAGCGAAGAAGAAGCCCGCCTGATGGCTATGCACCATCCGTTCACGCATCCGAAAGAAGAAGATATTCCATTGTTGGATACCGATCCGGCTGCTGTACGTGCCGATGCTTACGATATGGTAGTCAACGGAGTAGAAGTAGGTGGAGGTTCCATCCGTATCCACGATGCTCAGTTGCAGGCAAGAATGTTCGAGATACTGGGCTTTACTCCTGAAAAGGCGGAAGCACAGTTCGGATTCCTGATGAATGCCTTCAAGTACGGTGCACCTCCTCATGGTGGTTTGGCATACGGACTCGACCGTTGGGTATCTTTGTTTGCCGGTCTGGATTCTATTCGTGACTGCATCGCTTTCCCGAAAAACAATTCAGGACGCGACGTGATGTTGGATGCACCCTCTGCTATCGACCAGTCTCAACTTGACGAACTAAATCTAATCGTTGATATTAAGGAAGATTAGTGAAAGAGTCAGTACGCATATTCCGCTTTATAGCTATCGGTACGATGAATGCCTTGATTATGGCACTCGTTGTATGGTTTATGATGAAAGAAATGTCTTTCGACGGTGACTATATGGTGGCAAATGTAACTGCTTATATCATAGCCCAGATACACAACTTTATCTGGTGCAAATACTGGATATTCCCTAGAGATAACAAAAAGAACAGCATCTGGAAACAGATACTGTTCTTTTGTTCTGCTTTTGGTGTGGCTTACACCGCACAATTCTTATTCCTTATTCTATTAGTCGAAGGACTGGATGTAAATGAATACTTGGCTCAATTCCTCGGCCTGTTTATTTATGGAATGGTAAACTTTATAGCTAACAAGAAAATCACCTTCCAATAAGACTAATCCAGAAAGCGCTTCGTCAACCCTTCATATTCGTCAATCCGTCTATCACGCAAAAACGGCCACCAGCGACGTACATTTTCCGAACGTTCCATATCTATTTCGACCACCATGTTTTCCGGATGATCATTTTCCGCTTGTGCCAGAAATTCTCCTTGCGGACCAGCAACAAAGCTATTACCCCAGAACAAAATGCCATTCGTTTGTCCCGAAGGGTCCGGCTCGTGACCTACGCGGTTAACGGCAATCACAGGAAGCCCATTTGCAACAGCATGGGCACGCTGAGAGATAATCCATGCATTGAGTTGGCGAGCCTTTTCATCGTCCGTGTCAGTACTTTCCCAACCGATGGCGGTAGGATAAATCAAAAGTTCCGCCCCCTTAAGTGCCATCAGACGTGCAGCTTCCGGATACCATTGATCCCAACAAACCAATACGCCGAGTTTTCCTAAAGAAGTTTGAATCGGTTCGAAGCCTATGTCGCCGGGCGTAAAATAAAACTTTTCGTAATAAGCCGGATCATCGGGGATGTGCATCTTACGGTATTTTCCGGCAATGCTTCCGTCACGGTCGAACACAACGGCAGTGTTATGATATAGACCTGGTGCACGCTTTTCAAAAAGTGAGGTGACGAGGACTACTTTATTGGCAGCAGCCAGCTCGGAATAGAATCCGGTAGAAGGGCCGGGAATAGGTTCGGCAAGATCGAACAGATTCGTGTTCTCCGTCTGACAGAAGTAAAGTGAATTATGCAACTCCTGAAGTACAATCAATTGTGCGCCATGTGCGGCACAAACCTCTATACTTTTTGCAAGGTTCATCAGGTTCACCCGGATATCCGGGGTATTGGATTGTTGGATTAAGCCAACTTTTATCTTTCTCATATTCGTATATAACTTATTTGATTACTCCTAATGGGTATTGCATAGTGACGCAGTGCAAAGAGCCATGCTGTTTTATCAATGCGTGGCAGTCGATGCCAACAATTTGATGTTTCGGGAATGCTTGTTGCAATACTTCTCCTGCTTTCCGGTCATTCTCTGGTTGGTTGTAAGTGGGGTAGAGAATGGCATCATTCATAATCAAGAAGTTGGCGTAAGTAGCGGGTAAGCGTTCGCCATCTTCTTCTATCTTATCTGCCATTGGCAATGCTAACAGTCGATAGGGCTCACCTGCTAACGTACGGAATGACTTCAGTTGCTCTTCCATGGCAAGCAAAGCTTCATAATGTTCATCTTCCTTGTTTTCGCATTTCACGTAAGCAATGGTATCCACAGAGCAGAAGCGCGCCAAAGTGTCGATGTGACTATCGGTATCGTCACCTGCCAGATAACCACGGTCCAACCACAAAACTTTTTGGAGGTGGAACTTTGATTTCAGGTATTCTTCTATTTCCACTTGATTCAGCTTCCCGTTCCGGTTAGGAGAAAGCAGGCATTCGGAAGTAGTGAGAAGAGTACCCATTCCGTCGCTTTCGATAGAACCTCCTTCGAGAACGAAGTCGAGACAGTCGATATACTGACCATTCAGAACTCCGGCGTCAACAGCGCGTCTGGTTATTTGATTATCCAGTTCGGAAGCAAACTTCAAGCCCCATCCGTTGAATGTGAAATCAAGTAGAGAAGGATTGCCGGTGTCTATCATCGTGATGGCACCATGATCGCGTGCCCATGTATCATTCGTTTCACATTTCAGGAAGCGGACATTATCCATATTGACAGTTGCAGATATCTGTTGCTTCACTTCATCAGGCTCCGGAGTCACGATTAGTAATAACTCACGTTTTGCTATTTCTCTAGCTATATTGATGAAACATTCCTGAACTTCCGCCAGCATATACGCCCAATCAGTATTAGCGTGGGGCCATGTAAGCTGTACGCCGCTCTGTAAGTGCCATTCGGCAGGCAGGTGGGGGGCTCGCAGCTCCACTTGTACAGTCATATTCTTGCCGAAGTTCAATTGCAAATCTTTCTCCGAGCCACCAGGGCTGGGGAGTCCTACCATTATTCCCATTATACTATTATCATTTAGTTACTTATCTTGTTTTGGCTTTCTGTCGAAGAACGGATTCTTGGAGGATGCACTTACAGGAATCGCAAACACCATTTTGCTATCCTTCAACCAATTGAGACGTTGAGCTGCTAGTCCGGCAGAGAACATCACTCGAGTATCTACGCGCATATCGGCAGCAGTTGCACAGGCTGAACCGATCGCAATACCCACATCGATGCTATTGATGGTACAAGGAACACTCTCCGTACGTCCGGCACAAGTGGCAAATCCACAATGACCGCAGTTCAATCCCTGAGCTTGCTCGCGCGTACCTATTAATATAACACATTCAGCACTCAGGATGTTGTCGGCATCACGAAGGAAAAACTTCATTCCGTGCTCTTCCACCATAGCTATCATCGTATCCGACAACTGCTTGATATCTTCATCCGTAACCATAGCCACTTCAATAATATCAATACCTTTTCCTTTGGGAGCGGTTCGCGCGGCAGTCATCATCTGACGGGCTACTTGTAATACGTGCTCATGGCGGGCATCTCTTTCGTTTAGTATCATATCTTTTCTTGAATTAATTAGTGAGAGACAAAGATAAATGAAAATTGCTAAACATGAGCTATATGATGAAATAAATAGAAATAACTACACTAATGAGCTACTATTTTATAAGTTTAGACATTTACTTATATATGAATTCCAAAACTCTATATGTTTTCACTCCAAGTTTAAGATGAAATCCTTAACCTCTCTATATTTTCTAATTTTTTCTTCATCAGGAATTGAATTACCATGGGGGAAAGCTATATTAAAAAATACTGTATCACAATTCCTTTGTGCTAATAATTTTCCCATATACCCAGAATTTGAAGAATATTTCTTTTCACCTAGATATTTAGAAATGAATATACTCAAAACTTTACTATGTAAGATAATTGCTACTCGCGGATTATATTCTAAGATTGTTTTCTCTAATTGTTTGCAATCGTTAGCAGTAGGCTTTATTTGGTTACTATTACTATCTGCAATATGAGTAACTAAATCCGTGATTCCAAAACTACAATGATTTACGTTGAAAATTGTATCTCCAAAGATACGTTCATCTGCAAAATCTTTATTTACTTCTTCCAAAATTAACCCACTTTTATATAATTGAGTCCAAAGTGATTGTTTTACTGAAAAGTAATGTCCTTTTTGACTAGAAATAGTAGCTGGATTCAATCCTATAAAAAGAATATCTAAATTCTTTCTCACAAAAGGTTTTAATGTTGAATTTCCCATAATTATCAATTTTTAATTCTATAACTACAATAATATGGAATACATTATCGCTGTGAATATTATTCCTGTTATCGTCCCAATTAATGCCGAATTAGCCTTTCCTTCATCATTACTCCACGAAGCAATGCATAAAATTATTCCAATTAATGGAATCATGAAACTCACTAAAAGATAACCTAAACTAATACCTTTACTATTTGTGCTTTTATCGGTTTGAGGACATCCACAAAAAGGGCAATTTGAAGCATAGCTTGATATTTGTTTACCGCACTCTCTACAATAAATTAATGACATACTATTTTTATTATTTGAAGATTTATAACTTGGCGTTAAATTATAAGTAATCAATTCTTTTTTGCAATTAGGACATCCGAATATAACATCCGGTTTTGAAGGAGCTTCAATCACTTTTTTGCAGAAAGGACATTCAACCATTGCAGAATGAATACCTTTCTTTTCAATCTCATTATTATTTTCCATACTACCAAAGTTTATTTTATTAAATAACTATTCCTATAAAATCTAAAAAGGCAAATATCCAACAGATTGCAAATAAAAAACATAAGACTGATAAAATTAAAAAGTCGCCATCGTGCTTTTTCACGCCAACCTCCTGCGAAAGGAGAATCCTAACTCCAATTTTAGGCACAGGAATTACTGAAATTGCTTCCATAAACATTTTTATCTTAATATATCACTCTGAGCTCCTGAAGTGAAGTTATACAAAAAAGAAAGTGTGGAGTCATCTGTTTATCTATCGGGAGGCTCTGGTAAACCTAAGGAACAAATAAACAATACCCCACACTTGTATATGTATGCGTAAGAACAACGCATAATGGTATACAAGTGATGAGTGTTATTGTTATCCCTGTTCCTTTTGAAATTTACCAGATTTCCCGAATAAGGATAAAAGCAAAACACTTTCATCTATTAAAAAGTAACATCACATAATTACTTATATGACACTGCAAATATAGATATATTTTGCCATAAAACACTCAGGGGTATTGTTTTTTATCATAAATTTCTCTTTAATGCTTCCTCATATACTTTCCGAATCCGCTCCCTTAGATATAAAGGTTTGATTACAGTAAGTGAACTACTTCGTGAAAGTAGCGCCATTACGAAATCATTGGTAATACGTAAATGTAGCCTTATTCGGAATTCCACTTCAGTATCTATTATAATCTCTTGAGAATGATGTAATGGAACTGATTTTAAGAAACTACCATCCAATGTACTATAACTAAGTTCAATATCTTCTACAGGAATATTTGTTTGATTCCATATTCCATAGCTGTCTTTAAATAAATCATTTACGTTAATATTCATATTACGTTTAAAAGATCCTTGATAAATAATCCTAAGCTTGCGGATGCAATCTATACTGAACGTTTTCAAAAGGTTATCGTCATATGCAAGAAGATACCACCTTTGTTGGTCCTCTTTTAGGTAGTAAGGTAATACTTTCTTTTCACGTACCTTACCTCCTTCACGCACATAAATGTAGCTAAACTCTATTGGATGAGAGAATTTAATAGCTTTAATCAACTGTGGGAGACACTCACTGTCAGCTGGTCGATGATGTTCAGCAAGAACATAAGAGTATAGGTTTGAAGCATTGCCTATAGCATTGAGTAAATCAAAATTCAGCAATAGCCGCTCATATTGCTCTTTCTTCAAATCATCTTCTTCATTAATATAATAACCGTTATGTTTTTTGTCAAAACAAATACGGATACCAAACAAATCTTCTATATCTTTAAAATCCCGTTGCAAGGTTCTAATATCTACAGGCGTACCGTCACGTTCTTCCATGCGGCGTATTACATAGCTTTCCAATTCATCCCGTGATACATACCGTTGCAGTCCTTTCAATTTATTGATAATGACTAGCATTCGTTGTATACCTTCCAATCTTTTGCCCATATCAGTTCCTATTTTATTTTCTGCACACAAAGATAGTAAGCCATGCCGACAAAACACGTCGTTTTGAGAAAATTTTATTCCTTATTCTGGCATCCAAATGTCTTTTTATGTACTTTTGGCGAGAATATCAAGAGAACGAACCATGCTACATATCAACAAAGCCTGCATCACCTTTGGAACAGAAGTCCTCTTCTCCGGATTTAACATGAAGCTGGAGAAGGGCGAAACAGCCTGTATTGTAGGTCAATCCGGCTGTGGAAAGACCTCGTTACTAAATGCAGTAATGGGGTTTGTCCCATTGAAGGAGGGGAGCATCAAGGTGGGAGAAACCTTACTTAGCAAATCCACCATTGACGCAGTACGCCGCCAAATTGCATGGATTCCTCAGGAACTAGCATTGCCTTTCGAGTGGGTGAGAGAAATGGTAGCTCTTCCATTTGATTTGAAAGTAAACCGTTCCGTCCCATTTTCTGAGGAAAGGCTCTTTGATTGTTTTGATGAATTGGGGCTAGAACATGAACTATATGCCAAACGGGTAAATGAAGTTTCGGGCGGACAGCGACAACGTATCATGCTGGCTGTAGCGGCAATGCTCAACAAACCTTTGATTATTATCGACGAACCAACATCCGCTCTGGATGCCGGAACTACGGATAAAGTCCTTTCCTTTTTCCGACGACAGGCAGAGAAAGGAGCTGCCGTACTCGCCGTTTCGCACGATAAGGATTTCGCATCGGGATGTCATTACTTGATTGAACTATAAAAAGTAAAACAATAAACGAAATAATATACCTTGGGAACTATCGACATATCATATTATAACCTATTCATCGGCTTGCTCCTGCTTGTCATTCCTTTCTTTTATCTTTGGAAGTTTAAGACGGGATTACTGAAACCTGCCGTGATAGGGACTTTCCGAATGATAATCCAACTTTTCTTTATCGGCATCTACCTGAAATACCTTTTTCTATGGAACAATCCATGGATTAACTGCCTGTGGGTGATTATCATGATATTTGTAGCCGGACAGACAGCGCTGGTACGTACCGGACTGAAACGGGACATTCTGCTGATTCCTATTTCCGTCGGTTTTCTATGCAGTGTGGTTTTGGTGGGACTCTATTTTATTGGAATCGTACTTCAACTTGACAATATTTTCAGCGCGCAATATTTCATTCCCATATTCGGCATACTGATGGGGAATATGCTTTCGAGCAATGTGATAGCACTGAATACTTATTATAGTGGATTAAAGCGTGAACAGCAACTTTACCACTATCTATTAGGAAATGGAGCTACGCGACAAGAAGCACAGGCGCCATTTATAAAACAAGCCATCATCAAGTCTTTCAGCCCATTGATTGCCAATATCGCAATAATGGGATTGGTAGCCCTTCCCGGTACGATGATTGGGCAGATTTTGGGAGGCAGTAGCCCCAATGTGGCTATCAAGTATCAAATGATGATAATGGTAATTACCTTCACGGCATCCATGCTATCGCTGATGATTACTATTTCACTCGCTTCCCGAAGGTCATTCGATGCATACGGAAAATTGGTAGATATAACCAAGGAGCCCAAGAAATGACACTATCCGACCGCATATTCCAAACAGTAGCCAATGTATCTATTCCGCATTTCTTCATCACCGTGGAGTTTTCGGCAATAGGTGGCGAGATGCCCCAATGCATCGAAGCCTTTTTAAGAGAAAAGCATAGAGCCATTCTTCAAGGAGCAAAGGTGCGCAAGTTTGTTTATCAAGAAGGAGGATGGCGTCTGATTTTTACCTTTTTCCCCACAGATAGAGTGGTGGACGAACGGTATGCCCTGAAAAATAAAGTTCTATTCAAAACCCCGCACGAATCAAGAAAATAATGCTACTTTTGTGCCCAAAAATGATTGTCATGAATGAAAAAGCAAAAGGATATATGCTGGGAGCCATTGCCGCAGCAACATACGGTATGAATCCATTGTTTGCCCTTCCTTTATATAAGGATGGGATGGACCCGGATTCCGTACTTTTCTTTAGATATTTATTTGCCATTCCGCTATTGGGCATTATGCTCAAAACAAGAGGACGGAGTTTCAAAGTAAGTCGCAAAGAAATAGGGACCTTAGTAATAATGGGACTTTTGGTAGCGTTGTCTTCGCTTACTTTGTTTCAGAGCTACAACTATATGGGGGCGGGCATCGCGTCTACTCTTTTGTTTGTCTATCCCATCATGGTGGCATTGATAATGACGTTTGTTTTTAAGGAGAAGCTGACCTTGCAAATAGGATTCTGCATACTACTGGCATTGAGCGGCATCGGCTTGCTTTACAAAAACAGTGACGGTAGCACTCTCAGCTTAGTGGGGACATTACTGGTGATGGCTTCGGCGCTTTCGTATGCTATCTACATCATCGGTGTCAATCAGACTGCGTTGAAAAATGTGGCAACCCTCAAAGTAACTTTCTATATTCTGCTGTTCGGGCTAACTCTGTTTATAGGCCGTTTGTGTTGGATTGGAAATATGAACCTACCGAGCGAGTGGTATCTATGGGGAAACCTGATTGCATTGGCAGTCTTTCCCACCGCTATCTCATTCTTGTGTACTACAAGTGCCATCAAGTATATCGGTTCCACTCCAACTGCCATTCTCGGTGCATTGGAACCTGTCACTGCCATATTCTTCGGCATAACCATTTTTGGGGAGGTGCTGACCACCAGAGAAAGCATCGGACTCGTAATGATTATTGTTGCAGTGACTTTTGTCATCGCAGGAAGCAATATCACAGATTACCTGATTCGTTTCAGAAAACTATTCCCAAGGTTGCCTTTACCAAACAAAAGGAAATAAGAAGATAAACGTAGGCCTATACACCAAGAGCCGTAGTGTTCCAGTTAGTTTCAAGCAATGAAACTAGAGTTTCAAAGCCGTTGGAACTACAGTTTCATGCCTATGGAACTAGAGTTTCATGCGGGCGGAACTAAAGTTTCATGCGGGTGGAACTAAAGTTTCACGTGCATGGAACTACAGTTCCCTGCGGGGAAACTGAACGTTAATGCACAAGATTGATGAATTTCACTTACGTATTCCGTAGAGAAGCTGCACTACTTTCTCTCCCGGCTGCACATATCCTGACTCGAACATCTTTTCTGAAACCTTAAACTTGGAGAGATGATCGCGCAAGTACTTATCTACATCCTTTGACTGCTTGTTGATATAAGCCTGAAGATCGACTTTTCCATCTTCATGAATGAATACCTTCGCTTTAACCGTGCGAAATCTATACTCTTCGCGATTCTCTATTTCCGCTTTATCTACCCAGAATATAGCGGATGCCTTTATCGAATCGGCAACATTCGTCTCCGTATGTTCTTCAGCAACCTCGGCATTTTCCTTTTGTTTCATTTGGCAGGAAACAGTGAGAACAATCAGTAATAAAAATGATAATATTGTTTTCATTGTACTTAAGAATTAAAGTTTATAATTGAATCCAAGCTATTTTCCCTCAAGCATATCGTAGAGACAGCGTAGCTGAACGAATTGTTCCCCCGGCTGCACCAATCCTGTCTCAAACATCCTATCCGAAACTTCAAACTTAGAAAGATGATGGCGTATATACTTCTCTACACCCACCGATTGCCTTTTGACAAATGTCAGCAAATCGACCTTCCCATCCTCACGAATGAACACTTTTGCTTTAATTGTGCGGAAACCATACCCTTTGCAATGCTTAGTTTCCGCCTTATCAATCCAGAAAATAGCAGTTGCTTGTACCGTATCTGCAATTAACATCTCCGCATCGTCGCTTTTTTGTTTGTCAGAAGTCTGCGAATCAGCATTCTCCTGCTGTTTCATTTGGCAGGAAAAAGTGAGGATAATCAATAAAAAGCAGGATAGAATTACTTTCATTGTGCGTAAGAATTAGGGGTTATGCGACAAAATTAATAAAAAAACGATAACACAGTACTCGTATTCTCTTTTATTTTCTTATATTTGCATCCAAATTTTCCACTACATAATGAAAATTAAGGAAATAGTAAGCGCCCTTGAACAATTCGCGCCTCTGCCATTGCAAGACGGCTTTGATAATGCCGGCCTGCAAATCGGATTGACAGAAGCGGAAGCAGCAGGGGCTTTGTTGTGTCTTGACGTTACTGAATCAGTGCTCGATGAAGCTATCGCATTGGGATATAATCTCGTGATATCTCATCATCCACTGATTTTTAAAGGTTATAAATCCATTACGGGCAAGGACTACGTGGAACGCTGCATGCTGAAGGCAATTAAGAATGATATTGTGATTTATTCAGCGCATACCAATCTTGACAATGCCCGCGAAGGAGTGAATTACAAAATAGCCGAGAAGATTGGACTAAAGAATCTGAAAGTGCTTGAGCCGAAGGAAAACAGCCTGATAAAGCTGGTTACTTTCGTTCCTTTAGCACAGGCGGATGCTGTGCGCGAAGCATTGTTTGCTGCCGGATGCGGAAATATAGGCAACTATGACTCATGTAGTTACAATCTGGAAGGAGAGGGGACTTTCCGTGCAAAGGAAGGCACGCATCCTTTCTGCGGAACGATTGGAGAACTGCATCGCGAAAGTGAAGTGAGAATAGAAACGATTCTTCCCGTATTCAAGAAATCGGAAGCAATCAAAGCACTGTTGGCAGCGCATCCTTACGAAGAACCAGCTTTTGATTTATATCCCTTGCAGAACGACTGGGGACAGGCAGGTTCAGGGCTTGTAGGCGAACTCGATGAACCGGAAACTGAACTGGATTTTCTCAAACGAATCAAGAAAACATTTGCTGTGGGCTGCCTGCGTCACAACAAACTTACGGGAAGAAAGATTCAGAAAGTAGCACTCTGCGGAGGTGCAGGCGCATTCTTGCTTCCTCAGGCAATACGCTCCGGCGCAGATGTTTTCATCACGGGCGAAATTAAATATCATGATTATTTCGGCCACGAAAGAGATATTCTGATGGCAGAAATTGGTCATTACGAAAGCGAACAATATACAAAAGAAATTTTTTATTCTATAATCCGGGGTTTATTTCCTAATTTTGCACTCCAATTGAGTAAAATAAATACGAATCCCATAAAATATTTATAAGTAAAATGGCTAGAGAATCCAAAAAAGAACCGGTTGAGTTGACGGTAGAGCAGAAGTTGAAGACACTGTTCCAATTGCAAACGATGTTGTCGAAGATTGACGAAATCAAAACATTGAGAGGCGAACTTCCGCTGGAAGTGCAAGACCTTGAAGATGAAATTGCCGGTCTGAGCACACGTATCGACAAGATTAAGGCTGAAGTAAACGAACTGAAAACTTCCATTGCAGGAAAGAAAGTAGAAATTGAAACCTCCAAGGCTTCCGTCGAAAAATATAAGTCACAGCAAGACAATGTGCGCAACAACCGTGAATATGACTTCCTGACGAAAGAAATCGAGTTCCAGACTTTGGAAATTGAACTTTGCGAAAAGAGAATCAAAGAATACAGCGCAGACAAAGAAGAAAAAGAGATTGAAGTGGATAAGAACGAACTGATTCTTAACGAGAGAAAGAAAGACCTTGAACAGAAAACGAGCGAACTGGACGAAATCATCTCTGAAACTAAGCAGGAAGAAGAGAAACTGAGAGACAAAGCCAAGGATTTGGAAACAAAGATTGAGCCACGTTTATTGCAGTCGTTCAAGCGTATCCGCAAAAACTCCCGCAACGGATTGGGTATTGTATACGTGCAGCGTGATGCTTGTGGTGGCTGCTTTAACAAAATCCCGCCTCAGAGACAATTGGACATCCGTTCTCGTAAGAAAGTGATTGTTTGCGAATATTGCGGACGTATCATGATTGACCCTGAATTGGCTGGCGTACAGATTGAGCACAAAGTAGAAGAGGCTCCTGCAGCAACTCCCAAGAGATCAATCAGAAGAAAAACTGCCGAATAAGAAATAGTAGTAACTATTCTAGATATTTATAGAAGCTCCGCAGCATTGCGGGGCTTTTTTTATTAAACAAAGCCACCCTTTAGTTGTTATTTCTTTATTTCTTAAAAACCTAAACTGAATATGAACGTACGAGGGTGGAGCCTGTCGCTCCTTTTGTTATACCTATCAACTGCAACGGTGGTTGGGCAAACTGCGAACCGCTATTTAAAATCTCCCCTCCCTACAGATTGGGAAGAAAGTGGAGAAGTGTTTCAACAGATTCTTCCGGTGGACGACCATTGGTGGAAATCCTTTCAGGACACCAAGCTCGACTCATTGATAGCACTGGCTGTAGACCGCAATTATTCTGTTGCAATGGCTATTGACCGCATCGCGGCTGCCCGTGCCAATCTGTGGATTGAACGCAGCAGCTACTTTCCCACCATCGGACTGAATGCCGGATGGACACGGCAGGAAACCAGCGGAAATACCAGTACGATTCCCCAAACTACGGAACACTATTATAACGCTACGCTCAGCATGAGTTGGGAAGCGGACATTTTCGGCAGCATCCGCAAGCGGGTGAAAGCGCAGAAAGAGAATTTTGCCGCCAGCAAGGAAGAGTATACCGGAGTCATGATTTCGATGGCGGCAGAGGTAGCCTCAGCCTACATCAACCTGCGGGAGTTGCAGCAGGAACTTACAGTAGTAAAGAAGAACTGTTCATCCCAGGAAGAAGTGCTGAAGATTACCGAAGTGCGTTATAACACCGGACTGGTTGCCAAACTGGACGTTGCACAAGCCAAATCCGTGTTGTATAGCACCAAAGCATCCATCCCGCAAATAGAAGCGGGCATCAATCAGTATATCACCACATTAGCTGTTCTGCTAGGGATGTATCCGGAGGAAATACGCCCGGTGCTTGAACCTATCGGGAAATTGCCCGACTATATGGAACCTATCGGAGTGGGAATGCCTGTCGATTTATTATTGAGAAGACCCGACGTGCGAAGTGCGGAACGAAGCGTGAATGCACAAGCTGCCTTGCTGGGAGCTTCCAAAGCGGATTGGTTGCCGAAAGTATTTCTGAAAGGCTCGTTTGGCTATGCCGCTCGTGATTTCAAAGATATGGCAAGAAGCAAAAGCATGACATACGAAATTGCCCCGTCGCTAAGTTGGACGCTTTTCAACGGTGGGCAGCTCGTCAATGCTACGAGACTGGCAAAGGCTCAGTTGGACGAATCAATCAATCAGTTTAACCAAACAGTGCTGAGCGCAGTGCAGGAAACTGACAACGCCATGAACTCCTACCGTAACTCCATCAAGCAGATTGTAGCTCTGAGGGAAGTGCGCAATCAAGGACTCGAAACATTTAAGCTATCACTGGAACTTTATAAACAGGGACTCTCTCCTTTTCAGAATGTGTTGGATGCACAACGTTCGTTGTTGTCTTACGAAAATCAGTTGGTGCAGGCACAAGGTAGTTCTTTGTTGCAACTGATAGCACTCTACAAAGCCCTGGGAGGCGGTTGGCGAGAATAAAAGAAATCTATAAACGTATATAACCTAACAAATATGAAGAAACTGATGTATATCTTCCTTGTGCTGCCGATGTTGACGGGTTGCAAGGATAAGAAAAGCGCAGGAGCAACGGGAGGAATGCCGACTCCGGAAATCAGCGTGGCTAAACCCATTGCGAAAGATATTACCCTGACCAAAGATTATCCGGGATACCTGACAACAGATATGACCGTGAATCTGGTAGCAAGAGTGAACGGGACATTACAATCTTCTTCTTTTATCGCAGGCGGACGGGTGAAGAAGGGGCAATTGCTGTTTGTAATCGAACCTACCTTATATAAAGATAAGGTGGCGCAAGCGGAAGCCGAGCTGAAAACGGTGAAGGCACAATTGGAATATGCCCGCAATAATTATAGTCGTATGAAAGAAGCGGTGAAGAGTGATGCGGTCAGCCAGATACAGGTGCTTCAGGCGGAATCTTCTGTGGCGGAAGGCGCGGCTGCGGTGAGCAACGCGCAGGCAGCCTTGAGTACGGCGCACACGAATCTGGAATATTGCTACGTTCGCGCTCCATTCGACGGAACCATCAGTAAGGCGACTATGGATGTAGGAAGTTACGTAAGCGGTGCTTTGCAGCCGGTCACACTGGCAACTATTTATAAAGACAATCAGATGAATGCTTACTTCAATGTGGCTGATAATCAATGGTTGGCAATGGCTATGAATAATCAGAAAACAACTGAAAACCTTCCGCAAAAGATAGTGGTGAAATTGGGAAAAGAGGGTAGTGCAACTTATCCGGCTACGTTGAATTATCTGTCGCCGAATGTGGATTTAAGCACGGGAACATTGATGGTCCGTGCCAATTTTGATAATCCGAAAGGGCTGTTGAAAAGCGGGCTTTATGTGAGCATTACTTTGCCTTACGGAGAATCAAAGGATGCCACGCTAGTGCGGGAAGCTTCCATCGGAACGGATCAGCTAGGGAAGTATCTGTATGTGGTAAATGACTCTGATATAGTGCGTTATCGGCATATTGAAGTGGGGCAGTTGGTCAATGATACTTTGAGGCAGGTGTTGAGTGGAATTTCTCCTCAGGAACGGTACGTTACGGAAGCGTTGATGAAAGTAAGAGAGGGGATGAAGATAAAAACCGTTCCCGTGGATGCTCCTGCAAAGGCTTCTGCGGACGTTCCCGTAAATGCTCCCGAAAAGAAAGATGTACAGAAATGATATGCCTAGTAATCCTAAAACTTAATTATTATGTTTTCTAAATTCTTCATCGACCGACCGATCTTTGCTACCGTACTCGCCATGCTCATCGTAGTAGCCGGTCTGGTCACACTAAATACATTGCCCGTAGCGCAATTCCCGGAAATTACTCCGCCAACAGTGCAAGTATCCGCCGTCTATCCGGGAGCAAATGCCGAAACAGTGGCACAAACGGTTGGTATCCCCATCGAACAGCAGGTGAACGGTGTGGATGGTATGCTCTATATGTCTTCCAACTCTTCTTCTTCGGGAGCCTATTCGCTGACTATCACTTTCGCCGTCGGAACAGACGTGGATATGGCAACTGTACAGGTACAGAACAGGGTAAGCATCGCCCAGTCATCGCTTCCGCAGCCGGTAATAGTGCAGGGGGTTACTGTTCAGAAACAGTCTTCGAACATCGTTATGTTTATGACAATGACGTCTAAGGATTCCGTTTACAACAGTTTATATCTGACGAATTATGCTAACCTGAACCTGGTAGACCAATTGACTCGTGTTCCCGGAGTGGGTGCCGTCAATGTCATGGGAGCAGGTGATTACTCTATGCGTATCTGGCTCGATCCGGAAGCAATGCGCATCCGTAATATTTCTCCGCAGCAGGTTTATCAATCCATTCAGTCGCAAAATATGGAGGTTTCTGCCGGATATATCGGCCAGCCTATCGGCGAAGATAACAATAATGCCTTTCAATATACGCTGAATGTACAGGGTCGACTAAGCTCCCCCGAACAATTTGGAAATATCATCCTACGCCACGAACAGGATGGGGCGATGCTCCGCCTGAAAGACATCGCGCGAATTGACCTTGGTTCTGCTTCTTACAGCGTAGTGTCGCGACTCAACGGAGAGCCTACGGCGGCTATCGCGATTTACCAACAGCCGGGTTCCAATTCGCTGAATGTATCGAAAGGGGTGAAGGCTAAAATGGAAGAATTGGCTTCCAGCTTTCCGGCAGGAGTATCGTACAGTGTCACTTTGGATACGACAGACGTTATCAATGCCTCTATTGACGAAGTGTTGGTGACTTTTCTCGAAACGACTTTATTGGTGATACTCGTCATATTCCTGTTTCTGCAAAACTGGAGAGCGGTCATCATTCCTTGTATCACCATCCCCGTATCGTTGATTGGTACATTTGCGGTGATGGCAGCATTCGGCTTCTCTATCAATACGTTGACTCTGTTCGGATTGATTCTGGCAGTCGCCATTGTGGTGGATGATGCGATAGTGGTGGTAGAAAACGCTTCACGATTGCTTGAAGACGAAAAATATACGCCCCGCGAAGCTGTGACAAAGGCGATGGGAGAGATTACGGGGCCTATCGTCGGAGTGGTTCTGGTATTGCTTGCGGTGTTTATCCCTACAATGTTGATCAGCGGAATCTCCGGCCAGTTGTACAAACAGTTTGCCTTGACCATTGCCGCTTCCACTGTATTGAGCGGATTAAACTCACTGACATTGACGCCTGCACTCTGCGCATTGTTCCTCAAAAAGAGCGAACCTTCTAAATTCTTTTTATATAAATGGTTCAATAAAGGATACGACAAGGCGCAGGGAGCGTATGACGGTATTGTGGGATGGTTGCTCAAACGCCCTATTATAGCGTTAATTACGTATGCTGTTATTAGTACCATTGCACTGCTACTCTTTACTCATTGGCCATCTACGTTTGTTCCCGACGAAGATGACGGATATTTCATTGCTGTCGTTCAGCTTCCTCCCGCAGCCAGCTTGGAACGTACACAAGCTGTGGGACAACAGATTAATGCCATTCTGGATTCGTATCCGGAAGTGCAGAACTATATCGGAATCTCCGGTTTTTCTATCATGGGCGGTGGCGAGCAAAGTAACTCGGCAACCTATTTCGTGGTACTGAAAAACTGGGATGAAAGAAAAGGGAAGGAGCATACAGCTTCTGCGGTTGTCAATCGCTTTAATGGTGAAGCATATATGTCCATTCAAGCTGCTACCGCGTTCGCCATGGTTCCTCCCGCCATTCCGGGATTGGGTGCATCCGGCGGATTACAGCTTCAATTGGAGGACCGCAGAAATCTGGGACCGACGGAAATGCAGCAGGCTATCAAAGCTTTGCTCGCTTCTTATCACACTAAGCCGGCTCTAGCCTCCGTATCCAGTCAGTATCAAGCAAATGTCCCTCAGTATTTTCTGAATATCGACCGCGATAAAGTACAGTTTATGGGTATTTCTTTGAGTGACGTGTTCTCTACGCTAAGTTACTATATGGGAGCGGCTTACGTGAACGATTTCGTCGAATTTGGCCGTATCTATCAGGTTAAAATAGAAGCGAAAGACCAGGCACAGCGAGTGATTGACGATGTATTGAAACTGGGTGTTCCCAATTCGACAGGAGAGATGGTTCCTTTTTCTTCTTTCACTCAGGTGGAAGAGCAGTTGGGACAGGATCAGATCAATCGTTATAATATGTACTCAACGGCTGCGCTGACTTGCAATGTTGCTTCGGGAAGCAGTACGGGACAGGCCATTCAGGAGATGGAAGAGCTATTCAAAGAGCAATTGGGAGACGAATTTGGTTATGAATGGACTTCAGTAGCCTATCAGGAGACGCAGGCGGGTAGTACCACGACTGTAGTTTTAGTGATGGCTTTGATTGTTGCCTTTCTGGTGTTGGCTGCACAATATGAAAGTTGGACCAGCCCGGTGGCAGCCGTCATCGGATTGCCTGTGGCACTGCTTGGAGCTATGATAGGCTGTCTCATTATGGGAACTCCTGTCAGTATTTACACGCAAATCGGTATTATCCTGCTGATTGCACTTTCCGCTAAGAATGGTATTTTGATTGTAGAATTTGCCCGTGACTTCCGTGCCGAAGGCAATTCCATTCGTGATGCAGCATTTGAAGCCGGACACGTCCGGTTGCGCCCTATTCTGATGACGTCTTTTGCTTTTGTATTGGGTGTAATGCCTTTGCTGTTTGCCAGTGGTGCGGGAGCAGAAAGCCGTATTGCACTTGGTGCTGCCGTCGTATTCGGTATGGCGATGAATACGCTGCTGGCGACGGTATATATCCCTAATTTCTATGAATTGATGCAGAAATTGCAGGAGAAATTCAGTAAGAAAAAGGGGAGTATCGAAGAGAAGAAGCCGGAGGAGATTGTCTGAATAAAAAGCCTTCAGGAAAGCATTGTGGGGCGCTTTATTATGGCGTCACTATATGCTCGGGATAGCGTCACTATGTGCGGGAGATAGTGACGCTATGTTTTTCACAAGGAATTGTAGTCCGGGATATCTCTAAGAAAGGTATAACTCTGGTGCTCATAATCCATCCGGCAACAATAATGCTGCATCCCGTTGCTGACAATCAGATAGTCCACCTTCAGCACCATATTATAACGGGTAATCTGATCGAATACTGCTTGCGTTATTTCTATATGCGGAGCTTTATATTCCACAATCATGCGAGCGGATAAGTCCCTGCGGTAGAGCACCGTATCGCATCGTTTGGTCGTTCCGTTCAACTTTACCATCACTTCATTTGCCAAGAGAGCACTCGGATATCCTTTGTGCGCAATAAGAAAGTGAACAAAGTGCTGTCGCACCCATTCTTCAGGAGTAAGGGCAACAAAACGTTTGCGAATGACGTCGAAAATTACATTTTTTCCGTTACGTACGTTTATTTTAGTGTCGAATACTGGTAGGTTTAACGATAACATTTATTATTTTTGTAAGTTAAATAACGGTTTCCATCATTGGAGCCACAAATTTAATAGATTAATATGAAAACGAAAGAAGAAATCGTAGCTAATTGGCTACCCCGTTACACAAAACGTAACCTGGAGGATTTTGGAGAGTATATCCTGCTGACTAACTTCAGCAAGTACGTAGAGATTTTCGCTAACCGATTCGATGTTCCTATTCTAGGCAGAGATGCCAATATGATTTCTGCCAGCGCGGAAGGCATTACCATAATCAACTTCGGCATGGGAAGCCCCAACGCCGCCATCATCATGGATTTATTGGGAGCTGTGCATCCCAAAGCCTGCCTGTTTCTGGGAAAATGTGGAGGTATCGACAAGAAAAACCAGATTGGAGACTTGATTCTTCCGCTTGCCGCTATCCGTGGCGAAGGAACTTCCAACGATTATTTCCCTCCCGAAGTGCCCGCTCTGCCCGCATTTATGTTGCAGCGTGCTGTTTCATCAGCCATCCGCGACCATGCCCGCGACTATTGGACGGGAACCGTATATACCACCAACCGTCGTATCTGGGAACATGATGAAGCATTCAAAGAATATCTGAAAAAGACACGTGCAATGGCTGTCGACATGGAAACGGCAACTTTGTTCAGTTGTGGTTTTGCCAATCATATCCCTACCGGTGCATTGCTGCTGGTTTCCGACCAGCCCATGACTCCCGAAGGTGTCAAAACCGATAAGAGTGATAATCTGGTGACCAGAAATTACGTGGAAGAGCATGTTGAAATCGGCATCGCCTCACTCCGCATGATTCTGGATGAAAAGAAGACAGTAAAACACTTGAAATTCGACTGGTAACCCCGATACTATTATGGCAAAACAAGAGCTAACGTGTGATGATATTCTCAAAGAGTTGAGGGCAAAGCAGTATCGTCCCATTTACTACCTGATGGGCGAAGAGTCCTACTACATCGACTTAATTGCAGATTACATTATCGACAATGTGCTGAACGAAACGGAAAAAGAGTTCAACCTGACAGTAGTGTATGGAGCCGATGTGGATGTGGCAACTATCATAAATGCTGCCAAGCGCTATCCTATGATGTCCGAACATCAAGTGGTGGTAGTGAAAGAGGCGCAAGCTGTGCGCAATATGGAAGAGTTGTCTTACTATCTTCAGAAGCCACTGCATTCTACGATTTTGGTGATATGCCATAAGCATGGCACGCTGGATCGTAGGAAGAAACTGGCAGTAGAAGTAGAAAAGACAGGCGTCCTGTTTGAATCCAAAAAGATAAAGGATGCACAACTTCCGGGTTTTATATCTTCGTACATGAAACGAAAAGGCGTAGATATGGAGCCTAAGGCAACTGCTATGCTTGCCGACTTTGTTGGCTCGGATTTAAGCCGACTGACGGGAGAACTAGATAAACTAATCATCACCTTACCCGCAAGCCAGAAGCGCGTAACTCCCGAACAGATAGAAAAGAATATCGGAATTAGCAAGGATTATAATAATTTCGAATTGCGCAGCGCATTAGTGGAAAAGGATATATTGAAGGCAAACAAAATAATAAAATACTTTGAGGAAAACCCCAAAACGAATCCTATACAGATGACGCTTTCATTATTGTTCAGTTTTTACTCCAACCTGATGCTGGCATATTATGCGCCTGATAAAACAGAGCAGGGAATTGCTACTATGCTCGGATTAAGAACTCCATGGCAAGCCAGAGATTATATGGCTGCAATGCGCAAATATAGTGGAGTAAAGACAATGCAAATCGTCGGAGAAATACGATATGCTGACGCAAAATCAAAAGGTGCTCAGAACAGTTCAATGTCCGACGGAGATATTCTCCGTGAGTTAGTGTTTAAAATTCTGCATTAACGCTGATACATACTATCAAATATTATAAGGCATATACTTTTATTATTGATGAAATAAGGTATATGCCTTTTTTATAGCCTATCAAACGCTTATAAATCTAATGTAAGCCTAATCCACATATTAAGCAATCTCCTTTACAAAATAAGCAGCTTTCTTTATCTTCTAGAGTCCTCAGTTTATAAATAGCATACACGAAACTTTCACTCCATCTTCTTATCGAAGTTTGGAAAATTAAGCCATTCAAGCACTATCTCTTTCTCAGCCATTTTTCAATAATGGGTGACTAATGATTTACAATTATGTTAATTTCAGACACTCATCTCTTCCAGACTTATTAGTAAGTCTTTTGATGGTAAAAGAGAGAAAACACTCACTTAATTAGAAAACGTAATATATCATTTTGCTAATTCTGGGACTATTTTAGTGAAAAAATGCCTTCTTCTTCTAGTTCAACTAAGATTATATACCTATAAAATCAATATAAAACATTGGTTATTAACTTTTTATATCCAAAATACCCCTCGTAGAATCGAAAAAATACAATAATAAGTAGAGGAGTACGGAAATATTGCAAGGATTTGCAATTATAAAGAAAGTGTAAAGGAAGATTAGCTTAAATTATCCATTTACACAGGTGAAATTCACTTTCTGTCCTTCATAATATTGCTTTTGCAACTGATTTTATATATATTAGTGAAACCAAATGAGTAGATAAGTGAATACTACAAATGTGAATACAATACATATGTAACCAAGAAAGACAATTCACATTTATATACAACCCTCTATTACAATATTAATACACTGTATATAGA
>NZ_URFY01000048.1 GCF_900547205.1 uncultured Bacteroides sp.
AGCTGTTGAACTTTCGTCTGACAACTGTTACTTTTTCGTCTGACAGCTGTTAGACGAAAAAGAATCAACTGTCAGACGATTAAATTTGTGCATTGACAGAGATAATGTTATTCAAAAGAAGAAGTAAATCTATGCTAATGAGAATTCATTCATAATAGGATAGGAATGAATAAGTACTTTTGAGAGCAAGCAATAATATAAAGAATAATAAGGTAAGTCGAATTTCTATTTTGTAGTAAGTAACTTCTGTCCGTCCGGAATGAGAATCTCTTTTCGGCGCAATTCCAATAGCCCTTTATCTTGTAATTCATTGAGCACTCTGGAAGTATTCAGGCGGGTGTCATCCAAACAATGGGCAAGATTGTCCATTTTTACTTTGAATACCTTTTCCCCCTGTGCCTTTTCGCAATGCAGGAGGAAGAAACGGATGATTTTATCTTTCAATTCCATTGAAGTCTCTTCCCAAAATTTTGAATAAAGATTCTGTGCGCGATTGCTGACTATATTCATATAGTTGAGACGGAAGATATCATAATTAAAGAGATCGCTAAGAACGAAAGCCTTGCTGATACAAACCGTATGCACTATTGTATGCGCTACATAGGATGAAGTATACGTCGTATTCATGCCGAATAGAGACTGAGGTTCTATCAGATAGGGGGCTTCCATCTGCTCGATGACGGTATAGGTGTTTTCGCTGGAACTTGTGATGATTGACACTTCGCCTTTCAGCAAGAAGCATAGCTGCGTACAAGGACTACCACTTTTTATTATAGTTTCTCCTGCCTTATACTTAATAAAGTGCAACTTTACCTTATCTAGGATATTAGCGAAATCATCAGGACAAAGACCTTGGAATAGTGGCAATTGGAGTAAAGTATCGAACATCGTTTCCATAAATTGTAATCTCTTGTTTAACGTACAAATTTACTCATAATAAGATACTGCTGTCAACATCTGCTCTCTCTTTTTATTTTTTTTATTGTTTAATTGTATAAAAATAGAGTATATTTGCAGAAAAAAGGAGGAAAATATGTTCGCAGACTTTGATTTTTATTGGCAGTTGGTCGTCGATTGCTTTGAAAAGGTGAAAGGTGAAATCTTGTTGTTCAATTGGCAACAACTGATTAGTGCGTTTATTGTGCTTTTTGCAGTAATTGATATTATCGGTTCTATACCTATTATTATAAACCTGAAAGAAAAAGGAAAAGACGTGAATGCTATGAAAGCCACTGTTATTTCATTTGCATTGTTGATTGGCTTCTTTTATGCAGGAGATATGCTATTGAAGCTTTTCAGCGTTGATATTGAGTCTTTTGCTGTTGCAGGGGCATTTGTTATTTTCCTCATGGCTTTGGAAATGATTCTAGATATTGAGATATTTAAGAATCAGGGGCCCATCAAGGAGGCTACTTTGGTGCCGCTTGTTTTCCCGTTGCTAGCAGGTGCCGGAGCCTTCACTACTCTACTTTCCCTGCGAGCCGAATATGCCAGTATTAATATTATCATAGCCTTGGTTCTGAACATGATTTGGGTATACTTTGTGGTATGTATGACTGGTCGTGTAGAGCGTTTCCTTGGAAAAGGTGGTATTTACATCATTCGCAAGTTCTTCGGCGTTATTCTTCTAGCTATCGCTGTGAGATTGTTTACGGCCAATATTACGTTGCTGCTCGAAGCACTTCACAGACCTTAATCAAACATCGTGTGTCGAATCATCCGGAAGTTCCTCCCAAAATTCATTTTCTTCCGGATTTTCTTCCTCTATGCCATCTTCTTCATCCTCTTTTTCGTCGGCAAACGGTTCCGGCCGTTGAGGTCCGTGATTGACGAAAACAAAAGCGCAAAGCGTACCCATCACTCCTCCGCTGAGATGTCCTTCCCACGACATATTGGCAGGGGAGAAGTAAGGGATCATATGCCATATTATTCCTCCATAAAGAAAGGTGACAAGAAGAGAAATGGCAATAAGCGGAACATATTTGCGTAGTATACCGCTAAAAAAGAGGAAAAAGGCAAGTCCGTAGATTAGTCCGCTAGCACCGACGTGCCATCCCGGTTTGCCGATGAAGAAGGTGAGCAGACCTCCCCCAAGCCAAATAAGGATAAATATTTTCCCGGCAATTCCTCTGTAAAAGTAAAAAAGACACCACGACAGAAAGAATAAAGGGATTGTATTTGCCAATAGGTGACTGAACCCGCTGTGAATCAACGGATGAGTTAAAATCCCGACTATTCCTCTTTTATCCATCGGGTATATACCCAAGTGAGAGAAGTCCCAATCCATGCCCACTTCAACTGTTTTGAGTATATATAGGATAAAAATAAGGAACAATGGCTTTACGGCAGCTAGCATGATATGCTGAATATCTTGCTTCATAACATTCTTTTCTTTAGATATTTTACGCAATACTACGAATATTTGCACAAAAACTGAAAATAAAAAGCCTTTTTATTTTTGTTTTTATCTATAATTTGTACATTTGGGCGTTATACCTGTTTTACATTATGCTACAACCCATAATTATGCGGTGTAGTGATTAATATATGAACGATATAGTGACCAAAAAATTAACCTTTAAATAATGCACAACTATGAGTTATTTACGATTTGACAAGACCCTCATGACAAATCTGGAAGAATCTCTTCAAAGGGAGATACTCCGGACGAACAAGGCAGGAGCTTATCATTGTACAACGATTGTTGATTGTAACACACGCAAATATCACGGCCTGTTGGTGATTCCGGTTCCCAATATCGACGATGAGAATCATGTGCTGCTTTCTTCTCTTGATGAAACGGTAATTCAACACGGTGCGGAGTTTAACTTGGGGTTACACAAATATCAGGGAAATAACTTTAGTCCGAATGGACATAAGTATATTCGTGAATTTGACTGTGAGCATATCCCGGCTACAACTTACCGTGTTGGAGGTGTCGTCCTTCGCAAAGAAAAAATCTTTGTACATCATGAAAACAGAATCCTGATCCGTTATACTTTGGTCGATGCGCACTCGGCAACGACGTTGCGTTTCCGCCCGTTTCTCGCTTTCAGAAGCGTACGTGAATATACCCATGAGAATGCGCAGGCCAGCCGCGAGTATCAACTTGTGGAAAATGGTATCAAGACGTGCATGTATCCCGGCTATCCGGAACTCTATATGCAGTTGAACAAGAGTTGCGAATTTCATTTCCAGCCCGACTGGTATCGGGGCATCGAATATCCCAAAGAACAGGAACGCGGATACGACTTCAATGAAGACCTTTACGTTCCCGGATATTTTGAAGTGAACATAAAGAAAGGAGAGAGTATCGTCTTCTCCGCAGGAACTTCCGAAGTGACAACCCGCAGACTGAAACAGACCTTCGAGGCCGAAGTACTCGACCGCACTCCGCGCGACAGCTTCTACCACTGTCTGGAGAACTCTGCACACCAGTTCCATAATAAACAGGAAGGTGAACACTACATCCTTGCAGGCTATCCATGGTTTAAATGCCGTGCACGAGATATGTTCATTTCGCTGCCGGGACTGACTTTGGCTATCGATGAAATCGACGAATTTGAGGATGTGATGAAAACAGCGGAAAAAGCCATTCGCAACTATATTAATGAGGAACCTGTAGGATATAAAATCTACGAAATGGAACATCCCGATGTGTTGCTCTGGGCTGTATGGGCTTTGCAGCAATATGCCAAGGAGACTTCCCGCGAACAATGCCGGCAGAAATACGGCGAGTTGCTGGTAGATATCGTAGAATTTATCCGTCAGCGCAAACATGAGAATCTCTTCCTACACGAAAACGGATTGCTCTATTCCAACGGAACGGACAAGGCTATTACGTGGATGAACTCAACAGTGAACGGTCATCCCGTGATTCCGCGTACAGGATATATCGTAGAGTTTAATGCCCTTTGGTATAATGCTTTGCGCTTCGTTGCCAATCTGGTGCGCGAAGACGGAAACGAAACTCTGGCAGACGCCCTCGACGGGCAGGCCGAAGTGACCGGTAAGTCGTTTGTAGAAGTGTTCCGCAATGAATATGGATATTTGCTCGATTATGTAGACGGAAATATGATGGACTGGAGCGTACGCCCCAATATGATATTTGCCGCAGCATTAGACTACTCTCCTCTGGATAGGGCACAAAGAAAACAAGTGCTCGATATCGTAACCAAAGAGCTGCTTACTCCCAAAGGAATTCGTTCGTTAAGCCCCAAAAGTGGTGGATACAACCCCAATTATGTAGGTCCGCAGGTACAGCGCGATTATGCATACCATCAAGGAACGGCCTGGCCGTGGTTGATGGGATTCTATCTCGAGTCTTATCTTCGTATTTATAAGATGAGCGGATTGTCTTTCATCGAACGTCAGCTGATTAGCTATGAAGACGAGATGACAAGCCATTGTGTCGGTTCGATTCCTGAACTATTCGATGGGAATCCACCTTTCAAGGGACGTGGTGCAGTATCGTTTGCGATGAATGTGGCAGAAATATTGCGTGTGTTAAAGCTACTGTCTAAGTATTATTAAAAAAGGAGGAACGACGATGAAAGTTTTAATGTTTGGATGGGAATTCCCTCCCAAAATATATGGTGGTCTGGCAGTTGCTTCTTACGGAATAACAAGGGGATTGAGTCTGCAAGGCGATATGGAGACTATTTTCTGTATGCCTAAGCCTAGCGGCGAAGAAGAGAAGTTCTTGAAAATTATCGGTATGAATCAAGTGCCGATTGTGTGGCGTGACGTTCATTACGACTACTTGAAGTCGCGCTTGTTGGATATGTCTCCCGAAGAGTATTATTCGCTTCGCGACCATATCTATGCCGATTTTTCTTATATGCACGTCAATGATATAGGAGCTATGGATTTTGCAGGCGGCTATCCTGGCAACTTACACGAGGAAATCAACAATTTCTCGATTATTGCCGGAGTAGTGGCCCGTCAGCAAGAGTTTGACATTATTCATGCGCACGACTGGCTGACATATCCTGCCGGAGTACATGCCAAGATGGTGAGTGGCAAACCGCTTTGCATACACGTTCATGCCACAGATTTCGACCGTTCTCGCGGTAAAGTCAATCCTACTGTCTATTCCATCGAAAAGAATGGTATGGACCATGCCGATTGCATCATGTGTGTGTCCGAGCTTACTCGCCGCACGGTGATAAATGAATATCATCAGGATCCTGCCAAAGTATTTGCCATGCACAATGCTGTTTATCCATTATCTCAAGAGCTGCTTGATATTCCACGTCCCGACCATTCGAGAGAGAAAGTGGTGACGTTCCTCGGACGCATCACCATGCAGAAAGGTCCGGAATACTTCGTTGAGGCTGCCGCACTTGTGTTGAAGCGTACCCGCAACATCCGTTTCGTGATGGCAGGTTCGGGCGATATGCTGAATGCCATGATTAATATGGTGGCAGAACGCGGCATTGCCGATCGCTTCCATTTTCCGGGATTCATGAAAGGACGGCAGGTATATGAGGTTTATAAGAATAGTGACGTATTTGTGATGCCGTCTGTTTCTGAACCTTTCGGTATTGCCCCGCTGGAGGCTATGCAATGTGGAACGCCTTCCATCATTTCCAAGCAATCGGGATGTGGCGAGATTCTTGATAAAGTGATTAAGACTGATTACTGGGATATTCATGCTATGGCAGACGCCATCTATTCTCTTTGTACGAATCAATCTCTTTTTGACTATCTGAAAGATGAAGGAAAGAAAGAGGTGGACGGAATCACTTGGGAAAAGGTAGGCTTGAGAATCCGTGCTCTCTACGATAATGTGTTAAGAAACTATGGTAAATAATAAAACTATAAATAATAATGAGAACTATCTGTCTTTATTTTGAGATACATCAAATTATCCATTTGAAACGGTATCGTTTCTTCGATATTGGTAACGACCATTACTATTACGACGATTATGCGAACGAAACGGGCATGAATGAAGTTGCCGAACGTTCTTACATTCCTGCTCTCAGCGCCCTGATTGAGATGGCGAAAAACTCCGGAGGTGCGTTTAAAGTTGCACTTTCCATTTCGGGTGTTGCGTTGGAACAATTGGAGATTCATGCTCCGGCAGTTATCGATTTGTTGCAACAATTGAATGAAACAGGATGCTGCGAGTTCTTGTGCGAGCCTTACTCACATGGTTTGTCATCGCTTGCCAACGAAGATTGCTTCCGCGAAGAAGTGCTTCGTCAGCGTGATAAGATGAAACAGATGTTTGGTAAGGAACCTCAAGTGTTCCGCAATTCCAGCTTGATATATTCGGATGATATTGGTGGACTGGTAGCCTCAATGGGCTTCAAGGGAATGCTGACAGAAGGTGCTAAGCACGTACTGGGATGGAAGAGTCCGCATTATGTGTATCACTGTAATCAGGCTCCGTGTCTCAAACTTTTGCTGAGAGACTTTAAGTTGTCGGATGATATCAGTCTGCGTTTCTCTAATGCCGATTGGCCCGAATATCCTTTGTTTGCAGATAAGTATATCAGTTGGATTGACGCGTTGCCGCAAGAAGAACAGGTGATTAATATCTTCATGGAACTAAGTGCATTGGGTATGGCTCAACCGCTGTCCTCTAATATTCTTGAATTCCTGAAAGCATTGCCTGAATGTGCAAGAGCTAAAGGCATCACTTTCTCTACACCAACCGAGATTGTTACGAAGCTGAAATCTGTTTCTCAGATGGATGTGCCTTATCCGATGTCTTGGGTAGACGAAGAGAGAGATACCAGCAGTTGGTTGGGTAATGTCCTTCAGCGCGAGGCTTTCAATAAGCTCTATAGTGTAGCCGAGCGTGTTCATTTGAGTGACGACCGTCGCATTAAGCAAGACTGGGATTATTTGCAGGCTAGTAACAACTTCCGTTTCATGACGACGAAGAACAACGGCCTTTGGCTTAATCGTGGCATTTATGATTCTCCTTATGATGCTTTCACCAACTATATGAATATTCTGGCGGACTTCATCAAACGTGTGGATGCACTCTATCCTGCCGATGTGGACAGTGAGGAGCTGAACTCGCTACTGACTACGATTAAGAATCAGGGTGATGAGATTATGGTGTTGGAGAAAGAAGTTGCTAAATGGCAGGAAAAAGCAGAAAAGGAAGCTGCTGCAAAAAAGACTACAGTGAAGAAGGCTACTACTAAAAAGGCAGTTGCTGAACCAAAGAAAGCTGCCGGTAGACCTAAAAAAGCTGCTAAAAAAGAAGATTAGTTTATACAATAGTTTGTATGTATAATGCGCGAAGAACCGTGGGGCTGATGTGAATCAGACTCACGGTTTTATTTTTTGTATCTATAAAAAACAATAGCGCGAATTACGTTTGGTGTAATCCGCGCTATTGTTTATAATATGTTTCAGTTATTAATTCGCTCTTGTGCCGAAGTTCGTGGAGACAACTTCGAGTTTAAGTACGTTGTCAGGATGGTCTTTTGGATTAAGTCCCCAAAGTCCACCTTTCAAACCTGCATAACTTGGTTTTAAGTCATGCTGTATGCTGATAACATTAGGAGTACCACTACTAGTACTTGTAGAAGAATCTGTAGTTATAAGTACAGGAATGAGTACCACTTTATTCCAATCGCTTAATTTTTCCCATTCTTCAATCGAATTAACGGTTTGGGTCTTTGAATCTCCATTTGTATCAATGTAGGTGAATGTTACAGAGCCCTTATCTTTAAGTTCCTTTTCTGCAGCATCTCTTTCTCCATCAGCCAAACAACTATTTACCATCTGAGTGATATTATCGAATACATACTGTGTAGGAGGAGTTGTTAAAGACGAGTAATCCTTAAATGTTGAAGTTATACCATCACTTAATTCATTTTTCACAAAGAAGCTATCTTTATACTTCTTACGTATCAACAAAACACTGCGAGGAATAGACATGCCAAATTTCTTATCATTGGTCTGATTATAAATAGGAATAGCTAATCTTACGGCATTCAGAGTATCACCTTGAAGCTTTTCTGCTATTTCACTAACCGGAAGAGTTATCTGCGTGAAAATACCTGCCGGACTTTTCAGATATGTCAATTCATGATTATCAATGCAATCCTGAATAGCCTCTTTGTCATTTTCTAAACGATTAGCTTGAATGACTTCTCGTGTAGAATAGAAGCTACGGTCATCATAATAAGTAGAGTCTTTAGCAACTCCATTTTCTAAAACGTTCTTATGCTTTTTAAGTCCTGTGATAGAATCTGTAGCATAACATTTGTATACTACATTCATTTGTGATTGAAAAACATAAAGCACCGTTCCATCACCAAAGTCGTTTTTCACATAAATGCCTTTAAAAGCTTCTCTGAACTTATTCATATTGAGTCCACCTTCCGTTCTAGCCTCTTTAATGATCTTTCCACCTATTTCTACAGCGGTGGCATCGTCAATAGCAACGTGTACACTAGGAACATAACCAGAAAGTTTTCTGATAGAGTCTTTTACTGAGAGGTCTACAGCTGTATAAGCTTTTGTTCCCAAAAGTCTTCCTTTATATGATTCGGCATCAATATCTGTATAATAGGCATCTTTTACTTTGATTCTTTGGTTTAATTCATAAACGCTTAGGCGGCTTGCAGTCAATGAATCTCCGAAATAAGAACTATACCATAAATATAACTCAGCCGTATGTATATTGCCGATAACTTTATCACCATCTTTGATTAATATGATATCGTCAGACTCCTCACCGATCATAGTACCTTCACCTCTGACAGCTTTCTTTCCAGTTACGGAAGCAAGATTTCCATCTTCATCATATTCCGTATATACTTTAGGAAACGTTACCCCATCAGGACAGTTCAACTCTGCTAAGAATCCTGCCTGATAAGTTCCGAAAAGGTTGTCTGTAAACTTGCCGACATATCCTATATTGCTCATAGCATAAATCTTTCCGGCATGAACGGATTCTGACGTTACATCGAACGTAGTTAGTTTTCCATTAATATTCTGATCGCTTCCCGGAAACATTCCCAGTCCCAATCCGCCTGTGTTATCATCACATCCGAAGAGTGTGATTGCCAGTAAAGCTATTAAGGTGTATTTTGATTTCATGATCGTCGTATCTAGATTTTTTTATTCTTCTTCTTCTTTGTTGTCTGTATTGGCATCCCACACCAGATCGTAGAACTCGTTGCAAGCGTCTGCGTAGTTTTCCGGGTTCTGGTAGTCGAGTACCAATTTGCCTGATTGACGGGCATACTCAATGATAGATTGGTCTACCTTCTCACTGTTTTGAATCACTCCATCCGAGTGGTCAACGGCAAGTCTGCAAAGAGCGGCATAATCTACCGGTTCGGTCAGTGCTCCCAAGTCCTTCTTACTAATCCCTTTCAGCATCAGTTTGGTAGGAAAGTCGTCACTAAGCGTATTTTTAAAGTCGTCTTCATATACTGAGAACACCACCTTGGTATCACGGAAAGAAGGTTCGTCTTTGTAGGCTTTCTTAATATAAAGAGGTGCTAATGCCGTCATCCAGCCATGACAGTGAATCACATCCGGACACCAGCGAAGCTTTTTTACTGTTTCCAGCACACCGCGTGCATAGAAGATGGCACGACTGTCGTTGTCATCATATTCCACGCCATTTTCGTCTGCTGTTTGCATACGGTTCTGGAAATAATCATCGTTGTCGATGAAATAAACTTGCATACGTGCAGATTGGATAGATGCAACTTTTATAATAAGGGGATGATCAGTATCGTCAATAATCAGGTTCATACCAGAGAGACGAATCACCTCGTGCAGTTGGTTTCTGCGTTCGTTGATGTTTCCCCATTTGGGCATAAATGTTCTGATTTCACGGCCTTTTTCTTGGATTGCCTGTGGAAGGTTTCTACCTATATTGGCCATTTCGGATTCTGAAACGTAAGGTGTAATCTCTTGAGTGATAAATAAAACTTTATTCGCCTTTGTCATAATAATGATGGTTCACTATAATATTCTGCAAAGATACGAAAAAAAAGGAACATTAAATACGATATTCTTTCTTTATGTGGCAAATATTAGTTTATTTTGCAGAGTTTTTGCAAACGACTTAAACATAAACCAATTGACGAAAATGAAAGTAGTACACACTATCAAGGACTTACAGACCGAATTGACGGCACTGAGAGCCCAGGGTAAAAAGGTGGGACTGGTTCCCACAATGGGTGCTTTGCACAGTGGACATGCATCTCTGGTAAAGCGCAGCGTAAGTGAGAATGGTGTTACTGTAGTGAGTGTTTTTGTAAATCCCACTCAGTTTAACGATAAAAACGATTTGGAAAAGTATCCTCGTACGTTGGAAGCGGATTGCAATCTGCTCGAAGATTGTGGGGCGGATTTCGCTTTTGCACCTTCAGTGAGCGAGATGTATCCTCAGCCGGATACGCGGGAGTTCAGCTATGCTCCCCTGGATACGGTGATGGAAGGAGCGTTCCGTCCGGGACATTTCAATGGTGTTTGCCAGATTGTGAGTAAGCTGTTTGATGCGGTGCAGCCGGATCGGGCTTATTTCGGAGAGAAAGATTTTCAGCAGTTGGCGATTATCCGTGAGATGGTTCGTCAGATGGAGTATAAGCTGGAGATTGTCGGCTGTCCGATTGTACGTGAAGAAGACGGGCTGGCATTGAGTAGCCGGAACAAACGTTTATCTGCACAGGAGCGTGAAAATGCTTTAAATATTTCCCGCACCTTATTTAAAAGTCGTAACTTTGCAGCCACTCACACAGTGGGTGAGACGCAGAAGATGGTGGAAGATGCGATTAAAGCTGCTCCGGGATTGTGTTTGGAGTACTTCGAAATCGTAGATGGCAATACATTGCAGAAGATAAGCAATTGGGAAGCCACTTCGTATGCAGTAGGATGCATCACGGTGTTCTGCGGCGATGTCCGGCTGATTGATAATATTAAATATAAAGAATAAACTTAAAGACGTAACCTTATGATGATTGAAGTGTTGAAGTCGAAGATTCATTGTGCACGTGTCACGGAGGCAAATCTGAACTACATGGGTAGTATTACGATTGATGAGGACCTGATGGACGCTGCGAATATGATTGCGGGAGAAAAGGTGTATATTGTTGATAATAACAACGGTGAACGCTTTGAAACCTATATTATCAAAGGTGAACGCGGTTCCGGCAAGATTTGTCTGAATGGTGCTGCTGCCCGAAAGGTGCAACCGGATGATATTGTGATTATCATGTCGTATGCACTGATGGACTTTGAGGAAGCGAAGTCGTTCAAGCCGACTGTCATTTTCCCGAATCCTGCTACAAATAAAGCGTTGTAAGTAGTGATTAACGGCCGAAGTTGATACAATAAAATAAGCGGTGGATAAACTCAATTATCCGCCGCTTATTTTTTATCATCACGTAGTGTTACGATCGTTAATCACTGACCGTTAATCGTTAATCATTAGTTTTTCGTTCATTGCCGCTGCCGCCTTGCGTCCATCTCCCATGGCAAGAATAACGGTAGCTCCACCACGAACGATGTCACCTCCAGCGTAAATCATCGGAATAGAAGATTCCATATTATCGTCTACGGCAATCGTACCTTTACGTCCCAATTCCAGTCCTTTGATAGAGCTGGGCACAATCGGGTTGGGAGATACACCCACGCTGACAATAGCCAAATCAATATCAATCGTTTCCGTTGCCCCCGGAATAGCCACAGGACTACGGCGTCCCGAAGCGTCCGGTTCACCAAGTTCCATCTTTTGCAGAATGACCTGCTTCACGCAACCTTGCTCGTCGGCAATATATTCAATAGGGTTGTGCAATGTCATAAATTCCACGCCTTCCTCCTTGGCGTGTTTCACTTCTTCGATACGTGCCGGCATCTCTTCTTCCGAACGGCGGTAGATAATCATGGCACGCTCGGCACCCAGACGTTTAGCCGTACGAACAGAGTCCATAGCCGTGTTACCACCACCAATTACGGCAACGTTCTTACCGAAAGCCACCGGAGTATCAGACTCTTCACTGGCAGCATCCATCAGGTTGACGCGAGTGAGGTATTCGTTAGAAGACATGATATTGATAGAGTTCTCGCCCGGAATATTCATAAAGTTGGGCAGACCCGCACCGGAAGCCACGAAGATTCCTTTGAAACCTTCCTCTTTCAGATCCTCCACGCTGATAGTCTTTCCTACAATACAGTCTTTGATGAATGTAACCCCCATCTTGGCAAGGTTGTCGATTTCCACATCTACAATCTTGTTTGGCAAACGAAATTCGGGAATACCGTATTTCAATACGCCGCCGATTTCGTGTAGCGCTTCAAACACCGTCACGTCATAACCAAACTTAGCCATATCACCTGCAAATGACAGTCCGGCAGGACCCGAACCAATCACAGCTACCTTGATGCCATTCTTCTCTGCAATCACAGGCACAGATATCTGTCCGCTTTCCCGCTCGTAGTCGGCAGCAAAGCGTTCCAGATAACCGATAGCTACCGGCTTCTCATTCATTTTCAGATGAATACATTTCGATTCGCATTGCTTTTCCTGCGGGCAGACACGACCGCAAACAGCCGGCAGGGCGCTTGTCTCTTTCAGTGTCTTTGCAGCTTCCAGAAATTCGCCGCGTTCGATGTTCTTAACAAAGCGTGGAATGTCGATACCTACAGGACAGCCTTCCATACAGCCCGGATTGGCGCAGTCGAGACAGCGTTTCGCTTCCGTCACCGCTTGTTCGGCTGTCAAACCTTGGTTCACTTCTTCCTTGCGGCTGTGAGAACGATATTCCGCATCCAGCTCATTCATCTCCACGCGGGGGATGGCAGTGCGTTCTTTCGGTTTCATCGCTTTGCGCAATTCTTGTCTCCAGGCAGCGTTGCGGCTTTTCTCGTCTATTTCCTTCGTTACTTCACATTCGGGTTGGAGCTTGTGCATCTCCTCGCGTTCGATGTTTTTGAACGCACCCATACGTTTCAGCATTTCGTCAAAGTCCACTTGGTGACCGTCGAACTCGGGGCCGTCAACGCAAACAAACTTCGTCTTTCCTCCCACAGTGATGCGGCAAGCTCCACACATCCCTGTTCCATCCACCATTATGGTGTTCAGTGAAACATCGGTCGGTATATCATATTTCTTAGTCAGCAGGCAAACGAATTTCATCATAATGGCGGGGCCGATGGCGAAGCATTTATCTACTTTCTCACGTTTGATAACTTCTTCCACGCCTTCCGTCACCAATCCTTTTCGGCCGTAAGAGCCGTCGTCGGTCATGATAATTACTTCATCGGAGCTTTCGCGCATTTCTTTTTCCAGAATGATAAGGTCTTTGTTGCGTCCCGCCAAAACGGTAATTACGCGATTGCCGGCAGCCTTCAAAGCTTGTACGATGGGAAGCATCGGAGCCACGCCCACGCCGCCACCGGCGCAAACCACTGTTCCGAAATTCTCTATATGCGTAGCTTGTCCCAGCGGACCTACTACGTCGGTGATGTAGTCACCCTCGTTCAGTTCACAAAGACGGGTAGAAGAAAGCCCGACTTCCTGTATTACCAAAGTGATAGTGCCTTTCTTTGTGTCGGCACCGGCAATAGTCAGGGGCATACGTTCTCCCTTTTCGCCTACACGCACGATGACGAAGTGTCCGGCTTTACGGGATTTAGCAATTAAAGGAGCTTCAATTTCAAATCTGAATACTTTCTCAGAAAAGCGTTCTTTGCTAATGATTCTGTTCATTATCTAATTAATTTGTTGGTTTTATTACGTAACTGCTATCAGAATGTTATAAATTTAGGCAAAGATACGGCTATTTTGCGAAATACAAAAAGAAAAGCCACTCTTTTGAGGAGTGGCTCTTTATATCTTGATGATTGTCTCTGATTACTTCGTGCGAATCTTGTATCCGAACATACCGTAGTAAAGGATAAACAAGAAGCAAGGCAAGCAAATCCAGTATGCCTGTTGTGCATCGGTCACGTCTTTCATCCAGCCATAAAGGGTAGGGATAACGGCGCCACCAAACATTGCCATAATCAGCAGTGACGATCCGGCCTTGGTAAACTTGCCGAGGTCTGCCATTGCAAGCGGCCACAATGCCGGCCACATCAGTGAACATCCCAGCGCCATGAACGAAATGAAATAGATGGAAATATCAGCAGGAGTAAGCACCACCATCAGTGAACCGATAACGGCAAGGATGGAACAAATCTTCAGAGCAGTTGCCTGGCTGAGATATTTCGGAATAAAGATGATGCCGCAGATATAACCAATCACGATGCCGATAGGAGCAATCCATGAATAGTTGGCTGCACCTTCCAGTCCGAGTGATTTGGCATAATCTACCAACGTACCCAGTGAAACAGTTTCAACACCTACATAAAGGAACAGTGCCAAGCAGCCCAGCAACAAGTGCGGGAACTGGAATACAGATGTTTTGCCGGCAGCGTAAGGGCAGTTTTTAGCTGCTTCTTCATCGCTATCATCTTCTCCGGCAGCTTTTACTTCCGGTAGCGGTGCGAAGTAAGCCATCACACCCAGTGCGATAAACGCACAGATGATGATGATAAACGGTTTGTTCAGGTCTTCAACGCCAATCACGTTGACATCTTTGCCCAGCAGCCACACAATAAAGATGGCGGGAATAGGCCAAGCCAACTTGTTGCAGATACCCATTATACTGATACGTTTTGCAGCACTATCCAACGGGCCGAGAATGGTAATGTACGGATTTACAGATGCTTGCAGATACGCATTGGCGGCTCCACTAATGAAAGACGCCAGCAGGAACAGGGTGAAACTTCTCTGGTCGGCCGAAAGGATGAACAGATAGAATGCTATGGCAAAAATGAAAAAAGAAAGCGACATGGTACGTTTGTAGCCAATTGCCTTGATAGTGAGTCCGGCGGGATAGCCGAAAACAAGAAATGGAATAAAGGTTGCTGCGATAATCAGGTAAGAAGCTGTGTTCGAGATTCCTAATGATTGTTGCAATACGGGAACTAACAGCGAATTGATTCCTAATGCGAAACCAATAGCGAAGAACATAATGCCAATGAATGTCAATGGCAACGCGAAACTCTGCGTGTTTTTTGTCATGGGGGAAACGTATTTAAAGGTTATATAAAAAAATCGTTTTTCTTAGTCTATCATGTCGAAGCCGCAATAAGGAACCAGTGCTTTCGGTATTCTGATACCTTCCGGCGTCTGATTGTTCTCGAGCAAAGCGGCAACGATGCGCGGCAAAGCCAGAGCCGAGCCGTTCAGTGTGTGGCAAAGTTCGGGTTTCTTTTCGGCGTTGCGATAGCGGCATTTCAGACGATTCGCCTGATAAGTGTCGAAGTTGGAAACGGAACTTACTTCCAGCCAGCGTTTTTGTGCTTCGGAGTAAACTTCGAAGTCGAAGCAAAGCGCAGCCGTAAAGCTCATGTCTCCACCGCAAAGGCGGAGGATGCGGTAGGGGAGTTCTAGTTTTTGCAACAGACTTTCCACATGGTCGAGCATCTCCTGATGCGACTGTTGTGAGTGTTCGGGCTTGTCGATGCGAACCAATTCCACTTTAGAAAATTCGTGCAGGCGGTTTAGTCCGCGCACATCTTTTCCGTAAGAACCGGCTTCGCGGCGGAAACATTGTGTATATGCACAGTTCTTGATAGGCAATTCTTTTTCTTCCAGAATCACGTCCCGGTAAATGTTGGTCACGGGGACTTCCGCTGTCGGAATCAGATACAGGTCGTCCACTTCGCAATGATACATCTGTCCTTCTTTGTCGGGAAGCTGTCCTGTGCCGTAGCCGGAAGCGGTGTTCACTACCGTCGGGGGCATGATTTCCAAGTATCCCGATTTGCGTGCTTCGTCGAGGAAGAAGTTGATAAGGGCACGTTGAAGCTGTGCGCCTTTACCTTTATATACGGGGAAACCCGCACCTGTGATTTTCACACCCAGGTCGAAGTCTATCAAGTCGTATTTCTTTGCCAATTCCCAGTGGGGCAGTGCGTCTTTAGGAAGTTCTGTCTCCATTCCTCCTATTTTTTCCACCACGTTGTCATCGGCGCCTACACCTTCGGGCACGCTGTCGTAGGGCACATTGGGGATGGTATAAAGTACATTCAGCAGGTCGTTGGCAGCTTGTGTCATCGTAGCGTCCAGTTCTTTATTGGCTTCTTTTATTTCGGCAACACGTGTGCGTGCAGCCTCAGCTTCTTCTTTCTTGCCTTCTTTCATCAGTTGACCGATGGTGCGCGAAAGCGAGTTGACTTCTGCCAGATTCTTATCTAATAGGTTTTGTGTGCTACGTCTTTTGTCGTTGAGCGCAATTACTTGTTCAATCGCCTCTTTTGCATTTTTGAAATGCTTTTTTTCCAGTCCGCGGAGTACCGCCTCTGTGTTTTCTGTAATTTGTTTAATGGTAAGCATATCTATACTTTTTATGAACTATCGTTTTTAGTGCCACAAAGATAAGTAAAAATGGAATAACAAACAGAAAACTTTGCATAAAAAAGAAAGGAGATGCAATCGCTTGGATTACATCTCCTTCTTTCGAATATTTTCTGTTGTTCAATTATGCTTCAGTTGCAGGGATGATAGAAACATATCTTCTGTCTTCCTTGCCTACTTTGAAACTAACTGTTCCGTCTACTAAAGCGAAAAGAGTGTGGTCTTTACCCATTCCGATGTTTTCACCCGGATGAAATTCAGTACCTCTTTGACGAATGATGATATTACCTGCTTTGCAAGCTTCTCCACCAAATATCTTAACGCCTAATCTTTTGCTATGTGATTCACGGCCGTTCTTAGAACTACCAACACCTTTTTTATGTGCCATTTCTTCTTACTTTTTTAAATTGATTAAGCTACTACTTCTGTAATTGTTAACTCAGTGAACTGCTGACGGTGACCGTTCAGTTTTCTGTGACCTTTTCTTCTTTTCTTGTGGAAAACAAGAACTTTGTCGCCTTTAACCAAGTTTGAAACAACCTGGCAAACAACTTTAGCGCCTTCTACAGTAGGAACACCTACAGTTACGTTTCCGTCTTTGTCTACCAAAAGAACTTTTTCAAATTCTACAGTTGAACCGTTTTCAGCACCTTCGATGTGGTGAACGAACAACTTCTGACCAGCTTCTGCTTTAAATTGCTGACCGTTAATTTCTACAATTGCGTACATCTTATATATAATGTATAAGTTAGCTCCGGCGGGTGGTCTTTAATCACTTAAAGAGCTCTTTATCGAACCCGTTGCGGAATAATCGGGTACAAAAGTAGTGTTTTTATTTGTTACAGGCAAATATTCTCCCTTTAATTTTAGCAAGATATTTGCTTTTCTTTGTTTCCCTGCATTTTGGAGAGTCGCTTTCTTTCGCATTCTCTCTCTAAGTATTTTAATGTGGATTTATCTTGCACACATACATACTCTGGTTTATCTTCCTGATTTTTAATTAGATATAGAGTGTAAGATAGTGTGTAAGATGTGTGCAAGATAAAAGTATCTTGCACACGAAATCAAGGACCTATAGATTATTGAAATGTCGGCTGCGCTGCAACGGAATGTTCAATGCGTTGTAACCTCCTGTACATAGGTATGAAACAAAGTGTATCATACAGTGAAACACTCTGTTTCAAGCTGCTGAAACTACTTGAAACTAGGGGTAATTAAAAAAAGAATTATTATCTCTCTTGGGCAAGTCGTGGAGTAAATATATCCCTATGCTTCATGAAGCTCTTGGCTATTGAGCATATCCCCCAAATTCTCCATAATCATCCGATGCGGATATGCTCTTAATTCATCGGCAGTAGTCATTCCATTAAGTACTCCGGCAAAGTCAACTCCTGCATTTCGGGCAGTTTCGGCATCAACGGTGCTGTCTCCAATGTAGAGTGTTTCTTGCGGGGTGCTTCCTAATTGCTTCAATGCAAAGAGAACTCCTTCGGGGGATGGTTTAGCCGCCGATACATCTTCTCCACCTACAACGATGTCGAGAAAATCTTCGGGGAGATACTCTTCCAGAAAGCTCAAAATGCGGAAACGGTATTTGGTGGAGATAATGCCGATGCGGGCGCCTTGTGCTTTCAAGGCTTTGAGCGTGGAGAGTGTGTCAGGAAAAAGTTGGGTGTTTGCATTCATATACAGGTCCGCTTCCAGTCTGTATTCCTGACGGAAAGCTGTAAGTTGTTCCGGCTCAGTGATACCGGTAAGAATACTAAACGACTCTTCCAGCGTTTTGCCAATGGTGCGCTTGATGGCTTCATCGGTAACATCCACGTACTGGTGGCGGGTAAGCACAATTCTGAAACATTTGACGATGCCACGTGACGAATCGGCTAAGGTATAGTCGAAATCGAAAAGATAGGTTTTGTAGTTCATTGGGAAACTTTTCTGCAAAAGTAATAAAATACTTTCCTTATTTCACAGCTTCCACCGTGTATCCCTGCTTTTTTAGTAAGTTTAGCAATCCCTTTTCGCTGGGGAGGTGTAGGGCGCCGACGGCTACAAAAGTAGGAGCAGCTTTCATGATGGCAGGGAGCTTGACGGACCATGCCTTGTTGCGGTCGTAAATCATGGCATCCTCTTCTCCGGGAAGCGGGTCGCACTGATTACCCTTGCGTTCTTTGCTGACTCGAAGCATTGTGCTCAAGTCCTGTCTCATATAAGCGTCGGTCAGTTTCTTAAGGCTTTCCACTTCCGTGTCGATGTTGTTGATAGTGCACATCAAGAGCTGCGCTTGCCTTTTCAGCGAATAGCCGTTGAACAGTAAGTTGAACTGAAACTCGGGAGTTTCCAGTCCGTCTACTTTCTTTCCGTTTGTGGTGGCTTGAGACTGGAAGAAGGTGTCGAGTTGCTCTTGCGGATTGAATTTGCCGATATGTTTAATGTAGGCTGCTACCACCACATTGTTGAGCAAGAAAGCCGGTTTGAGTTTGGGGGCCATGCTCAGGTCCATCATCAGGTTCTCTTTGCAGAACTTATTCGCCGTAGCAAAGTCCTCGGGAGAGAGGAGTGATGTCAGAGTTGTATCGCCTTCAATCATCATCGTCTTTTGCATCTGCTGCATGGTGGCGGGAGATTGCATCTCGGACATTTTCAATTCGCCGTATACCTGCCGGGTGTCGTTCATTGCTTTCCGCAGTCCGGCGATGCTGTCCATAATGCTGAACGGTGCTAGGTGGTGTGTACCTATAATATAGGAAGGTTCGTTTAGTCCGTTGCCGGTTACTTTCCATAAAAGTTGTGCATTTGCGCTGAGCGCTACGCAGATAAATAGTACTGCTCCAATAAACGATTTCATAATTATAATATCCTATAAAGTTGATAACTAACGTATTCTGCCTCCGCTTATCCAATGCTTGGAATAATAATCTTCGCTCAACCTGCTGACGATTACTCCCCGGCTTGTGCTGGAGTGGATGAATTTCCCGTTCTTCAGATAGATGCCTACATGGGCTACTTTCTTTTTCGAACGGCGGCTACTAAAGAAAACTAAGTCTCCCTCTTTGAGGTTTCGTTTGGCTATTTTGTTACTCTTATTTTTCAGCTCTTCCGTGTTACGCGGCACTTGCGTGCGATACACTTTCCGATATATCTGATACACCATGCCCGAACAGTCGGTTCCTCTTTTTGAATCTCCGCCGCCGCGATAAGGTGCACCTATCCAGTCGGCGGCTTCCAGATAGAGTTTGTGATTATCTTCAAGATGAATGTCAACGCCCAGCAAGATGGAAGCTCGCGCCAACGCCTGATAGTCCAAGCGTGGAGCCGACGTGCGGCAAGAACTGAGAACAGCCGTCAGCACTGCCAATATGAAAAATAGTTTGAAGTTAGCTTTCATCCTTTGCCTTTCATTTTTAATATTATATTGCCCCTCTATCCTTCTACATTGAAGTAATCCTCCAGTTCCTGCTCAGCCGAGTTGTTCTCGTTGATAATATCCCGGATAATCACCCCATTTTCAAGCACGGCAATACGCGGACACACATCTACGGTGTGATTCAGATTGTGGCTGGAGATGATAACCGTAGCTCCCTGTTCCTCATTATATTTCCTGAGCATATGCTTGATGATGGACTGAGAACTAGGGTCGAGGAAGTTGAACGGTTCGTCGAGTATCAACAGTTGCGGATGGTGAAGCATGGCGGAGATGATACCAATCTTTTGCTTGTTTCCGGCAGAGTAGTTGCGGATAAGTTTCTTGTTTCCAATCACTTCTCCGTTCATGAACCGCTCGAAAGGAACCAATCGCTCGTCCACTTCTTCCTTCTTCAAGCCATACATCTTTCCGATGAAGTAGAAATATTCCTCCGGAGTGAGATAGTCAATCAGGAATCCGTCGTCGATAAAGGCGCCTGTGAAGGCTTTCCAGTCTTCGATCTGGCTCACGTCGATATCATTAATAACCACTTTCCCATCATCTGCCTTCAGCAAATCCAACATCAAGCGGAAGAGCGTTGTTTTACCGGCACCGTTGTTTCCTACCAATCCGAGCATATCTCCTTGATTGATTTCGTAGTGTTCTATGTCTACGGCAATCTTCTCACCGAAGTTCTTTTTAAGTTTGTCAATAGTAATCATGATTCTCAATGTTTTAATAGTTTATGACTCATGAGCATTTATTGGCGGCTGTCTCTGAAGCCTTCCATGTTCTCGTATCGCCGTTTCATGAAGCGATGGTATACATTCCTTATCCATAGGGGAGAGGTCAGCACAAATCCCACGCCGATGATGAGCAGGATGATGTAGGCAGTTGTTTCACCCAGAAACGCATTCAGCGTAGTAAACAAAATCAGCGGAACACCGAAAGCACCAAAGTTTACTAACATCTGTACGCCGCTATTGGTTTGACGGCTCGTCACTTTCTGGTTCAGCGGAACGGTCTGCTTGTTGTAAACAGCCAGTTGGAAGAAGCAGAAATAGATAAAGCCGATGGTATAGAAGAACCAGGCAAAAGCGCCCAGTAGTGTAAGTTTATTCATTATGATGGCGGGAATCATTAATACGAAAGGAACGATTTCGCCAATACTATATAGGTAGTATTTTGCTTTCAGCAGACTCATGATTGATTCTTTGCGAGACATCAGTCCGTCGATATAGTTGCCTTCGAATGACATAATCTGCGAAAGGATAATCATTCCGAAAGCGGCAAAGTTGTATACACAGATGAAAGAGGTCATAACATTGCCGTCATAGACACTTGAGAAACTGAGTGCGCAGGTGAATATAGCCACCAATATAACGACGCTGCGCAACGAACCCTTGCAGCGGCGGTTGCGTAACAGCATTTTCAGTTCCAGTCGCATATATTCGCCGACTTCTCCGTAGCGTTCGAAGAATCGGTATTCGGAGACGTTCTTAATCTGGCTGTCGTCTACCTTAGCCAGTTCTGCATAGATAAGTCCCGACATCATCTTGCGGTTAATCAGCCACAGGATGGCTATCACAATGAGGATGCCAAGAAAATAAAGGATGTTTCCCTCGATAAATCCGTCGCCCATATCCATAAAGAAATAATAAAGGAAACTATCTTCGGGAAGGAGAAGGAGGCAGCCGATGCCCGCATAGAAAGCGATAGGCATCAGAATCCACCAAATACGTTCATTGATAAGTGTGCGGCACAGCAAGTACCAGTAATTGTTGGCTATGATGAGTAGCCAGATACCTATAAGATAGGTGATAACGCCAAAGACACCGAAAAACTTGGTGATAGTGATAATGGAAAAAGGGACAAATAAGAATAACCAGATGAGGTTGAATAAGTTAAGTCCCGAGCGGATGAGTAGGAAGTCGATGACACGATTCCGTTTCACCGGCAGCAGGAGGTACGGTTTTACCTCCTGCGTCGGTGTTTTTTGGAATGGAACACGCATCATGAAATCTAATGCCAGAATAAAAATCAGGACGACGGCGTTCATTATATGATATGGTTCCCGGTTGGGAACCATATCTGCAAATGCGAACCCGAACGTAGTACCGAAGAATATCAGGTATCCCGCCCAAAAAGCGCCCATGACGTAACCGAGAATCTTTGCAAATTTGTTCTTCTCATACATCGGATGCCGTTTGGCGGCGAGTCTTCCATGTTTACGTAGTTCGTTGAATATCATCATTTGTATTGATATACTAAAGATTTTCTTTACTTAGTTTCTTCCGGCATAGTCATGATGACTTGGATTTCGTTGTTCTGTTTCAGCAGTTTGGCTAGGAACTCTTGGATTTCTTTTGCTGTGATGCTGTTAATCAACTCTTCGTAGCCTTTTGTGTTGTCCACGCCGGTGTAGAAATATTCGTCCAGATTGTTCAGCCAGTAGCCGTTTTCTTTCTGGGCATCTTTGTATTTCTTCAACATATATTCTCTGATCTTCTGCATATGTTCTTCGGACGGACCTTCTTTTGCCATCTTGTTGAGTTGCTCAACAACAACGGCAGACAGTTTCTCTGTCTTGGCAGGGTCAGTCTGGAATACAATCTGAAGAACGAGTTCTTCTTTCGGATATTTGCCAAGGCTTCCGCTACAACTTACGCCGTATGTACCACCTTCTTTTTCACGGATTTCTGCCGTGTACACCATATCCAGTGCTTGGTCTAGGAAGCTGAGCACGAGATTATTGCGCAGGTTGTATTTGCAAGTGCCGCTATAAAAGAACATGATGGTAGCCATCGGAGTTTCCTGTTGTTTAGCAAACTCATTCTTGTATTGTCCCTTGCGGATGTCCATCTTGTTGTCCTTGAAAGTCTCCTTGCGGTTGATGGCCGGCAGAGCACCCAGATACTTGGCAATCATTGGTTTCATCTGTTCCAAATCCACATTACCCACCAGATAGAAAGTGAAGTCGCTTGCATCTTTGTAACGGTCTTTATACATCTCAATGATGCGGTCGTAGTTAATCTGGTCTACCATGCTCTCTTTCATCTTGATAGCACGCGGATGGTTACCGTATAAAGCACGAGTCACTGTATCGCTGAAAGCAGTCATCGGGTTTGCATCAGCATTCTGTAGCTGTGCTTTCAGTCGGCTCTTGTAAGATTCGAATGCTTCGTTATCCTTGCGGGGCGAAGTGAAAGTAAGGTAAGTCAACTGCATCATAGTCTCGAAGTCTTTCGGAGAACAGCTGCCTGAAACGGTTTCTGTTGTATTTCCGACACCGGCTCCTACGGATGCACGCTTGCCTGCCAGTGCTTTATTCAACTCAACTTTGCTGAAATTACCGATACCGCCTACCAAGGCTACAGCGTTCAACTGTGAAATATCAATGATTTCGTTGTTAGGGAATACACTGGTACCACCTAGGCTTACACCCTTCATCACGATTTGGTCGGCCTTGTAGTCGGTAGGTTTCACGTATACAGTCACACCATTAGAAAGCACCAGTTTCGTAGCGCCATAGATGTCATTAGCCTTTTCAGATACAATCTTTCCACCTTTAATGTCTTCAGAGATAAGCGGTTCATTAGAAACTTTATCTTCATACGGTTTCAGGTCGAACGACTTCATCTGTTTCAGCAAGGTTGCAATTTCTTCCTGAGTCGGATATTTAACGCCCTCTTTCTCTGGACCGGCGAGCAGAACTACTTGATTATTGTCGGTAATCAACTGTTGCATTACTTGGTTGATAGCTTCTACGGGGATGTTTGGAGCCATCTGATTCAGCATGGCATATTCAAATTCAATGCCCGGGATAGGTTCTTTATCAAGGAAGTTACCTATATATTCGCTTACATAAGAGTCGTTCTTTGTTTTTTCGCGTTCGTTGTATGCCGATTCTACAGCTTGCAGATAGTTGGCACGGGCACGGTCGTATTCACTTGCTGTAAATCCGAAACGGCGGGCGCGTTCTGCTTCTTCCAGAACGGTTTTCATTGCTAAGTCGATACCGTCTATTTTGCTGCTGGCATCTACACTGAATGCTTCTTTAGTTTTGGCAACAAAGTATTCTCCATAGCTGGCACCGGCACCGGTGAAGGGAGGATTGGCAGTTTGGCGAAGTTCGTTGAAACGACTGTTCAGCATCGTTACAGCCATGTTAATCATATATTGCGTAGCATAATAAGCAATCGTATTTTTCAGAGAGTCCGGTGTAGCGTCTTGTTTGAAGAAGATGCTGACAGACGGATTTTTCACTTCCTTATCCGTACCGATATAAATCAACGGTTTCTGATTGTCCGATACCGGATAGTAAATGCGTTCTGCCGGATTCACTGGTGCTTTCACGTCTGCAAATACTTTCTTAAGCTTAGCTTCCATTTCGGCTGCGTCGATATCACCTACGATGACGATCCCCTGCAAGTCAGGACGATACCATTTAGCATAGTAATCGCGGATGTCCTGATAAGGGAAGTTGTTGATAACGTCGATGCTTCCGATAGGCATACAGTCGGCGTACTTAGAATCGGGATACATGGTAGGCAGTGCGTTGGTCATGATGCGCAACATTCCGCTGTTGCGACTTCTCCATTCTTCACGGATTACGCCACGTTCCTTGTCTATTTCTTTGTCGGCCAAGTTGATGGCGTTCGACCAGTCATGCAGAATGAGCAGGCAGGAGTCTACTACATTTATATTATCAGTCGGCACGTTGCTGATGTTATACACCGTTTGGTCTACGCTGGTATAAGCATTCAGGTTCGTTCCGAATTTGATACCTTTCGTTTCGCACCAAGGCACGATGCCTAGTCCGCTGTCGTCACCGGGGAAATGTTTTGTTCCGTTGAAAGCCATGTGTTCCAGGAAATGGGCAAGACCGCGTTGCTGCGGCTCTTCGAGGATGGAACCTACTTTCTGAGCGATGTAAAATTCTACGCGTTTCTCGGGGAGTGCGTTGTGGCGAATATAATAAGTAAGCCCGTTGTCGAGTTTACCGATACGGACATTCTTGTCCACAGGCAACGTTTGCATCGGTTGTGCAAGTACGAGCTGGAAATTGCAGCACAGTAGAATGGCTGCAATAAATAATCCACGTAATAAATGTTTCATGTTCTATTTAATTTTAATAAATATTTTCTGTGCTATTTGTCGCTGTACTTGCTTGCAAATCACAGGCGGACAGGAAAAAAGAGTTATTTTATGGCTTCTCTAATTCTCACAAGCTTAGTCAAGAGTCCTTCGAGTAAGTCAAGTTTCAGCATATTGGCACCATCGCTTTTGGCTACGGCAGGGTTCTCGTGTGTTTCGATGAAGATGCCGTCGGCACCTACTGCAATACCTGCTTTGGCAACGGTTTCTATCAGTTGGGGCATTCCGCCGGTCACTCCGCTGGTTTGGTTGGGTTGCTGCAAAGAGTGGGTCACGTCCAGTATCACCGGATATCCGAAAGATTGCATTTCGGGGATACCACGATAGTCTACTACCAGGTCCTGATAGCCGAAAGTTGTTCCGCGTTCGGTCAGCATCACGTTTTTGTTTCCCGCTTCCACTACTTTGTCGGCAGCAAACTGCATGGCTAGTGGGGAGAGGAATTGTCCTTTTTTGATGTTAATCGTCTTTCCGGTTTTAGCTGCTGCCACCAGCAAATCTGTCTGTCGGCACAGGAAAGCCGGAATCTGAAGTATGTCTACGTATTGGGCTGCCATCTCTGCTTCTTCCGCCGAATGGATGTCCGATACGGTAGGAATGCCGAAAGTAGTATGCACTTTCTCCAGCACTTTGAGCGCTTTCTCGTCACCGATGCCTGTAAACGAATCCAGACGCGAACGGTTTGCTTTGCGGTATGAACCCTTGAATACATAAGGTATTTGTAATGCTTCAGTGATTTTCACTACTCGTTCGGCAATGTGCATTGCCATTTCTTCGCCTTCTATTACACATGGACCGGCTAGCAGAAAGAAGTTGCCGGAAGGATTGTTTTTAAGTTCTATCATAACTCTATATATACATTATTTCATTTGACCTAAAATTATTAATTAGGAATAATCAATGTTGCCCTCTCCGGGAGTATAGCAATCTCCAACGGAAAGTACTTAGGCAACAACCGTCCGTCCAAATCTACGGCAGCGTTTTGAGCCCGAAGTACTTTTACTTTCTTTGTCCGGTAGCTTTTCACCACCTTGTGGTTCAGTATCCTACCCTGAATCAGCATCCACAGCCCTGAAATAATTTGCAGAAACTCTGGGCGATAGATGACAGATACATCCAACCAACCATTATAAGGTACCGCACTTGGAGTCTGTCCCCATCCGCAAGCACTACCTACGCACACTGTCATGATGCGTCCGCGGATATGCTCGTCGTTGATGCGCAAATGCATTCTATATAGTTTCCGTTCAAATATCAGTGAGGACAGTGCGGCAACGTATGAAAGAAATTTCACTCCCCAGAAACGTTTGGTCTGGTCGGTGATTTTGACGATACGGGCACCCAACCCAATGTTGACAGCATTGAGGAAATAGCGGCGGTGGTGCTCTTGTCCATCATAAAAATTGCAGTAACCCACATCAATCTTCTTTAGCCGGTGGTTGATGATGCAGTCTACAGCAGGTTTGTATTCGGTGCTGATATCCCAAAATTTGGCAAAGTCATTACCGATACCATTCGGAATCATACCTAAAGCAATATTTTCTTTATCTTCAGCATCGGATAGCATAATACCGTTAATAGCGTCGTTCAAAGCTCCGTCCCCACCAACGACGACAATCGTGCGATAACCATTGTTTGCCAAAATTTTAGCGAGACGTTCCACCGAACCGAAGCCTTCGGATTGTACATAATCATAGTCAACGCCTTTGCTATCCATGTATTCCTTGATTTCTTTCCAGCGTTTCTTCACCTTGCGGGTGCCGGCTTTCGGGTTGTAAATCACTCCCCATTTTTTTGGTTCTACACTCATATTTGTTGTATATCTATCCTATATTTAAAACTCATTTTCCAGTAATAAGCTATTTTTCAAGCACTAAACAATACAAAGGTACTAATTCCCTTTCAGTTTATCCTTTACGAAAGCTATCTTTTCTTCTATCGGCAGCTTCGCATTTACCCAGTGGATAGTAAATCCTCTTCTTTCCATGCCTCGAAACCATGTCATCTGCCGCTTGGCAAACTGATGAATTGCTATCTCCAATCCGTTGAACATTTCATCATAAGTCATTTTACCTATGACATATAATGTCAGGTATTTGTATTCCAGCCCATAGTAAATCAGGTCGTCGGGTGATATGCCTTGTTCAATCAGCCGTCTCACTTCGTCCACCATGCCTTCGTCCAAGCGTTGTTTCAATCGCCGGGAAATTTTTTCGCGGCGCATCTCCCGGTCGATATCCACACCGATGATGAGGCTGTTCAGTTTTGGAAATTCCCGCTCAGGAGCCGGATGGACGGTATAATATTCTTCAATTTCTATCGCGCGGATGGCACGCTTCACGGTATCCACGTCGGTAGAGTTGTGCAACGTCTTATATTTGCCCAGCATTTCTGTCAGTTCTTCCAGCGAATGATTCGCAAGGCGTGTGCGCAATTCCGTATCTTCCGGAACCGGCATTAACTTATATCCTTTCAGAACAGCTTCCAGATACATTCCCGTCCCTCCACATAAAACGGGGAGACAGCCTTTTTGTTTTATAGTTTCGTAGGAAATGAGGAAATCCCGCTGGTATTCAAACACATTGTATTTGTATCCGGGGACGGCAATGTCAATCAGATGATAAGGTATTTGGCGCCCGTTGACTGTGTAATCGGCTAAATCTTTTCCGGTGCCGAGATCCATTCCTTTATAAATCTGACGAGAATCGGCACTGATAATTTCTGTATTCAGTTCGTAGGCCAAGGCAGCGGCAAAGGGAGTTTTGCCTGAGGCTGTAGGCCCGAGTATGGCGATTAAATCATAGTCCGTCATAACTTTGCATTTTAATATCTGCAAAATTACGAAATTTATTTAACGTGTTTGATATCGCAGTGCTTTTTATTTCGTAGAGAGTAGTGAATAGCGATTAGTGATTAACGATTAGTGATTAACGGGCTGCGGATGGTATAAGACTCTGGTGCGCATACCGCAGGGCAGTTAATCACTAATCACTAAACGTTCATCACTACTTAAAAATATCCTATATTTGCTCCCCAAGTTCCGGCGGCAGCACATAAAATGGCTGCTATCAGAATGGCAAAGAAAGAAATCAGTGCAGAGGTAGCGGCTGTGTTTGTAGCTTTATCAGCTGCTTTCAAAGCTTCCTCTTTCATATCGTTCCATTCCCGTTTGGCTTTTTGCAGAGACATTTCCAGATTATCCATTTGCTCTTGCGCCTCTTGTTTCACCTTGTTATAAGATGCCATATAATCATCAATCGCTTTGTTAGCTTGCTCAGTTGACATATCGGTATTATTTGCTATCGCTTTTGCCAAATCGTTGCGGTCAACGTTATTTGAAATCCTGCTAACCCGTTCTTTTAGGTTATTCATAAAGTTGGTGATGATATTCTCTGCATCCTGCGGGTGAGACATTATTTTCTTTACCGACTTACCCAAATCGGTTTTTACCATTTCAAGCTGGTTTTGCAGGAAATCGGGATGTAACTCCTTTACATCGCTTTTTGCCAGAGCTTTGCGGATATCTTCAGGAATATCTTCTTCTTTAAGTTTGGCAGTGAAATCAATATCACCGAACATTTCTTTTGCTTTGTCGGTGAGAGCCGATGCACCGTCTCCTACTGCCGATCCCACACCAGATAATATATGACCTACCACAGAAGAGATAGAACCGAATACATTAGCTGTCATTCTAGCCGCACTTGCTGTCAACATACCACCCAGAATGACTGCTATAATCAGCGTAGTGGCCCATACCAGGAAACCATGAATCATACCATCTGCATTGGCAAGTTTACCGGCTACTAATCCTCCTGCAATCATGCTGATAATCAATGCTATTGCAGTGCCAATCCCCACGGTCGTACCTACTCCGGAAGTTGGATGCTTCGCTTGCGGTTTAATCATATACAATCCGATACTGGTACTTAGTATCGACAAAAGAATTGAAACAGCCAGAACGGTTACGACACCGCCGAATACGCTCCCCCAAGAGACACTGTTCATTAATGCTGCTAATTCGAATCTTTCCATAATTTTCGGTTTTAGTTAATATTGTTTTTATATAAGAAATAACACCTTCTAAAATGGAAAAGTTAGAGGGGCGTGTGTTAATAGTTGTTTTAGGGTAGCAGGCGTATGGAGGATTGAAATAAATAAAGAAAGAGCGAATGGGCCTCCCGGTACATTCGCTCTCTCTCTCGTTTTCAGTGATCTTTCTGAATTATATAAAACCTATTGAATCTATTTTTCTTTTTCATTGTTGGTTATATATCCCGGAGTCTGAACCAATTCTCTGTTGTTGGTCAATGTATTTGCATCAATCGGCCATAACAAACGGCTTGGACTTGCTGTAGAATATTTGGAGGTATATCCTAATGTGCGGATGTCATACCAACGCTTACCCTCATACATAAATTCGCGCAAACGTTCTTTCAAAACAGTCTCGATAGGATCTTCGTCACCTGCCACAAACGGGTTGTTGGTATAGAAATCACCCTTATCATTTGGATAAGCCAGTGTCGCTCTATTGGCATTGAAGTATTCCGTTCCGTATGCACGTTCGCGAACGTCATTGATTTCCGAAGTGATATCTTCGCCCAACAAAGCTTTAGCTTCTGCCAAGAGCAACAGACAATCTGCATAACGATAGATTGGGTAATCGTCCAGCCAACTGCGAGTTGCCCCGCCCGCAAGCATTGTTCCCTGAAATTTATAAGGGATAGGTGCAGTGTAAACCAGATTTCCTTCCTCGTCTTTGGTATAAACAGCTTTTATCGAACCTGCCTTACGAGTATCGCCATCTAGGAACACTTTATTATAGAAATCCTTCTTGATTTGTAGTCTTATTAATCCGTTCAATTCCGCATCTTTAGTGTCGGCATATGAGACGCCATTTTCATCAAAATAGATGCCCGAAGTCATATAAGACTGTTGGGGTACAAGATTCATCCTGAAAGAGTCATTCCACATATTATATTCATCGCGACCATTGTGAATAGTGAAGATGATTTCGTCGTTTTTCTTATTTGAGAAAGCAAAGACATCTGTGAAGTTATCTTCAAGACCTATACCCGGACAGCTTTTTACTTCTTGCAAGGCATTCTTGGCAGTGATGTAGTCAGCGTTTCCGCCTCCCATTTGTTTGCCGCTCCACAGATATACTTCGCCTTTCAACATCTTAGTGGCGCCCAACGACCAGTAGTGTTTGCCGTACTTGTAGGAAAAATCACCGCCAAATGCCGTTTCGGAAGAGCTGATGTCCTGCTTAATCTGAGTCATAACGTCGGCAGCCGGAGATGCTGCTTTTTGAATATTACTCAAATCAATGGTTGCACCACTTGTATAGGTCAGATGCAAAATGGCATCTCCCCATGAACGAAGTAGGTGGAAGTAGAGAAATGCACGCATTCCGTAAGCTTCTCCCAAATAATAGCTTTTGGTAGATTCGGGCAACAAACTCGTTTCTTCAGTCTTGGCAATCATAAGGTTTATCTGATTGATAACGCCATATAGGTTGGCGAAATTACTCAGTCCGACGTTTTCCGTATTTAGCGTGTTGAATGGAAATCTTTCCATGCCTTGAGTTGCTTCTCCGCCAAATGGATTATCACCGTAGATATCTGCGCGCGGTTCGCCCAGTATGAATAAGTTGTAAGCCCGTTCCCTGAGTTGCGCGTGCAAGCCCACATTGAAAGCGCTGAAGTGTGTGTCACTTTTCCAGTAGTTGGCATCGGTAATTGTACTTTCCGACTCCAGGTCTAAGGAGTTACATCCGGTAGCAAGAGGCAACAAAGTTACGCCTGCTAATAAATATTTCAATATATTTTTCATAATTCTTTTCCTATTAAATCCTGTAAAATTAGAATGTTAGAGATAAACCGAACAATACTGTTCGCGGAGTAGGATAACGACCGTTATCAATGCCACGACCATAAGTGGTAGATACGGCAGGCTCAGGCGATACACCTTCATACCCGGTGATGTAGAATAGGTTCTGTCCCGTAATGTATACAGATGCATCAGTCATATGAATTTTGCTGATAAGTGTTTTCGGCAACTGATAGCTCAGGGTGATTTCACGCAAAGCTAGATAATCAGCTTTTTCGTAGTAACGAGAACTGTTGTTGTCGGCTGCTGTTGATCCGTTATTGGAACGGGTAATATTCTTTTTGCTCAGCTGGTCGGCGTAGTAGAACTTCGTAAGGTCCGAATTTGTATTTGTTTCACTCCACATATTCTTCACTTCTTTGATAAGATTGAAGCTACCCTGATACTGTCCTAAAGTACGGGCTTTCAGGTCATTATAAAGTGTGTGTCCCAGAGCATAGTCGAAACGTGCATAGAGTGAAACGCCTTTGTATCCAAATGTAGTAGAAAAACCACCGGTTACATTCGGGAAAATATTACCCACAACAGAGCGGTCGTAACCATTGATGATGTTGTCGCCGTTTATGTCTTCCCAGCAAGCGTCACCCGGTTCGATGGGTTGCCATCCGGCAGATTCTTTATAAGTCTTGTTGGTCAGAGGATTAATCTGGTCGGCCAATCCGGGTCCATAAAGGTTGGCTACTTCGTCAATCCGATAGTTGGCGTATTGTTTTACATCGTCCCAATCTCTGAAAACGTGTTGTTGTTTGTAAGCAACCAATTCACCCAGTTTACCACCTTCCTGACGTCCGGCAATCCATTTAGTCGGGAATTTTCCGTTAGCGTCTACCTTGCCGGCGGCTACTTCATAACCACCTACACGATTGTTGGTAACACCATTGTTGGGCAAGTCAATAATCTTATTGGCAACAGAAGTAATGTTTGCAGACATATCCCATGTGAAGCCTCCGCTATTGATGATATTTGCTTTCACTTCCGCTTCAAAACCAGAGTTGCGTAAAGTACCTTGATTGGTTACGATTTCTGAGAATCCCGTATATCCCGGCAATGCCTGTTTCGTTAGCAGGTCTTTTGTGTTTCGGCTATAGTAATCTAGAATGAAAGAAAGTCTGTTCTGAAAGAGTCCGATATCCAAACCTACTTCAAATGTCTGGCTCTGCTCCCAACGGAGGTTGGTGTTCAGCAGCTTGGAGTTGTAAAGTGCAGTTGAACCACCGTAAGTTTTAGAACCCACCTGTCCGTATTCTCCATATACTTCGTAGTTTCCGATGCCGTTTACATTACCGTTTACACCATAACTTAGACGCGGCTTTAAGTTAGAGATAACCTCGGACAGCTTAGATTCTTTCCAGAAGTTTTCCTCCATAATGTTCCAACCTATCGATACGCCCGGAAAGAATCCCCAACGATTATCTTTCAAGCGGGAGATACCGTCGTAGCGTGCTGTGAATGACAGTAGATACTTCATGTTGTAGTTGTAATTGACACGACCGAAACCTGAAAGAATGCGGTAAGCAGTCTTTTCAGTTCGTGTGAAAGTTCTTTCAGAACCCACATTCAAGGTAGAAACATCATCTGTAGGAGAACCAGTGGTTTTTGCTTCAAAGTCAAATTGATTGTAGGTATAGTATTCACCGCCTATCATTGCATCCAGATTATGTTTTTCAGCAAAAGTTTTTGTGTAGGTCAGTGAAGCGTTCAACTGAATCTGATTATACTTCTGAATCCATGCTTCAGCTTGGCGAGTTGTCTCGGGAGTAGAAGCAGTCTGAGTCTGATAGGCTTTGTTGAATTTCTCTCTCTGATATTGGTAATTCAGCAAAGAAGCATTTCCGCTCAATACCAGTTGTTTGGGAAGAATATCCAGCGTAAATCCCATATTGTAAGTAGCACGAGAGGTGCTGTTCGTTTGTGTCAGGCGATCTCTGTAGTAAGCAGGATTACCATCACCGGTTCCAAATCCGGAAGCAGGAGTGCCGTCTTCGTTCCATGGACTCCATGTGGGGCGTTGAGCACGGGTACGATAGAAAAACTCATAAGTACCAATCCATAGTTCCGGTCGGGTAGACCATACATAAGAAACCCCGGCTTTCACGTTCAGGATAGGCAATACCTTATACGAACCGTTGAATGATCCGCTGAAACGTTTGAAACCTGTTCCTTTAATCATACCGTCTTCATTGTAATATCCCAAGCTGCTAGCAAATGTGCTTTTATCATTACCGCCTGTTATATTAAGGTAGTGGTCTTGCGTGATGGCGCTGCTGCTGAATACTTCGTCATCCAGCTGGCCGTTGTAGTCCTTGAAAAGAATTTGTTTTCCTTCATAGAAGGGGTCGTTCATAGTAGACCATCCTTCATTCTGGAGGTGGGCAGTTTCATCGTTCAGATAACGGATGTCATAAAGGTTGTTACCGATACCATAACCTGCCTGTGTATCTACGTTTGTACGTCCGGTTCTCAGGTATCCCAAACGGTTGTAGTAAATGTAATCTTCGGCATTGCAAAATTCATATCCTTTGCGGGTGAAGTTCTTGCCTATCTTGAATTTGTAGTTGATAGAGGTTTTTCCTTCCTTGCCGCTCTTCGTTTCAATCAGGATAACTCCACCATTGGCACGGGCTCCATAGATGGCGGTAGATGCAGCGTCTTTTAGAATCTGGATGGATTCGATGTCGGAGGGGTTGACGTCTGACATACTGTTGCGTACAATTCCATCCACAACAACCAGTGCGCTACTGTTGTCACCGGTAATAGTAGCACCACCACGCAGTGTGATGTCAGGGTTCGCACCCGGCTGACCGGTAGTGTTGACAACGCGAAGACCTGTTACGGAGCCTTGCAAAGATTGTCCGGCATTACTGTAAGCGGCGTTTTTCAAAACTGTATTATCCAGTTTTGAAATTGCAGTTGTCAATGTGGCGCGTTTTTGTGCGCCGCCATAACCTGTGATTATGACTTCGTCCAAAACTTCCGTATCGTCCTCTAAAACTACGTTTAGAGCTTGTCCAGTGTACTTGATTTCTTGTGTTTTATAACCGACAAAAGAAATCTGGATAATATCTCCGTTCTTTACATCGCTTAAAGTGAATTTACCGTCAAAATCGGTAATGGTACCTAATGTAGTACCCTTAACTAAAACAGACGCACCAATCACAGTTTCGCCTGCTTGGTCAGTAACCACACCTGTAATAGTCTTGGTTTGTGCCATAACCCCTATAGAGGTTATTAAACACAACATCAGCAAAAAGATGCTTTTTTTCATAAGTATTACTTTTAAATTTATAGATAAGGAATTATTTAAAAACCTGCATAAGTTCAATTAGAACTTATACAAATAGTTTTTGTTGTTCGCACTCAGTTTGTTCTTTACAATTTGTTGGATGCTTAAATCTACATCTTAAACCGCTGCAAATATATGTATAATATTAATAAACACAAACTATTTAATAAAATTATTTTTTATATATTCCAACTTCTCTAAAATAGTAGATTATTTATTAGCATTT
>NZ_URFY01000049.1 GCF_900547205.1 uncultured Bacteroides sp.
AATGCCTTTGCCGAATCATTCAATGCGAAAATCAAGGCATTTCGTGCACAGTTTAGAGGAGTGAGAGATATACCATTCTTTATATTTAGACTATGCAAACTATGTGTGTGAGCTTTTAACAGAACTACAGGGTTTTCGACTTGACCCCTTAAATGTTCCTTATATTCTCCCCCCACCGAAATATTTTCGTCACATCTACTCTCCACTTCCGCTTTTTTTCGTACTTTTACCCCTTGTTGGAAAAAAGAGCCTTTCTGACACTAGGGAAAAGGAAAAGAAAAAACAATATATAAAATGGATCACAAATGGAATTATCAACCCATTACACCAGAACAGGCAGAGATAAGCCAGACATTGGCTCAGGAATTGGGAATTAGCCCGATACTTGGACGACTATTGGTACAGCGGGGAATAACAGAAGCAGAAGATGCCAGAAAGTTTTTCCGCCCGCAGTTGCCCGACCTGCACGATCCGTTCCTGATGAAGGACATGGATATCGCAGTAGAGCGTCTGAACAGGGCGATGGGAAAGAAAGAACGTATTTTAATTTATGGAGATTATGATGTAGACGGTACTACGGCCGTGGCATTGGTCTACAAGTTTATTCAACAGTTCTATTCGAACTTGGATTATTACATACCCGACCGCTACAACGAAGGATATGGCATTTCGAAGAAAGGAATAGACTACGCTTCGGATACCGGCGTGGGATTGATTATCGTACTCGATTGCGGAATCAAAGCGGTGGAGGAAATAACGTATGCCAAAGAAAAAGGCATTGATTTTATCATCTGCGACCACCACGTGCCGGATGATATTTTGCCGCCTGCCGTAGCTATCCTGAACGCCAAACGGCTAGACAATACTTATCCGTACACACATCTTTCCGGGTGTGGCGTTGGCTTCAAGTTTATGCAAGCATTTGCCATCAGCAACGGCATCGAGTTTCACCACCTGATACCGCTTCTCGACTTGGCAGCTGTGAGCATTGCATCGGACATCGTCCCTATTATGGGCGAAAACCGCATCCTTGCCTTCCACGGCTTGAAGCAACTGAACAGCAATCCGAGTATCGGGATGAAAGCCATCATCGACGTATGCGGACTTTCCGAAAAGGAAATCACCGTCAGCGATATCGTGTTCAAAATCGGACCGCGTATCAATGCATCCGGTCGCATCCAAAACGGGAAAGAAGCAGTAGATTTGCTCACGGAGAAAGACTTCTCGGCCGCACTCGAAAAAGCCGGGCAAATCAATCAGTACAACGAGACGCGGAAAGACTTAGATAAGAGCATGACGGAAGAAGCCAATAATATCGTTGCCAATCTGGCAGGGCTGGCCGACCGTCGTTCTATTGTACTATACAATGAAGAGTGGCACAAGGGAGTGATTGGCATTGTGGCTTCCCGTTTGACGGAAGTTTACTACCGCCCAGCCGTTGTCCTGACACGTACAGATGATATGGCGACAGGTTCGGCACGTTCCGTTTCCGGTTTTGATGTGTATAAGGCGATTGAGAACTGCCGCGACTTGCTCGAAAACTTCGGAGGACACACGTATGCTGCCGGATTATCGATGAAAGTAGAGAATGTGGAAATCTTCACGAAGAGGTTCGAAGAGTATGTGTCACAGCATATCTTGCCCGAACAAAGAAGCGCCGTGATGGAAATTGATGCGGAAATAGACTTCAGGGACATCACGCCGAAATTCTATAGCGACCTGAAAAGATTCAATCCTTTTGGTCCCGACAACTCGAAACCTATATTCTGTACCCATCATGTTTATGACTACGGGACGAGCAAGGTTGTGGGACGCGATCAGGAACATATCAAACTGGAACTGGTAGATAATAAATCGAACAATGTGATGAACGGCATCGCTTTCGGGCAAAGTTCTCATGTGCGCTACATCAAGACGAAGCGCTCGTTCGACATCTGCTACTCTATCGAAGAAAACACGCATAAGCGTGGCGAAGTACAACTTCAAATCGAGGACATTAAGCCGATTGAATAAGTATCAGGAGATATTAAAACAATACTGGGGATATGACTCCTTCCGCGACTTGCAGGAGGAGATCATTACCAGTATCGGCGAAGGCAAAGACACGTTGGGACTGATGCCTACCGGTGGCGGTAAGTCCATTACTTTCCAAGTGCCTGCTCTTGCCCAAGAAGGGCTTTGTCTTGTCATCACTCCCCTCATTGCCTTGATGAAAGACCAAGTGCAAAACCTGCGGAAGCGGGGAATCAAAGCACTTGCCATTTATTCGGGGATGACCCGCCAGGAAATCGTCACCGCACTCGAAAACTGCATCTTCGGCGATTACAAATTCCTCTATATCTCACCGGAACGACTGGACACGGAAATATTCCGCACCAAGCTACGTGCCATGAACGTCTCCATGATTACTGTGGACGAAAGCCACTGTATCTCGCAATGGGGCTATGATTTCCGTCCGGCTTACCTCAAGATAGCGGAGATTCGGGACCTGTTGCCGGGAATCCCTGTGCTGGCACTTACCGCTACAGCTACTCCTGAAGTAGTAAAAGACATCCAAGCCCGATTAAACTTCCACAAAGGCAACGTTTTCCGTATGAGTTTTGAGCGGAAGAACCTTGCATATATTGTTCGCAACACGGATAATAAAACCGGGGAGTTGCTGCATATCCTGCGAAGAATATCCGGCAGCGCCATTATCTACGTCCGCAACAGACGGCGAACGAAAGAAATCACCGAACTACTGGTGCACGAAGACATCACCGCCGATTTCTACCATGCGGGACTGGACAATGCCGTAAAAGACCAGCGCCAGAAACGTTGGCAAAACGGAGATGTCCGCGTAATGGTGGCAACGAATGCTTTCGGCATGGGTATCGACAAACCGGACGTACGCATTGTGCTGCACATCGACCTCCCGGATTCTCCAGAAGCTTATTTTCAAGAAGCCGGACGCGCAGGAAGGGACGGAGAAAAAGCCTATGCAGTAATCTTATACGCCAAATCGGACAGGACTACACTGCACAAACGCGTGGTGGACACTTTTCCCGAAAAAGAATATATACTCAATGTGTACGAGCACCTGCAATACTACTATCAGATGGCAATGGGAGACGGATTCCAATGTGTTCGCGAATTTAACCTGGAAGAGTTCTGCCGGAAGTTCAAATACTTCCCTGTTCCGGTGGATAGCGCATTGAAAATACTGACTCAGGCAGGTTATCTGGAATATACCGACGAGCAGGACAATGCTTCCCGCATCCTTTTCACGATTCGACGGGATGAACTCTACAAGCTTCGTGAAATGGGAGCGGAGACGGAAACGCTGATACAGATGATTTTACGTTCCTACACCGGAGTGTTTACCGATTACGCCTATATCAGCGAGGCATCCTTGTCTGTACGTACGGGACTGACGCGTGAACAAATCTACAATATTCTCATCACACTGACCAAGCGCCGCATCGTAGACTACATCCCCCGCAAAAAGACACCTTATATTATATATACGCGCGAGCGGCTGGAACAACGCTTCCTGAATATCCCTGCTTCGGTATACGAAGAGCGTAAAGCCCGTTACGAAGCACGCATCAAAGCGATGGAGGAATATGTGACTTCGGACAACGTGTGTCGCAGCCGAATGCTACTCCGCTATTTCGGAGAGAAAAACGAACATAACTGCGGGCAGTGCGATGTCTGCCTTAGCGGTCGGGCAGCGGATACTTTATCCGAAGATTCTTTAGACACCCTGAAAACTCAGATAAAAGAACTGCTAGTAAAGAATCCCCTCACTCCTGCCGGCATAGCCAATGAAATAGAAGCCGATAAAGAGAAGATTGGAGAAGTCCTTCAATATTTATTAGAAGAAGGTGAATTGAAGATGCAGGATGGAATGATACATATTCCAAAATAAGTTGTTACATTTGCAGGCAAAACCAAAAACAACGTATCATGCCGAACTTCTTTAAATCTTTCTTCTCCGGAAAGTCTGAGACACCGGAAAGCGAAAAACAGAAAAACGACCGGAAAAGATTCGATATTTTCAAGTATGACGGGATGCGTGCCCAACGCATGGGACGCCCGGACTATGCAGTGAAATGCTTTACCGAAGCACTTGCCATTGAAGAGGAATTTGAGACAATGACTTATCTCAGCCAGCTTTACATTCAGATGGGAGAAGTGGAAAAAGCCCGCGAACTCTTAGAGAAAATGGCAATAATGGAACCCGGAATAGTCAACACGTTTCTGTCATTAGCCAATGTTTGCTACATTCAGGAAGACTACAAAGCAATGGAAGAAGCTGCCACCAAGGCTATTGCCATTGAGGAAGGAAACGCCATTGCACATTTCCTGTTGGGAAAAGCCCGCAAAGGACAAGATGACGATATCATGACCATCGCCCACCTGACGAAAGCCATCACCTTGCAAGATGATTTCATCGAAGCCCGCCTCATGCGTGCGGAAGCCCTGCTGCACATGAAGCAGTATAAAGAAATGATGGAAGACATAGATGCCGTACTCGCCCAGAATCCCGAAGAAGAGACGGCCATACTCCTGCGCGGAAAAGTGAAAGAAGCCAATCATCAGGAGGAAGAAGCCGAAGCGGACTACAAACTCGTCACTGAAGTCAACCCTTTCAACGAGCAAGCCTACCTCTACTTGGGACAGCTTTTCATCGACCAGAAGAAACTATCCGAAGCCATCGGCCTTTTCGACGAAGCCATCGAACTGAATCCCAACTTCGCGGAAGCTTACCGTGAACGCGGACGCGCCAAATTGCTGAACGGCGATAAGGACGGTTCGGTAGAAGATATGAAGAAATCTCTGGAGTTGAATCCGAAGGACGAGGCTAGTGTGAACGGGGAATTTAAGAATCTGGGACCAAAGTCGGAGGCGCTTCCCGGCATATTCTAAGTGTCCTTTTCATCTATTTTATGCAGGAAAGCAAAAAAAATATCGCTTATTGCTTGTATCTAACGGAAAATTATTACTTTTGTCCCCAGAAATAAAGAACTAAAGCATTAACAACGATTCAAATGAAATCATTCTCTTATACATACTCATTCTTTTTTTACTTTTACTTTAGCCAGAAAGTAGAGCGGGAGTTTGTATGTGTCAAGTGACAGTGATGCTTAAGAACTGAATAGAGAAATCAATCATATGAATCCCGCTCCAACATGGACGCGGGATTTTTTCATATATAATACATAAGAACAATGAAAAAGATAGCAATTCAAGGAACACTCGGCTCGTATCACGATATCGCCGCGCACAAGTACTTCGAGGGAGAAGAAATAGAGTTAATCTGTTGTGCCACCTTCGAAGACGTGTTTAATTCGATACGGAAAGACAGTCAGGTCATCGGAATGCTAGCCATCGAGAATACGATTGCGGGTAGCTTGCTGCACAACAACGAGTTGTTGAGACAGAGCGGAACCCAGATTATCGGTGAATACAAGCTGCGCATTTCCCACAGCTTCGTCTGCCTGCCCGATGAAAGTTGGGAAGACCTGACGGAGGTAAACTCCCACCCCATCGCCCTGATGCAATGCCGCGAGTTTCTGAATCAGCATCCCCAACTGAAAGTGGTGGAAGGCGAAGACACCGCCCGCAGCGCCGAAATCATCAAAGAAGAAAACCTGAAAGGGCACGCCGCCATCTGCTCCAAAGCAGCAGCAGAGCGCTACGGGATGAAGGTTCTTCAGGAAGGTATCGAAACGAATAAGCACAACTTCACCCGTTTTCTGGTAGTTGCCGACCCATGGCAAGTGGACGAACTCCGCCAGCATCACGCCAACGCCACCAACAAGGCAAGCATCGTATTCACACTGCCTCACACGGAAGGAAGTTTGTCGCAAGTACTCTCCATCTTATCGTTCTACAGCATCAACCTGACTAAGATTCAGTCACTGCCCATCATCGGTCGCGAATGGGAATACCAGTTTTACGTAGACGTATCTTTCAACGATTATCTGAGATATAAACAATCTATAGCAGCAATAACTCCATTAACCAAAGAACTTAAAATATTAGGCGAATATGCAGAAGGAAAGTCAAACATATAAAATCGCGCCCGCCGAGAGACTGGCGAGTGTAAGCGAGTACTACTTTTCAAAGAAGCTGAAAGAAGTAGCGCAGATGAATGCAGAAGGAAAAGACGTAATCAGTCTGGGCATCGGCAGTCCCGATATGCCGCCCTCGGAAAAGACCATCGAGACATTGTGTAGCAATGCGCAAAATCCGAACGGACACGGTTATCAGCCGTATGTGGGTATCCCCGAACTTCGCAAAGGTTTTGCGGCGTGGTATCAGCGCTGGTATGGAGTAGAGTTGAATCCGAATACGGAGATACAACCGCTCATCGGTTCGAAGGAAGGGATTCTTCATGTCACGCTGGCGTTTGTCAATCCGGGCGAGCAGGTGCTGGTTCCGAATCCGGGATACCCCACTTATACTTCGCTGAGCAAGATACTCGGTGCGGAAGTTATCAACTACGATTTGAAGGAGGAAAACGGTTGGATGCCAGACTTCGAGGCACTGGAGAAGATGGACCTCAGCCGTGTGAAGCTGATGTGGACCAACTATCCGAATATGCCGACAGGAGCCAATGCGACTCCCGAACTGTACGAACGCTTGGTTGACTTCGCCCGCCGCAAGAACATAGTGATTGTGAACGACAATCCTTACAGCTTTATCCTGAATGATAAGCCTATCAGCATCCTGAGTGTGCCGGGCGCAAAAGAATGCTGCATCGAATTTAACTCAATGAGCAAGAGCCACAATATGCCGGGATGGCGTATCGGTATGCTGGCATCGAACGCCGAGTTTGTGCAATGGATACTGAAAGTGAAAAGCAATATAGACAGCGGAATGTTCCGTGCCATGCAACTGGCGGCTGCAACTGCGCTCGAAGCGGAAGCGGACTGGTACGAAGGTAACAACCGTAACTACCGCAACCGCCGCAATCTGGCAGGTGAGATAATGAAAACTTTAGGTTGCACCTACGACGAGAACCAAGTAGGAATGTTCCTCTGGGGAAAAATCCCCGCTTCGTGCAAAGACGTGGAAGAACTGACGGAAAAGGTGCTTCAAGAAGCAAGAGTCTTTATCACTCCGGGATTTATCTTCGGCAGCAACGGAGCCAGATACATCCGCATCTCCCTATGCTGCAAAGACGAGAAACTGGCGGAAGCACTGGAAAGAATTAAAACAATGGCACAATGCGGCGATATGCCAATATGCCAATAAAAGAATTAGAAAGTAAACAATTGAATAATCATCCCGCCAATTGGCACATTAGCATATTGGCATATTGATACATTATTATTATGGAACTCGAATCAATTTTATTACCGGGCATCGAAGCTAAAAGACCAATCGTAATAGCCGGCCCATGTAGTGCAGAGACAGAAGAACAAGTGATGGACACCGCCAGACAACTGGCTGCCAAAGGTCAAAAGATATTCCGTGCGGGAATCTGGAAACCGCGTACCAAACCGGGAGGTTTCGAAGGTATCGGCGTCGAAGGTCTTGCTTGGCTGAAGGAAGTGAAGAAGGAAACAGGTATGTACGTTTCTACCGAAGTGGCTACTGCAAAGCACGTATACGAATGCCTGAAAGCAGGAATCGACATCCTCTGGGTAGGTGCGCGCACCACTGCCAATCCTTTCGCCGTGCAGGAGATTGCCGACGCATTGAAAGGTGTAGACATCCCCGTCTTGGTGAAGAACCCCGTCAACCCTGACCTCGAACTCTGGATTGGAGCTCTGGAACGTATCAACAACGCAGGGCTGAAACGTCTGGGTGCTATCCACCGCGGTTTCAGCAGCTACGACAAGAAGATATACCGCAATCTTCCGCAATGGCACATTCCTATCGAGTTGCGTCGCCGCATCCCCGAACTGCCCATCTTCTGCGATCCGAGCCATATCGGTGGAAAACGTGAGTTGGTAGCTCCGCTTTGCCAGCAGGCGATGGACTTGAACTTCGACGGACTGATTGTAGAGAGCCACTGCAACCCGGATTGTGCTTGGAGTGATGCCTCACAACAAGTGACTCCGGACGTATTGGATTACATCATCAACCTGCTGGTAATCCGTAACGAAACCCAAACGACCGAAAGTCTCAGCCAACTCCGCAAGCAGATTGACGAATGTGACGATAACATCATCCAAGAACTTGCAAAGAGAATGCGCATAGCACGCGAAATCGGCACTTACAAGAAGGAGCACGGAATCACGGTTCTTCAAGCCGGACGCTACAATGAAATCCTCGAAAAGCGCGGTACGCAAGGAGAACACTGCGGCATGGACAGCGAGTTCATGAAGAAGATTTTCGAAGCCATCCACGAAGAATCCGTGCGCCAGCAGATGGAAATTATTAATAAGTGATTAATCGTTAATCACTAATCGTTTCACCACTAATCGTTAATAAACGTGAGAATATTAATCCTTGGAGCCGGCAAGATGGGCTCTTTCTTTACAGATATATTGAGCTTTCAACACGAGACGGCCGTGTTCGACGTCAACCCGCACCAGTTGCGTTTCGTCTACAACACCTATCGTTTCACTACGCTGGAGGAGATTAAGGAGTTTGAACCGGAACTGGTTATCAATGCCGCCACGGTGAAGTATACGCTGGATGCTTTTCGCAAAGTGCTCCCCGTGTTGCCCAAAGACTGCATCATCAGCGACATAGCTTCCGTAAAAACAGGACTGAAGAAGTTCTACGAAGAGAGTGGCTTCCGCTACGTTTCCTCTCACCCGATGTTTGGCCCCACGTTTGCCAGCCTCAGCAATCTGAGCAGCGAAAACGCCATCATCATCAGTGAAGGCGACCATCTGGGGAAGATATTCTTCAAAGACCTCTACCAGACGCTGCGCCTGAACATCTTCGAATACTCTTTCGACGAGCACGACGAAACGGTAGCTTACTCGCTGTCCATTCCGTTCGTTTCCACTTTCGTATTTGCAGCCGTGATGAAACATCAGGAAGCACCGGGAACCACCTTCAAGAAGCACATGGCCATCGCCAAAGGGCTGCTGAGCGAAGATGACTACCTGCTTCAGGAGATTCTTTTCAATCCGCGCACCCCGGGGCAAGTTGCCAACATCCGGACGGAGTTGAAGAACCTTCTCGAAATCATTGAAAGCAAGGATGCCGAAGGGATGAAAAAGTATCTGACGAAGATTCGGGAAAAGATTAAATAATCGCTGCCCCTCAATAGGTAGTATTTAACAATCCCCTGCAGAAAAGTTCTTTGCAGGGGACTTTTTTATATGTACCTTTGTATCCGCAAAAACAGATTCATAGGAGAAGAAGCAAGAATGATAGACCAAGGAACCATCGACCGGATATTGGATGCAGCACAGATTGTAGATGTTGTATCAGACTTTGTCACCCTTCGAAAGCGAGGTGTCAACTACGTCGGCTTATGTCCGTTCCATAGCGACAAGACGCCTTCCTTCTCCGTCTCACCAGCCAAAGGGCTTTGCAAATGCTTTGCTTGCGGCAAGGGCGGAAACGCAGTGCACTTCATCATGGAGCACGAACAGATGTCGTATCCCGAAGCGCTGAAATATCTTGCCAAGAAGTACAACATTGAAATCAAGGAACGCGAGCTGAGCGATGAAGAGAAGTTTGTGCAAAGCGAACGGGAAAGTCTGTTCATTGTCAACAACTTCGCCCGCGACTACTTCCAGAATATACTGAAGAACCACGTAGACGGTCGCAGCATCGGTATGGCTTATTTCCGCAACCGTGGCTTCCGCGACGATATTATCGAAAAGTTCCAACTGGGATACTGCACCGACAGCCACGACGCTTTTTCCAATGAAGCATTGCAGAAAGGATATAAGAAAGAATATCTGGTAAAGACCGGACTTTGCTACGAGACGGACGACCACCGCCTGCGTGACCGTTTCTGGGGACGTGTCATTTTCCCCGTACATACTCTTTCCGGTAAAGTGGTCGCCTTCGGTGGACGTGTGCTTGCCAACGCCACCAAAGGAATCAAAGTAAAATACGTCAACTCCCCCGAATCGGAGATTTACCACAAAAGTAACGAGCTTTACGGCATCTACTTTGCCAAACAAGCCATCGTGAAGCAAGACCGTTGCTTCCTCGTGGAAGGATATACGGACGTCATTTCGATGCACCAATCCGGCATCGAGAACGTGGTGGCTTCTTCGGGAACTGCCCTGACACCGGGGCAGATACGTATGATTCATCGCTTCACCAACAATATGACCGTGCTCTACGACGGCGACGCGGCAGGTATCAAAGCTTCTATCCGCGGTATCGATATGCTGCTCGAAGAAGGGATGAATATCAAAGTCTGCCTGCTTCCCGACGGTGACGACCCGGACTCTTTTGCCCGTAAACATAACTCCACGGAATTTCAGGCTTTCATCTCCGAGCATGAGACGGACTTTATCCGTTTCAAAACCAACTTATTGCTCGAAGATGCCGGAAAAGACCCCATCAAACGTGCGGAACTCATCGGCAACCTCGTGCAGAGCATCTCCATCATTCCCGAAGCAATCGTGCGGGATGTTTACATCAAAGAATGTGCGCAATTGCTGCACGTAGAGGACAAACTACTCGTATCCGAAGTTGCCAAAAGACGGGAGTCGCAAGCCGAAAAGCGTGCCGAACAGTCGGAACGCGAACGCCGGAGTGCGGAAAGAACGGCCACCATGCCGCAAGGTGTACCGCCCGAGAACGTTCCGATGCCGAACGGTGATTTCCCATTGCCGCCCGAAGTAGAAGCAGAATATGCTAATGTCCCCCCTGCCCTGCCGGAAGACAACTACGCATCATTCATCCCTCAGGAAGGAAAAGAAGGACAAGAGTTCTACAAATTTGAACGGTTGATTCTGCAAGCTGTAGTTCGCTATGGCGAAAGAATTATGTGTAATCTGACTGACGAAGAGGGGAATGAAGTTCCGGTAACGGTAATTGAATATGTGATGAGCGAGCTGAAGGAGGACGACTTGGCTTTCCATAATCCGCTGCACCGCCAGATTCTGTCGGAAGCTGCCGCGCATATAAACGATTCTAGTTTTGTTGCCGAACGCTACTTCCTTGCACACCCCGACCAGACTATCAGCAAGCTGAGTGTAGACTTGATTAATGTCCGCTATCAGCTTAGCAAATATCACTCCAAATCGCAGAAGATTGTAACGGACGAGGAACGTCTCTACGAATTAGTTCCTATGTTGATGATTAACTTCAAGTATGCCATTGTGACGGAAGAATTGAAACATATGCTTTATGCACTGCAAGATCCCGCCTTGGCACACGACAACGAAAAGTGCGACACACTCATGAAAAGGTATAACGACTTGAGAAGCATACAGAGTATCATGGCGAAACGCCTGGGCGATCGCGTCGTTCTGCGATAATCCCCTGTTCTTTTTATTTGCTCCCCGGTGGGGAAAGGCAGTCTCCCCGGTGGGGAAGGCTAGTCTCCCCGGTGGGGAACCCCGGTTTCCTCGGTGGGGACAGTTTAAACCCTGCCGTGTTGAATGAGATTCATAAACTCTTCACGCGTCTTTGCCTGATTGAAGGCCCCCGTAAAGTCGGAAGTAGTAGTAATGGAGTTCTGCTTTTCCACACCCCGCATTTGCATACACATATGCTTAGCTTCCACCACAACCATCACTCCGAGCGGATTCAGCGTTTCCTGAATGCACTCTTTGATTTGCAGCGTCATGCGTTCCTGCACTTGCAGGCGGTGAGAAAATATATCGACTACACGGGCAATCTTGCTCAGCCCGGTGATATAGCCGTTGGGAATATAAGCCACGTGCGCCTTTCCGTAGAAGGGCAACATATGGTGCTCACAGAGAGAAAAGAAATCAATGTCTTTCACAATCACCATCTGGCTATATTCTTCCTTGAATTTTGCCGAACGGAGCACCTCGTTAGGATCTACAAAGTAGCCTTTTGTCAAACTCAACATGGCTTTTGCCACCCGTTCCGGTGTCTTTAGCAGCCCTTCTCTTTCGGCATCTTCGCCTAGCAAAGTTATAATACTATGATAATGACTCATCAGTTCCTCCAGATTCGGAGAGACAATTTCTTCTTTTCCTAACATGATAGATTTATAAAGGAATATTTATCTTATCTCTTACTATAGAGACTTCTTTGAACATACCGGTAGCTTTCATCCGACGCATCATCGCGTCCGCTTCTTCAATGCTCCGGAAATCTCCCACACGACACAGCCAGCGAGGCGGATTGAACGAAGTATAAATCTTCAATTCAGGGAAATACTCTTTGACACGCGATGCCACACTATAAGCTTCATTCTTCGCCTGACGAGTATTGTTACCGGCAAACGCCTGTATCCTGAATCCGGAAGTCTTTATTACTTTCTGTTCACCTATGGCAGAACGTTCCTTACCAATCATAGCCTCGATGCGAGGGTCTTGATGAATGGTCACCTTTCCTTGCCCCGGCACTGTACGTTCCAGACTCTTGACGATGTTCTGCGCTTGTGCGCCGACACAGGTCGAAATAGCGAATAATAATAGTAAACCTACTTTCCTCATTTGATTAGGGGAATATGTCACCACAGATTTCACCGATTAGCACAGATAATACCTAAGAATTAAATCTGTGCGAATCCGTGTAATCCGTGGTGGAAATTAATTATGCATTGAACGCATCGATGATACCTTTGAAATCGGATACTTTCAGAGCAGCACCACCAATCAAACCACCGTCTACGTCAGGGTTAGAGAACAATTCTTTAGCATTGGAAGGCTTGCAGCTACCACCGTAAAGGATAGAAGTGTTGTCAGCGATTTCTTTGCCATACTTGTCGGCTACGATAGAGCGGATGAAAGCGTGGATTTCCTGAGCTTGTTCGGGAGATGCAGTTTTACCTGTACCGATAGCCCAAACAGGTTCGTATGCCAATACAATCTTAGAGAAGTCTTCGGCAGACAGAGAGAATACTGATTCCATCTGAGCAGCTACTACTTCGTTTTGCTTGTTAGCTTCGCGTTCTTCGAGCACTTCGCCGATACAGAAAATCGGAGTCAGACCGTTAGCCAAAGCCAATTTCACTTTTTCTTCGAGGATAGCAACTGTTTCACCGTAGTATGCACGACGTTCTGAGTGACCCAGGATTACATATTTAGCACCTGTAGAAGCTACCATTTCGGCAGAAACTTCACCAGTGTAAGCACCAGCCACTTTGTCTGCACAGTTTTCTGCACCTACACCAATCTTAGCAGCGTCTACCAACGGAGTAACAGAAGCCAGGTGGATAAACGGAGTACAGATGATTACATCACAGTTAGGCTTTTCAGCAGCCAATGCTTCGTTCAGTTCTTTAGCCAAAGCGATACCCTCTTGAAGGGTCTTGTTCATTTTCCAGTTTCCTGCTACAATGTTCTTTCTCATTTTGTTTTCTTTATTTAAAGGGTTAATAAATAGACTATTCTGTTATTTACGATTTACTATTTGGCGTTGTCCGCCGGGGGTTGCGCTTCGGTAGCTTTCAGAGATTCTTGCTGTTGCTGCCGTTTCATGAACTTTCGCTCTCGGCGGCGGATTACCAAAACGTCCACTCCCAATACCAGCAGCAATGGGATGATGAACCATAAGATTACATAGCCCACGGTATGGATATCGTTCTTAATCAGTTGTTGACCCAACGGGATGTTCTCCAGTTTATCGGTCAGCGCATATTCGTCCGGGATGTCTTCGTCGCTCCATTTATTCAGAATCGTTCCGTCCTTAATCAGTATCAAGCCGGGATTGGAGCGGACCATTGTCTTTAATGTAATGTCGTCCATTTGGCAGAAAGGATATTCTGCACCGCTCTTATCTTTCCACAGTTCAATCTGCTCTTCGGGAGAGGAAGTAAGGCAATAGAACCGGTAGCCATGTTCCACCGAGTAGTCGTAGATTTCGTTAATTATGTCGATATTGCTATCGTCGGCTTCTTCAATCCGATGAGCTACCAGCAGGAAGGTGTATCCCTTGTCGGAAAGCACATCTTCCGTGATGTCCTCACCCGTAGCGAGTTCCATCATTGAGAAATCATGGATGGGCGGTTCGTATCCTTTTTCCTTAAGTAGGGTGCGCGTGTCTACAAACGTCCACGTGCTGTCGGGATAGTTATCCAATGTAAATTCTTTCTTCTCTCCGTTCTTCTCTAAGATGAAGATGCTTTCGTAGACACTCGGCTTTGCTCCTTCCGGCATTGTCATGCCTTCTTGAATGTTCTGCCCTATCTTGTAGGGGCGAAAATCAAGCACCGGAAGGCGGTCGAGACAATAGAACGAGAGGGAGAACACAAAGAACATTGTGTACAGTGAAACCAGCCATGCCATCTTCTGGCTGACAAAGCGTATCAGCATCTTCCTTCCTTTGAATGCAGCGATGGCGGCAAGCAGCAGCACTACGTTCTTGGCAAACGTCTCCCAGTTTGTCAACACCCATGCGTCGCCGAAGCAACCGCAATCGGAAACCGGATTGAATATAGCCAGATAGAAAGTCAGCGGGGTCATGAATATCATCAGTGCCAACGCCAACGAGGAAGCAAGCGTCCGCCGGATACCAAAGAACAAGGCGATACCTATGAAGAATTCGAGAGCAGACAGAACGATGCCGCCCAACAAGGGGAAAAACGAAGGAAACCAAGAAGCCATCCCGAATGCAGACAGATAATCCTGTATCTTGTACTGGAAGCCCAGCGGGTCTACAGCCTTCACGAATCCGGAAAAGATGAATGCCGCTGCCAATAGAAAGCGACAGATATTCGCTACTATCTTCTGGATGATATGTATGTGCTTATCCTTCAAATTCTATCTTTATCAAACCGAATACTGAGTAATTAATCATATCCATATAGTTGGCGTCTATTCCCTCGGACACCAAAGTGTTGCCTGACAAGCTTTCAATCTGCTTGGTGCGATATATCTTCATCAGAATCAGGTCTGTGTAGGAGCTGACACGCATACTCCGCCAAGCCTCATCGTAATCGTGGTTCTTGGCAAGCATCAGTTCCAAAGCTTCTTTGGCGTACTTATCATATAAATGGAGGGCTTCTTCATTGCTGATGTCGGCAGATTCGGCATACCCCATTTCCAGTTGGATAAGCCCGATAATGCCATAATTGACTATCGCAATAAATTCGGAACGGATTCCTTCGTCGACCAAGGTCACGCCTTTTGTCTCGATACTACGAATCCGGTTTGCTTTAATAAAAATCTGGTCAGTCACCGAGGCCGGACGTAGAATACGCCATGCAGGCCCGTAATCGTGCAGTTTCTTGGAAAATAAGTCACGGCACAAGGCGATGACATGTTCAAATTGTTGCTTGGTATCTTTCATCTTCTTTCCAAATAGTGCGCAAAGGTAACAATAATTAAGTGAAAACGGAAAGAGGGCACTCTAAATTATATTAAAGTGCCCTCTCGCAGAGATATTGTATTACTGTTTTTATGAACAACGCAAGACTTGTCCGATGCGCAAAGTAGTGGTAGCCTTGATACGATTCAGCTTACAAAGCGTGCTTACCGATACTCCGCGGAGCTTGGCTATGCGCGACAATGTGTCTCCACTCTTCACTTTATGATAGCGGATTGTTCCGTCTGCCACCTGCGTGTCGTGAGAACCTGCACGGTTGCGCGAACTCTTCGACTTGCGGAAAGTGTATGTATCGGCAACGATATCTTGTTTCGGGAAGTCGAACATAAAAATCGGGTTGATAGCGATTCCGAGGAAACGGGTTTCAAAGTGAAGATGCGAACCTGTGGAGCGTCCGGTGTTACCACCCAGACCAATCACTTCGCCGGCTTTCACAAATTGGTTTTCTTCTACCAATTGCTTTGACAAGTGTCCGTATATGGTTTCCAAACCATTATCATGACGGATTACGACATACTTGCCATATCCTCTACGCTCATATTTCACAATACGCACTTTACCGTCGAATGCAGCAACAATCGTATCGCCGATATTCACCTTCAAGTCCAGTCCGTTGTGCATTCTCCTCCACCGAGGGCCAAAAGGGGACGTAATTCTCGTACTTGGAGTAGGCATATGGAAACCCGTCAGGTCGATAGTATAGGTATCAGGGATAATCACATTTCCATAAGCATGTGCATACTGGTTGTTCCAGTTGGGGTAAAGACTCAAGGCGGGGTATTCTGCCTGTTCGGCACGAATTTGCTTCTGCAAAGCCAAAGAGTCTACTGATTTTAATTTCTTGTCTATTGGAGCTTGGCGGGCAATCAGGTCTTGTGAGAAAGAGCTCAGACTAACCATAGCCGCTACGGCAACCAATCCAGTTTTAATAATGCAATTGAAATTCATTCCTTCTTGTCAATTCTATTAATATTCGTCGTTTGCATACAGATAATCAAATGCAGCTTGTTTGTAGTCGAATATTTCTTCCGGTTTAAAAAATCTCTTTAATTCTATGGCTGCGGTTTCCGGTGAGTCAGAAGTATGAACGATGTTTTCTTGAAAGCTCATACTGTAATCTCCACGAATGGTCCCCGGTGCAGCCAGACGGCCGTTAGTTGGTCCCGCCAACGTACGGACTGTTTGAATAGCATCCACTCCCTCAAAACAACAAACGATGACAGGAGCTGTCATCATAGAATCTTTCACTCTCTGAAAGAAAGGTTTGCCGCTGAGGTGGGCATAATGTTCGCTCAACAATTCATCAGTCAATTGCATCATCTTCATACCGGCCAATCGTAATCCTTTACGTTCAAACAGGTGAGTAATCTCACCGACCAAAGCCCTTTGGAGGGTGCAAGGTTTTAATATGACCAGCGTTTTTTCAAGCATGATACACTACTTTTCAATGGGTTATACGATACATTAACTAAAAAATTCCCTCAAAGGTAGCATTTTCCTATGAAAGAACAAGTCAGTTATTAACTATTTTTCAGATGGTTAGTAGGAAATGGGGGGAAGAAAGGGGCGTTAAAGCCCTATAAACAGGAGGGATAAGAGCAAAATATGTTATGCAACACATTTATGCAAATAAGTCGTATGTTTAACCGTTTTTCAGCTAATAGCCGCCCAGTTAACATTCGTTTTCCGCAATGCTTTTAGTTGCTTCCAAAGCATTTCGTTCTCCGGACGTTGTGCCGTCGGGTCTTCTTCTACAATACCTTCGGCTATCGTTCGGACATATTGCAACAATTGACCGTCGCGAGCTATGTCCGCTATCTTTAAATCGAAGGCGATGCCACTTTGCTGTGTTCCTTCAAGGTCGCCGGGGCCGCGGAGTTTCAAATCGGCTTCGGCAATCTCGAAACCATCGTTGGTGCGCACCATTATTTCGAGTCGCTTACGGGTATCTTCGGTCAGTTTGTAGTTCGTCACCAGTATGCAATAGGATTGGTCGGCACCCCGCCCCACCCGTCCGCGCAATTGGTGCAACTGCGAAAGTCCGAAGCGTTCGGCATTTTCGATAATCATCACCGAAGCGTTGGGCACGTTCACTCCTACTTCAATCACCGTGGTGGCTACCATTATCTGCGCCTTTCCCGAAATGAATAGTTGCATCTGCTCGTCTTTCTCGGCAGACTTCATTTTACCGTGCACCTTGCATATGGTACATTGGGGGAACTCTTCTTTAATATACTGATAGCCTTCTTCGAGATTCTTCAGGTCTATCTTCTCGCTCTCCTTTATTAAAGGGTAGACGATGTAGACTTGACGGCCCTCGTCGATTTGCTTCTGCACTCCGCGGTACATACTTTCGCGACGGTTATCGAATTGATGGATAGTCGTTATCGGTTTTCGTCCCGGCGGCAGTTCGTCAATAACGGAAACGTCGAGGTCGCCGTATAGCGTCATCGCCAATGTTCGCGGAATAGGCGTGGCAGTCATTACCAGCACGTGAGGAGGTTGGCTGTTCTTACTCCAGAGGCGGGCACGCTGCGCCACTCCGAAACGGTGTTGTTCGTCAATCACCACGAAGCCCAAAGACGAGAAGTTGACCGTATCTTCAATGACGGCATGGGTTCCGATTAGTATCTTCACATCTCCGGTCAGCAATCCGGAAAGGATGGCTTCCCGCCTTTTTCCTTTGATAGAGCCTGTCAGCAGTTCCACACGGATGTCCATGCCGAAGAGCAATTCCTTTATCGTCTCGTAATGCTGATTTGCCAGAATTTCGGTGGGGGCCATCATGCAAGCCTGATAACCGTTGTCCAACGCCAGCAGCATACTCATCAAGGCTACCAAGGTTTTTCCACTGCCTACGTCGCCCTGCAAGAGTCGGTTCATCTGTCGGCCGCTGCCTACGTCGTTCCTTATTTCTTTCAATACCCGTTTCTGCGCACCCGTCAGTTGGAAAGGGAGATTCCTGGAGTAGAAAGTATTGAATATGTCGCCCACCCGTTCAAAGATATATCCGCGATATCGCCTTTGCCTGTCTTTGGCATAGCGGAGAATGTTGAGTTGTACATAAAACAGTTCTTCAAATTTCAGGCGATACTGCGCGCGGCGTAGTAAATCGGGGTTTGTGGGGAAGTGTATATTCCTCAAAGCTTCCGTTAAAGGCATCAGGTGATGGTCGGCAAGTATCTTGGGGGAAAGAGTTTCGGGCAGTGGTTCCTGTATCTGCTGAATCACCGTTGCCATCATCTTCTCTATCGCATGGGAGTTGAGGAAGCTGCGCTTCATTTTCTCCGTTGTATTATAATAAGGTTGCAGGCCGACGGAAGAGAGCTTCAATTCATCCGTCTTGTCAATGTCGGGATGCGCCACGTTGATGCGGCCGTTGAATACGGTCGGTTTGCCGAAGATGATGTATTCTTCGTGGAGTTTATATTTGCCTAAGATGTACTTGATGCCCTGAAACCACACTAGGTCTACCACTCCCGTGCCATCCGAGAAATGGGCTGTCAGGCGACGCTGACGTCCCTCGCCGATAGTCTCGAAGCCGAGAATTTCTCCTTTCAGTTGGATATACGGCATATTGCCATCTATTTCGTGGATGTAATAGATGCGGCTCCGGTCGACGTACTTATAGGGGAAATAATAAATGAGATCGTGTAAGGAGAAGATTTCCAACTCCTTATTTAATACAGCCGCCTTTTGAGGGCCTACGCCGGAGATAAATTTTATGTCGCGTGTGGTTAAGTCGAACATTTACAGTAGGACATTTACAAGAGTGCACTCCCCACTTTGAGGTCGAAAGGAGTGGTTATTTTTATGTTTTCGCGGTTACCTTCTGCCAGATGAACGGGTACACCCATGGCTTCGACGACAGATGCGTCGTCGGTAAAGAATGGGGTAAACTCCTGTGCATAAGCCTTCTGCAACAGTTCCACATCGAACACTTGCGGTGTCTGCACCAGTTTATAGTCACTCCGGTTGACGGTTTCGCTTCCTGCATCCGTGAGGTGGCGCACTGTTTCGACGATATCAATCACCGGAATCACCGCTTTGTGCTGCTCTGCCAAATCATAGCAACGGCGAATCACATCTATCGAAACAAACGGGCGAACTCCATCGTGCACTCCCACCAAGCCGGGGGCTTGCACCAATGCCAAGCCGTTCTTTACCGAATGGAAGCGGGTTTCGCCACCATCGGCAACGGTATAGTCCACGGCAAAGTGATGCTCTTCGCAGAGTTGCTTCCAGAATTGTTGTTGCTCCCGCGGAAGTACAAGAATGAGTTGAAGCGTTGCGTCATACTTCCGAAACACTTCCAGCGTATGCATCAACACAGGTTTACCGCCAATGGGAAGGAATTGTTTGGGGAGGTCGCCCCCCATTCGCAAGCCCTTTCCACCGGCAACAATAATCGCATATTTCTTCATTGACCCGCTTAGCGTTTTACGCACATCGCTTCTACCAGTTCGTCTACTTTTTCTTTGCCTACCAGCAGGTCGACAATGTTCAGGGCAAACTCCATAGCTGCGCCCGGTCCCATAGCTGTAATGATGTTTCCATCACGCACTACGTGCTCATTAAGGCATTCGGCACCTTCCAGATATTGCTCGAAACTGGGGTAGCAAGTGGCTTTCTTGCCTTTCAGCAGACCCAACTTGCCCAATACCATCGGGGCGGCACAGATAGCTGCAATCGGTTTGTTCTTTTCAGCAAAGTTGAGGATTAACTTACGCAACCCCGGATGTTTGTCGAGTGTAGCAGCTCCGGGCATTCCTCCGGGCAGAAGCAGAAGATCTGCATCAAAGAAATCGCAGTTGTCGAAGTTGACGTCACAAAGTAGAGATACGTCGTGCGCTCCTACTACAATCTCATCCGGTGTAACGGATACTATTTCAACATTCAATCCGGCACGTCTCAACGTGTCAACAGCAGTAAAGGCTTCTATTTCTTCAAAGCCGTCTGCAAAAAAAGCGTATACAGTTCCCATATATATAATAATGTATTAATGAGAGTGACTAATAGTCGGTGGTATCTCCAACTCTCCTCCTTCTGGAAGGAGGAGTACCCTTTAGGGGGAGGTGGTAGGTAAGCACACAGATTACTATCGCTTTATGTATTCACCTACCACCCCGGCTTTCAGCCACCCCTCCTTCCTGAAGGAGGGGAATTGAAGGTAGCACCGACTATGCCACGTTCTCATTGGTTTATTATCTGTTTATCTCAGTTTAAAGTTATAAGTTATCGTTCCCGTCTGGTTGCCCGGCTTGTCCACCGCTTCAAAGCGCGCCTTTCGGGCAGCATCCTCGGCTGCTTTACGCAACACAGAGTTAACCGTATTTGTTTGCCGGTTGATAGTCGTTGCAATGACTATTCCGGCAGGGTTCACCGTAATGTTTACTACCACACGGCCTTCTTCCTGCACATTGTATACGGGAATCGGCAAACTGGTACCCTTACCTAAAGAACGTCCGCCAAGGTCAAATGTTCCGATTCCACCCGTTCCGGTCTTAGAGCCGGTAGAAGAATTGCCTTCTTTGCTACCTTCCGTTCCGGCACCACTGGCAGAAGTTCCTTTATTCCCTTCCATCTGTGCACCTTTCCCGAAGGCTCCGGCTACTCTCTTTTTAGCAGCCTCAGCAGCAGCCTTACGTTCACGTTCCGCTTTCTCTTCGGCGAGTCGTTTCGCTTCTGCCGCTTTCTCGGCTTCGGTCTTTTCGGGCTTTTTGGCGGGTTCTTTCGGTTTTACTACTTCTTTCGGTTTTACTTTCTCTTCCTTCTTCGGTTCTTCCGTTTTCGGCTTTATGGCAACCGTTTCTTCCTCAGCCTGCGTCAGCAAATCCTGCTCGGAAGGAAGTTCCGGTTCTGCTTCGGCAGGAGGAGGTGGCACTTCTTCATCCAGCACATCCACATCTACCAGCGAAGGATCGTCGAAGCCGCGTGCAGACTCCACATTACCCATCATCACAGGCACTCCGCCTGCATCTTCATCGGGCTGGGGGACAGCAAAGCTCACCAGAATCAAAAGAGCAATCACTGCCACGTGCACCAACAGTGCACCCAGCGCTCCTATATATTCACCCTTTTTTCTTCTGTCCATACTCTATTATTTCCTTTCCGGCGGGCGGGTAGCCAGCACCATCTTAAAATGATTCTCATTTGCAATGTTCAGCACCCTTACTATCTCACGGTAGGGAACGGATTCATCGGCATACAATGCCACATACATTTCGGGCTCCTTCTCTGCGCAACTTTGCAGAAACGGGGTCAGCTTCTCCAATGTCATCGGCTGTTCTTTCTCATTGCCGAAGGCGGCATAGAAGTTCAGGTTTTCGTCGATAACGACTCTCGTCAGCGGTTTGGCGGAAGTCTGCTGCTTGCCCTGCGGCAATAGCACCTTGATGGCATTGGGCGACACCACCGTAGAGGTTATCATGAAAAATATCAGCAACAGGAAGATGACGTCCGTCATGGAAGCCATACTGAAATTGGGCGATACTCTATTTCTTCTCTTTAGTCCCATAGGTAATAATGTGGCAATTTGCCAATGTGCTGATGTGCCAATTGGCTGCGCACTAATTGTTAATTATTCAATTTTATCATTCCTAATCATTCTCTCTAATTGGCACATTGGCATATTAGCACATTGCCCAATTATTGCGTTGGTTCGTTCAGCAAGTCCATGAACTCCATCGTACGAGATTCCATCTTGTTCACCACGCGGTCTACCAACATCACCAGATAGTTGTAGGCAAACATGGCGATGATACCCACAATCAGACCACCGACTGTGGTAATCATGGCTTCGTAGATACCGCCTGAAAGCAACGTAATGTCGATATTTCCGCTTCCTGCATTCGCCATTTCGTAGAATGCACGCACCATACCCGTCACCGTTCCGAGGAATCCAAGCATCGGAGCACCACCGGAGATGGTTGCCATCACGGTCAAGCCTTTTTCGAGTTTGGCAACTTCAATATTACCCACGTTTTCAATGGCAGCTTGCACGTCGTTAATCGGACGTCCCAGACGGCTGATACCTTTCTCAATCATTCGTGCCGAAGGGGTATTCATCGTACGGCAGTAGTTGATGGCCGCTTTGATTTCACCGCTATGGATATAGTCTTTGATTCGTTCCATAAACATCGGGTCTTCCTTTCCCGCCTTGCGAATCATATAATTGCGCTCAAACAGAATGTAGAAGCAGACTACGGATAGCACTCCCAACACAATCATAATCCAACCACCCTTGATTGCCATATCAAGCATATTCATTTCTGGCGTGTTTACTTCAGTCAGTACGGGGTTGGCAGTAGCCAGCGAGTCGGCCATGTTGATAGCCCCTTGGGCCAACAAGATTAGTGCGTTCATTAGCGTAGACAGTTTTTATATTCCTGAACGGTACGTTCCAGTCCCAGATAAAGAGCATCGCTAATCAATGCGTGCCCAATGGAAACTTCGTCCACCCACGGAATGTTTTTATAGAAATAGTTTAAATTCACAAGACTCAGGTCGTGCCCGGCGTTCAGTCCCAATCCCAGCTTGCGGGCTGTTTTGGCTGCTTCGATAAAAGGAGCGATGGCCGTTTCGGGATTCTTCGGATAGTTTGTCGCATAGGGTTCGGTGTATAATTCCACACGGTCGGCTCCTGCTTTTGCAGCGTATTCCACCATTTCAGGGTCGGCAGCCACAAAGACGGAGGTACGGATACCGGCGGTGTTGAACTGGTCGAGAACCTCGGTCAGAAATTCCAGATTCACTTTCGTATCCCAACCTGAGTTGGAAGTTATCTGCGAAGGGTCGTCGGGCACCAATGTCACCTGATGGGGTTTCACCTTCAGCACCAGGTCTATAAATTCCGGCGACGGATAACCTTCGATATTAAATTCGGTTCTCAGCAAAGGACGCAGGTCGTATACATCAGCACGACGAATGTGTCGTTCGTCGGGACGGGGATGAACGGTGATACCGTCCGCTCCGAAGGATTCACAATCAAGCGCCACCTTCACCACATCGGGCACATTCCCTCCGCGCGCGTTTCTCAGCGTGGCAATCTTGTTTATGTTTACACTCAATTTAGTCATAGTTCACGTTATATTTGCCGCAAAAATACAAATATTATTATTAGTTGCCTAATAATACGAAACGCATTATCGGTTCTTTTTTGGTTATTTAAATGAGAAATCCAAGAAAAAATGCCAAATTTGCAGCTTGAACTAACAATACCGCTTATGAAATTTGCCATTTTCGGAAATACTTATCAGGCCAAGAAGTCCTCTCACGCAGCTAATCTGTTCCGCTTATTGAAGAAACGGGGAGCAGATGTCTGTGTATGCAGGGAGTTCTACCAATTCCTGATTTCAGAACATATGGAGATCGAAGCCGACCAATTATTTGATGGTGATGATTTCACAGCCGATATGGTAATCAGCATCGGAGGGGACGGAACTTTCCTGAAAGCTGCACGCCGTGTGGGAAGAAAGGGTATCCCTATCCTTGGAATCAATACGGGACGTCTGGGTTTTCTGGCGGATATCTCGCCGGAAGAGATGGAAGAGACGTTCGATGAAATTCTAGCCGGTAATTATAGTGTGGAGGAACGCAGCGTGCTTCAGCTTTTTTGTGAGGACAAGCGCTTGCAGGAATGCCCTTATGCACTGAATGAAATTGCTGTTCTCAAGCGGGACAGTTCTTCTATGATTAGTATCCATACGGCTATCAACGGTGCTTATCTAAATACTTATCAGGCTGACGGACTGGTGATTGCAACACCTACCGGTTCTACTGCCTATTCGCTAAGCGTGGGTGGACCGATTATCGTTCCTCATTCCAATACGATTGCTATTACTCCTGTTGCCCCTCATAGCCTCAACGTCCGCCCTATCGTTATCCGCGATGATTGGGAAGTGACGCTGGATGTTGAAAGCCGCAGCCATAACTTCTTGGTTGCCATCGACGGACGGAGCGAAAGCTGCAAAGAAACAACTCAACTGACTATCCGACGGGCAGATTATAGCGTGAAAGTGGTGAAACGCTTTAATCATATTTTCTTTGACACGCTTCGGAGTAAGATGATGTGGGGGGCGGATGGGAGGTTACGGTAAATTGAAAGCATTAACCATTTCATCAATTATCTTAAATCGTTTATTCGCATTATTGAAATGCTCCGTAATCTTTCCACTTATTTCATTGTTTTCACGAGTCACATCCGAATATCCAAAATCATGTTGAATGGATATAAAAGGATAGATAACCATCTTATTACCTGCCATTTCCGAAATCTTGCCGTCTGCCGTATCTGTATCTGCAAAAGGTTCATCCAGTATTCGCCTAAAAAATGGACGATATATGACAATGAATTGCGTACACCATAGCCAATCAACCCAATATCGCTTTATTCCAATAGGATATGCATTACCAAAACCTCCAATACCTCCCGATAATACGTCGGCTCCTTGTTCGGCTGCTTTTATAACATGATGTATAAACCCCTCACGGGAATAATCAGGAGTAAAGGTATGGTCGTCTTCACAAATAATTATCACATCATCATCTCCATCAATAACTTCTTTGATGATTTTTACTATACTTTTCCATAACCCAACTGCTCCTATCTCATGCCTACACGCTTCTACGACATGGATGTCAAATTCAGCTTTACCTTCAAACTGAGATAAAACATATTTCAAGCGTTCGGGACGCTCCTTCAAATTTATGACATAAGTAGGAATGGCAATGTCTGATGGTAAATCAGATAATTCACAATCATCTACCTTCATATTGGGTAATTGATAATGTTCAGCAACTTTATTCAACACTTCAAAACGATTAATAGCTGTATGAAAAATCTTTTCAACGTACCCTGAATCATTGTTTTGCTTAGTAACATCAGAATACCCAAACTCTGATTGAACAGAGATATAAGGATATATCATCAACTTTCTTTGTGTTATCTCTGATATATGAAAATCAGTTACCACTAAGTCATCGTAAGCTGACTCCAACAATTGGTCATAAAATCTATTATAAATGACGGTAAATTGCATACCTGTAAAACGTTCTATCCAAAATAAGCTGTCAGCAGTTTTCACTGCGCTGCTAAACCAGCTTACTCCTCCCGAAAGTATATCCGCTTGCAAACTATCTGCACGCATTATACACTTCTCCAACAATTCGGCAGAATAAGCATTAGTAAAAGTATGATCGTCTTCACATAGAATAAAATAAGGCGAATCTTTCTCCTTTTCTTCTTTTACTATATCGCGTAATGTCAACCAAAGACTAACCGCTCCAATAGTGTGGACAACGGGAGTTTTAATATGCACATTAAATTCCAATCTATCGTAAAACTGTGCTAAAATATGCTCACGACGGTCAGTACGTTGGGGCAAGTTGACTATATATACTGTATGGTGCATATTTATTTTATAATGATTATAAACTATCCATGAAGAAGGATAATGGTCTTTCAAATTATTCTTAATCTTCAGTTCTCCATCAAAATGATAATAGGGACGGACAACTTTTTTAGTCTTAGCTTGGGAAAGATACGCTCCCCACCAGCTAAAGGTGCTGTTAGCCAGAACAAAATCAGAAAAACGACTCATTAGACTTAACTGTTCTATAGCATTTTTATTTTCTGAGAAAACAATTCTTCTATCAGCCATACAGAAGTTCTCTTTGCACCAAGGGATATCATCAGAAAACACCATAATATCTTTTTCAGGAAAGTACAGCGTTATTGCTCCAATATAATATTCAAAGGGTAACAAATAATGATTGGCATCTACAGCAAAATCACCTCTGCGCACTGAAACAGCAACAAATTTCTCTACTTCTATATCATTGTCTGTTAGAAATGAGTCAGTATCTTCTTTAATGGATATGGCAAATTCAAAGGCTTTTCGAATCTCATCCTCAAAAGGTTTCCAATATAATTCAGATTGAAAATATCCCTCTACATAAACTCTTTCGTTCTTTAGAATATGCTCAAATTTATCAAAGAACTCTAAGCAGCAGTGAAATGCCGGTTCACGAATAGAGACAAAGGCATCCACATTTCCGTATTGAATCGAGGAGTTTAAGTTTAAACTCGAACGGTACTGCCATTTTGGCGGAAGCATTAAAGATGTGTTGTACCTTTTTGCCAACCCAATCAATGAAGCTAGTTCAAATAGCTGATTACCTAGATTTCTATTTAATCTGGGATTACCTAAATATTGGGATATAATCATGCGTGTTCCTTTTTTAAGTTTAATAATCGATGATATAGAAAACGTTCAAAAACGCTTTGGCAGAAATAAAGTTTCTCTTTATTCCTTTTTATCAATCTATGATACAATTCCTCTATCCTCCTTATTTGCCCATCTTCTAAATAATCCGTGCACCCTAAAAGCAATAACAAATATTCCTTTTCTTTGCCATCGATGATATCTTTGAAGAAATATTTCGCATAAGACAGTCTTATTTCATCAGCTACCATTTTCTGGATATGGGCTTGTGTATTTGATATTTGATTGTTATGCACCCGATAACCACATAAACATTCCGGTAAATTATGTATGGACAAACCCGACAAGCTCGAATCCACCCACAACTTATAATCTTCAGCATGGAGGGCAATCTTATCATAGTACAATCTATTCTTATTCAAAGACTCTCTCTTCATCATTACACTTGAATGGGCTACAGCAGGTTGTAACAACAACTTTACTTTATTTTCCTCATTATTCAATTGATGTAATATATGATTATTGGTACCTATAATATACTGGTTAGTCCCTAAAATATCAGCATTATGCTCTTGCCTGAAATATTCCAGTTGCTTTTGGAATCGGAAATTAACACACAAATCGTCTGCATCCATACGAGCAATAAACTCTCCTTTTGCAAAATACAACCCTTTATTAAGAGCCTTAATCAATCCTTGGTTATTTCTATTTTCAATATATCTAATCCTCTTATCATTCAAAGACATGATTATTTGCTTGGACTTATCAGTAGAGCCATCATTAATTATCAAAAGCTCAAAATCCTCAAAAGTCTGTTCAAGTATATTTTGAACACTCTCACATATATATTCTTCGCAATTGTAAACAGGAAGTATGACAGAAATGGTAGGAGGCATAATAGAATATATTTTCAGTTATCTGAGAAACTTATCCATTTCTTCCGTGAGCTTTTCCATCGAACTAGGTCGCGGCAAATCAGCACTTAGAATTTGACCAGTATTATCAATCAAGATATAACGTGGCACATAAATTCTACCGGACTGATAGACTTCTTGTATCAAATATTCAGCCAATCTATCAGATGCTCGCACATGAAACCCGGATATTCTCATAGCCTCAACAGCTTTCTTCCACTCATCCTCTTTTTCATCTATTGAAATATATAACTTAGCAACATTAGGATATTGCTCTAGAATTTCATTTAATTGCTTATTAAAGACAAATTCAGATCGGCATGGCACACACCAAGAAGCCCAGATATCAATAAACAAATATTTACCTTTAAATGGAATCAACTGTTGAATATCAGAGAATGAATTTATTGGTATGTTGTCCAAAAATGTAGTTTGAACGGGTATTGTATCCTTAGCTTCTTCCTCAACAAACTTCCTTACTATCTGTACGGATTCGCTTTCGGGATATCTGCTATTTATATATTCAAACATTTTAAAACGATTGAATGAATTTCTTTTGTATTTATATTCTAAAATCAGTGCTTTAAATAATAGATTTAACTGTATCTTTGCGGGAGCCAACAAGGAGCTTATATAATATGATCCAAATGTTTCTTTTCCGTACTTAGAAATCATGCACTCTTTAATATCATTATCCAACCGCCCATATAGCTTCCAGTAATAATCACCAACAAACGAGCTTCCAATTATACTGCGTATATCGCTATAATCAATGAGGGTTTCATCTATAATCCTATTCTTATAATGGGTCTGTACCGAATCATTAATATATCCTTCGTAACAATAGTCATCTAATCCTCTCAACAACATATATCTCAGCCTATAATCCAAATTCTTACGTAGATAATTGTAGCAATTATAGGATATTTGTTTATTTATATACATTGAGTCTATTTTTTCAACAATACCCAAAGAACGTACCATTAACAAAGGAGTAGTGACAATCTCATCAATTAGTTTTGTATCTTTGGTTTTGAAAATAGAATCAGCGGCAGCTCTAATTTTTTGTTCTTTTGCTGAAATATATAAATATAAATAATCATTAGCCGCTGCATTTGCTCCTTTAAAAGTAATATCACTTTCATAAATGATACCATTTTTGAAAACAACATCCTGTTTTCTATTAATTACACAAATCGTATCATTTCTTTCAATGAATACATCTAATGGCATTTTCTGTGGAAATTGACATTTTATTATTGCCCAATCTGCAACATCTATATGATATATCTGCTTTTCATCCTTAGCTAATTTAATAGTATCAGTCGGATAAAAATTATTATAACCTCCATCTATGGGCTTGTAAATAATCACTTCCACATCCTTCTCTGAAATAAATTCTATAATTCCTTGTGAGAATGCTACATGCGTTATTACTGATAATAACAAGCATGAAAATATTCTTTTTATTAGTGTCATTATTATAACTCTTATAGTTAGCGAAACGTCTTTTTTTAATGTAAGACGTTTCGCAATTCTTTAAACTACATAGGGTGGCACGGTATATTTTGCGTGCAACTTACATTTTGATATCCCGAGCATCCATCTGCTAGTTTTGTCACTGGGTCTTCACCAGCATAAACTTGCACCCTTCGGTTTTCCGTCGAACCAACAGTCGTCATAGAATTTGGTCCGGAACATGTGCACAAATACCAATAACATCCGCTTCCCGTATCACCACTACCACTCATGTAGCCACCAAACACCTGTTTCATTTCTTCTCTAGACAAGATGCTTGCAGCATCTTGTGAGAAATTCAATTTAAGTTTTGTCATACCAATTAATTTCAAGTTTAAATTATACTATACATTATTCTTGCATCATGATTTTGCTTAGAAATTTATTCTCATAACAAAATTTCTCTTAATAAATTCTCCAGTTCTGAAAGGTCTGCATCATTTTCTTCCTCCCGGTTATACAGAATTGTTCCATCTGGATGTATTAAGATAATCTGTGGAATTGGTCCCACAGTGTAATCCTCCACAATTTTCTTTCCGTCAAAAACATCAATGAAGTTAGTTTCCAACTTTTTCAATGCATTTTGACATTTTCCATAATCTTCATCCAAAGTTACAGAAACTATTTCAAGTTTATCTGATGAATACTTCTGTCTAATTTCTTTCAACTTCGGAACAGCAATTTTTATGCAAGGTGCACACCATGAAGCCCAGAAATCGAGTATAATATACTTTCCTTTCAAAGCACTTAAAGAAACTTCATTCCCATGAATTGATTTTGTATTAAAGTCGGGGGCTTCTCCTCCTTTCCTGCTATTTATTTTGTCTTTCAACGTCTTTGCAATATATTTTCCTTTATAAGTATTCTTCAAGCTATCAGGAAAATATTCATTAAAAAATGTCAATAAATCACTGGATGTTAATGCACTTTGCATACTTACAACACTGGAATTAAAATAATCCAATGCAAAATAATCCTTAGGACATATTCTTATTCTTTCTAATACTTTTTCTACAATAGCATTTCTTCTACATACAAAGGTGTCCCTTTTCAATTGGTTCACATTAAACTCTGCAACATTCTTCAAATAATAATTATCTAAATCGGCCCATGCTTGGCTAATATGAATATCCATTGGCTCTTTAGGTGTATCATCTTTGGGAGATATGACATTGATTGATGTGTAATGCTCTAAAAAGCCATCACCGGACAAAGAATCTTTATGAAATATTATTTCTGCAGGTTTGTCTGAAATCCAAAAAAACTGCCCATTAACAATCTTAGCCTCTGGATCATCCACATAATAAAAAGCTATATTTAAATAAGGGTCATAAAGAGAATCTTTCAATAGCCATTCTTGATTGAAAATGACAGGCTTTATCTCTTTTCTTTCTTTTCCATTATCATAGGAAATGCTGAGCTTGTCAGAATCAATATTAGAAGGAAAAACGACTCGGAGATTGACTGTTTGAGAAAATGCAAACTCTATTCTTAAATTAAAGAACACCAATAACATTAAGATGAGCAATAAATATCTTTTCATTTTAGTTATAATCTTTACGATTTAAATAATAAATAGTCCAGTGTGTCAAAATGTTACAAACCATCTTGACACACTTTCTTTAGTCATCAGATGTTATTTCTTACACCTTGCTCCACAATAGTCATTGTAACAAGCACGCATATTGACATTCCAAAAACACGAATATCGATTATGGTTAGAACCACATTCGATATAATACCCTTCACAACTGGGTATAGATCCTTTGTCTTCAGAACCTGTTCCGCCTAAGACCTGTTTCAACTCTTCCCTAGACAAGATACTTGCAGCATCTTGAGAGAAATTCAATTTAAGTTTTGTCATACTAAAAATCATTAAGTTTAAGCTATACCACTATGATATAGCCTATTCAGTTCTTCTCTTTCTATACAGAAAGAAAATATTCTAAATCTTGTACTGTATACAATTCAGGCAATAAATATCCATTAATAAAAAATGCAGGTGTAAAACCAATCTCGAATTTATCAATCCACTTCCGCATATTATTAATTGATACCATTTGCGCCTGTAGTTGCGACTGAGTAACCGGATATTTCAAAGCGAACTCTGCATAATCCTTCTTTTTAGATAAGTACCAGTCATCCAAAGACTGTCTAATCAAAGCTACATCTCCCAAAGCGGCTATCGCCATCAAATGCTTTATCGGCAAGAGCCGTTCATCGTCCTCTGTTCCGGCATTCGACAAAAAGATTATTTGCAGACATATATCTGGATTATTATCAATCAATCTATCCACATAAGGATGAGCCTTAGCACAAGGGTTACAGTAAGGATTACAAACTTTTATCAAATGCAATTTTCCATTTGGATTTCCCAACGTAATTCCCAGCCCTTCAGGAAATTCAGTTATATGTTTCTCCTTACTGAGTAAAGCATCGAAAATAGTAGGATTATGTTTCAATCGTTGCAGCTCAATGAGTCGCTGCTTCTCAGCTTTTGCTTTTTCTAAAGCCGGCAATAGTAAGCTAGTTGCCAAAAAGACGAACAGCATACTTATCATAAACGGAAATATTATATTCCATGATAATTCTTCGAAGCTTAATAAAAAGCCACCTGCCAAAGATATAAAAAACAGCAACAATAGTACACCTTGCACTACAAGGCACATAGGACACCATTGACGCACTACCCGTGCCTGATAATAAATTGAATATATGATATAAGGTAAAGCAGCTATACTCAACCAAGCTGCTCCGTTAAGCAATTGAGGGTGAACAATGCCATTAGTTAACAACACTAATAATACTCCCATAAAGTAGCTAAAACCAATGACCGACCAATGTATCCCCAATATTTTAGCCCCCTGGGAATTTAGAATAGCGGAACAATTAGTTTTTTGTCCGATTGAACAGACTTTGCGCAATGTAGGATTGTACTGATCTATTTCATACATGAGCAACATAGCTCCAACTGCTGCACCTATCAAAACAAGAAAAGTATAAAGTATAGGAAAAACAGAAGCAATAATTCCATTTCTGATAATAGAAACCACACTTACAATGACTGTAAAAACCGGTATAGAATAAGTGTAGAAACACTCTTTGATATATTGCTGTTTTTCCGCTAATCTGTTAGTCTCATATTCACTTTCCCCACAAGCCTCGCTTTTTTGAAACACTTGTATATATCCAGTGAATCTCTCTTCAAATTCATCGAATGATATTTCTTCTTGTTTGTGCCGCTCGGGATTATACCAAGAAACTCCAGTTTCCGAAACAGAGTAAATCAAAGCAAACATCTTCCCGGATTTGTTCTCGCTAACAACTTGCGCTATAAATAATTGTGAGACTTTAGTAAGTTCTTTCGCGTCTTTTAAATATGCAGAGATATTCTCAACTCCGTAATCCTTCATCACGTCACTGATTGCCAATAAACTAGGATAGTCAGGATGTATTAGCAATGCATCCACTATCGCTTTTCTAGTATATTCTATTCGTAAGGCTTCACACAGTACGATAGCAATTTCCTCGCAATTCTGAGTTGGATGAAATAATTTATCTATAAATTTCATATATTTGTGCGTATTCAAATTCTTATCTTCGACATTAAATATTCGAACGCAGCAAACATACAAAGAATAATTGGATATGTTGCTAATTAAAATGTAATCTTTGGGTAATCAAAAATCATAAATCGATTACATCACATTCATTATATTCAATAAGCGCAGAGAGTGAGATCAATAGATTAAGAGTATAAGGGAAATAGGAAAATCTGATAATATTCCTAAATTAGCGAAGATATTGATTAATCAAACAAAAGATGAACCTATCATATGAGGAAGTGATATTAGAAATATTATCTTCAAACAACAATTTAAACAGCAAATTAGTTTTCAAGAAACACATTGCTTTTTGAAGTATATTTATCTAAACAATATGCTACAAATAACAAATAGATTATTTATCAATAAAATAAAGAAACTCCAAAACGAATATCTATTTACTCGAAATTTATCTTCAATACAGTACCCAATCAATATGAGCAAAAGTATAAACTGAAAAAGTATAAAGGGTATCGTCAGTAGCTCTTGAAACCACCCGATAAAAACCAAATCAGATTTTACGCAGTAAGCATTCAAATATAACAAACAAAAATAGCCAACTACAGCAAAACTTATCCAAAAAAGCTTCTTCTCCGAAATTATTTTAGCTATCATATCCATAATTAAATAGTTTTAAATCAATTACCACTCTGTCCTCAGGGACTAAAGTTACGAAGAATAATTGGATATATTGCTAATCAAAATGTAATCTTTGAGTAATCAAAAATAAAGATTCGATTACTTTACGTTCATTACATTTGACAAGCCAAGTAAAAAGCAACAGTATTATAGCAAAAAAGGAATAGGAAAATCAGAAAAGTATTACTACATTAGCGAAGAGTATCAATCAGTAGAAACATTTTGCATATAAACACCTCTATTTAGTATGAAGAAGATATATACATTCGCCATTCTAATCACTTTATTCACTTCAATGAAAGCGCAGCAAGAAGTGATAATTAACGTATTAGACAAATCTAATAGCGACACTGAAATGTCATTCAACAAGAATCCCAAAATCCGGGATGCATCCTTCTATTCTTATATGAACAAGAAGGTGGGTGATATAGAAAGAATAACAGACAGCAGATACGTTATCAAAATTAACGACATCAAAGAGCCCCATATATTCTATGCACCTTGGCGTAGGAATCAAATTGTCATCATGACACCGGGTGATACTATCAATGCCGTCCTTACCCCTTCCCCTGATAATAGTCTTATCTATCAAGCTCGATTTTACGGAAAGAATTAAGAGAACTATAACAAATACGACGATTTGAATAAGCTATTCAAGTTTCGCAAGTTACTAAATGAGGTTCGTATAAGGACATAAAAAAAGCAT
>NZ_URFY01000050.1 GCF_900547205.1 uncultured Bacteroides sp.
CAAAGCCGGTTCGCTGGATGGCAAGTTCTGCCCGGTTGGCGGACAGCCTGTCATGGCACAGATTGCTGATATCCTCGGACTGGCAGCCGGTGAGGCTGAACCGATGGTAGCAGTGGTGAGATGTAACGGAACTTGTGCCAACCGTCCGCGCACTAATCTGTACGACGGTGCTAAGAGTTGTACTATTGCCGCTTCGCTGTATGGCGGAGAAACCGGTTGTAGCTTCGGCTGTCTGGGATGTGGTGACTGTGTGGCTGCTTGCCCGTTCGACGCCATCCACATGAACCCCGAAACAGGTCTTCCGGAAGTGGATGAAGCGAAGTGTACCGCTTGCGGTGCTTGCGTGAAGGCTTGTCCGAAGGCGATCATCGAGATTCGTCCGCAAGGCAAGAAGTCCCGCCGCGTGTACGTGTCGTGTGTGAACAAAGACAAGGGTGCTGTGGCACGTAAGGCTTGCACGGTGAGCTGTATCGGCTGTAGCAAGTGTGTGAAGACTTGTCCGTTCGAAGCCATCACGCTGGAGAACAACCTGGCTTACATCGATCCGCACAAGTGTAAATCCTGCCGCAAGTGTGTAGAAGTGTGTCCGCAGAACAGCATCACCGAGTTGAACTTCCCGCTGCGCAAGCCGAAGGTGGAAGAAGTTGCCGCTCCTGCCACCCCGAAAGTAACGGTAGAAGCTCCTGCCGCTCCGAAAGTAACAGAATAATAATAGCATAAAATACAGAATTGTATGTTAAAGACATTTTCAATTGGTGGAGTTCATCCACACGAAAATAAATTGTCGGCACATCAACCTATTATTACAGCGGAAGTTCCTGCAAAGGCAGTGATTTTGCTGGGTCAGCACATCGGTGCGCCTGCAAAACCGATTGTGGCAAAAGGTGATGTGGTAAAGGTGGGCACTAAGATTGCCGAACCTGCCGGCTTTGTTTCGGCAGCAATTCACTCTTCGGTCAGCGGTAAGGTGGCGAAGATTGATACGATAGTCGATGCCAGCGGTTATGCGAAACCTGCCATCTTCATTGATGTGGATGGCGACGAATGGGAGGAAACAATCGACCGCAGCGCAACGCTGATGAAGGGATGCGAACTCTCGGCAGAAGAAATTGTGAAGAAGATAGCCGATGCAGGCATCGTAGGTCTGGGCGGCGCTTGTTTCCCTACTCAGGTGAAACTTTGTCCTCCTCCTTCTTTCAAGGCCGAATGTGTGATTATCAACGCCGTAGAGTGCGAACCCTACCTGACTGCCGACCATCAGTTGATGCTGGAACACGCGGAAGAAATCATGGTAGGCGTGTCCATCTTGATGAAAGCCGTGAAGGTGAATAAGGCATTTATAGGAATAGAAAACAACAAACCCGATGCGATTGAACTGATGACGAAGATAGCTTCGGGCTATGCAGGCATCGAAGTGGTGGCGCTGAAGGTGCAGTATCCGCAAGGTGGTGAAAAGCAGTTGATTGACGCTATTACTAAACGTCAGGTGGCTAGCGGTGCACTGCCCATTTCTACGGGAGCCGTGGTGCAGAATGTGGGTACGGCATTTGCTGTGTATGAAGCTGTTCAGAAGAATAAACCGTTGTTTGAGCGTGTGATTACCGTGACGGGTAAGTCGGTGGCGAAACCCTCCAACTTCCTGGCTCGTATCGGCACGCCGATGAAGCAGCTGATCGACGCTTGCGGCGGTCTGCCCGAAGATACGGGGAAAGTAATCGGTGGCGGCCCGATGATGGGAAAGGCGTTGGTGAATATCGACGTTCCTACTGCCAAAGGTAGTTCGGGCATCCTGATTATGAACCGTAAGGAAGCTAAACGCGGCGAGGAACAGAACTGTATCCGTTGTGCGAAGTGTGTGAGCGCCTGTCCGATGGGACTGGAACCGTACTTGCTGGGAGCCTTGTCCGAAAACGGAGAATTTGAAACAATGGAAAAAGAAAGAATCATGGATTGTATCGAGTGCGGTTCCTGTCAGTTCACGTGTCCTGCCAACCGTCCGTTGCTCGACTACTGCCGCTTGGGTAAAGGCAAGGTAGGTGCTATGATTCGTGCACGTCAAGCTAAAAAATAACGAATATGGAAAATAAATTAATCGTATCACTATCGCCCCACGTTCATGGCGGAGACAGCATACAGAAGAATATGTATGGCGTGCTGATTGCACTCATTCCCGCTTTTCTGGTGTCTCTCTATTTCTTTGGGCTGGGCGCACTGATTGTAACGGCTACTTCCGTTGCGGCTTGTTTGTTCTTCGAATGGGCCATCGTGAAATTCTTATTGAAAAAAACTTCCACAACCATTTGCGACGGCTCTGCCGTTATTACCGGTGTGTTGCTGGCATTCAATCTACCGTCCAACCTGCCCATCTGGATTATCATCCTCGGTGCATTGTTCGCCATCGGTGTAGGCAAGATGTCTTTCGGTGGATTGGGCTGCAACCCTTTCAACCCGGCATTGGCGGGACGTGTATTCCTGCTGCTTTCTTTCCCGGTACAGATGACTAGCTGGCCGGTGGTCGGTCAGTTGACCGCCTATACGGATGCCACTACGGGCGCCACTCCGTTGGCGTTGATGAAGCAAGCCATCCATGGGGATACGTCGGCGTTGGGTCAGATTCCGGACGCGCTGAGCCTGTTCATCGGACAGAATGGCGGATGTATCGGTGAAGTCAGTGCGCTGGCATTGCTGCTCGGACTGGTGTATATGCTTTGGAAGAAGATTATCACGTGGCATATCCCCGTATCCATCTTGGCGACGGTGTTTGTATTTGCTGGTATCATGCATCTGGCAGATTCTGAGAAGTATGTATCTCCGGTGTTGCAACTGCTTGCCGGAGGTCTGATGCTGGGAGCTGTCTTTATGGCAACCGACTATGTGACTTCTCCAATGAGCAAAAAAGGAATGCTGATTTACGGTGTTTGTATCGGTCTGCTGACGGTGGTTATCCGTCTGTTCGGTGCATATCCCGAAGGTATGTCGTTCGCCATCCTTATTATGAATGCGTTCACTCCGCTGATAAACACCTATTGTAAACCTAAACGCTTTGGGGAGGTAGCGAAGAAGAAATGAAAAAGTTACAATCATCTTTAAAGAATATGTTGCTGGTGCTTACGGGCGTAACTGCCGTTTCCGTAGCGTTGCTGGCCTATGTGAACGAACTGACCAAAGGCCCCATTGCCGAAGCTAATGCCAAGACACTGAACGAGGCGCTGAAAAAGGTTCTTCCTGAATTTACCAATAATCCGGTGGAGGAAAGCGATACGATTTTCAGCGAGAAAGACGGAAAGAAGAACGTCGATTTCATCATTTATCCCGCCATGAATGGCGAAACGCTGGTGGGCACGGCTGTGGAAGCTAAATCAATGGGATTTGGTGGAGAACTGAAGGTACTGGTAGGCTTTGATGCCGACGGTAATATCTACAATTACTCCCTGCTGGCTCATGCGGAAACTCCGGGACTGGGCTCGAAAGCAGACAAATGGTTCGGAGCTTACGACCCTGCGAAAGGCGAACAGGCGGTGACGAACAAAGATAGCAAAAAGTCTATTCTGGGTATGAATCCGGGCGCGTCTCCACTCACCGTAAGCAAGGATGGGGGAACGATAGACGCCATTACGGCTTCTACGATAACCTCTCGCGCTTTCCTCAATGCGGTGAATGCTGCCTATCAGGCTTATAAGTCGGAAGGCGGTGAAGTGAATGCCTCCACGGGAGCCAGCCAGCAAGTGAAGGAAGCGGATGCCGCCACGGGAGCTACCACTCAAGTTGAACCAACTGATTCTATCAGTGCTAAATAAGAAAGGAGACAGATTATGAATAACTTTAAAGTAATGATGAACGGGATTATCAAAGAGAATCCTACATTTGTACTCCTGCTTGGTATGTGTCCTACGTTGGGTACGACTTCGTCGGCTATCAACGGTATGGGTATGGGACTTGCCACGATGTTCGTGCTCATTTGCTCCAACGTGGTTATTTCTTCCATCAAGAACTTGATTCCGGACATGGTGCGCATTCCGTCATTCATCGTGGTGATTGCGTCGTTCGTGACACTGCTCCAGATGGTGATGCAGGCTTATGTGCCCGATTTGTATGCCACGCTCGGTCTTTTCATTCCGTTGATTGTGGTAAACTGTATCGTGCTGGGACGTGCGGAAGCTTTTGCTGCCAAGAACAGTCCGCTATCCTCCATGTTCGACGGTCTGGGTATGGGACTCGGTTTCACCATCGCCCTGACATTGCTGGGTGCTGTGCGCGAGTTTCTGGGAACCGGTAAGGTCTTCGATTTGACCCTGATGCCCGAAGAATACGGAATGCTGGTGTTTGTATTGGCTCCGGGTGCTTTCATCGCTTTGGGATACCTCATTGCATTGATAAATACCTTCAAGAAAGCCTAACTCAATTAAATAAGAAATAGAATATGGAATATATATTGATATTTATCTCGGCAATCTTTGTAAACAACATCGTGTTGTCGCAGTTTCTGGGAATCTGTCCGTTCTTGGGCGTTTCCAAGAAAGTGGAAACGGCAATGGGTATGAGCGCCGCGGTTGCTTTTGTATTGACCATCGCTACCATTGTCACGTTCCTCATTCAGAAATATGTATTGGATGCTTTCGGGCTGGGATACTTGCAGACTATCACCTTTATCCTCGTCATTGCAGGCTTGGTGCAGATGGTGGAGATTATCCTGAAGAAAGTTTCTCCCGCACTGTATCAGGCGTTGGGCGTGTTCCTGCCGCTGATTACAACAAACTGTTGTATCCTCGGTGTGGCGATTCTTGTGATTCAGAAAGATTTCGACCTGCTGACCGGAGTAGTGTACGCATTCTCCACAGCTCTCGGTTTCGGACTGGCATTGGTGCTTTTTGCCGGATTGCGTGAGCAAATGAGTCTGGTGAAAGTTCCGAAAGGAATGCAAGGCACTCCGATAGCCCTGATTACTGCCGGGCTTCTTGCCATGGCATTCATGGGATTCTCGGGAGTGGTTTAAATACCCGTAACTACCTATAAATAAGGGATTGGAAGCTCTTTGCCTGGTATGCCGGCATACTGCAGAGCTTCCAATCTTTTTTGTTTGAATTCTACCAGATAGCCACCCGTTCATACCAAAAATACTTTTTTGAAAATAATTTTGTCTAAGTTTATTGTTTTTCCATTTTATTTCCATACATTTGTACTCCAAACAACGATGAACGGTAAAACTAACCATTATTTATAACGAATATGAAAGAAAGAATATTAGTAACAGGCGGTACAGGATATATAGGTTCCCATACTGTTGTGGAATTGCAAAACAGTGGATACGAAGTAATCATCATTGATAATTTATCTAATTCAAATGCCGACGTTGTTGATAACATAGAGAAAGTATCAGGTATCCGTCCTGCTTTTGAAAAATTAGATTGTCTCGACTTTGAAGGTCTGGATGCGGTCTTCGCTAAATATAAAGGAATTAAGGCCATCATTCATTTTGCTGCAAGCAAAGCTGTAGGAGAATCGGTAGAGAAACCGTTGCTATATTATCGCAATAATCTTGTTTCTTTGATCAACCTGCTCGAATTGATGCCAAAACATGGAGTAGAAGGTATCGTGTTCTCATCTTCTTGTACAGTATACGGCCAGCCGGACGAACTGCCGGTAACGGAAAAGGCTCCGATTAAGAAAGCGGAATCCCCTTATGGCAATACTAAACAGATTAACGAAGAAATCGTTCGCGATACAGTGGCTTCGGGTGCTCCGATCAATGCAATCTTGCTGCGTTACTTCAATCCGATTGGTGCGCATCCTACTGCATTGCTGGGCGAACTGCCGAACGGCGTTCCTCAAAACCTGATTCCATACTTGACTCAAACCGCTATGGGTATCCGTGAGAAACTCAGTGTGTTTGGTGATGACTATGATACTCCCGACGGTTCTTGTATCCGTGACTTTATCAATGTGGTGGATTTGGCAAAAGCACACGTGATTGCTATCCGTCGCATCTTGGAAAAGAAACAGAAAGAAACTGTAGAAGTATTTAATATTGGTACCGGTCGTGGAGTTTCTGTATTGGAACTGATTAACGGCTTTGAAAAAGCTACCGGTGTGAAATTGAATTATCAGATTGTTGGACGTCGCGTGGGCGATATCGAGAAAGTTTGGGCTAATCCCGATTTTGCAAATCAGGAACTGGGATGGAAGGCTGTAGAAACTTTGGAAGATACTTTACGCTCTGCATGGAACTGGCAGCTGAAACTCCGTGAGAGAGGTATTCAATAAAAAGAGATTTGTTTTAATTAACATAAAAGTTTAAACAAATCGTGCATGCGATTTGTTTAATAGATGCTAATCAACCTGAAGCTATTTGTGAGTATGTGAATATACATAAGTAGTACTTATACCTCCCCGGTATAGACAGGAAGATTGCATAGTAGTTTTGTCGTGTTTTATTTTGTGTTTGTGTTGTGACGGTACTACGACGTGAGTCGTGGTACCGTTTTTTTGTTGATTAACTATGAGATGTTTGATTCAGTTATTGTTTGTTCTTTATTGAAAAACAGTAGAATGTTTTGCATCTCAAAATTAAATAACTACATTTGCCTAAACAAAAGTATAATGAGGATAATGGCCAAAAGCAAAATAGTAGATTACTATACAGATAATCCGGATGCTGAAGTAGCACTTGAGGATTGGTATCAGAAAACAAAAAAAGCGGAATGGACTTGTTTTGCTGATATGAAGAAAACATTCAATAGTGTTGATAATGTAGGCAACAAGCATTACGTATTTAATATCAGAGTTAACAATTATCGGTTAGTAGTTGTTATTAAGTTCACTATAAGAACAGTATTGATTCGCTTTATTGGTACTCATGCTGATTATGATAAATTAGATGTTAAAAAAGTATAGTTATGGCAAAGATTCAAAATGGAATAGCTTATAAAGCTGCAATGGAAAGAATAGAAGAACTTCTTCCATTGGTGGATGATGATACTCCCTTGACGGATAGAAATCTTATAGAATTAGACCTATTGTCAGGACTTGTGGAGGAGTACGAAGATGAACATTATCCCATTAAGTCGCCTTCTTTGGTTGATGTGATGAAATTACGAATGTACGAGATGGGAATAAACCAAGCAAAATTATCAGAACTGCTTGGTGTGAGTCCATCTCGTGTCAGCGACTACCTTACAGGTAGATGTGAACCTACATTGAAAGTTGCTCGTGAAATGAGCCGGAAACTGAATATTGATGCTAATATAGTGTTAGGAGTATAAGACTCATTTTATAGTGCTCCTTTAAAGCAAAAAGCATTTGTTCCCCAATCTATTTCCGGCAGTGTGGCATCCGGCGCGAACAGTCCGAATACGGAAGAACCGGAACCGCTCATGGAAGCGTATACTGCTCCTTGCCTGTATAGTTCTTCCTTTATTTCACTGATAACGGGGTGTAGGGGGAAAACGCTTGCTTCGAAATCATTGATTAATGTCTCCCTCCATTCGCTGACGGGACGTTTTATCACTTCCTTCACCGAATGCTCAGGGCGCTGGGGACGAATGTTTGAAAAGGCTTCGCGGGTAGAAACGAAAACATCCGGTTTGATAATCATAATCAGATAACCTTTCAAAGAAAGTTCGACAGGAGAGAAGATGTTTCCGATGCCTTCGGCAAAGGTCGGCTGGTTTTTGATAAAAAAAGCACAGTCGGCTCCCAGGGTAGCGGCGTAAACTTCCAGTTGGCGGTCGGTGAGTTGCAGGTTAAACTGTGCATTAAGTAGTTTCAGCATAAAGGCAGCGTCCGAAGAGCCACCACCTAGTCCGGCTCCCGAAGGGATGTGCTTGAAGAGATGAATCTCGACGGGAGGAAGGTCGAACTCTCTGTCCAACAGTAGATAAGCTTTTACTACCAGATTATCTTCAGGGTTGCCGGCTATTTCCATTCCATGCTGATGGAGGGCGAATTTCGTTGCCGCATCGTTGCAAGTATTTATTTCCAAAGCATCTTCAAGAGCTACAGGATAGAACACAGTTTCCAGATTGTGGTATCCGTCGGGGCGCTTCTCCGTAATGGATAGTCCCAGGTTTATTTTAACGTTTGGGAAAGCGATCATATTTACTATTTTACTATTTACTATTTTGCGCTGTTTCACATTGCAGCTAATTAGGGCTGATAATGTGATTCGGGAGCAAAGTTACTAAAATCTTCAATTTTCCTTATTCATTCTTCATGATTATATTCTATCTTTGTCGTCCCGACTGGAAAAGCACCGTTATGAATGAAGTCTATCCAGTCGCTAAATAGTAATTTGCAAATAGTAAATCGTAAATAGAAAAATAGTAAATAGAAAATATCCCCATGGCGGAACAGAGAAGAAATACCCGTAACACAAAGTCTACTAAAGTACAACCTGTGAATGATTATGGTCGTATTCAGCCTCAGGCACCGGAATTGGAAGAAGCGGTGCTGGGAGCTTTAATGATTGAAAAGGATGCTTACTCATTGGTGAGTGAGATACTTCGACCCGAATCGTTCTATGAGCATAGGCATCAACAGATTTATTCTGCCATTACCGATTTGGCTGTCAACCAGAAACCGGTAGATATTCTGACGGTGAAGGAACAGTTGAGCAAACGTGGGGAACTGGAAGAAGTAGGCGGACCGTTCTACATCACACAGTTGAGTAGTAAGGTTGCCTCTTCGGCACATATTGAATATCATGCCCGTATCATTGCGCAAAAATCACTGGCGCGTGAACTGATCACCTTTACAAGTAATATTCAAAGCAAGGCTTTTGATGAAACGCTGGATGTGGACGACCTGATGCAAGAAGCGGAAGGGAAGCTGTTTGAGATTTCTCAGCAGAACATGAAGAAGGATTATACGCAGATTAATCCGGTGATTGACGAAGCCTATAAATTAATTCAGAAAGCTGCTGCGCGAACTGACGGTTTGAGTGGTCTGGAGAGTGGATTTACGAAATTGGATAAGATGACTGCCGGTTGGCAAAATTCCGACCTTATTATTATTGCTGCCCGTCCTGCCATGGGAAAAACCGCCTTTGTGCTTTCTATGGCTAAGAATATTGCTGTTGATTATCGCAATCCGGTGGCGTTGTTCTCGCTCGAAATGAGCAATGTCCAGTTGGTGAACCGTTTGATAGCCAATGTCTGCGAAATTCCGAGTGAGAAGATAAAGAGCGGACAGTTGGCGAATTATGAATGGCAACAATTGGACTATAAGTTGAAGAACCTGCTGGATGCACCGTTGTATGTGGATGATACTCCGTCTCTATCAGTGTTTGAGTTAAGAACCAAGGCGCGCCGTCTGGTACGCGAGCATGGGGTGAGAATCATCATTATTGACTACCTTCAGTTGATGAATGCAAGTGGTATGGCGTTTGGAAGCCGTCAGGAAGAGGTGAGTACCATTTCCCGTTCGTTAAAAGGGTTGGCAAAGGAATTGAGTATTCCGATTATTGCCCTGTCGCAGTTGAATCGTGGTGTGGAGAGTCGTGAAGGTATCGATGGAAAACGCCCGCAGTTGAGCGATCTTCGTGAATCGGGAGCCATCGAGCAGGATGCCGATATGGTGTGCTTCATCCATCGCCCCGAATACTATAAGATTTTTCAGGATGATCGTGGTAATGACCTTCGTGGTATGGCGGAGATAGTGATAGCGAAACATCGTAATGGTGCGGTGGGAGAGGTGTTGCTCCGGTTCAAGGGTGAGTTTACACGATTCTCCAATCCGGAAGACGATATGGTGATTCCGATGCCGGGCGAACCTGCCGGAACCATGCTGGTGTCTAAGATGAATGCGGGAGATGCAGGCTCAGTTCCTCCACCTCCGGCACCTGATTTTGCGCCGCAGACACAGAATCCTTTTGGGACATTGGGAGAGGGACCATTGCCGTTCTAATCGTCCTTTTGCATTTTTCTTGCAAATCCTTCTCGGTCAACCGAAAAATCTTATTAACTTTGCAAATCTTTTTGAGAAACAATAAAAAATTAATCATATGAATATCTCTTATAACTGGCTGAAAGAGTATGTCAACTTCGACTTGACGCCCGATGAAACGGCGGCAGCATTAACTTCAATCGGCTTGGAAACAGGTGGCGTAGAAGAAGTGCAAACCATTAAAGGTGGGTTGGAAGGACTCGTAATTGGCGTAGTGCTGACTTGTGAAGAACATCCTAATTCAGACCATTTGCACGTAACTACTGTCAATCTGGGAGAAGGCGAACCTGTGCAGATCGTTTGCGGTGCTCCGAATGTGGCTGCCGGACAAAAAGTGGTGGTGGCTACCCTAGGCACGAAACTTTATGACGGTGACGAATGCTTCACAATCAAGAAATCAAAAATCCGCGGTGTAGAATCAACAGGTATGATTTGTGCTGAAGATGAAATAGGTATCGGTACGGATCATGCAGGTATCATCGTATTGCCGGCAGAAGCTGTGCCGGGTACGCTTGCTAAGGATTATTATAATATCAAGAGCGACTACGTGCTCGAAGTAGACATCACACCCAACCGTGCGGATGCTGTTTCGCACTATGGTGTAGCGCGCGACTTGTATGCTTATCTTCTTCAGAACGGCAAGCAAGCTACTTTGCAGCGTCCATCCGTGGATGATTTCAAGGTAGAGAATCACGATTTGGATATTGAAGTAAAGGTGGAAAATAGCGAGGCGTGTCCGCATTATGCCGGAGTCACTGTGAAAGGTGTAACGGTAAAGGAAAGCCCGGAATGGTTGCAGAACAAATTGCGACTGATTGGCGTGCGCCCTATTAATAATGTAGTAGATATTACTAATTATATCGTTCATGCTTTCGGTCAGCCGTTGCACTGCTTCGATGCCGGAAAGATAAAAGGCAACGAAGTGATTGTAAAGACATTGCCCGAAGGAACTCCTTTCGTCACATTGGACGAGGTGGAACGCAAATTGAGCGACCGCGACCTGATGATTTGTAATCAGGAAGAGCCGATGTGTATTGCCGGTGTATTCGGCGGACTGGATTCCGGTTCTACGGAAGCCACTACGGATGTATTCATCGAAAGTGCTTACTTCCATCCTACATGGGTGCGCAAGACTGCCCGTCGTCATGGCTTGAATACGGATGCTTCTTTCCGTTTTGAACGCGGCATCGATCCGAATGGCGTTATCTATTGTCTGAAACTGGCTGCATTGATGGTGAAAGAATTGGCGGGAGGTACTATTTCTTCGGAAATTAAAGATGTATATACCACTCCTGCTCAGGACTTCATCGTTGAACTGGCTTACGAAAAGGTACATTCGCTGGTAGGTAAGGTGATTCCGGTAGAAACAATCAAGAGTATTGTTGCCAGCCTGGAAATGAAAACCCTGAACGAGACGGCCGAAGGATTGACACTGGCTGTTCCTCCATATCGTGTAGACGTGCAACGTGATTGCGACGTGATAGAAGATATTCTTCGTATCTATGGATATAATAATGTAGAAATACCGTCTACGCTGAAATCAAGCCTCACTACTAAGGGCGAAAATGATAAATCGAATAAATTGCAGAATCTGGTTGCCGAGCAATTGGTAGGCTGCGGTTTCAATGAAATTCTGAATAACTCGCTGACACGTGCCGCTTATTACGATGGCTTGGAGGTTTATCCTTCCAATCATCTGGTAATGTTGCTCAATCCGCTGAGTGCAGACTTGAACTGTATGCGTCAGACATTGCTGTTCGGCGGGCTGGAAAGTATTGCTCATAACGCCAATCGTAAGAATGCAGACTTGAAATTCTTCGAATTTGGTAACTGCTATTATTTCGATGGAGACAAGAAGAACTCGGAGAAGGTGCTGGCTCCCTACTCGGAAGATTATCATCTGGGACTGTGGGTGACTGGCAAGAAGGTTTCCAATTCTTGGGCTCATGTAGATGAAAACAGCTCTGTATATGAGTTGAAGGCGTATGTAGAAAATATCCTGAAACGTCTGGGACTTGAATTGCACAATCTCGTTGTCGGAAATCTGACGGATGATATCTACGCTGCCGCACTTTCTGTTAATACAAGAGGTGGCAAGCGTCTTGCTACTTTCGGTGTAGTGACGAAGAAGCTGCTGAAAGCATTCGATATAGACAATGAAGTGTATTTTGCCGACCTAAACTGGAAAGAATTGCTGAAAGCAATACGTTCGGTGAAGGTTAGCTACAAGGAAATCTCCAAGTTCCCGGCAGTGAAACGCGACTTGGCGTTGCTACTTGATAAGAATGTGCAGTTTGCCGAAATTGAGAAGATTGCTTATGAGACGGAGAAGAAGTTGCTTAAGGAAGTAGAACTCTTCGACGTATACGAAGGCAAGAACCTTGAACCGGGGAAGAAATCGTATGCAGTCAGCTTCCTGCTTCAGGACGAAAATCAGACTTTGAATGATAAGATGATTGATAAAATCATGTCGAAGTTGGTGAAGAACCTGGAAGACAAACTGGGTGCTAAACTTAGATAAAATTTAAAATTGTCATTATAAAAATATAAACCAATGGGAAGAGCATTTGAATATAGAAAAGCCACAAAGCTGAAAAGATGGGGCCACATGGCCAAAACATTCACAAGACTGGGTAAACAGATCGCCATTGCTGTAAAAGCCGGTGGTCCGGAACCGGAAAACAACCCTACGTTGCGTTCGGTTATCGCTACTTGCAAGCGTGAGAATATGCCGAAGGACAACATAGAACGTGCTATCAAGAACGCTATGGGTAAAGACCAGAGCGACTACAAAGGCATGACTTACGAAGGATATGGACCTTTTGGAATTGCTGTTTTTGTGGATACGCTGACAGACAACACTACCCGTACGGTGGCCGATGTACGTTCTGTATTCAATAAATTCGGTGGTAACCTCGGTACAATGGGTTCATTGGCATTCCTTTTCGACCACAAATGTATGTTCACTTTCAAGAAGAAAGACGGTCTGGATATGGAAGAGCTGATTCTTGACCTGATTGACTATGACGTGGAAGATGAATACGAAGAAGATGACGAAGAAGGAACAATCACTATCTACGGTGATCCTAAGAGTTATGCCGCTATTCAGAAACACCTGGAAGAATGTGGTTTCGAAGACGTTGGTGGAGAATTTACTTATATGGCGAACGACCTGAAAGAAGTAACTCCGGAGCAACGTGAAACATTGGACAAGATGGTGGAACGTCTCGAAGAATTTGACGACGTGCAGACTGTGTATACCAATATGAAGCCCGAAGAAGGCGAAGAGGAGGAATAAGCAGCCGATATGGAATACGTTTATAAAACCAAAGGAACTTGCAGCACGAACATCGAACTGAATGTGGAAGATGGAATTGTGAAGGAAGTGGCCTTCTGGGGAGGATGTAACGGTAATCTTCAGGGACTTTCACGTCTGGTAAAAGGAATGAAAGCGGAAGATGTCATTAAGAAACTTGAAGGAGTGCGCTGCGGTGGACGACCGACGTCTTGTCCTGATCAGTTGTGCCATGCGTTGCACGAGATGGGGTATTGAGATGCCGTAAAAGTAAATGATTTCTATTTATTAGACGCGGATGACGCGGATGACACGGATTTTGGAGATAGTATCAGTTGATAGTATCAAGAGTCCGCGCTATCCGCGTCATTCGCGTCAAAACATTGCATTTGGATGGGCGGCTTTGCTTCTCATTATTTGTCGGTATTTTGAACAATAAAGGAATCTCGGTCGTTATTTATAAGTATATTTGTGCAATTAAACTATTATGCAATAATGAAGAATATTTTTCATGACTTAAAAAGAAAAGACCATAAGCGCTATCTGGGCGGACTGGATGTTTTTAAATATATTGGCCCCGGGTTACTGGTGACCGTAGGTTTTATCGATCCGGGCAACTGGGCATCTAATTTTGCTGCTGGTTCCGAGTTTGGATATTCCTTGCTGTGGGTAGTCACCTTATCAACCATTATGCTCATTATCCTTCAACATAATGTAGCTCACTTGGGCATCGTTACCGGACTTTGCCTTTCGGAAGCAGCTACTAAATATACCCCTAAATGGGTGTCACGACCTATACTCGGCACGGCAGTATTGGCTTCTATTTCCACATCGTTGGCAGAGATTCTGGGAGGTGCCATTGCACTGGAGATGCTTTTTGATATGCCTATCATCTGGGGAGCTGTATTGACTACAATCTTTGTTTCAATCATGCTTTTCACCAACTCCTATAAAAAGATAGAGCGTTCTATTATCGCATTCGTTTCGGTTATCGGGCTTTCATTTATCTACGAATTATTTCTGGTAGAGATTGATTGGTCGGCGGCAACGGTGGGATGGGTAACGCCATCATTTCCCAAAGGCAGTATGCTCATTATCATGAGTGTGCTGGGAGCGGTTGTGATGCCGCACAATTTGTTTCTGCATTCGGAGGTGATTCAGAGCCATGAATACAATAAGAAGGATGATGCTTCGATTAAGAAAGTGTTGAAGTACGAATTGTTCGATACGCTCTTTTCCATGATAATCGGTTGGGCTATTAATAGTGCAATGATTTTGCTCGCTGCTGCTACCTTCTTCAAAAGCGGCATCCAGGTAGAAGAGTTGCAGCAGGCGAAATCACTGCTCGAACCTTTGCTGGGTAGTAATGCAGCAATCGTATTTGCATTGGCTTTGTTGATGGCGGGCATATCTTCGACGATAACGAGCGGTATGGCGGCAGGTTCTATCTTTGCAGGTATTTTCGGCGAATCCTATCATATCAAGGATAGCCATTCGCAGGTGGGAGTTGCCTTATCGTTGGGAATCGCATTGCTGCTGATATTCTTTATCGGTGACCCATTTAAAGGACTGATAATTTCTCAGATGATACTTAGTATCCAGTTGCCTTTCACAGTATTTCTACAGGTAGGACTCACTTCATCCCGCAAGGTGATGGGGGATTACGTCAATACCCGTTGGAGTACGTTTGTGCTTTATACCATTGCAATCATCGTGTCGGCATTAAATATAATGCTGCTATTCTCGTAAAAGAGCATGAATCTATAAAATATATACAATAATGAAGATTATTACTTATAATGTGAACGGGCTTCGTGCGGCTGTGACTAAAGGTTTTCCTGAATGGCTTGCAGAGGAGAATCCCGATATTCTTTGTCTGCAAGAGACAAAACTACAGCCGGATCAGTATCCGGCAGAGCTGTTTGAAGCGTTGGGATATAAATCCTATCTATATTCTGCCCAAAAGAAAGGATATAGCGGAGTAGCTATACTTTCGAAGAGGGAACCGGACCATGTGGAATATGGAATGGGCATGGAAGCCTATGATAATGAAGGGCGTTTCATTCGTGCAGATTTCGGTGATTTGTCTGTTGTCAGCGTTTATCATCCTTCTGGAACGAGCGGGGATGAGCGTCAGGCGTTCAAGATGACCTGGCTTGAAGACTTTCAGAAATACGTGATGGAGTTGCAGAAGTCCCGTCCCAATCTCATTCTTTGCGGAGATTATAATATTTGCCATGAGCCGATTGATATTCATGATCCTGTCCGGAATGCCAAGAACAGCGGCTTCCTCCCCGAAGAACGCGAGTGGATGACACGTTTCCTTTCTGTGGGATTCATTGATTCTTTCAGAATGCTTTGCCCCGAAAAGCAAGAATATACATGGTGGAGCTATCGGTTCAATTCGCGTGCCAAGAATAAAGGGTGGAGAATAGACTATTGCATGGCTAGCGAACCGATGCGTCCGGTGCTGAAAAGTGCACGTATTCTTAATGATGTAGTTCACTCCGACCATTGTCCGATGGCATTGGAGGTTGAAGATAAAAACTAAAAAATAGCATGGAAGACAGGATACAAAAAGCAATAGAGCTTTTTATGAGTGGATATAACTGCTCACAGTCTGTGGTGGCGGCTTTTGCCGATATGTACGGCTTTACCCAAGAACAGGCACTACGGATGTCCGCCTCTTTTGGCGGTGGGATAGGACGTATGCGTAGTACTTGCGGAGCTGCTTGCGGGATGTTTCTATTAGCCGGACTTGAAACGGGGACAACGGAGGCAACAGACCGTGAAGGTAAAGCTGTCAACTATGCAGTGGTACAGGAATTGGCCGCTGAGTTTAAGAAACGCAACGGGTCGATTATTTGCAGTGAATTGTTGGGATTGAAGAAAAAAGAACCGATTGTGACTATGCCCGAAGAACGTAATACTCAGTATTATGCAAAGCGTCCCTGTGCAAGGATGGTAGCAGAAGCTGCAAAAATATGGTCCGAATATCTGGAAAAGCATCCCAAATGAGATAAAAGTGCTTTTATTATTACAAAAACGGTAAAAAAGGGGATAATAAAGTGTTATATAACATAAATATAACTATCTTTGTCCCCGAAATAAAATCTGAAAAGTCTTCGGACTTGACGATTTAAAGCATGTCTAACTAAAATTTCAAAGCAAATGTTGAAAGAAAAAGCAGGTGTAGTTGCAGGAAGTATCTGGACTGCACTGAACGAAACAGAAGGAATGACTGCCAAGCAACTGAAAAAAGCAACCAAGTTGGTTGACAAAGATTTATTCCTCGGACTTGGTTGGTTGTTGAGAGAAGACAAAGTCTCTGTGGAAGAAGTTGAAGGTGAACTCTTCATCAAATTGATCTAAGCGAGTAAATCACTTAAGCAATAAAAAAATGCGTTGGTACATTGTTATAATGTTATCAACGCATTTTTTTATATTCAGCCATTTACGTATCTTTGCACACCAAAAAGATAAAAAATAAGAATTTAGCATGAAGAATATACGCAATTTTTGCATCATCGCCCATATCGACCACGGAAAATCAACCTTGGCCGACCGTCTGTTGGAGTTTACTAACACCATTCAGGTGACTTCAGGGCAGATGCTTGATGATATGGACCTGGAGAAGGAGAGAGGTATCACAATTAAGAGCCATGCTATCCAGATGGAATACACCTATAAAGGTGAGAAATACATTCTCAACCTGATTGATACTCCGGGGCACGTGGACTTTTCGTATGAAGTGTCCCGTTCTATTGCTGCTTGCGAAGGCGCATTGCTGATAGTCGATGCTTCACAAGGAGTGCAGGCACAGACTATTTCCAATCTGTATATGGCTATCGAGCATGATCTCGAAATCATTCCCGTTATCAACAAATGTGATATGGCAAGTGCCATGCCCGAAGAAGTGGAAGACGAGATTGTGGAACTCTTGGGTTGTAAACGCGATGAGATTATCCGCGCATCCGGCAAGACCGGAATGGGTGTTGAGGAAATCTTGGCAGCGGTAATCGAACGCATCCCGCATCCCGTGGGAGACGATGAAGCTCCGTTGCAGGCATTGATTTTCGATTCTGTATTCAACTCCTTCCGTGGAATTATCGCTTATTTCAAGGTTGAGAACGGAGTAATCCGCAAAGGCGATAAAGTGAAGTTCTTCAATACCGGAAAAGAGTATGATGCCGATGAAGTGGGTGTTTTACGAATGGAATTGGTTCCACGCAATGAACTTCGTACGGGAGATGTGGGATATATTATATCCGGCATCAAAACCTCGAAAGAGGTGAAGGTGGGAGATACCATTACCCATGTGGCTCGTCCGTGCGACAAGGCTATCGATGGTTTCGAGGAAGTAAAACCGATGGTATTTGCCGGAGTATATCCGATTGAAGCAGAAGATTTTGAAGACTTGCGTGCCTCCTTGGAGAAATTGCAGTTGAATGATGCTTCCTTGACCTTCCAGCCGGAATCTTCGTTGGCATTGGGCTTTGGCTTCCGTTGTGGTTTCCTCGGACTGCTCCATATGGAGATTGTGCAGGAGCGTCTGGATCGTGAGTTCGATATGAATGTGATTACTACAGTGCCCAACGTATCCTATAATATATATGATAAGCAAGGCGAAATGAAGGAAGTGCATAATCCCGGAGGTATGCCCGATCCGACTATGATAGATCGCATCGAAGAACCTTACATCAAGGCGTCCATCATTACTACTACCGATTATATCGGTCCTATCATGACCCTTTGCCTGGGCAAGCGTGGAGAACTCATTAAGCAAGAATACATTTCCGGCAATCGTGTGGAAATCTATTATAATATGCCTTTGGGAGAAATCGTAATTGACTTCTACGACCGTCTGAAAAGTATCTCAAAAGGATATGCATCGTTCGATTATCATCCGAATGGTTTCCGTCCTTCCAAGCTTGTCAAACTGGACATCATGCTGAATGGCGAACCGGTGGATGCTCTTTCTACGTTGATACACTTCGACAATGCTTATGATATGGGACGCCGGATGTGTGAGAAACTGAAAGAATTGATTCCCCGTCAACAGTTTGAGATTGCTATTCAGGCTGCTATCGGAGCAAAGATTATAGCTCGTGAAACCATCAAGGCGGTTCGTAAAGATGTGACAGCCAAGTGTTATGGTGGTGACGTGAGCCGTAAGCGTAAACTGCTTGAAAAACAGAAAAAAGGTAAAAAACGAATGAAACAAATAGGTAACGTGGAAGTTCCGCAGAAGGCCTTCCTCGCTGTCCTGAAGCTGGATTAAAAATAATGCCGCAAGCAATTTTTCAGAGAGATGATCTGAACAAATTGTCTTGCGGTTAGTTTTTAATACACCAGGTGATTGCTTCCTATCAGCAGAGCTTTCCTTGGCAATCACTTATGAAGAAATAAAACAAATTATTAATATGAGAAAAGTTCTGTCTTTTTCGGGCTTCCTGATGTTAGGGCTCGTTATTTCACAATTCTTGCCGATGATGGCGGGGAATGGTTATGGCGCCATTAAGTCCATTTCGAATATACTACTCTATGTATGTCTTAGTTTTATCATGATTAATGTAGGTCGGGAGTTTGTGCTCGACAAGTCTCGATGGAAGAATTATGCCGAAGATTATTTCATAGCGATGGCTACCGCTGCCCTTCCTTGGTTCATGATTGCTATTTATTATGTCTTTGTTTTGCTTCCGCCCGATTATTGGAACAGTTGGGAGGCATGGAAAGAAAATCTATTGTTGAGTCGTTTTGCTGCGCCTACTTCGGCAGGTATTTTATTTACGATGCTGGCGGCTATCGGATTGAAAACCAGTTGGGTCTATAAGAAAATACAGGTATTGGCGATTTTCGATGATTTGGATACCATTATCCTGATGATTCCTCTTCAGATTATGATGATTGGACTGCGATGGCAATTGATAATCGTCGTGGTGATAGTATTTATGTTGCTGTCCGTTGGTTGGCAGCGATTGAACAAATACAATTGGCGTCAGGACTGGAAAGCTATATTGTTTTATTCCGCTATTATATTTCTGGCTACCCAGATACTATATCTCGGTAGTAAAGAACTGTATGGAGAAGCGGGAAGCATTCATATAGAAGTCCTTTTGCCGGCGTTCGTTCTGGGCATGATAATGAAACATAAAGAGCATGATAGCCTGACGGAACAGCGGGTTTCTACCGGCATTTCTTTCCTATTTATGTTTCTGGTGGGAATGAGTATGCCTCATTTTATCGGTGTGAATTTTGCAGAAACCCATTCGGGTACGTATTCGGTGACAGGTTCCCAAGAGATGATGTCATGGGGGATGATTCTGTTTCATGTCGTGATTGTATCGTTATTGTCGAATATAGGAAAACTCTGCCCGATGTTTTTCTATCGCGACCGGAAGCTAAGCGAACGTTTGGCACTTTCTATTGGTATGTTTACCCGTGGCGAGGTAGGTGCCGGAATTATTTTCATTGCATTAGGCTATAACCTTGGCGGACCTGCATTGGTAATTTCTGTTCTCACATTGGTGCTAAATTTGATTTTGACAGGGATTTTCGTCCTTTGGGTGAAAAACTTGGCACTGAGAAGTTATACGGATTAAAAAAATCTGTATATTGCAACTTTAATACCCAAAAGCAACTCTTATGACCATTTTGAGGACCATGCGGAACTTCTCGTCAATGAATGCCAAGGCGAGTATACTTTTGTTTCTGGCAGCAATTTCTGCCGCTGTTATTGCAAACTCTCCGGTAGCTCCGGTCTATCAGGAGTTCTTGTTGCACGAACTCCATCTGCGGATTGGTGATTTCAACTTACTGTCTCATGGCGGACAGAATTTGCGTATGCTTGAGTTTATCAATGACGGATTGATGACTATTTTCTTCTTAATGGTAGGATTGGAAATCAAACGCGAATTGTTGGTTGGCGAGCTTTCTTCTTTCCGCAAAGCAGCTCTGCCTTTCATTGCAGCTTGCGGAGGAATGTTGTTTCCGGTACTAATCTATATGATAGTATGTCCTCCGGGCAGTGCAGGAGGCGAAGGACTTGCCATTCCGATGGCTACAGATATCGCCTTTTCATTGGGTGTGCTGAGCTTATTGGGAAACCGCGTTCCGCTAAGCCTGAAAATCTTCTTGACGGCTTTTGCAGTAGTCGATGATATCGGAGGTATTCTGGTGATAGCTATTTTTTATAGTTCGCACGTTTCTTATGGCTATCTTCTGGTGGCTGCATTGCTCTACCTTTTGCTCTATTTCATAGGAAAGCGTGGTGCTACAAACAAGGTTTTCTTTCTGGTAATTGGCGTCGTTATCTGGTATTTGTTTCTGCAATCCGGTATTCATAGCACCATTTCGGGCGTGATTCTTGCTTTCGTGATACCAGCAAAACCTCAACTGAATGTCGGTAGATACATAGAACGCATTCGTCGAACGATTGCGGAATTTCCGGTGATGAAGTCGGGAAGCATTGTGTTGACCAACGAGCAAATAGCTAAACTGAAAGAAGTAGAATCGGCTTCCGACCGTGTGATTAGCCCCTTGCAGTCTCTCGAAGATAACCTGCATGGTGCGGTCAACTATCTGATTCTTCCGCTATTCGCCTTTGTCAATGCCGGCGTAGTGTTCAGTGGAGGAGGTGAATTGGTGGGGAGTGTCGGTATTGCTGTGGCCGCGGGATTGCTGCTCGGAAAGTTCATTGGAATCTATTCGTTTACTTGGCTGGCAATAAAAATAAAACTAACTCCTATGCCGCATGGAATGACGTGGAGAAACCTTGCCGGAGTGGCATTGTTGGGAGGAATTGGTTTCACGGTTTCACTTTTTATCGCTAACCTTTCTTTTGGAGCAGACTTTCCGGTATTGTTGAATCAAGCGAAGTTCGGAGTATTGTCCGGGTCCATTCTTTCCGGATTGTTAGGGTATATGGTGCTGCGCATATCGCTTTCGAGAAAGTAATCATCGACTAGCTGATAATTTAAAGGCAACCGCATTGAGAATGTATATCTTCAATGCGGTTGTTTCTCTATATATAATAAGGTGGAAAATGAGACTACTGCTAATTATAGTTAATCAACTGCTTTATTTAGTAAAATAACTAATCTCGTTAGTTGTTTGTTGGGATATTAATATTATATTTGTGGCATAATACTAATAAAAGAACGAAAGATATGAAACGACTAACGGTAAAAGAAGAAGAAATAATGCGTATATTTTGGGAGAATGGTCCTATGTTTGTTCGCGAACTGTTGGCTTATTATGAGGAACCGAAACCTCATTATAATACAGTTTCTACGCTTGTGCGCGGATTGGAGGAAAAAGGCTTTGTGGGTTATAAAGCGTATGGAAATACTTATCAGTATTATTCGCTTGTTTCGGAGAAAGAATATAAGAGTTCTGCCCTCAAAGAAGTTATATCCCAGTATTATAATAATTCCTATGTAAATGTTGTTTCTTCTTTTATTGAGGAAGAAGGTATGTCTGTGGATGAACTGAAGGCTTTGATTGAATGTATAGAGCAGGGAAGGTCGAAGAAGTAAACTTTTCGCTGTAATAGTTATTCATTAAATAGATACCAATGCTATGGGAGACTTATTATTTTATCTGCTGAAATCCGGATGTTATCTGATAATATTCTATCTACTCTTTAAATTATTGATGAGTGGTACAACCTTCTTTCGCTTCAATCGGGTGACCTTGTTGGTGGGGGTAGTAGGCTGTATGTTTCTCCCTTTGATAGAATTTACTACTGAAAAGGAGACTTTCCTGACCGTTCCTTTGCAAGCCATACAGGAAATATTGGTGGAGCGGACGGATGGCGTATTTCTTGATAAAATGATGCTGGTGGAGCCGATAGCAGACAGGACGGGTGCGCAAGACATAAATTGGTGGCCCATCGTGTTAGGATATCTTTACCTTGCCGGTGGAATATTTACTTTAAGTCGCATTTTACTCTCTTTTTATCGGATGTTCCAACTCATTCGGACAGGTGAAAGACACGTCTATGGAAAATACAAACTAATTGTAGTATCAGATTCGATCTCATCGTTTTGTTGGGGGAATTACATTGTGGTTTCAGCATCCGATTATAATAGGCAAATAGACGAAATATTACTTCATGAGACGATGCATCTTCGCAATCGTCATACGCTCGATTTATTATTAATTCAGGTCTTGTTAGTGTTTTACTGGTTCAATCCTGCCATCTGGCTACTGAAACGGGAGTTGCATGAAATACATGAATTTGAAGCCGACAATGGAGTACTTAATGCAGGCATCGATGCAACGAGATATCAACTATTATTGGTGAAAAAAGCTGTTGGTACAAGGCTCTACTCTATGGCCAACGGTTTTAATCACTCTAAACTTAAAAAACGTATTACTATGATGTTAAAAGAAAGAACCAATCGTTGGGCACGATTGAAACTATTGTTCGTAGTGCCCGTAATGGGTGGAGCGCTTTATGCGTTCGCACAGCCGGAAGTGAAGAATGACCTTGGACTAAATGCTGTTCAGGAAGTGTTGCAATCTAAACCTGAGGGAGGTGATCAAGACATCTTTCAGTTTGTTGTGAATGAGAGTGATGCATATTATGAACGTATGAAAAAAGCCGGAAAGAAAACCGATCGAGTGTTTGAACGACAAGTTCATATAGTAAACATTGAAGATGATGGGCGATTGACATTGGGCAAAAAAGAAATTGCTAAGAAAGATTTGAAGGAAGCGCTTAAAAAGAGAATGCTGGAGAGTAAACAGTTTTCTAAGCAGGAGTATAACAGAAATGACGATCAAATGGGAACTATTTTTGGTACAACAAATACTCCGAAGGAATTAGCAGAAGAATTATTGACTATAATGAAGGATGCTTTTGTAGAGATTCGTGCTGACATTGCCAAGAAAACAGGTAATGACAGTAAAGAATTTCTAGATAAAGAATTTCCTATTGTAATCAGTTATTGGGATCGGCCACTCAAATATGGTAAGGAAACCTCCTATAGTACTCCTGCTAACGAAAAGATTACCGACATCAATCTTAAATTAATATCTAAGGACGGTAAAGTAGAGAAGGAATTTTCAAACTTTACTCTGGCGGAGTTGGAGAAAGAATTGAAAGATTTTAAGGCAACGCATCATGATAATATGGATAGTTATACTGTCGGCATGAAGGTGGATAAGAAATGTCCGATGGGAATTGTAACAGATGTGAAAACAGCTCTTCGGAAAAGTTATCTGTTGAAGTTAAACTTTCAGCAATAAGACGGTTAATGTCTTACTATAAGATGGGGTGAAATCAATAGTGCTGATGGATTATTTTTTCATTGGGATGATTGAAACAAACATTGAGAAGATTAAAATCAAACATTGAGAAGTTTGTGTTCAAACATTGCAATGATTGTAGCACCATCCGTAGGCTTCCCACACACCATTCATTAAGCAAGAGAAAGCATAGCTTTAGCCCACCTAAAGCTATGCTTTACAGTGTCTAAAGCTATGCTTTACCATTCGTATATCACACCTTGCTAATATTAGTCAAATAAATCCCCATCTTCCTCTATCGGAAGTATTTTCTGACTTTCTTCATGAGGAAGCTGCTCCACTTGCCGAAGTTTCCGTTCAATAGCCCGAGTCCGTTTACCCATCACTTCCTCCAGTTGGTCGCCGGCGCTTTGCAGATTCTTCTGCACCTTCTCAAGCAATCCTCCAAATTTACCAAACTCCGTTTTTACAGCTCCCAGCACAGTCCACACTTCCCCCGTTCGTTTCTGAATGGCCAATGTGCGGAATCCCATTTGAAGGCTATTCAATATCGCCCCAAGTGTAGTTGGCCCGGTCACTACTATCTTGTAATCTTTTTGAAGCGTCTCTACAAGGCTAGTCCGTCGGATAACCTCCGCATAGATACTTTCAAAAGGCAGAAACATGATAGCAAAATCTGTAGTGAACGGAGGGTCCACATACTTTTCGTGAATATCTTTAGCCATTTTCTTGATAGTCGTCTCCAGTTGTTTGCCCGAAGATTCCATCAATGCCGTATCTCCGGCTTCGAAAGCATCATAATACTGCTCATAAACATCTTTAGGAAACTTTGCATCAATCGGCAGATAAACAATGCTGTTTGCATCATCCTTGCCCGGCAATTTAATGGCAAACTCCACAAACTCCGTTCCGCTTTTCTTAGTCTTCACGTTGGCATCATACTGTTCGGGACTCATCATCTGTTCCAACAATGCTCCCAACTGAACTTCGCCGAATGTACCGCGCATCTTTACGTTACTAAGTACTTTTTTCAGTCCGCCAACATCTTGTGCCAATGACTTCATTTCTCCCAATCCTCTCTGTACATTCTCCAGTTGCGTCCGTACTATTTCAAAGGACTGCCCGATTCGTTCATTCAGCGTCTTTTGCAATTTCTCTTCCACCATCAGCCGCATATCATCCAACCGTTTTTCGGTCGATTTAATCAAAGTCTCCTGCTGCCGTGCCATCATGTCAAACTTCTGTCGTTGCAGTTCTCCGGTAGTCATCATATTCTTGTGCAGCACATCTTGCAGTTGCTGCATATTCTGGTTCAGCGTCTGAATCATTTCCATGCGAAGCTCGCGGATACTTCGATTCAGTTCTTCCCGGTTTTCCTGCATCTGTTGTCTCAGGGCAGCTTGCAGGAGTTCTCCTTGGGCTTGGTTGTTACCTTTAGTGAGTGACAGTACAATAAGCACTATCACCAACACGACAATTATAATAAGCAAAATCAGTTCCATCAATAAGTCAGGATTTCATTTCCGGTTTCGGTAATCAGAATCATGTTTTCCCATTGGGCGGAAGGCAGTCCGTCGTCGGTGCAGACAGTCCATCCGTCGGCATCGTCGACGAATACTTCATAAGTTCCCATATTAATCATCGGTTCGATGGTAAAAGTCATTCCCGGAACAATCATCATGCCAGTTCCACGACGCCCGAAATGCTCTACATCCGGTTGTTCGTGGAATTGCATTCCCACACCGTGTCCGCAAAGATCGCGCACTACGCTGAATCCGTTCTTCTCGGCGTGTTCCTGAATGGCAGCGCCCACGTCTCCCAATTGCTTCCAAGGTTGTGCGGCAGCGATACCTATTTCCATGCATTCTTTAGTTACTTGTACCAATTTACGCATTTCCGGACTCACGTCGCCAATCATAAACATGCGCGAAGCGTCCGAGAAGTATCCTTTATAGATGGTGGATACATCAACATTAATAATATCTCCACTAGCCAATATCTCCGTTTTACTGGGAATGCCGTGGCACACAACATCGTTGATGCTTGTGCAAACGCTTTTAGGAAATCCCTCATAATTGAGCGGGGCGGGGATTGCTCCATGACTAGTGGTGAAGTCGTACGCCATTGCATCTATCTCTTCTGTCGACATACCTTCGCGGATATTTTCCGAAATATAATCCAACAATGCTGTGTTGATTTTAGCACTTTCGCGAATCCCTTCCAGTTGTTCAGGGGTACGAAGCACTTTGCGTGGCGGGAGTTTATAACCTTGTTTTCTGTATTTCTGTATTCTCTCTTCTACTTCAGCCGGATAATTGGAGGGGGTAAACCGGAATCCCTTGATAAAATTCTTCATTATAGTAGGATGTTTTTTGAATCGTACTACAAAGGTACGAGAATAAAATGGAAGTTGTACTTCTTTGCCTTAGGTATAATACTAATAAATTCTTTGTTTTTTTCGTATTTCTTCAAAATTCCCAAATCTTTTCAGAATCGGTTCTCATCTTTGCAATGTGAAATTAATAATAGTAGTAAAAACGATATTAAAAACAACGATTATGAAAAAGTTAGTATTCTTATTAGTATGTCTCTTTACTTTGCAAACAGTGGCACGTGCCGATGATGACAAACCTATCCAGGTGACACAGATGCCTCAAACGGCTCAACAGTTTATCAAACAGCATTTTGCTGACAGCAAAGTAGCATTGGCGAAAATGGAAAGTGATTTCTTCTACAAAAGCTATGAAGTAATTTTTACGGATGGCAATAAAGTGGAATTTGATAAAAAGGGAGATTGGACGGAAGTGGATTGCAAATATGGAGCAGTGCCGGTAGCAGTAATTCCAGCAGCTATCAAACAGTATGTAACAACCAATTATCCGGACGCAAATATTCTGAAAATAGAACGGGATAAGAAAGATTATGAAGTGAAACTCTCCAATCGTATAGAATTGAAGTTTGACTTGAATTTTAATTTAATTGATATTGATAACTAAACATTTAATAATTTAAGCAATGATGAAACTTAAGATTTACACACTATTAATTGCGCTTTGTGGCGCATGGGGCTTGCAAAGTTGTGACAACAACGATGATGAGTCAGTGAATGTTCCCGTTGAATTGCAAAATGCATTCTCTGCTATGTATCCCAACATAGCGAATGTGAAATGGGAAGCGAAAGCTGGATATTACGTTGCAGATTTCCTCAATGGTTATGAAGCGTCTGCATGGTTTACGCAGGATGCAAAATGGCAAATGACCGAGACGGATATTCCTTATTCTGTTTTGCCGCAGGAAGTGAAAACTGCTTTTGAAGGAAGTGAATATTCAACTGCTTCCGGTTGGAGAATTGATGATGTGGACAAGCTGGAACGTGTCAATCTTGAAACAGTGTACGTAATTGAGGTTGAAAAACAGAATCAGGAAGTAGACCTTTATTACTCCGAAGGGGGCGTTTTAATTAAGAGTATTGTAGATATGGACGATGACAGTGATGATCAATATCTGCCGGAGCCGAATGCTCAATTAACGGAAGCAATGAAGAACTTTATCGATACTCGATATCCGGGAGCCAGACTGGTGGAAGTGGATATTGAAGATGACGGACAGTATCGTGGCTATACAGAGGTTGATATTATTCATATGGACAATGACCTCAAGCATGATGTATCCAAAGAGGTTCTGTTTGACAAGAGTGGCACATGGGTTCATACTTCTTGGGATGTACGCTATAATGAATTACCGTCTGCTGTACAGACTACTATAGAAACCAAATATCAAGGCTATAGCTTCGACGATGCCGAATGTATTGAGAAAGTAGATGCGAAATATTATCGCATTGAATTGGAGAATAATAGCCAGGATGTTTATTTGAAGTTAAACGTTGACGGTTCACCTCATTCATAATTCAAAATATTTATAAAGAGAGAGAGGGTGCCAAGCGGAACAGTTTATCCGACTTTGGCACCCTCCTTATTTTTTTGCGTCTTATCTATCTCTTTTCTTTTGCGTCTTAGCGCCTTGCATTTCTTCCGCCTCCTCTGTAGATAGGATAACCTTCTGTGCTTTTATCTTTTCCGCTTCTTCCCGTTTGCGTTTATTGCGCAGTTTCCACTTATTCCAGAAGAAAAGCTCATTCCATTTCTCAAAGTCCTTCTTATACATGATACCTACGCCTTGGGTAGTCAAGTTTGTTTTTGTATAATAACGGTCATTTGTTTCATTATACGCCTTCAGCCGGATGTCTCCCGAACGGGTAATCAGCCATTCTGCTTCAAAGTCGCCTATGAAGTTCGTATTAGCCATCGGATTGTCACGGTAGCCGAAGTTTCCGTTAATCAGGAGTCGATTGTTCAATAACTGTCCGGACAGAATGCCTTCCACCTCCATATCCGTCCAACCTTTGTCACCCGTACTCAGATTCGTTCCGATGTTCCAGTTATTCGTTTCAAATACTTGCGAAAGTGCATTGTTCAACTGACCGGACAAGGTGGAAGAGAGTACCGACGACATCACGTTTGAATTTTGATTGTTGTTTCGTGCATCTTCCGTATAGAATTTACCGATTCCAAGCAGATAGAGAATCTGCATATTCATTTGTTCTTCCGTGCTGATATAGTTGCGTACCAATGTCTGCACTTCATCTCTTTCATTTGGGAGTTCGATGCCCAGTTTAATAGTCGGACGCACCAACATTCCACTCAGATTCATGATGCAATTCACCCGTACATTGGGCTGCTGCATGGCTGGTAGGGACGATGCATCCGGTATCAAGTCATTCAACGAAGCCGAATTGACCGTATACGAAGCCTGAATATCCATATTGGCATCCAGTGGCGCTCCATTGAAGGTGATGTTACTTCCGTCTTTAATCACGAAGTCTTTGCGAATCACCTCCTGTAAGCTGAATTTATAAACTCCCTGATTAATCTGATAATTGCCAAACATCTTCACATCGCCTTTGTTGTAAAACTCTGTTCGGATATTCCCTGTGCCTTTTCCGCTGATATAGTCTCCGGCAATAGGGTCCATGATAATTTTCATTGTGGCATCCGGAGTGGCGTCTACCAGAATGTTCAGGCGGATATCCGTCTTTTGCTCCTCTTCTTCTGCTTGGAATTTCTGCTGCATCTGGTCATAATAAGAGAGCACCTGAACCGAATCCTGAATGGTGCGCCGCGGTGTTTTGTCAACGAACTTGATAAATTGGTTGCTAGTGGCCGATGCAACGCTACCGTTAATATAGGTAAAGGTAGTATTGCGGTTGGTCGTCATGGCAACGTTTACGTCCAGTCCTTGTGTGGCATTTCCGCTGAGTAGGGCGTTTCCTGTGGCATATACTGTGCCAAAGAAAGGCATATCCGCCGATTCCTTTGTATTCATGACAAGCATATTGTTTGCCTGAATCGCAAAGCGATAATTCAAGTTTTTGAAATGCTTAAAGTGCAGGTATCCGTCCATTGTGCCCGAATGTCCTTCTACATCGGCAATATGTATGTTGTTAAACGTCAATCCCGTGGGAGCCAGGCGGATTGTATCCTTTATGGCAAAGCGGGTATTTAAAATATCAAACTTCAAGGAAGCATTTGTCATGACCGCTCCATCCAAGTTCAAACCCTTAAATTTACCATAAAAATGTACTTTTCCCGTCACCCGTCCTTTAATATCCGTAGCAATGGAGCTCATATAGTGTTCGAGGAACTTCATATTCAGATCATAGGCTTCGATATTCAAATCCAGTCCACTTTCCGGTTTCAGCGGATGGATGATGCCTGTCACACGGGATGGAGCGGGGGAGGTGTCTTGAATAGATGCATCCAAGCGGATACCTCTGTTTTCATTGTCCCATTCGCCGTAGATGTTCAGATCTCCCAGACGCCCTTCATTGAGCGAGAAGTTTTTCACGAATAAGCGCGTGTTCATCACCGGCTTTTTCATCACACCGCTGGCATAGGCCGTTCCCGTTGCGTCGCCCTCAAAGTTAACGTCATCGGATATGTTTGCGATATCAAACACATATCCCATATTGATATCCTTCAAGTCAATCTTAACCGTATCGGCAGGATTGTCCGAAAGGCGCCCGTTGATGCGTACATAACGATCCCGATGGCTGAAATAGAAGTTGTTCACATCTACTTTTCCCGAATCTACCACTACTTGCGAAGGATGTATCTGCCACAGTGTGTCATTTAGTATAATATCTGTTGGGTTCACGTCCACCGTTGCTTTCAGCAAAGGCTTTTCTCCTTCTGTCCGCAAGAACTTTGCCACAGCAGCAATTTGCCCGCTATAGGTCACTGCTGCGCTGTTTCCCCAATTCAGGGTGGTACTGACATTGTTATCTTTTGCCTGTGCATCCAATGAGAGGTTGACCGCCCCTTTCTTTTTCAGATTGGTCATACGCACTCTGGCACGAATGTGATCTGACGGATTTTCACACAGAATCATGCCTGACTCGATAAAGTTGTTCTTATATTGAAGTCGGGGGAAATATCCTTCTACACGCAGCCGTTGCAACGGGTCATTAAAATACCCTTTCACCGTAGAATGAGTATATACGGTCAGTGGAATATCAAAGATGGTGGATAGAATGTCCGTATTATATATATGTATGTCGAACAGAAAATTATTATGCGTTTCTATCGGTCTCTTCGGAGGCAATATCAGTGACGGAACATATTTACGCAAGATATTCAGCATACTGGCAGGCAACGTGTGATATTGGAAATTGCCTTCGATACTTGCCGTCAGAAACTCCGATGTGAGCTTTAACTGATTTTCATCATCCTGTTTATTGGCGCGGATATTCATATTTTTCATAAAATACTTCTTATCCGGGGCTGTAAACTCAAGACTGTCGACATTGATTTCCCCAATCATTTCATCTACAGAACCTCCCGTGAAGTTAGCTCTCAGCTTTAAAGAGAACTCTGAATCCGCAAACTTGGAAGTAAGGTTCAGATCGTTTGGCCGTACTTTGTCCACAATGGCGTGGAAGTTGAAAGTTGGAACCTTGGAAGCGATGTTCACATCTCCATTCAAATAAATGGAACCATTCGGGTCGTCCAGCGCTACTTTCCCATTAAATCCGCCCCTTTTGTATTCGCCATCCAGCGTGATATTCTCGTATTTGTATCTGCTGTAATCCACAGAAGAAATGAGTCCTTTCAATTCGACGGTAGGGAGCTGTTGGTCGATGTGCCTGCCGTGTACATCCAAGTTGAAGGTGATTTCTCCCAGTTTATCGTTATTTAATAACTCTCCCAGCTTATAATCTTCCGTTTTGACAGCACCGGAGTAGGCAAACAATCCTTTGCTCTTGTCCGAACTCAGTTTTAAGTCGGTCTTTACACTTCCCAGACTGGTGCGCAGTAAACCATAAGTAACGATATCTGTGAAGTATCCCGAAACTTCTCCCCGGAAGCTAACATCTCCCAAACGTTCGAGTATAGGAGGGACTCCGTTGTAATTGTGGCTCAGGTTTCGCACTAAAAAGCCGACACCGCGGGTATTGGCAGAAAGTTCGGAAAGCGTGCCGTACACATAGGCATCTTGAGGATGCGACAAATCCTGAAGTGATACGTCTCCCCTAAGTCGGAATTGGCGGTCGTCGGCTGTAACCTCCAGATGCGAGCAGGTCAACTGGTTCACCGTACCTTTTACTTCCATATCCAGCGTCACCGGTTCTTTGAAATGCGACAAGGCGGGGACAAAAGCTGAAATGTCCTTCAGTGTGATTTGCGACGGCAGGGTACGGAACGAGAAGTGTACCTTTTCCGCAAATTGGTCGAAAGCTTTCAGGCTGTCGTACACCAAATGAATAGTATCCATTTTCAGGGATGTTTCGGGCAGCTCAATGGCAAAATTCTCAATATTTGTCCGTTTATCGTTGGCCACCATCTTCAAAGTCATTTTCTTTAGTGAGAACCCCGATGCTTTTTCATCCAGGCTCAGTCGCTTGATTCCCAGATTCAATGAATCTTTGCTCAATGCCTTCAAAGATATGTTGGCGATGATATTTTGAAGTTGGATATGCTTCGCGTTGAACTTTCCGGGTGTTTCTTCCTCCGAAAGCACATGATAAGCCATTCTTCCGCGACGAATTAGGATGGAGTTGATGCGCAAGTCCAGTGAACTTTCTTTCTTTATAGTGTCTTTGGAAGCGAATGCGTCCAAAACGAATTTAAAATTAGGTGGAGAATCCGGTGTCTTTTTTTGAAGGTTGATGTTAAAGCCAAATAGTTGGACACTACTGATGGAAATCTTTCCTTTAAAGAAGGGCATGATGTCGAACTTGGCGGACAAGCGGGTTACTTTAAGCATTTCTTGTCCGTCCCGGTCGTCGAGCAATACATCGTCTATGATAATACGGTTCAATAATCCCATATTAATTCTCCCGATTGCTACGTTTGTATTCAATACCTTGGAAAGCTCCTTAGCAATGAATACACTCATAGCCTGCTGAATAGTAGGTATATTCAGCAAAATAATAGTTCCGATATATACTCCCAGTACAATACCAACTACCCAGCGTACAGTCTTTTTCAGCGTTCTGATAAGCGTTTACTTTTATTTTTGCACACAAAAATATGAAATAGTTCGTTATGAATCGTACTTTTATGATTACTTTTGCACCGTTTAATAGTTTAAATACATATGAGTGCAATAATATTAGGAATTGAATCCTCTTGTGATGATACGTCGGCAGCCGTAATCAAGGATGGTTATTTGCTGTCAAATGTGGTATCAAGTCAGGCTGTACACGAAGCCTACGGTGGAGTAGTACCCGAATTGGCTTCACGCGCACACCAACAGAACATCGTACCGGTAGTACACGAAGCATTGAAGCGTGCCGGAGTCACCAAAGAAGAATTGAGTGCGGTAGCATTTACTCGCGGACCGGGATTGATGGGTTCTTTGCTTGTTGGTGTCTCTTTCGCTAAAGGATTCGCTCGTTCTTTGGGCATACCTTTGATTGATGTTAATCACCTGACAGGTCATGTGCTAGCTCATTTTATTAAAGCAGAAGGAGAAG
>NZ_URFY01000051.1 GCF_900547205.1 uncultured Bacteroides sp.
ATAAATTTCTTTTGGATACCGGCATAATATAACCACAGAGTTTTCGACTTGACCCAAAAAGATATATGTTCTCAAAATAGATATAAGCAGCGAGCAAACTCTGAATCCTTTTGTTCTAATGAAAATACTCAGAGTTATGGGAAAGCAAATAAGCATACATAATATAGATTTGTCGAGTAGTCTGCCACTGCAATTCGCAGACGAAGGGATTAAAGCAGGGTTCCCCTCTCCTGCTCAGGATTATCTAGAACAGGCTATAGACTTGAACAAAGAATTGATTCGTCATCCTGCAAGTACGTTCTACGGGCGTGTCGTTGGAAATTCGATGCGTGATGAAGGAATTGAAGAAGGTGATATACTTGTTATAGATAAATCTTTAGAATTGATGGATGATGATTTGGCTGTCTGTTTTATAGACGGAGAATTTACCGTGAAACGGGTGAGGCTTGAATCAGATGCAGCCTGGCTTGTTCCTTCTAATTCCGAATACCCATTAATTAAAGTAACAAAAGACAATGATTTTATGGTTTGGGGAATAGTTACTTATACGATTAAGAAGAATCGGAGAAGAAGATAGATTATGATACGCAATAATTAAATGCGCAAATAATACTCACGCGTCAGTGCTATATATTCCTCACTGTATTGATGGCGAGCTAGTTCTGTCAATAAATCTTTGAAGATGCACTCCTCGTTATTGAAAGAAAAAGTAATTAGCGTTCGTTTCGGAATCCCTCCCGGTTTTGTTATTACGTTGAGTTGACGGATAGCGTATAATTCCCAATGAGAAGCCGTAGCTGTAACTTTATCGACTACATCCGTAGGAATTACGATGGTAAATAATCCGTCTTTTGCCAGCAAACCGGCCACTCCTTTTAGTAACTCTTCATATGTCAGAGAATTATTATGCCGTGCTGCGCTTCGTTGCTGATTGGGGCACGTTAGCGAATCCACAAAATAAGGAGGATTGGAGACTATTACATCAAATTTCATAGAAGGACGATACATCGTAAAATCTGCTTTCACCACTTCTATCCTATTCTTCCAGGGAGAGCGTTCTACATTTTCTTTTGCTTGCCCAGCGGCGGATTCGTCTATTTCCAGTGCAACAATACTTGCGTCGGGTAAGCTTCGCTGAGCCAACATCAAGGCGACAAGTCCTGTCCCCGTACCGATATCTAAAATCTTAGTTGCACATTCTACAGGAGTCCATGCTCCTAAAAGCACTCCATCCGTTCCGACCTTCATGGCGCAACGATCTTGCCACACCGTAAACTGCTTAAATTGAAAATAAGGATTCGACATTTTATCCGTTTTTATCTTAACCTGTTTTTATTGTACTTTTGCTGAAAACAGCCAAAAATAAATAATTATTATGGAATACAACCTATGTCCCCCAATATTTTGGCATTGTTTTTGTGTTTTTATTCCACGCAGTGCTTTATTATTAGAGAGAATCAATTAACTTTGCAAACGATTTATGCATACTAGTATGACATAAACTAAATTAAAACGAAAAGATGAAAGAAAGATACTTATTGGAAGAAGGAAATGAAAACGGCTTCTCGCTGATTACTGACTTTGATGGCAATGACGAGCATGCATTTGATATTAATGTGAAATCTGGTGATATTCTTCCGGTCCTACCTTTACGCAATATGGTGTTGTTTCCCGGAGTTTTTTTACCTATAACTGTAGGTCGGAAAGCTTCGCTGAAACTTGTTCGCGATGCTGATAAAAAGCATAAGGATATTGCAGTGGTATGCCAGAGATCGGCACATACCGAAGATCCGAATTTGGAAGATTTGCATAGTATCGGTACCGTCGGACGTATTGTACGGGTATTGGAAATGCCGGATCAGACTACTACTGTTATTCTTCAGGGAATGAAGCGCTTAAGCTTGAAAGAAATCACTGAAACTCATCCATATCTGAAAGGGAAAATAGAACTTCTTGAAGAGGATATTCCAAGCGAAGATGATAAAGAGTTTCAAGCTTTAGTGGAAACATGCAAGGACTTAGCTATGCGTTATATAAAATCATCGGATGTAATGCATCAGGATTCTGCATTTGCCATCAAGAACATCCAAAATCCGATGTTCCTCATTAATTTCATCTGCTCGAACCTACCGTTCAAGAAAGATGAGAAGATGGATTTGCTTAATATCAATTCATTGCGTGAGCGTACTTATCATTTGCTCGAAGTTCTAAATCGTGAAGTACAGTTGGCAGAAATCAAGGCGTCTATTCAAATGCGTGCCCGTGAAGATATCGACCAGCAACAACGAGAATACTTCCTGCAACAGCAAATCAAAACAATTCAAGATGAATTGGGTGGTAGCGGTCAAGAGCAGGAAATCGAGGAAATGCGTATGAAAGGGGAAAGGATGCGTTGGAACGATGAAGCCAGAGAGACTTTCATGAAAGAACTCGCTAAACTGGAGCGCACGCACCCCCAATCTCCCGACTATAGTGTGCAGCTCAACTATCTGCAAACAATGCTTAATCTCCCATGGGGCATTTATACAACTGATAATCTGAACTTAAAGAATGCAGAAAAGACGTTGAATAAAGACCATTATGGGTTGGAGAAAGTAAAAGAACGCATCTTGGAGCATTTGGCGGTATTGAAGTTGAAGGGTGATATGAAATCACCTATTATCTGTTTATATGGCCCTCCGGGAGTTGGTAAAACATCACTCGGCAAGTCCATTGCCGCTGCATTGAAGCGTAAATATGTGCGTATGTCTTTAGGTGGTGTGCACGATGAAGCAGAAATTCGCGGACACCGTAAAACTTATATCGGTGCTATGCCGGGACGAATCATCAAAAGCTTGATTAAAGCAGGTGCTTCAAATCCTGTGTTTATCTTGGATGAGATTGATAAGGTTAGTTCTGACCGTCAAGGTGACCCATCTTCTGCTTTGCTGGAAGTTTTGGACCCGGAACAGAATACATCTTTCCATGATAATTTTCTGGATGTAGACTTCGACCTTTCAAAGGTGCTGTTTATTGCAACTGCCAACAACCTGAATACAATCCCCGGGCCGTTGCTCGACCGCATGGAGTTGATTGAGGTTAGCGGATACATCACCGAAGAAAAGATTGAAATAGCCCGCAAGCATTTGGTTCCGAAAGAACTGGAAGCCAATGGACTTAAGAAAACAGACATCAAACTTCCAAAAGAGACATTGGAAGCTATTATAGAATCATACACTCGCGAAAGCGGTGTGCGTGAAATGGAAAAGAAGATAGGTAAGATTCTTCGTAAATCGGCACGTCAATATGCTACAGATGGCTATTTTGCCAAGACGGAGATTAAACCGACTGATTTGTACGATTTCTTGGGAGCACCGGAATATACCCGTGATAAATATCAGGGAAATGACTATGCCGGTGTAGTTACCGGATTGGCATGGACTGCTGTAGGGGGTGAGATTCTTTTTGTTGAAACCAGTTTGAGTCGCGGTAAAGGCGGACGCCTTACTTTGACCGGTAATCTGGGAGATGTAATGAAAGAATCGGCTATGCTGGCACTGGAATATATCAAAGCACATGCTTCTCTTCTGAATGTGGATGAAGATATCTTTGAAAACTGGAATATTCATGTTCACGTCCCCGAAGGTGCAATACCAAAGGATGGTCCGTCGGCTGGTATAACGATGGCTACTTCTCTGGCTTCTGCCTTGACACAGCGCAAAGTAAAAGCTAACCTTGCCATGACGGGAGAAATCACTCTTCGTGGTAAAGTGCTTCCTGTAGGTGGCATTAAGGAGAAAATTCTGGCTGCTAAACGTGCCGGAATCAAAGAAATCATTATGAGTGCCGAGAACAAGAAGAACATTGATGAAATCCAAGATATTTATTTGAAAGGATTGACTTTCCATTATGTAAACGATATAAAAGAAGTATTCGCAATTGCACTAACTGATGAGAAAGTTGCGGATGCCATTGATTTATCTGTAAAGAAACCAAGCCAGGAATGACATTTGAGCTACAATATACAGACACGAAAAGTAATGCCCGTGCTGGTCTGATAACAACAGACCACGGGCAGATACAAACGCCTATATTTATGCCTGTAGGTACATTGGGTACTGTTAAAGGAGTACATCTGACAGAGCTGAAAGAAGATATCGAAGCACAGATTATTCTAGGTAATACCTATCATTTGTATCTGCGTCCGGGGTTGGAGGTAATCGAAAAGGCGGGCGGACTGCATCGCTTTAATGGTTTCGACCGTCCGATGCTGACTGACAGTGGCGGGTTTCAGGTGTTCTCTCTAGCTGGAATCCGGAAGCTGCGTGAAGAAGGCGCAGAGTTTCGTTCCCATATCGACGGTAGCAAGCACGTCTTTACTCCGGAAAAGGTGATGGATATAGAGCGTACTATCGGTGCCGATATAATGATGGCTTTCGACGAATGTCCTCCCGGTGATTCGGATTATTCATATGCCAAAAAGTCATTAGGCTTGACTCATAGATGGCTCGACCGTTGTATACAACGTTTTAACGAGACGGAGCCTAAATATGGTTACAACCAGTCTCTTTTTCCTATTGTGCAGGGATGTGTTTATCAGGATTTGCGTAAGCAATCGGCAGAGTTCGTCGCTTCCAAAGAAGCGGATGGAAACGCTATTGGTGGTTTGGCAGTGGGTGAACCGGTAGATAAGATGTATGAGATGATTGAAGTTGTCAATGAGATTCTTCCCAAAGACAAACCTCGATATTTGATGGGGGTCGGTACGCCTGTTAATATTCTTGAAGGAATAGAACGTGGTGTAGATATGTTCGATTGTGTGATGCCTACGCGAAATGGACGAAATGGCATGTTGTTCACAAAAGACGGCATCATCAATATGAGAAACAAAAAATGGGAAATGGACTTTTCTCCTATTGAGGAAGACGGCGCTTCGAGTGTAGACACGCTATATAGCAAAGCCTATTTACGTCATCTTTTCCATGCACAGGAGTTATTGGCTATGCAAATTGCTTCGATACACAATCTGGCGTTTTATTTATGGCTGGTTGGTGAAGCCCGGAAGCATATTATAGCCGGAGATTTCTCCACTTGGAAACCCATGATGGTTAAAAGAGTTTCTACTAGATTATAAGGAATGAAAAGCAATCGATTTATAAAAAAGCTGGACTGGTATATCATCAAGAAGTTCTTGGGGACATACGTGTTTGCTATTGCATTGATTATTTCTATTGCTGTGGTGTTCGACTTCAATGAGAAGATGGACAAATTGATGGAGCATGAAGCTCCATGGGATAAAATCATCTTTGAATATTACATGAACTTTATCCCCTATTTCTCTAATCTGTTCAGTCCGCTGTTCGTATTCATTGCTGTTATCTTCTTTACCTCCAAATTGGCGGAAAACTCTGAAATCATTGCAATGTTCTCTACGGGTATGAGCTTTAAGAGAATGATGCGTCCATATATGATTTCCGCAGCTATCATTGCCATGACGACATTTATGTTGAGCTCGTATGTGATTCCCAAAGGAAGTGTGACGCGTCTCAACTTTGAAGACCGTTACATCAAGCCTAAAAAGCAAAACACGGCCCGTAACGTACAGTTGGAAGTTGATAGCGGCGTCATAGCCTATATTGATAATTATAACAACGCGATGAAAACTGGAAATCGTTTCTCACTCGACAAGTTTGTCGACAAGAAGTTAGTTTCCCATTTAACTGCCCGACGTATTGTTTACGATACTGCAACGGTTCATAAATGGACGATTCACGACTATATGATACGCGAACTGGACGGATTAAAAGAGACAATCACTAAGGGAGACAGGATTGACTCTATCATCAATATGGAACCCTCTGACTTTCTGATTATGAAAAACCAGCAGGAAATGCTGACTAGCCCGGAACTGAGTGATTATATTCAGAAGCAGAAAAGAAGGGGATTTGCCAATATCAAAGAGTTTGAGATTGAATATCACAAGCGAATTGCCATGTCGTTTGCATCTTTCATCTTAACAATTATCGGTGTTTCCCTTTCGTCGCGAAAAACGAAAGGTGGCATGGGACTGCATTTGGGAATCGGACTGGGATTAAGTTTCTCTTATATTCTATTCCAGACGATTACATCTACCTTTGCCATAAACGGAAATGTGCCTCCTGTAGTGGCGGTTTGGATTCCAAACATCCTCTATGCAGCTATTGCATTCTTTTTATATCAGAAAGCGCCTAAGTAAAAGAGAGTATATATATAAAGTAGAAGTTCCGCCTATTCCTGCTCGAAAGCAAGTAATAGGCGGAACTTTTTTGTTGTATTCATTTCCTCTTTTGTCTATTCTCCATTGTTCACCAATAGATGATTTGGAAAATACATCTTTCTCCTTACATTCTCAAAATCGTCAACCGACTTTTTTTACATAAGCAGAAAGATCTGTAGCGGAGATGTTTTTGGCTATAATAACACCATTTCCATCCAATAAATAGCTAGTGAATCCCCGGCCTAAACGATACTTCTTAAATAATCCGGAATCCTCGCCTTCTGTCTCCACGAAACAAGTGGGCGTAACTATTTGGTCCTTACGAACAGTTTCCTTGAAAATTGACTGATATTCGTCAAACGAAACGGAAACCATTTTCACATTGTGGGAAGAACGAAGCACATTGCTTAAACTTACGTTTTGCATCCGGGACTGCGCATCATAACTTGCCCAAAAACTTAGCAACACATATTGGCCTTTCAAATTGCCTAACTTAAATGCCGGTTGCTCTTCCGACGTATATTCAATTTTAAAATCCGGGGCTACGTCACCCTCACTTAAACCTCCGGTAGGTTTATCTTTCTCGACGAAAGCGGTCAAGGAACAAATCAGTAATACAACAAAAATCCATTTTACATACTTCATGTAATTCGGTTTTGGTTAATACTATCCGGGCCTGTCCTTAAACAGTGGTTTCTTCCCGAAATGTTGTTTTTTCAGGCATCAGGCGAAGAGGAATCCGCTGATAATCAAAGCCTTTAAATTTGAAACCGGGTGCAAAGGTACGTAAATATTGAGTTAACTTCCAAACGAATAAGCAAAAATCTCACATTTCGTGCATAACTTTTTATGTTATGTAGCATAAAAACGAAGTTTTTTCTCTACATTTGCATGATAAAAAGACTATTTCTTATGCAACCATCAAATACTGAATTGATTCTTATTAGAGTTACCGGCGAAGATCGTCCGGGTCTTACTTCATCTGTGACAGAAATCCTTGCCAAATATGATGCAACGATTCTCGATATCGGGCAAGCAGATATTCATAATACATTATCATTAGGTATTCTTTTTAAGAGTGAAGAAAGACATTCCGGATTTATTATGAAGGAATTGCTATTCAAGGCTTCTGCATTGGGAGTGACGATTCGATTTGAGCCTATCACGACTGAACAGTATGACAATTGGGTGGGAATGCAAGGAAAGAACCGCTACATTCTCACCGTTTTAGGTCGTAAACTATCTGCACGCCAAATCTCTGCGGCTACTCGTATCTTGGCAGAGCAGGACTTGAATATCGATGCTATCAAACGTCTGACCGGTCGTATTCCTCTGGATGAATGCAATTCTGATATGCGTACCAGAGCTTGCATTGAATTTTCCGTGAGAGGTACACCTAAAGATCGTATCGCCATGCAAGAAGGAATGATGAAACTGGCTAGCGAGCAGGAAATGGACTTTTCTTTCCAACAAGACAATATGTACCGTCGTATGCGCCGTTTGATATGTTTTGATATGGATTCTACACTGATTGAGACGGAGGTTATTGACGAACTGGCTATTCGGGCCGGTGTAGGTGATGAAGTCAAAGCTATTACCGAGAGCGCAATGCGTGGAGAAATAGACTTTACGGAAAGTTTCTCGCGTCGAGTGGCATTGTTGAAGGGGCTGGACGAATCTGTAATGCAGGAAATTGCGGAAAATCTGCCTATCACTGAAGGAGTAGACCGTTTGATGTACGTTTTGAAGAAGTATGGTTATAAGATTGCCATTCTTTCAGGAGGATTTACTTATTTTGGTCAGTATCTGCAAAAGAAATACGGCATCGACTATGTATATGCAAACGAACTGGAAATTGTGGATGGTAAGTTGACTGGACACTATCTGGGAGACGTCGTGGACGGAAAGAGGAAAGCTGAATTGCTCAGGTTGATTGCTCAGGTTGAAAAGGTGGATATTGCACAGACAATCGCTGTTGGAGATGGTGCCAATGACCTGCCCATGCTAGGAATTGCAGGACTGGGGATAGCGTTCCATGCCAAGCCGAAAGTAGTAGCAAATGCCAAACAATCCATCAATACCATTGGACTTGACGGGGTGCTCTATTTCCTCGGATTCAAAGATTCTTATTTGAATATGTAATTGAGACAAAAAAATAACTTATCTTTGCCGACAAATTAAATGATATAATGAAGTTTTCCGAACTACAACTAAATGCAAATGTGCTTGAGGCGCTTGAAGCCATGCGATTTGACGAATGTACGCCTATACAGGAACAAGCAATACCAATCATTCTGGAGGGTAAAGATCTGATAGCAGTAGCACAGACTGGTACAGGTAAAACGGCAGCATTCCTGCTCCCTGTTCTTAATAAATTATCCGAGGGAAATCATCCTGAGGATGCAATTAACTGTGTTATCATGTCTCCTACCCGGGAGCTTGCTCAGCAGATCGATCAGCAGATGGAAGGTTTTTCCTATTTCATGCCGGTATCAAGCGTTGCCGTATACGGTGGAAATGACGGTACGTTGTTTGAACAACAAAAGAAAGGACTCACACTGGGAGCGGATGTAGTGATTGCTACGCCCGGACGGTTAATCTCTCATTTGAGCCTTGGATATGTAGATCTTTCTAAAGTTTCTTATTTCATACTGGATGAAGCCGATCGTATGCTCGATATGGGATTTTACGAGGACATTATGCAAATTGCAAAATATCTGCCTAAAGAACGGCAAACTATCATGTTCTCAGCAACAATGCCCGCCAAAATTCAGCAATTGGCAAATACGATCCTGAACAATCCATCAGAAATAAAACTATCCGTTTCAAAACCTGCCGATAAAATTATCCAAGCTGCCTACGTTTGTTATGAAAATCAGAAGCTCGGAATTATACGCACTCTGTTTGCTGACGAAGTTCCTGAACGTGTCATAATCTTTGCGTCTTCTAAAATCAAAGTTAAAGAAGTGGCAAAAGCTTTGAAAATGATGAAACTGAATGTTGGAGAAATGCATTCGGACCTTGAACAGGCTCAGCGGGAAGCTGTGATGCATGAGTTTAAAGCTGGACGTGTCAATATATTGGTAGCTACTGATATTGTTGCCCGTGGTATAGATATTGATGATATACGCCTGGTTGTTAACTATGATGTTCCTCACGATAGTGAAGATTATGTGCATCGCATCGGACGTACGGCTAGAGCAAACAATGACGGAGTAGCAATCACATTCATTAGCGAAAGAGAACAAACTGATTTTAAGAATATAGAGAACTTCCTAGAGAAAGAAATTTATAAGATTCCTATTCCTGCTGAATTGGGAGAAGCGCCGGAATATAACCCACGATCTTTTAGCAGAAACGGAAATAATTCGAAGAGAAGGAGTTTTAAAGGAAAAAGAAACAATGACGGAGGAAAGAGCAATAGCCGCCCCGCTCCAAGAAGACAAAATTAGTTATACCTTTTTTATTTAGTTGAAGTTATAGCCAGATTACCATCAAAACTTACCACTATATCTGCTATACTATATATTGAACTTTCCGGAATGGCTAGAATCGCTTGATAGTGAAACCCATTCCGGTCTACTTTTTCAAATCTGGTATCCGATAAGATGGCTTGTGTCAGAAAATCCGTTGGAACAACTTTATCAAACAGCTGCTTGGTTATATCGCTGGCAAAAATACTTTTCTTACCTTCATAGACGCAGATGTGCATTACATTATCGTAATACACATTATCCATGCTAATTCCGTCTTCAGAATAAGTTGTCTTAAGAACCTTCAGTTTTGAAGGATTTATATACACATACGCACGATAGCGTGTACCGTTATAGGTTACTACACTATCACGTTTAGTAACTTCCGTATAAGTGGGTATACTTAATTCCTGGCGAATGAAAGACAGCGAGTCATTGGGATCTTCCGATTTATGTAATTTAATCACATTATCAGTTATTGAATGAAACCAGAATATATGTTCCGCTTGCTTGTCTACTTTATAATAAGACGTATCATTTCCATAAGTATAAAGGGTGTCCCGGATAATTTTGAACGCAATTGGAGCACTTTGAGAATCCGAATAATAGATAGTGTTTCCCTCTACCCTCATCAACGGACTCTCCGTTTCATCGTCCAGCCAGATTCCCTGCAACATTTCCTTGGCGCTAAAATCCTCCTTCTCCTGTTTGGGAGAATCTTGATTTTTATTGCCGCTACATGCCACAAAAAAGATTGCTACTAACGATATTGCCACAGATTTAATCATTTGCCTAATTTTTGTATGTAAAGATACTCTTATTTATATCATTTACCAATGCATGAGTAAACAAATCCGAGTTCTTCCATCTCTTTCTTATCATATATATTACGTCCGTCCATTACAATCTGCTGTGCCATTGTTTTCCGGATAACAGCCCAGGAAGGTAAGCGAAACTCTTTCCATTCGGTAACTAACATCAGAGCATCTGCATCAAGTACCGCATCGTACATATCGCAGGCGTAATAGATTGTATTTCCAATCCGGCGTTTGCACTCTGCCATGGCAGCAGGGTCATATACACGTATCTGGCATCCGACTTTCAACAGTTTGTCAATCAAGACTAAAGCAGGCGCTTCACGCATATCATCCGTTTCCGGTTTAAATGCTAGCCCCCATAAAGCAATGGTTTTATCTTTTAGTTCACCATTGAACTGCTGTGAGAGTTTATCAAATAAAACACTTTTCTGACGTTCGTTCACTTCTTCCACTGCGCTGAGCACTCGCATTGTGTATCCGTTCTGTTCGGCTGTTTTAATCAATGCTTTCACATCTTTTGGGAAGCAAGAACCACCATATCCGATGCCCGGGTATAAAAACTTGCGTCCGATTCGGGTATCCGAACCGATACCGCTACGCACCATATTGACGTCTGCGCCGACTAATTCACACAGATTCGCAATATCGTTCATGAAACTGATACGGGTGGCAAGCATTGAATTGGCCGCATATTTAGTCATTTCAGCAGATGGAATATCCATAAAAATCACACGGAAGTTATTCAATAAGAATGGTTTGTACAGTTTAGACATCAGCTTTTCTGCACGTGCCGACTCCACTCCCACTACCACGCGGTCGGGGCTCATAAAGTCATTGACTGCATTACCTTCTTTCAAGAACTCGGGATTTGAGGCAACGTCAAACTCTATTTTAGCCCCTCTTTTATCCAATTCTTCCTGAATAACTGCACGAACTTTGCTGGCGGTACCCACTGGAACAGTGCTTTTGGTAACCACCAATTTATACTGTTTCATATTTCGACCAATAGTGCGCGCTACTTCCAATACATATTTTAGGTCTGCACTTCCATCCTCGTCAGGAGGTGTGCCAACAGCACTGAAAATTACCTCCACATCGTCCAGGCAACTCTCTAATGAGGTGGTAAAATTCAATCGTTGAGCTTTCATGTTCCGAAGTACCATCTCTTCCAATCCGGATTCATATATTGGGATGATTCCTTTTTTTAGAGACTCTATTTTTTCGCTATTAGTATCTACGCAAGTCACGTTTACACCAATTTCCGCAAAACAAGTACCCGTCACCAAGCCTACGTAGCCAGTTCCTACAATCGCAATTTTCATATTTACTATTCTTGTTTGTTTAGACGATTATTCAAAATATACAGCATCCTTGAAAGCTGTTCCTTCTCTGTCTTTGGACGATAACAACATCTGTGACTCTTGGAGTGGCCAGTCTATTCCCAATGTTTCATCATTATATAAGATAGAAGCTTCTGCCTGTGGGGTATATTTATTGTCTACCTTATATGTGAAAATAGCTTCTTCACTTAATACAGCAAAACCATGTGCAAATCCACGGGGAATAAAGAATTGCCTTTTGTTCTCTTCGCTCAGTAATACGCTGATATGCTTTCCGAAAGTAGGTGATGATTTACGTAAGTCGACAGCGACATCCAACACTTCTCCTTTGATGACACGTACCAATTTCGCCTGACTATATTCACCTTTTTGATAGTGTAATCCGCGCAAAACTCCAAAAGAAGATTTCGATTCATTGTCCTGTATGAAGTTCACGGAACCAACATTAGTATCAAACTCTTCTTTTTTAAAGGCTTCCATAAAGTAACCCCTTTCATCGGAGAATACATTCGGCTCTATCAGCCACACTCCTTCTATTTCTGTTTGTATATAGTTCATTGTTAGTAGTGATAAATAAAACGATGCAAAAGTAGTGAATTTTTCGTAGTTTTCTGGGATATATTCAATTTATCTCGTAATTTTGCACACATGATTGAATTGGCACAACATATAGAGACTTTACTGCTGGAAAATGACTGCGTCATCGTTCCGGGATTTGGTGGTTTTGTTGCATATTACGCACCTGCAACTCGTGTAAAAGAAGATAACCTTTTTCTGCCCCCTACCCGTACGATTGGTTTTAATCCCCAATTAAAACTGAATGACGGAGTGCTGGTACAGTCGTATATGTCTGTATATGAGACCAGTTTTTCGGATGCTACCCGTATTGTGGAAAAAGAAGTGGCCGAATTGATTGAAACTTTGCATAAGGAGGGAAAAGCCGATTTGGAAAATATAGGTGAGATACATTATAATATCTACGGAAACTACGAATTTACTCCTTATGATAATAAGATAACGACTCCCTTCCTGTATGGTTTGGATTCTTTTGAGATGCACGAGCTTTCTGCTTTGCAACGGAAGGATGAGAAAGTATTGGTACCGGCTAATCTGGCGAAGGAGAAGAAAACTTATGAAATCAGCATTAACAGGGCATATCTTCGTAATGTAGCAGCGATGATTGCTGCCATTGTGTTGTTCTTTGCCTTTTCTACTCCCGTACAGAATACAGATATTCAGAAGAATAATTATGCACAGTTATTGCCCGGTGAACTTTTCGGTCAAATAGAAAAGCAATCGGTTGTCATGACTCCTGTTTCTATTGAAAGTGACGGTGCACAGCATAGAAAAAAGGCTTCTACTCAAAAACTGACGGTGGATAAGGCTAAAACCTCGAAACCTATTGCAGTAAGAGAAGTGAAAGTTGTTAAAAAGGAAGAGACAACACCTGTACCTGCTGTTAAACAGCAACCTATCAATCATCCTTTTCATATTATCGTAGCAGGCGGAATCGGTCTGAAAGATGCAGAAAATATGGCAAATCAATTAAAGGCGAAAGGATTTGCCGATGCAAAAGCTCTAAATACTGACGGTAAAGTACGCGTTAGTATTCTTTCCTTCGATAATCGCGAAGAAGCAACTAAGCAGTTGTTGGAGCTTAGAAAAAACGAAACTTATAAGAATGCCTGGTTACTGGCTAAATAAAATCCCCTTCAAAAACATGAAACGAGTTCTTTGTCCCAAATGTGAGAGTTACCTTTATTTTGATGAAACCAAGTATAGCGAGGGCCAGTCGCTAGTATTTGAATGTGAACATTGTGGCAAACAATTCAGTATCCGACTAGGAAAAAGCAAAGTTAAGTCTCTTAGAAAAGAAGAAAATCTGGAAGAGGAAGCTGAAGCTCATAAAGAAGAATTTGGATACATCACTGTTATTGAGAATGTTTTCGGCTATAAGCAAATCTTGCCGCTGGAAGAAGGCGACAATGTGATTGGACGGCGTTGTGTTGGAACTACCATCAATCTGCCTATCGAAAGCGGTGATATGAGTATGGATCGTCGCCATTGCATCATCAATGTGAAGCGTAATAAGCAAGAAAAACTCATCTATACGTTGCAAGATGCCCCTAGTCTTACGGGTACATTTCTTATGAATGAGATTCTTGGGGATAAAGACCGGATACGTCTCGAGGATGGTGCTGTTGTGACAATTGGTGCAACGACGTTTATTCTGCATACGGCAGAATAAATGTTATTTATAACTTGCTTTGATACTTTCGCATATATTCATCAACGATGTAAACTAAAGAGAAAGACTTTTCTGTCTGCTGTACCTCTAAAGGATGCCCTAAATGCCTTTATTTTCGTTATAAAAACAATGTCAACGTAAATAGTTGCATCATTTCTCATTGCCTTTGAATTTAATATTTTACATCAAGGTTAGCCTTTATAACTGCTACATTTTCATTTTTAAGCTGAATCAGAGATGAGCTTTTAGTGATTAATATTTGATAATGCAAAGGTAAAGTCAAATATCTGGCACACCCTTTTGTAACTAGATAGACCTTCCATTTTATTTATTAGAATCCATATACCTTTACTGAATTACATCCCCATTGGTATCTTTAACAAGTACCAAATGATAAAGAACAGCGTCCATGCAACGAGAATTCCCAGAGAATAGCGCCACGTATATTTAAGCAACGATCCATAGGTTATTTGCTTATCATATTGTTTCATATAAGTTAGCACCAGCGGCATATAAAACATGAAAGGCGTGATAGCATTCGTAGAACTATCCCCAATGCGGAAAGCACATTGTGCTATATCCGGAGAGATACCCATCTGTGAAAACATTGGAATAAAGATGAAAGACATAAAAGCCCATTTGGAAGTGGCGGAAACCATTATCAGGTTGATAAATGCTGTGAACAAAATAAACGTAACAAGTGCTGACAACGGAGCAGATTCGAAAGACGAAAGCAATTCGGCCCCCATGATGGCAAGGCACTTATCCAAATGAGAATACTCAAAGCAGGCAAACATCTGAGCGGCGAAGAAAGCAATAACAAAATAGACTCCTAGAAGTTTCATTGGTTGAGTTAGTCCTTCAATTACGTCATTGTCGGTGCGATAGCGACCAGAACTAAAGCCATAAGTCATTCCTGTAAGCCCTGCACCCAACGAAAGAAGAAAGAGTATGCCTGCAATAAAAGGAGAATGCATCAAGCCACCGTTCACTCCACGCAAAATTCCGTAAGGCGAGAAAGTGAGCCATAAAATAAGTGTAACGTAGATTACTGCAACAATGATAGCGATCATGATGGCTCGTCTCTCTTTACGGGAAAGGGGACGGTAGGCTTCCACCTTCACACTTCCTCCATATTTCCCCAAAGTGGGAAGAAGCCATTTTTGAGTGATCCAGTATACAATGGCAGCAATCACTAAGGTAGAAGCACTCATGAAGAAGTAATTACAGAGGGGTTCCGTATTCCCTTGATACCCCGTCTGTGCGAGCGCAACTTCCTGAGTGGTATGGGCTAGCAGTGGATCCATCGTACTTAATACAATATTTGCACTATATCCGCACGCAACGGAGACATAAGCCGTGACGATTCCCGCAATCGGATGTAGTCCAACCCATTGGAAAAGCATGGCAGCGATAGGCAATAAGATTATATATCCACCATCACCAATAGCATTGGACAGTAATCCAAGAACTATCACCCAGAGGATAATCTTTCTTTTTTCCTTCTTGTTTCCCACTCCCAAACGGATACACGCATCAATAAAACCAGAATGTTGTGCAACGCCCAATCCGAACATGGCAATAATCACCATGCCCAACGGTGCGAATCCGGTGAAGTTTTTGATAGCATTCCGCAACCACCAACGAATTCCTTCAGGGCTCAACAGACTTTGTACACGAATGTCCTCCCCAGTCTGTGGCAGTGTCACCTTCAATCCGTAAATATCACATATCCACGAAAGAAAGACTACTGCCATTGTCAGCAGAAGAAACATTGTTGCGGGATGTGGTATACGCCATTTCGTCTTCATCACTTTTCAGATTTATTCTTCGTCAGCTCCCTTTGTTTATTCCTCGTCAGCTTCCAGATTGTCTAGATCAATAATACGCAGTTCTAATGCTCGAACAGCCAAACGGGTTGCATTCACCCCTACCCGTTCCCCGTTTGGAAAGAGACGTCCGATAAGATCATTCTGTCGTTTCTCCAAAGATTTTACTCCGAAAGGCATTCCTTTCAGATTCGCAATCATCTCCTTTGTATATCCTAAAGCCAGATGCCGGAGAAAGCGTTCATCGTATTCATCAATATCATAGCTGATTACCGCTTCCTGACGTTTCGCGTCATTAGCTACCGACTTCTTGAAACGGTCTACAATCTTCTCCAGAATCGGATAGTTGAATACCAGTTTCTTCCCGTCTATCACAGCTTGTACGTCCGTCTTAGTCAGTAGTTCTCCTGTCTTGAGAATAATTCCGTCTGCACCCGCATTCAATACATCCACCCATAATTTCTCATTCAGTATCTCACCCGTAAAGATTAATACGCGAACACCTTTATAGCGTTTGAATATATTCCGGCAGATATCTACTCCGATGGTGGTAGAACCTCCCAGTCCTAAGTCCAGCAATACGAGATCAGGATGTTTTTCCTCCATTAGCGGCCAAAATTCACTTTCAGTCATAGCGGTACCTATAACTTCAGCATTAGGTATTTCATGACGAAAAATCTCTTCTGTACCCTTTAACTCGAGTTTTACATCCTCTACAATAATAACTTTAAACTTCTGTTCTTCCATTTCTTTATCTAATAACTTTTATGTATTCTTTCTTATCTAAGCGGAATTGTAAAATAGACCATGAATCCTCCTCCTTCGGCTGGTTCCGCATTGATACGGCATCCTCTGCGTCCTGCAAATTCATCGTGGTCGCGAATAATCTGTTTACAAACCAAATACTCCGTTCCCCTCAACTCACCCTTCTCGCCCGATGTCATACGTGCCAGATTCGGATAAAACAGTTGATTCAGTTCTGCCACGCTTTTCTCGCGTCTCATATCCGTAAAGAGAAAACGAATATATTCATCATCTTTACGAGCTTGCAAACGAAGTACTCCTTCTTCACGTACTGTCAATGCTTCATCAATCAGGTTCTCCAATAAGAAACGCAATTGATTCACATCGCCTATCACTTTAGCTTCGATAGGTTCCATTATCAGTTCTATCTTCTCTGCACGGTTCTTCATCGACTTTCTGAAATATTTCCTCGCTGCTTCAAAAAGTTTCGGAACAGAGATGGTAGTGCGACGGAAGGTAACTTCCTCCAACTGCCGCGCGGCACACGAACTCAAAATGGTAAAGATTCCTTTATAATATTCAATCAGTTCGGTAATGGCTTCCACCGCCTCCCGCTCATCCTTTTCCGAAAGTTCCTGGATATTTAACCTACCGATGACTTGTTTGATCTTATTCGGATAATAGATAGTCTCATGTTTGATAGTCGAAAGGCAGTTATCGAGCACCATATTCTGCACGTGTAACATGCCGTCTTCCCACGAAGCCCGACGCGTTTCTTCATGTGCCGACTCGATATCCCTGTATTTCGTAGCTAGTTTGACTACCGCATTAAATACGACAATAGCCACATAACGTGCTACCAGTTCAAAGAGCAAATGGTCAGTCTCCTGCTCCGTCCCCTCCCTACGTTCAATATAAAGCACGCCGACACATTGATGCTCACCACCCACTTCCACCTTTAGGGGGATAGCCAAAAGATGTTGTTCGGAAAGGTATTCTCTGGAATTGAAACATCGCTGTACCATCTCCGGCATATCCTGCCTGGGACATGAAGCATATTCCAATCGATGGGTCGTTTCATTATAAACAGCAAGACCCATCCGGTTTATCGTCAGCAGTTCGTTTACTGGGGCAAACGCTTCGTCAACGATACGCTGCGGAATTTCCTTCAAGGTGCTCTCCTCCCTTTGAAGCGCTTCCGCATTTTCCTGCTCTTGTGGTCTGACCACAGAAGCGGCAAATACTTTCTGGTTTATTTCAAGCACCTGTTCCAAACTCAACCGATTCTGCACCCGCTTTCTCATATACAGCAGATAATAGCCTATCAGTGAAATAATCAGCAGAACAAAGCAGAGAATAATTCCTACAGTTTTGTTTGTATTCGAACGTTCGAGTATTCTACAATAGGCTTCCAGTGTCTGATCTTCTCCTTGCAATTTATACAAATCGGTATATGCGGCATTATTATAACTATAAGCATCCAACTGCTTCAAGGCAAGAAAAGCCACGGCTGCTTCGTTCCTTATATCCAGAATTACATGATAATCCGTATCAAAATATTCGTTCCACCAACTGATTTCAGCAGGTGCTCCTGCTCCCACCAATTTTATGTACCGATGCGGTTGATTGGGGCGTGCATATTTCTCATAATGTTCATTCAACACTAGCATTGCAGTGTCTATATATTGCAAAGCAAGTTCATATTTTCCATGCACATTGGCGGAATAAGCAGTATCAGCATAATATGAAGCAATATCTAGCAATTCTTCATATGCAGAATCAGTACTAATAACTATGGAATCTTTATCCTGCAATAGAGGCTCTACCCGATTTTGCAAGCAAGAACTGAATCCAATAGGAAGCGAGATACACAGTAGCACTCCTATAACTTTACGCACTCCCGTCGGCAGACGGAAATAGAAACGACTTCCTTTACCCGGCTCGCTCTCAACATTGAAAAGGCATACTCGGAATAGTTCATTCGTTTTCTTATATTTCTCAATGATTCCTTTACAATTCATCAGTCCGAATCCACTCCCTTTATTTTCTTTTAATTCTTCCGGATCTGCTGCATCCTTCATTCCGATGGCCCGTGAATCATATACTTTATCATCAATGATGTGTGCCACATCCTCCGCGGAAATTCCTCTTCCATTGTCTTCTACAGAAACTTCCACGTATGTGTCCGTGGTGCGTGCATACACTTTAACCGTTCCCTCTTCAGAGGTATATTTGCGGGCATTTTCCGCCAGCGTATTAATCATGAAAAGAGTCAGTGCGCGATCAGCTTTCACTAGGACGTCGGTTGGTTCAATCTCCAAAGTCTGCTTTTTCATTTCAAATGCACGCCTTCCCTTTCCCAGTAGTTCAAACAAGTCATTCAGGCTGAACGTTTCAATATTTAGGCTCAGTGATCCCTGTTTCATTTTAATCCAAAGGGCAAGAATATCATTATATTCATTAATGGTAGTCACCAACTCATCAATATACTGGTATTTTTCTTTTTTAATCTTGCTATCGTCAATATATCCTTTTTCCGTTAGCTTATGTACTTCGTTCAGTATGCGGTCGATGTAGGGATTTATACCGTTCACAATCGCCATACAAGCCTTCTTTATCAAATTCTGTCGTTTATTTCCGGCTATATGCTGTTCATATACGTACCGTTGCTTTTCCAGTTGCATCTGTTCGTCACTCAGAGCTGCAACCATTTGCTCATTATCGGCTGCCCATTCAATATAAGGTTCAAGCACGTGTACCAAAGCCTTTTCATCCCGACTCAAACGGTGTGAAGGCACAAGCATAGCTTTTCCTTCTTCGGGAATTTCCAGTGTTAGTCGTCCATTGCCAAACAACTGGTCAAGCCCATATTGAATAAGAGGAACATTCATCGGAATCGAAGAAGTAATATCTCGGCAAAGGGATAAAATCCGCTGGAGGCGTGCCACATCAATTTGATTTCGTACTTTAGAACGTTTATTAAAAAACCACCAGAGAATTACTACCAGCACCAATCCCATAATAACCAACGAAAGCACGAGTGTCATTTGTCGTGAACCAGCCTCCAAAGACTGTCGACGGCTTTCCAACTCCTTGTCCTGCCGGGTGAAATTAAGAATATCCAGATAAATGTTCCGGTTATAATTGGATGCATATTTCATCCCCAGCCCGGCATAAGAAACGCTCAGTTGTTCCCTTATCCTTGAAATCCATTCGGGAACTGTTTTCACATTCTCCTGAGCAATCCACGGAACTCCCGTATAGGTGGTATCTCCTTCCGCATAAGGATATAATTTATCCAGTGTATCCTTTTCGTGGTGGTAATACAACATATGATGCCGATTCACACAATCCAACGCTTTGGTAAGTGTATCCAATGCTTCTGCATATCGCCCGTGCGCATTCAGATATTTACCGATAGACACATAAGCTCCGGCTATCTGATACAAATCGTCATACTCCCGAAACCTCTCAAGCGCTAGCTGTGCCATGCGCAAAGGCAACAGCGAATCTACCGGAAAGTCAAACTGCTCCAACGCGTGCGCTCTTCTAGACTGAAAAAAATCGAAGCTATTGGGTGAAATCATCAGATTGACAAGCCCTTGCAGACCATTACCTTCAAAATACGGATGTTTGCTCTGAACGGCTGTCCGCCATGTGTAATAAAGGTGGTCGAATTCACGAAGCTTTCTGTCATCAGGTTTGTTAGCTTCCACCAATGAGGCCGATCCCTTAATATAATGGTAATAAAGCAACTGATTGGTATCTGTCAATGTTTCATCTTCCTGTATCTGCTTGAGAGAAGATAGTGCTTCTTGACGTTGCTGCAGATAATAATAGTAGATAGATGAAACTATGAAAAACTCCGTAAAGGCATAATCAAGACGAAGTGTTTCGTGTCGGTCGGCAAACAAGTCACTTTCTTCGCGAATACGTTTCATCCGGCGAAGTGCACTATTGCGATAATCATAAAATTCTTTGTTCATAGCTGTACGCTGGCAGATTTTCATCAACCCCACATCGGCAATGAGCAATTCGAGTTCGTTCTTCGTTAATCTGTATACTTCCTTATGCAACGCTTCGGCACGGTCGAAATCCATATTCATAAAGGCGCAGAACCCCAGATTATTGGATGCTTCAGCTTTTCCCGACTTATAAAAATTCACTCGGCGATATGCTTCATTAGCGTATTTGTAGGAAGAGTCAAGGCTTCGATAGCGATAATCATATGCTTTCCCGTTCAGCGAATCAATAAGTCGCACTTCTTTTGTCGGAACCATATCGGTGCACGAGAAAAAGGAGGCGAACAATACTACACCTATTATATAAAGAGGAAAGCGTGAACTCATTTTTAGCAATTATCTGTTTTCAGAAAGCAAATCTACAAATATTTCCGATAAGTTGGAGAGAAAATTATTTTTTATACAGTAAGTCCTTCTAAATAATAAGAGAAATTCCTACCTTTGCAAGCAAATTAACAAATAGGTAACATCTATTACAAAATGAGCGAAAAAGCACCCTTTATGGTATTCTCGGGAACAAACTCGAGATATCTTGCAGAGAAAATCTGCGCAAGCCTCGATTGTCCTCTGGGAAATATGAACATAACCCATTTTGCCGATGGTGAATTTGCGGTTTCGTATGAGGAGTCAATCCGTGGCTCACACGTATTTCTGGTTCAATCCACATTCCCAAACTCAGACAACTTAATGGAACTTCTCCTGATGATTGATGCCGCCAAGCGTGCATCTGCCAAGAGCGTTGTTGCTGTCATCCCTTATTTCGGATGGGCGCGTCAGGATAGAAAAGACAAACCACGTGTATCTATCGGAGCAAAATTAGTAGCCGATTTGCTGTCAGTGGCGGGTATCGACCGACTGATTACAATGGACTTGCATGCTGACCAGATTCAGGGATTCTTCAATATTCCCGTGGATCACCTGTATGCATCAGCCGTATTCCTCCCCTACATTCAGTCATTGCAACTGGAAGAACTGGTGATTGCTACACCGGACGTAGGCGGTTCAAAACGCGCCAGCACTTTCTCCAAATACCTCGGTGTGCCATTGGTACTCTGCAATAAATCACGTGAAAAAGCTAACGAAGTTGCTTCTATGCAAATCATAGGTGATGTGAAGAACAAGAACGTAGTTTTGATTGACGACATTGTCGATACAGCGGGTACAATCACCAAAGCTGCCAACATTATGTTGGAGGCCGGAGCCAAATCCGTACGTGCCATTGCCAGTCACTGTGTAATGTCCGATCCCGCTTCCTTCCGCGTGCAGGAATCAGGATTGACCGAAATGGTATTTACCGACAGTATCCCTTACTCAAAGAAATGTGCAAAGGTAAAACAGTTGAGTATTGCTGATATGTTTGCTGAAACCATCAAGCGTGTGATGAACAACGAGTCTATCAGTTCGCAGTATATTATCTAAAAGATAATAATTGATATAAGAAAAGCCGGCTAATTTCGATTAACCGGCTTTTCTTATATTATCTAATTCTTTTTATTGAAGTCTTCCGTACTTATAAGTACCTTTCTTGATAACCTTTCCGTCCTTATCCGTTTCTACAAAGGGACCATCTTTCTTTCCTTGCTTGAAAAAACCATCAAAGCGATTACCGTTTTTGTCGATTTGTACTCCCTGACCTTCTTCCAAGCCATCCACAAATCCTCCTTTATATTGCATTCCAGCAACAGTATTCAAAGTACCCTGTCCATTGGGGCGGTTGTCTTTCCACTCCCCTTCATAGACGTCGCCGTTGCTCCATTTATAAGTTCCTTTACCATCACGTTTGTTATCTTTCCAGTCGCCTTCATACACAGCACCGGTTGCCCATGTAAAAGTTCCTTTTCCTTCCTGCATACCATCTTTAAAACTTCCGACGTATTTATCACCGTTGGCATGATAGTAAACTCCCTCTCCGGTACGTTCACCTAAGAGATAAGAACCTTCGTACCGGTCACCGGTGTGGAAAATGTAAGTACCTTTTCCGTGTTGGATATCATCTGCCCAGTCACCATCATACTTATCACCGTTTGTATAGTCAAAGACACCTTTTCCATGGCGAACATCATCTTTCCAGTCCCCATCATATTTACAGCCATCGTCCCAGTTCATGACACCTTTGCCGTTTTTTTTGTCATTCTTCCACTGACCGGTATATTTAGCTCCATTTGCCCAAGTATATGTACCCTCACCTTCACGCTTGTCATTCACCCATTTGCCTACATATAAGTCGCCATTGTGATAATACATCGTTCCTTCACCATGCTGATAGTCCTGAAACCACATACCGTCGTACCGGTTATTGTTCATGAAGTAATAAATACCTTTTCCGTGTTGTTGGTCCTGAAACCACATTCCTTCGTATTTCTCTCCGTCAGGGAACATATAGATTCCGAATCCTTCCCTTTTTCCCTTTACATATTCCCCTTCGTAGACATCTCCGTTTTTGAAGACCGTTTTGCCTTTTCCGTTGGGCTTGCGTCCTTTCATTTCTCCTGTATATACACTACCATCCTTGAAAGTATAGTTTCCAATCTTTATTTCAGTAGAAAATGTATTTTTTATCTTTCCGAAGAATCCGCCTTTTTTCCCTTCATTGTCTTGAGCCATCGCTCCCTCCTGTGCAAAGAGAGCCAATATAAGTGCAGTATATAGATATTTCCTCATTAGTTATAGTAGTTATTCATTTTAGAATTACAATTTGGACAAAGATACGATTTCTCTGCCGAAAAGTCCCCTCCCGAAAAGCAATTTATGACAACTTTTTACCTGCGATGACCTCTTTTAATGTCTCTTTGCACAAATAGCGCTGAGCTAAATCCTGAATTTCCGCAGGAGTAACCTCATTTACTGCTTGCAGCGAACGTGAGAAATAGTCATCATTTAGACCGGAGGTAGCTATGAAAATCCACGCATCCGAGAGTGAGAAAGGTGATTCGTAGCTTCGACACATTTCTCCAAGCATATAGTTGCGCACCATTGTCAGTTCTTCCACAGATACAGGCTCTTGATGTAGACGGTCTATTTCATGATAGACTTCCTTTATCAACGGCTCCACATATTCGTTATCCGTTTCTGTAGCAATGGCAAGTAGTCCGCTGTCCGGATAGAACATTATTCCTGCCGAAATGCCATAAGTATATCCTTTCTCTTCCCGGATATTAGACATCAGGCGGCTACCGAAATATCCCCCGAAAACAGTCATTAATACCCGCAGTTTCAGATAATCGGTATGTTCACGGGTAATGGTGGTATACCCCATCTTTACAGCACTCTGCATAGTATCTTCACGTTCTACAAAAATCCTCTTTTCGGGAACAGTGGTAAAAGGAAAGCTCAATTTCGGTGTCTTCAATTGATGCTTGCCAAAAGGTGCTCCGAAAGTATCTGTCACCCGGCGGATGATATCGTCAGTCACCTTGCCGGACAAGAAAACGGAGCAATTCCCCGAATGATAATACCGCTCATAGAAATCTCGGAGCACTTCGGGAGTAATGTTATGATAGTCCCCTTCTACTACGATTTTCCCACACGGGTGTTGATCTCCGTAAAGAGCCTTCAACAGACTGCGATGTGCCAGAAAATCTACTTTAGAAGTATTAACCAGATATTGCTGGATGTTTGTGTCCAGAATCGTATTCAGCTCTTTCTCCGGGAAAAGTGGTTCTTTGATTATCGACTCCACTACTTCCAGTGTTTTTGCCAGATATTTATTCAAAGAATATACAGTGATGTAAGCAAAATCTGATGAGCTGGATAATTCAAGCCACGAACCGTAATAATCCAGTTTCTCGGCAATTGTGGCAGCCGTATAATTTTTCGTTCCTTCGCGCAGCATCCTGTTTGTAAACAGTGCCTGCAATTTCTGCGACTGTTGCCAACGTCCTCCGCCGAAGAGAATATCCATTCGTGTCACGTCCTGTTCGCCGGCATTGATTATAGTCAGTGGTATACCATTCGGCAATGGTGTTCGTATCGGTTCGAGGATACTGAAATTTTTCAGGGATTGTATCTCAGGTTGTATAGTTCGATTCATAAATTAAGATCTGTTCTTCAAAAATTCTTCCGCACGTTCTAAATCTTGCGGAGTATCAATACCAATAGTCTCTACCTCACTGATGCCCACCTTGATTTTGTAACCGTTTTCCAGCCAACGAAGCTGTTCCAAAGATTCGGCTAGCTCCAGAGGAGACTGTGGAAGGGCGGTGATTTCTTTCAGCACATCAGTGCGATAGGCATATAGGCCGATGTGTTTGTAATATGTATGTCCTTTCAGCCAATCCTGCTTGTCGGCATTGCGTTGGTAAGGAATGATGGAACGGCTAAAATAAAGAGCATTCCAATTCTTGTTGACAACCACTTTAGGAGAATTTACATTTTCTAATACGGCAAATGGTTCGTCGGCATTAAAAGGTTTCACGAGAGTGGCAATTTGCGTAGTTGTATCTTCAAAACACGCCTTTACAGCATTAAGTTGCGAAGGTTGGATGAAGGGCTCGTCCCCCTGAATATTGACTACGACATCAAAGTCGCCTCCTATTTTGGTGCAGGCTTCATAACACCGGTCTGTACCACTTTTATGATGTACAGAGGTCATTACCACTTTTCCCCCGAATGCTTTCACGGCAGCTTCGATCTGCTCATCGTCAGTAGCCACATAGGCATCGTCCAAAATGCCAGCCACTTGTTCGTATACACGTTGTATCACTGTCTTTCCGCCCAGGATAGCCAACGGTTTCGCGGGGAAACGAGTGGATGCATAACGGGCAGGTATAATTCCCAGAAATTTCATATCTGAATCTATTTTAATTCTTCTAAACCCTTCACGATATACTCTCTCTTCAAGTCCTCCGGCTTCAATATCCGGTCATCAAAAGAAAGCAAATCAATATCCAGGCAAACTTTTTCTTCTTTTTTATCTTCCGGCCGACGGCCGACAGACTTTTCAATGGCTTTCAATTCCCTTTTCACCTTTTCCTCTTCAGCTTCTGAGAAAAACTGTGCCACCTGATTGGAAAACAACGCCGAGCTGCTGAAAAATAAAGGTTTTGTCTCCTGCTCGGACGTAAAACGGATGGATGGAAACAAATCTGCTAATCTCAAACGTGCGTACCGCAGATTCTCCTTCCGATTATAATTGCTTCCGATGCAAATGATGCACTTATGCACAGCCGACGGATTAATTAAATAAATCGTCCAATCCTGTATCTTGAATCTCGCCATCGGGTATTTCCGAACCTGCACACGGGTCAAACCCTTCCGGCAGCTGGAATGTTTCCTGCTGATTATATTTAAGTGTCGGGTCATCATATACTTTCTTCATATACAATGCCCAGATAGGTAATGCAGCAGCAGCTCCCTGTCCGTGAGTCATGGAACGGAAGTGGATATCGCGCTCATCACCTCCTACCCAACAGCCGGATACCAATGAAGGGGTGAACCCCATAAACCAAGCATCCGAGTTATCATTGGTAGTACCCGTTTTACCTCCCATGTCTGCTGTGATTCCATAACGACGAACACGTCCACCGGTACCTTCGTTGATAACGGAACGTAGCATCACAAGCATCTTGTAGGCACTAGAAGTACTGATAACTTCTTCCATTTGCGGTGCAAAGGTAGCTATTACATTTCCTTCACTGTCCTCGATATGTGTAACGAATAGCGGTGCCACACGGATACCCTTATTTGCAAAAGCAGTATAAGCGCTAACCATTTCTCCAACAGAGATTTCGCAAGAACCCAATGAGAGTGAGTAAACAGGAGGTATGTCTTTGTTGCGGACACCGAAACTGTGAATCAAGCGAACCAGATTAGAAGGGTTCAATTTACCTATCAGATAAGCAGATATCCAGTTATCCGAGTTAGCCAATCCCCATTTCAACGTTACCATCTCTCCGTAGCGTTTTGTATTCGTATTACGTGGTGACCAAGGTTCTCCGGTTTCAGTAATCAATGTCTGTTCCACATGGCGCACCTGGTCGCAAGGTGAGAATCCATCCTCGATAGCGAGTGTATACAAATAAGGTTTGATGGTAGATCCTACTTGACGACGTCCCACCATTGCCATATCATACTGGAAGTTAGCATAATTCGGTCCACCTACATATGCTTTCACATGACCGTTGTGTGGATCCATTGACATAAATCCCGTACGGAGGAAGTGTTTGTAATAGCGGATGGAATCCATCGGTGTCATAATCGTATCTTTAGTTCCCGCCCAAGAGAAAACGGTCATATCTTCAGGTGTATTAAATGCTTTCTTAATCTCCTGGTCCGAAGCACCAGCTTTTTTCATCATGCTATAACGTTCGGTTTGCTTCATCGCCTTATCTAGCAATTCATCTACCCGGGCTTGCGGCAAAGATCCGATATAAGGAGCTTTCGAACTTCCCTTTTTCTCCTTAAAGAAAATCGGTTGCAGAAAGTTGCCCAGATGTTCCTCCACTGCTTCTTCGGCATACTGCTGCATATGTGAATTTAGGGTGGTATATATCTTCAACCCGTCAATGTAGATATTGTAATTTGTCCCGTCTTTTTTCTTATTTTTCGCACACCAACCATATAGCGGATTTGTTTCCCATGAAAGTGAATCTTCGTAATATTTCTGCATTTGCCAACCGCGATATTCACTTTTGTCAGGCTTCTTGGCAGTCATCACGCCACGGAGATATTCGCGAAAATACGTTGCCAGTCCTTCTTTGTGGTCCACACGAGTGTAGCTTAACTTTAATGGAAGATCCTGTAAAGAATCACATTCAGTTTCTGTGATATATCCTGCTTTCAACATTTGGCCGAGCACCACATTACGGCGACCACGAGAGCGTTCGTTGTAGCGTACAGGATTGTAGAGCGACGGATTTTTACACATACCGACAAGCGTAGCTGCCTGCTCAGTCTTCAGATCCTTCGGTTCGCATCCGAAATATGTGTGAGCCGCAGTTTTAATACCCACGGCATTGTTGAGGAAGTCAAACTTATTGAGATACATACTCAGAATTTCCTCTTTAGTATAATATCGTTCGAGTTTAACTGCAATTACCCATTCTATTGGTTTCTGGAAAAGGCGCTGAAGAGTATTTCTGGCTACATTCTCGGTAAATAGCTGCTTGGCAAGCTGTTGTGAAATGGTGCTACCTCCTCCTGCATTCCGTTGAAACAAAATGCCGCGTTTCACGATTGCACGCAACAAAGCTTTCGCATCAATGCCGGAATGTTTGGAGAAACGAACATCTTCGGTGGCAATCAGCGCATTAATCAAATTGGGAGATAGCTCATTATAGCTGGAATATACACGATTTCCCTTCTCAAGACTATATGTACCCAGCACTTTCCCATCTTCAGAGAATACTTCCGTTGCAAATTTGTAGGTTGGATTTTCTAGTTCCTCTACGGGTGGCATATAGCCTATCCATCCTTTCGAGATAGAAACAAAAATAGTGAAGATAGCCACCAATATGACAGCCAGTAAAATCCAAAGAGCTATTATTATTTTTCGAATCATTTTCTTCTTGCTTAGTGATGCATTTATTTTATGATGCAAAGGTATATAAAATACAGTATTCAGCCAACGAGTTTGATTATTATTTCAGTTTTGTTAAAATGTAGGTTGGCTATATAGCGGATTGTATTTTATAAGATTGTATTGACTCATTTCTCATATTTGATTATGTAAAAGTTAACATTTCATCATTCACTAACTTAATATCACTTTCTGTATAAGGATAGACATACCCAACCTCATTTTAGTCAGTTCATTTCTACCCCAAAAGCCTTTTTCTAATTTCATCTCTCTAAAACATTCACTCACTTTCACATGGGGAGTACCATTATCGTCAAACGTCATCCAATATGATTTTCTCTCCATGTTTTTATTAACCGAAAGTATTTCATGCGCAGTTTCATCTAAATTATTTACCCAAAAAGCATCTCCCTTTTTGTAAATAACAAAATGTTTAGCTTGTGAAGCGCCTATGATATGCCTACCTTCCTTTTGATATCTTTCTATAAGTTTTTCTAACTCTTTAGGATAGTTTTTTGTACAAGATATAGCTAATAATGCACATATCCCCAAAATCAATATATTTTTCATTGTTATTCCTTTTTGTTTGTTTTTTTACATTTTCTTAATAGCTCAGACCACAGGACACAACTGAATATTACTTTAGATATTATGCTGTTTAATTTTGATTAGTTGCTTATCATAATATCAATAGCTACCAATAGATGCCAATATAGCGATTCCCTCTATTATCCATCGGTTTAGTTTCCTATTAATCAGTCCAACACCCTCGATCAAAGAGAGAATAAAGAGAGCTATCATAAAAATTAGGCCATAAGTTTTAGCAGTTTGTACCTTATCATAAGCAGCAGTAATATCCGGATTGATATCCACTCCGGTTAATTCACCTACAATTCCTCCAATCACTTCATGCTCCTGAAAGAAGGATCGTACAGTTTGATCTTCCGGCATAAAATCTGGAGATATAAAACAAATATAACCATAAATCAAACATGCATACATAATATGCAACTATGATATGGCTAAAAGTCTTTCTACAACTTTCTTTTCAAAATGTTCATTTTCAGTATTCTGAATGCAATTTCTTACACTGTAGAAGAAACAAGCTCCTAGGATACTACCGATTATAATTGCAGCAAATACATTTCCCATAAAAATATAAATTTATCTTATTACTATTTTATTTACAGATTCACTTTCAGATATAAATTTCCTCAATTCGAGAAACAAATTTTCGGCCCCATTACCGCTTGAGTTGAGCATACTTAATCGTTATTTGCAGCCATCTCTGCTGCAGCAGATTCTACTGCAGCAATAGAGTCAGCTACTCGTATTGAGTCCGCTGCAGCACGCATCGCATCGTATGCACGGTCTGTCGAGATTGAGTAATTCTCATCTTTTATACGCTCCCAAAAATCATCCCTAATTGCATTATGATTCCCTGTATATGAAACTATAATCCTAGTATCATCATCATCTTTATGAATAATAACTCGGGCTTCATCTTTATAAGTGAGTTTAACAGGAAATCCTTCCCCTTTCTTTTCAGCTTTAAATCCTAAGCTAACGAAATTTTTCTCTATCGCACTAATTATGTTTACATATTTGTCATAGGCTTTATCTTTCCCTGCAATATACATATCAATACATGCAACATCTTGATTATTATTAAAGTTATACCCTTTTATTTTTTCATCATAAAGCCCCCATCCATAATTTACTCTTTCTGTGATAGGAGTTACAACTTTTTCAGGATACTGAACCACAAATGTGACTCCAAAATTTTTCGTCTCCTTTTTGTAAAGTATGTATTTATGATTTCGATAATCTTCTTTGGAATATAATTCATTTTTATGATTGAATACTATTTCTGGTGTATCTGAAAAATCAACTCCATCTACTCCATTTATACCAATATTCAAGTCTTTGCGCAACATCGCTTCATAATCTAAATAATCGGATTCTATAAAATCGGTAGGTTGACTATAATCTTCAATAATAGCATATTCCTTTTTATCAATTTCTTTTCCTGTTTTATCTATTAGAACGTAATAATTATGGCTCTTCGCATAAGCATATTTTCCATTATAGAATGATAATACCTCATCATATTTAAAATCACAAAGTGTTTCTCCATTGTAATCAATAATCCCTATTTTATCCTTATCTTGTACACAAGCGAATTCAGAGTTATAGAAACCTACATTTTGATATTTTGCACGAATTAGCATATCTCCTTTTTTATTTATAAATCCCCAATATTCCCCTTCTCTAACAGAAGCCACTTCGCCTTCGAAAAGTCCGATTGTACTAAATTTCGAAGAAGGCGAGATAACTTTCTCTCCCTTTTTATTCAAACAACCCGGTTCGAACTTATCTTCAGTATAATAAATTAGCATATCATTATGATATGATTGATCAATGAATAACTGAGAAGATTTGAGATCAAATAATTTCTGTCCTTTATAGTCTATTGCAAATCTCTTTCCGTCTTTATCCGTAACCAAAGCAATATTTTCAGAAAAACCAATTGCCTCTTTATATTGTGGCTTAATCACAACCCTGCCTTTGGTGTCTACATATCCACAAAGTTCATCTTCTGTTTGAAAAACAGCCAGTCCTTCTGAAAAGTTAGTGATAGCCATTACAACCTTATTCTCAAATTTATCGAAAGTAAATACTGTCTTCCCACTCTTATCAATAAAAGAGATAGGTTGATTTTTCTCTACCACAGGAGTTACATCTTCTACGAATGCCAGTATCGAAACATATTCTTTTCCTACTTTTTTAGGCTTCTCCTCTGCCGTATAACATTCATATAGCCCTTTATTATTTTTTACAAAAAATCTATCATTCAAAACAGCAACAGGTTTTTCCTGAAACTCATTCTCGAATAGGATATTTCCATTTTGGTCAATTAAACCCCATCGATCTTTTTCATCAACCTTAAAAGCCAAATAGGAAACTTTTATACCATTATGGCTATCGCATGAAAATAGTATACATACAGTCATACATAACAAACACAAATACTTCATAATAATTGATATTTTAATTAATTAGTAACTTTATTAAATTGAAACAAAACAGGTTCAATATTCCATAATCTTTCCATGTCATATTATCTTCAACTCTCAGAACTTTCATGTATCATTATATCAGCAATTCTGAATTCTTTCGCAAATCAATATTTTTGAGTTATCTATTGCAAACGAAACATTATAGGAACAGTGATATTTACATTAACAGCCTTACCTCTTTGCATACCAGGTTCCCATTTTGGCATAGAATTTACTAGGCGAAGAGCCTCCTTATCAATTTCTGGACTAACACTACGAGCCACCACTGCATTTGCAATAGAGCCATCTGCTTTCACTACAAACTGAACGATTACACGACCTTGAATTCCTTCTTCCTGAGCAATGGAAGGATACTTAATGTTCGCATGCAAGTATTGCATCAATGCGGCTTGACCACCCGGAAAGTCCGGCATATTTTCTACCACATCGAAAACGCAATCTTTCTCTTCCTCAGTTCTGCGCCGTTCTTCTTCACTTCTGCGCAATTGGAGCTCTTTTTCTAATTCTATTATCTGTTTATTATCAGAAGTATAAACCTTGGGAATAAATCTCGAATTAAAACTCTCAACGCTAATAGAAGATACTCCACTAGGGAGCTTTAATAAACTTAATCTGGAATACCCTTTAAAAGAATCATCAGGAATGTCATGCATACTTTCGCTAAATTTCTTTTCCCAATCTTCAGATAGTTGGTCCATTTCCTTCTCTAACTTATCAACACTTCCTCCTGATAATGTTTTGTTAAGAAGTTTATTACCAACATATTTCCCAGTAGACATTTTCCCTTGTTTGTACTCTTCATCTGCCATTTTATCAGCCAAAGAGACAAGTCCTCCTATAAGTTGAAACATTCCTATGCGACTCTTCATTTCCTTTTTCAACTTCTCACCATAAAATAACTCTAAGTTTGCAGCAGCAAAATAAGAGCTGTCTCTTATACACATCTGACGCTGCCG
>NZ_URFY01000052.1 GCF_900547205.1 uncultured Bacteroides sp.
CAAGTATTAATACCTGATTCGTCAGTCGTTAATAGCTAATATTTCAACTGTTACTACTTGACGGTTCAGTTATTAATAGCTGAGGGAACAGAGCTAATAATGGAACGCACCATTACAAGCAATGATACGCTACATAACAATGCATGAGACACTACATAACATTGCATGATACATTATCCAGGTGGAAAGACCGCCAAAACCAATCATGGTGAAGGTGATGAAGGGCGGATTTCACCTGTTTTCTATCTTCGCCTTCACCCGCTTTCGCCTTATCCATCAGGGTTTGGGCAAAAAGGTGAAAGAGGTGTACCCCAAGTCAACATAGTATGCACCGAATAGCAGTAGTAAATCATTCAAAGAGGAGTGAATGATTTGAAAAGTTGTTGTTCCTCCACTATTAATTGCATATTTTATCCTTTAAAGCCAAAATAGTTGAAGAAAGCATCAAAACAAGAATGAGTGGTAAAAGAAAAACAGGGGCGGAAAAGCATTCATTACTACCTAAAATCATTCACTAAAAGACTAAATTGCCTACCAAAAACAGGGCTTTTTGAAGATTGAAAAATCCACCTTAAAGATTGAAACAAACACCAATTAACGAACTGACAATTCCCCCATATCTTTGCATTGTCGAAAAGGGACAAAGGTTCCTTCAAAACAAAAGTAAAAACAAACAAGTATAAATTAAACAAAGTAAAAAAAGAAATTTGCCTATAAGAAACAAACAAATCTCATTCTTCCTGGAAGACCCTCTCTTCCTTATTATATATAAGGACTTCCAAACGAAAAAGAAACTGTGTTTTTAACCAAAACAAACGAGCCCCCATCTTTAGGATGACCCTCACCCCCAATAGAAAATTAAAAAATCTGCATGATTACTATATAGTATTATATAGGATGTGCAAATTAAAAAATAATAATAGCATCACACATTAAATTCAAAACAAAAATGAAATTAAAAAATTTATTATTAGCTGGCTTGACAATAGCTGCCATGACAGCTTGTAGCAATGACAATGAATTCGTAGACAACGGTAATCAAACAAAAGGCGAAGAAGCAAGTATGAGAATTAATCTCAAATTCGCTAATGAAGTTAACACAAGAGCTGATGCACCTGACGATAAATCTGGCGACAAAAAGGCCGGAGAAGATTTCGAAATTGCTTCTGCAAATGTGACAGCGATTATAGAGTACCCGAACTCTAATAAAAGATTGGTTTATAAGAACCTGACCTTAGTACCGGGAAATGCAGGAACATATCAAACCAATGCCTTTAGCGTAGAAGCTGGTAGCAACGTAAATGTATATGCAATTGTCAATTATGGCGAAGATGCAGCTAACAAACTTAATATTGAGAAACTAGCTGAACTAACTGTTGGAGCACAAACACTCCCGGATGTTGAAGAAAGCTTAGCATACATCGCAAATACTGTAGCTAAAAAGGATGCCTTTTTAATGAGTGGTAAGGTTGAAAAGGTTAATATAGAAGCAGGAAGTAAAGAAAACAAAGCTCGTATTAGTGTTGACCGTGTAGCAGCTAAATTGGATGAGCGTACACCAGAAGATCCATTTATTATAATAGACGGAAATAAGATTTATAACACGAAAGAAGATGTATCAATTCTAATTACAGGATTCTCTTTCTCTAACTTATCAAGCGATTCTTACGTATTTAGTGGTGAAACAAGTCCTTCTTCTTGGTTGCAAAAATACGTACCGGCAGGAGAAAAGGCAGATAGTACGACTTACAGATGGATAAAAGATAATATAACATACTGTTTAGAAAATAACACAGGTAATCCGACCAAAGTTCACTATAAAGGTCAAGTTTGTTTGGGTGGAAAGGCTTTAAAAGATAATTTCTATATCAGAGCTGTAACATTAGACAATAAAACAATCTATCGACTCTTCACAAGTTGGGAGGAGCTGACTGGATATTACAACGATGACACTATTTCAAAGCTTGATAAAGATGCCATAGAAACACTTGCTAAGTATGGTATCAACAAATATTTTGGTGGTGTTTGTTACTACGAAGCTGACATTAAGACTCATTCACCTGAAGAGTCAACCTCTGTTTTACGTAATAACTGGTATGAACTGAAAGTTAAAACGATTAGTAAAATAGGTTACCCAACTCCTACTCCAGAAATAAAACCTGAGGATACAATGTTGGATATCATAACTACAGTTAATCCTTGGACTATCCAAGTAAACAACTTTGAACTCTAATCTATAAAATAATATATCGGGAGAGGCTCTCTCCTCTCCCGATACTTTTCTCAATCAACAACGGAGCATCCCCATTCAAACAAAACATACGCTTCCCTAAAAGCATAAAAAGCAAAGATAATGAAACGAATACTAACTACCATACAAGAAAAAGCTAACAAGATATTGTTGCTCACAATATTGGCTGGTACAATTGCATCCTGTGATTCTATACTAGATTACAATGATGGGGATTGTAGCATCGAATACTGCGTTAAGTTCAAATATGACTATAACATGGAAGAAGTAGACGTTTTTGCCAAACAAGTAAGGACAGTTACTCTATATGCTTTTGACGACAATAACAATCTTGTTTATCAGAAAACAGATCAAGGTGAGCCTCTGGGAGAAGACAATTACTCTATGACCGTAGATCAGGATCTTTCAAAATACCACTTGATTGTATGGGCAGGATTAAATGACGAATCATTCGCAGTCCCTTTGTTATATCCCAAGCAATCGGAGATTGAAGAGCTGAAAGTGAAAACTTTGCGCAAAGCTGCAACAAGATCTAATTCGGAAGACGAAAAAGGACAATATATAGTAGAACAAGAGCTACACTCACTGTGGCACGGTGAAGTTAAAAATGCAGCTACTACCAGAAGTAGTAGACAGCAGATCACCACAGTGTCTCTAGTGAAAAATACCAATAACATTCGCATTGTAGTTGCACAAGTCGCCAAGCCCAACGGAACAGTGACAAGAGCATTGACGGAAGAAACATTCAAATGCGAGATTTATGATGACAATGGATATATGAATTACGATAATTCACTATTGGACGACAATCTATTGACCTACAAACCGTTTGTCGTAGAACCTGAAGTTGTCACTTCAAGAGCCTTTAGTGCAGGAAATGAACCTGCCAAAGAATATAACGCCATCGTAAGTGAAATTAGCGTAGCAAGACTCATGGAGAATAAAACTCCTGAACTGACGATCAAAAACTCAGAGACACAGGAAGTCTTGTTTCATGTACCCAATCTGGTGTCATACCTGGAAAAGTTGCAACTGGAAAAATATAAAGATCGGAACTACACTCTGCAAGAGTACTTAGACCGTGAAGACAGCTATAGTATGATTATTTTCGTAGACGAAAACCTTGCACTGATTAAAACTGTAATTGACGTGAACGATTGGATCATCCAAATCAATGACATTGAACTCTAAAAGAAAGGAATTGAATGAAATACTCTAATTTGACATATTATTTGCTAGCTATCCTCTGCATTGTGGCAACGTCGTGTGTCGCCGATGGAGTTATGGATGAGCACTCTGATTATAGCGAGAACCAAGAAATGGTAAAAGATGCACAAGTAAGTCTCGTACTAAACTTCGCCATTAATAATGCTGAAACTAGAGCAGAAGTAAGCAACGGAGAAGAAACAGAAGGAGAAATTGATGAAAGAAGAATTAAGGACGTACATATATATGCATTTCAAGAAAACAGCTTTAAAGAAGAAGTGAAGTATATATCAATATTCGGCACGGACGGAGAGAGCACAAGAACCATACAAGGTAGATTGACTGAAAGCTACAGGAGTGACAAACCTGTTATATTCATAGTTATTGCAAATGGCGAAGAGAAAAAGATTATTACTTCTGAAAAACCAGCTTTGAATAATCAGTCGACTCCAGAATCACTATATAAACAATTAGTATTCAACTATAATGATAATAATGACTGGAGCACCTATATCCCTATGGCTGGATCATGCACAATAAATCCACTTCAAGAAGGGGATTATAATATAGCAAAATTGGAATTAACACGTGCCGTTGCAAAAGTAAATGTAACTGTAAAGGGAGGAAAAGGACTTAATGACTTTAGAATTACCCAAATCAAGCTATGCAATTACAATACAGAAGGGTATTGTGCAACTGATACAAGTCCATATATTCCATCAAATGTCGCACAATCCAAAACGCCTATATCTTCTGCTATTTTTGAAGGAAAGGAAGGTGATAAATACGAGAACCACATCTATATTCCAGAACATAAAAACATAGGTGCTGATGAGGGCAAACAAGTTTATTTGGAGATAGATGCAATTCTAAAAGAAACAGTAAGAAAGTATAGATTACCATTTACTCATAACGGAAAGACACATGATGTTCTTCGCAACTATATGTATGTATTCAACATTCAGAGTGTGACGATGTATGATCTACACTATGAAGTAAAGAAATGGGAAGAGATAAATATAGATGTACCATCTTTTGATTAAGGAGAAATAAGATGAAAAAGCAAAACAATATATTAGCATATAGCAAACTAGCATTCGGGTTTGTCTTGATAAGTATCCTATTCTTTGCATGCCAAGATGACGAGATCATCAAAAGTAACAATGTGAAAGAAGGTATACCTGTAGAAGTCAAATTCAATATGTCAGTACCGGAGATGGCTACACTCACTCGGGGGCTAGAAGATGAACAAGAATTTCAAGTCAATGACTTATATTTACTCATATTCGATTCTAAGGGTCAGAGAAAAGAAGGTAGTCTGTATTATAGTACAGATGACTTGATTAAACACGAGAATGGCAATCAAGCAAATCCCACTAAAGGGATTTTAACAGTTTCAACAACAAGTGGGAAAAGTTATATCTTCGCAGCTGCTAATGTCAATAGCAACGAACTAAATGGAGGAGAGAAGCTAAAAGAACAATTGGACGCAGTGCAAAGCATAAATGATTTCAAAAAGGTCACAGCTATGTTAAGTTCAAAAACAGAAGCTGCACTAATAGACCGTACGCAAGCTGCATTGGTCATGTGTGGAGCCTATGTTGCTAAGGATGCTAGTGAAAAGAATGAAGAAGGAGTATGTATTATTCCAGATAAAGGTAATAATATTATTGACTTAACTGGAACAATCAAATTGGAACGCCTTGATTCGCACATTACATTCAATATCAAATGGGGTGAAGTGACATCAAAAGTAACTTCATTTGAATTAACGGAATGGAAAGTATATAATGTACCTGTCAAATCCTATTTATTTGCACAAGAAAATGATGCAGTAGGAAAGAAAGAGAAGGATGACTATGCAATAAGTCCTTCGCAAATTAAAGTTAGTACTGATGAGGATTCAAAGTCTTGTTCTTTTGATTTCTATATGCTAGAAAACCGAAAACAGGCACAGAAATATGATGGTCGCTATTTACAAAGCTATGCTGAAAGAGAGGCAGAAATAAAAGAGTCCAATGGAGGCATAGACAGAAATACAGGCGTATACAAATATGTAGAGCCATACGCTACTTATGTAGAGATTAAAGCTAAAATGGAGTTAACCAGTAGCAAGACGAACCCTGATGGGAAAAAAGTCGCAACAGTCACTTATGTAATCCACTTAGGAGGAGGGCGTGATGATTTTAGTAACTTCAAAAGCGAACGAAATAAAAAATATGCGTACAACGTAGTAATTAATGATACGGAAGATATTCGCGTAGAAGTACAAGAAAAAGATAATGAAAGACGTCCGGGCGTTGAAGGAGATGTGATAGATGCAGAAACCAAAGTATATACTTTAGATTGCCACGATAATTGTTTTATTCTTGGATTAACAAAAAAAGATGCTGATGGATTGACTTTTAGGGTGAAAACTCCTTTTGGAACAGTTGATAATGAGTCAACAACAAACGGAAAGGAAGATTATAAATGGATAAGATTTAAACGTAATACTGGTAATTCATCAAATACATTAGAAAAATATCCTGGATATGGTGAGGGTTTAATAGATTTATTCGGATTATCAGCGGATATCTTGGGGCAATCAGATAAAAAGCAGAATGATACAATCTATTATACAGTGTTTGTTGATGAATATTATTATAATCAAGCACCTGCTGGACAAACGTGGAAAGAACCCTATTGGAAGTACTTCGTAAATAAAGAAGATAGATATGTTATGTTATTGTTTGGTCCTGAGCTTAGCAAAGATCAAGAAAGTAGTTACGCAGATGCTCAATATCTGATTACTCAAAGATCCATTCAAACTTATTATAGCACAGAACATTTCAATGAAGACAAAACAGCATTGGGTATGGAGCATATCAATGAAACAGGAGTTCCTGCAGATTCAGATCCCAAGATTAAGACAGAGAAGTGGAGCTTATCTAACGGTTACTATAATATGCGTCTCTATATAAAAAATGGAGGTAATAAGATTAAGTGGGATACGCATGCCAATCTGACTACACCCAATAAAGATGGATATACATTCACAATGAAACTACAAAGTGGTTGGTCAGCTTGTCTATCACGAAACAGAGATGAAAATGGCAATGGTGAGATTGATCCGGAAGAAGTAAAATGGTATTTACCAGCTAGAGATCAATTAACCGGTATGTTCTTAGGAGCAGAAAGCCTTACCACTCCTTTGTTTGATGCGGACGCACATGCGATAGGAACTATAAAAACAGGAGATGCAAAATACCATTATCTTTTGAGTAATAATGAAAAGTTTTGGTCAGATGAAGGTTGTTCTATTGGAGGAAGACACGATAATGGTCCCTCGCCAAGGGATTTAAGATGTGTCCGTAATCTGAATTTGGATATGAATAGTAGTAATGCTGACAAAGAAGAAACAAAAGTTAAAAATGTATATACATACAATCCTACTAATCATGTCTTTAGAATAGCACAAATAGATGAGAAAAACATACGCGGAAAAGTTGTTAATGCAGAATTGGCAATACATGACAATTTCAGTAGTAACAATAAACCATATAAAGCATTCCAAATGGCAAAGAATTTCCATATTGCTGAGGAAGGTTCTGGGAAATGGAAAGAATTTGTAGATATAGATAGCAGGAATCGGAGCAAGTGCAAAACTTATTATGAAAATAACATAAGCGAGCAAGGAAGCTGGAGAACACCCAACCAAAGAGAATTCATGATTATGTACACTCAAAGTCCTGATTTTGTGAATTACAAGAAAGAAAATGGTACACTCTACAGAGCATATACAAGAACAGTATGGAAATATAATTCAAATAGACATTTTGGTATTAATCAAGGAATACTATTCCTTGACGACGGTCAGAGTTTTAATGTATCTCTACGTTGTGTCCGTGATGTTGATGCAGATTCCCAAGGAAACATAATCGAATGATAAATAATAAGAACTCAAAAACTAAGATATCATGAAACCAAACGACATCCTGCAACTAGAATCATCAGATATGCGTCAAGCTTATCTATTTGAAGAGAACGGACGCTGGTACGCCTACGAGCACTCTGCCAACCGTATCGAGAGATTTGTGAAAGGTTTTGTAGACTTCAAACACAGAGTGCAAGATGTCTGCGGTCGGTTCAAAGTAGAAATCAACCTCGGCATTCTGGAAAAATGCTCCATTACGCTATGCGAAGATTCACTGCTTGTACTTGATTGCCCTACAGCATAAAAGCATATTTCTAGGTATAGGTTCATAACTTTACTAAGAAATTACATAAAATATTGTTTGTTTTGTTTGTGTTCCTCAGTCCACTCAGAGGCGGCTTGTGAAAGTAGCGCTGAGTGGGTGAGGATTTTTTTTGCATATCTGAGAAATTATTGCGTCCTTTGTATTACATAAAATGTGTAACGTAAAATATGTAATAGCCCATGAAACCGAATAATCCTTTCCTCGTATACGGATATATCAGCCCTGAATACTTCTGTGACCGTGAAGTGGAAACAGAAAAAATGATTTCTGCTCTGCAAAATGAACGCAACCTGACGTTAATAGCTCCAAGACGTATGGGAAAAACAGGCCTTATAAAGAACGTTTTCTATCAACTAAAGGAAGAAAACCCAAACGAAGCCGCCTATTTCTACATGGATATTTACTCAACCAGAGACTTAAAAGCATTTATCCAACTACTAGCACAAACAGTGCTCGGTGAACTTGATACCCTTTCACAAAATATTCTACGGCAAATGACTGCGTTCTTTAAATCTTGCCGCCCTGTTATCAGCGCTGACGAAAGAAGTGGAATGCCAACCGTATCACTCGACTTCGTCCCCGAACGCGCCGAACAAACCCTCAAAGAAATATTCGACTACATGGTAGCTTCTAAAAAACGATGCTATATCGCCATCGACGAATTTCAACAAATCATGGAATATCCGGAGAAAGGCGTGGAAGCCCTGCTCCGATCGTACATCCAATTTATGCCGAACGTACATTTCATCTTCTCAGGAAGTAAGAAGCACGTCATGGAAGAGATGTTCTCGTCTGCCAAACGACCCTTCTACCAAAGCACGCAAATCATGATTCTTAAGGAAATTCCTTTACGAAGTTATTATCTGTTTGCACAGAAATTCTTCGCTCAGCAGAAGCGGAACTTAACGGAAGATACCTTCACGTATCTATATGAATTGGAAAGTGGGCACACATGGTATATCCAAAGCATACTGAACAGACTGTATGCCAAGAAAGCCGAACGGATAGACATTAGTGTAGTAAACGAATGCGTAAACGACATTCTGGACGAACTGGAAACAATATACCAAAGCAACCTAACTCTCCTCACGAACAATCAAGTGGAACTGATGAAAGCTATTGCCACCGAAGGATGCGTGAAAAGCGTTAATGCAAACGAATTTATCAAGAAGCACCATCTGAAAACACCCAGCAGCGTGAATGTTGCACTGAAATCTTTAATTAATAAGGAGCTTATATATAACACCCCGAACGGCTACATCGTATACGACCGATTCTTCGGGAAATGGCTGAAAGATACGGTAGTGTAATTTACAACAGTCGTAAATGGGATTGGCAATGATAGTCATATTGCTTATTGCTTAATAATTAAGCAAATATACTTCTTTTTTGAATGCGGAGAGGATGGAAGGATTAAATCTAGATGAATAGAACAACAAATCTCTCATCTAGTTTATCCGATTTCAAATTAAAACGATTATCTTTGTTATCAAATTATTCAAATCGCGACACTCAACTAATACTAAATTACTATGAGCCATACCATTTTCCTTATTATCGCCCTCGTGACAACCGGTATCTTCGCCATCCAATTCGTACTGTCTATCTTCTTCGGAGATATGGACGCCGATGTGGATGTGGACGCCGACATCAGCAGCGTTGTCTCATTCAAAGGTCTAACACACTTTGGTATCGGTTTCGGCTGGTATATGTATCTGGCAGGAAATACGGACATTGCGAGTTATGCCATCGGTATCGCCGTCGGCTTATTTTTCGTATTGGCTGTATGGTTTCTCTACAAGAAAGCCTACCAACTGCAACAAGTGAACCAGAATGAACAGACCGACCAACTGGTGGGACGGGAATGCACCATCTACTTCAAACAAAGTGAAGGAAACAAATATACCGTGCAAACCAAAAGAGACGGAGCTATGCGCGAAGTGGACGTCATCTCCGAATCGGGCAAAAACTACCTGACGGGTGACAAGACCATCATCACTCACTACAAAGACGGAACACTATTTATTCAATAATTAATCTAATAGACTTATCTTATGACACAAGAAATGCTTATCATGGCTGCGATTCTAGTAGCCGTTATCTTACTTACCTTTATTGGTATCTTGTCGAGATACCGCAAATGTAAGAGTGACGAAGTGCTCGTCGTTTACGGTAAAACGGGCGGAGACAAGAAGTCCGCGAAGTTATACCACGGTGGCGCCGCATTTGTGTGGCCCATCATTCAGGGCTACGAGTTCCTGTCTATGAAGCCATTGCAGATTGACTGTAAACTGACAGGGGCACTGTCGGCACAAAATATACGTGTGGACGTGCCAACCACCATCACCGTTGCCATCAGCACCGACCCCGAAGTGATGCAAAACGCCGCCGAACGTATGCTGGGACTGACGATGGATGACAAACAGAACCTGATTACGGATGTAGTGTACGGCCAGATGCGTCTGGTTATTGCCGACATGACGATTGAGGAACTGAACTCCGACCGCGACAAATTCCTCTCGAAAGTGAAGGATAACATCGATACGGAACTCCGCAAATTCGGTCTGTATCTGATGAATATCAACATCAGCGATATCCGCGATGCTGCCAATTACATCGTCAACCTGGGTAAGGAAGCGGAAAGTAAAGCGCTAAACGAGGCTCAGGCGAACATCGAAGAGCAGGAAAAGCTGGGTGCCATCAAGATTGCCAACCAGATTAAGGAACGCGAAACGAAAGTTGCCGAAACCCGCAAGGACCAGGATATCGCCATTGCCGAAACGAAGAAACTGCAGGAAATCTCTGTAGCCAACGCAGATAAGGACAGAATTTCACAAGTTGCCATTGCCAATGCTGAAAAGGAATCGCAAGTAGCAAAAGCGGAAGCAGAAAAGAATATCCGCATCGAACAGGCGAACACCGAAAAGGAAAGTCGCGTGGCGGAACTGAACTCGGACATGGAGATTAAGCAAGCGGAAGCCGCCAAGAAAGCTGCCATTGGACGTAATGATGCTCAGAAAGAAGTGGCTCTATCTAACGCCGAGCTTGCAGTGACTCAAGCTAATGCCGACAAACAAGCGGGTGAAGCCGCCGCTAAATCGGAAGCTGCCGTGCAAACCGCACGAGAGATTGCACAAAAGGAAGTGGAAGAAGCGAAAGCCAAGAAAGTGGAATCGTCGCTGAAAGCGGAAAAGATTGTTCCGGCGGAAATAGCAAGGCAGGAGGCTATTCTTCAGGCAAACGCTATTGCGGAGAAGATTACCCGCGAAGCGGAAGCTCGCGCCAAAGCTACACTGGCTCAGGCGGAAGCGGAAGCGAAGGCAATACAATTGAAGCTGGAAGCGGAAGCGGAAGGTAAGAAGAAATCGTTGCTGGCCGAAGCGGAAGGTTTTGAAGCTATGGTGAGAGCGGCTGAATCGAACCCGGCTATCGCTATCCAATATAAGATGGTGGACCAGTGGAAGGAAATAGCAGGCGAACAAGTGAAAGCATTCGAACACATCAATCTGGGTAATATTACCGTATTTGATGGTGGCAACGGAGGTACTAGCAACTTCCTTAACTCTTTGGTAAAAACGGTTGCTCCAAGTCTTGGGGTATTGGATAAATTGCCGATTGGAGAGACTGTGAAGGGTATCATCAATCCGGAAAGTAAAGCAGAAGAGAAACCTGCCGCGAAGACGGAAGAGAAGAAGAAATAACTAAAAGTGAAGAGGGGGCTGAAAAGTATGTTTTCAACTCCCTCTCTTTTTCTACTTTATAGGATGTACGAGGACAAACAAACATCCTTCGTAATAGTTATCGTCGAGATAGATTCGTGCTCCCAACCGCTCGGCAAGGATGCTGCATAAAGATAACCCCAGCCCAGCCCCTTGTGCAAAGTCATCTACCTTATAAAAACGCTCGAATATCTTTTCTTTCAATTCAATGTTGATACCGGGACCTGTATCACGTACATATATACTGAGTTCTTTTTTACTTTCATCGACCCCATAACTCACTTCCACCTCACCACTCTGCGTAAACTTTAACGCATTGTGTATCAGATTATATAAGATTTGATGTAGCACACTCTTATCCGACAACAAAGTGTAGTCCGTCTCACCCTGAGTATAATGCAAATTGACTCCCTGCTGTGCGTTCTCACCCATTTCGAGTATCAACCCGGAAAAGAAGGTATCTAAAGATAGGCATTGATAGTTCAGCATAGATTCATCACTATCAATGTGGGCAATAGTGATTGTATCGGTTATAATCTTCAATAAATTGTCGCTATTCTTCTTTATAGTAGCACTCATCTCCTGTATCTCTTCCGGCTCCATGGATATCGCCGCCAGACAATCGGAGAATCCGACTATTGCATTCAGAGGAGTGCGTATCTCATGGTTCATGTTCTGTATGAAAGCACTTTTCACGAGTTGTGCCTTTTGCACCCGCTGGTTGGCAAGTATCAACTCTTCCGCTTGCTTTCTCAGTATACGATTACTCTTCAGTTTATGCAGATAGAACCGGATACTTATAAGAAGCGCTACGGCTAATATGATAATTAATGCGCAGGCATAATAATACTGTGTGTTGCGGGCAACCATACGCATCTTTTGCGCTTCCAGTTCCAACTTATTCACATTGTAGCGGGTTGACATCTCACTCAGTTGTTTTTGAAAATCATCCTTATAAATGGAATCATTCAATTCAACGTACTTATGCAAAGTCAAATACGCGTCTTTATATTTATGTATCGTAAAAAGATTCTCGGACATATAATAATAGGTATGCAAAAGCCCAACTTTATTATCAGTCTTGATATTATACTGGGCAATAGAATCTTGATAAGCTATCAGTTCTGGATAATTCTTGGTTATTGTTGCATATTGCACTTTTGAATTATACAGATGAATCCGGTGTTGATTAGGTGCTTTTTTATATAATTCTATCATCTCATCCAAATATTTCTTTTGAATAAGAGTATCTTTCGGCTCTTTATATAATTGAGAATATACTTCTGAAGCCATGTCTTTTATTATAAGAATATTTCGTCCATGCTTATCATAGTCGTTGTTGGCAATGAATGAATTGGCTATTGAATCGAGATGAAGAAAGGTAGAAAGTGCCTTATTCTTTTTCCCGTTTTGAAGAAGAACAATTATATAATTGTATGCCAATAAAACATAATCATCCCAACACTTCATTTCTTCAAATACTTTCATAGACTGTTCAATGTAAGGCTGGGCCTTATCAAACTCTTTTCGAGTGGCATAGCTAATGCCTATGCGAGAAGTACTGAATGCCAATCCTATCTTGCTCTTACGTTGAGATGCATCTGCCTGCATCTTCTGATGTTCTGCTATCGCTTCTGCTTCTAAATTCGAGAAAAGCAGAAAATCACACAATATATCCCAGCTTTGGTAATAGCAATACTCATCGCCCACTTTCAAGCATAAGTCTTTCAAAATAGGAACGTACTTTCTTAGACTATCTAGCTGGCTATGTTCACAATGATACAAAACTCTGTCTTTATACAAATAGTAGCGATTGATTGCATTGTCGCCGCCCTTAGCGTCGATTTCTTTTTTCATTTTATACCATAGGAGGTAGTATTCAGTGGGATTGAAAAGTAAGTTTTTAAGTGTTGTAAATGCCGGAGGAATGGAGTCCGAATCAAATTTCATCGGTTCGTCCGCCCTCATTTGTAATACAAGTAGAAAGCTGAAAATTATGGCAGTCAGAATGGTATTACGCTTCATTGCATCGCTTATTTTGCTTTAAGTGTATATTCGAGGCCAAAGATAAGCAATGTTTTTAGGAAATCAAGCTTATTGATGAGAGATATTCATCTGAATACGTTTGGTAGTCTTAAACAAAATGATGTATATTTGCGGCAAAAATCAGATAATGAATACTCCTAAACTACGCATACTACCTCTTTTACTGATAATTGTCGGTATTACTACCTTTACCGCCGGATGCAAAAAGAAAGATATGTCACTCAAACTGAACGACCCCCGCAATATCCGGGGAGTGCTCAGCTACAGACGTTCTTTCCCTGATTTGAACGAGAAGCATCTTGCCGTTGCCAAAACAATCGGTATACGCCCGCTGGCAGATAGAGACGCGGCCGAAGACTTGAAAGAGATGTTAATCTATATCACTGAAAATGATTTTTATACTGTTGACTCACTGACACACTCCATCCCCTACCTCGTGCCCAAAGCAAGCGCACTGCTCGACACAATCGGCTCCAACTTCCTCGACTCGCTGACTGCCAAGGGGTTGAATCCCAACAAAGTGATTGTTACCTCGGTGCTGCGTACACAGAATGACGTGAAGCGTCTGCGCCGCCGCAACGGAAATGCTTCCGCCAACTCGGCCCACTGCTTCGGCGCTACTTTCGACGTTAGCTGGAAACGCTTCAAGAAAGTGGAAGATTCAGACGGACGCCCCTTGCAGGATGTTGGTTCGGACACGCTAAAACTTGTTCTGTCAGAGGTTTTAAGGGATTTGAGACAGGCAGATAAATGCTATATTAAGTATGAGTTGAAACAGGGATGTTTCCATATCACTGCCCGATGAAAGGATTATGAATTTAAAATGAAATAAAATTCATCTTCAAACAATCTTAGAATCCAAAACGTTTCATTAAATTTGCAGAAATTTTTCTTTAATACAATTGAATGATAGAGAAACTAATTGTTCTTGAGGATATTGATCCGGTTATTTTTTATGGCGTCAACAACGCCAACATACAGTTAATAAAAGCTTTATATCCAAAGCTGCGCATTGTTGCCCGTGGCAATGTAATCAAAGTGCTAGGCGATGAGGAAGAAATGTGCGCCTTTGAAGAAAATATCACCAAACTGGAAAAGTATTGTGCCGAATATAATTCACTGAAAGAGGAAGTTATCATCGACATCATAAAAGGAAATGCCCCGCAAGCGGAACAGAACGGAAACGTGATTGTGTTCAGCGTAACGGGGAAACCCATCATACCACGAAGCGAAAACCAACTGAAGTTAGTGGAAGGATTTGCCAAGAATGACATGGTGTTCGCCATTGGTCCGGCAGGTTCGGGTAAGACGTATACTGCCATCGCTCTGGCAGTGAGGGCACTGAAAAACAAGGAGATTAAGAAAATAATACTCAGCCGCCCGGCCGTAGAAGCCGGTGAAAAGCTCGGATTTCTGCCCGGTGATATGAAAGAGAAGATTGACCCGTATCTGCAACCGCTATATGATGCCTTGCAGGATATGATACCCGCCGCCAAATTGAAGGAATACATGGAGCTGAACATTATTCAGATTGCACCGTTAGCATTCATGCGCGGACGTACACTGAATGATGCCGTCGTGATTCTGGACGAAGCGCAAAATACTACTGCACAGCAAATCAAGATGTTCCTTACCCGTATGGGTATGAATACAAAGATGATTGTGACGGGAGATATGACACAAATCGACCTTCCTGCCTCGCAAACTTCGGGACTGGTGCAAGCACTCCGTATACTGAAAGGGGTGAAAGGTATCAGCTTTGTAGAATTGAACAAGAAGGATATTGTTCGGCATAAGTTGGTGGAACGTATTGTGGATGCTTACGAGAAATTTGATAAGGAGGCGAAAGCAGAACGAAAAGATTCACCACACAGTAACACTGAGTTTCACAGAGTGAACCTCTAAGTACAAAACATAATTTTAATACATATCATTATGAAAGCATTAACAAAAACAGATTTCAACTTTCCGGGACAGAAAAGTGTGTACCACGGAAAAGTGCGCGACGTGTACAACATCAACGGCGAAAAACTTGTAATGGTAGCAACCGACCGTATTTCGGCTTTTGACGTAGTACTGCCTGAGGGCATCCCTTACAAAGGACAAATGCTAAACCAGATTGCAGCGAAGTTCCTCGATGCCACTACAGACATCTGTCCAAACTGGAAACTAGCTACACCGGACCCGATGGTGACCGTAGGTGTATTGTGCGAAGGTTTTCCTGTAGAAATGATTGTACGCGGCTATCTGTGCGGTAGCGCATGGCGTGCTTACAAAAGCGGTGTACGCGAGATTTGCGGCGTGAAGTTGCCCGACGGAATGCGTGAAAACGAGAAATTCCCCGAACCAATTGTTACCCCGACTACCAAAGCGGAAATGGGACTGCACGACGAAGACATCTCCAAAGAAGAAATCCTGAAACAAGGACTGGCTACTCCCGAAGAGTATGAAGTGCTGGAGAAATATACACTGGCTCTCTTCAAACGCGGAACTGAAATAGCTGCTGAACGCGGACTGATTCTTGTAGATACTAAATACGAATTTGGTAAACATAACGGTACTATCTACCTGATGGACGAAATCCACACACCGGACTCAAGCCGTTACTTCTACTCAGAAGGATATCAGGAACGTTTTGAGAAGGGCGAACCGCAGAAACAACTTTCTAAAGAGTTCGTTCGCGAATGGTTGATGGAAAACGGATTTCAAGGCAAAGAAGGACAGCAAGTACCTGAAATGACTCCGGCTATCGTGCAGAGCATCAGCGAACGTTACATCGAATTGTTCGAGAACATCACCGGTGAGAAATTTGTAAAAGAAGATACAACGAACATCGCTGAACGTATCGAAAAGAACGTATTATTAACGATTAACGATTAGTTATTGGTGATTAATCGCTAATAACTAATCACTAAAAAAATGGACTACCCACAACAACATATCAAGCCTTACGACGAGGAAGGAAAGAAGACCGAGCAAGTGGAACGTATGTTCGACAATATCGCACATGCCTACGACAAACTGAATCATACCCTATCGCTGGGTATCGACCGCAGTTGGCGTAAGAAAGCAATTGCCTGGCTCCATCCTTTCCGTCCGCAACGCATGATGGACGTGGCTACCGGCACCGGGGATTTCGCTATCCTCGCTTGTCGCAAACTACAACCAGCCGAGTTAATCGGGACGGACATATCGGAAGGCATGATGAACGTGGGACGTGAAAAAGTAAAGAAGGAAGGACTCTCGGACAAAATATCTTTTGCCCGAGAGGACTGCACTTCTCTCTCTTTTGCCGACAACGACTTTGATGCTATTACCGTAGCTTTCGGCATACGCAACTTCGAAGACCTCGACAAAGGGCTCTCCGAAATGTGCCGCGTGCTGAAACCGGGCGGACATCTTGTGATTCTGGAACTCACTACTCCGGATCGTTTCCCGATGAAACAGCTGTTCTCCATCTACTCGAAAGCCGTCATCCCGTTGCTAGGCAAGATTCTCTCTAAAGACAACAGTGCATACCGTTATCTGCCCGACACCATCAGGGTATTTCCTCAAGGGGAAGTTATGAAAGGTGTTATTTCAAAAGCCGGATTCGGCGAAGTGAACTTCCGCCGGCTGACATTTGGTATCTGCACACTTTATACCGCGACAAAATAATGTATGATTAATTTAACCCCTTTCTTGTTATGGAAAAATACGGTTTAATAGGCTACCCTCTCAAACATTCATTTTCTATCGGATACTTCAACGAGAAGTTCCACTCCGAAGGAATTGATGCGGAATATGTGAATTTCGAGATTCCCAGCATCAATAACTTTATGGAAGTTATTGAGGAGAATCCCAATCTGCACGGACTCAATGTGACTATTCCTTATAAAGAACTGGTTATCCCGTTTCTGGACGAACTGGATAAGGACACTGCAAAGATAGGTGCTGTAAATGTCATCAAGATTGTCCGCCAACCGAAAGGTAAGATGAAACTGATTGGGTACAATTCTGATATTATAGGATTCACCGAATCTATTCAACCACTATTGCAGCCCCATCATAAAAAAGCCTTGATTCTGGGTACAGGTGGAGCTTCCAAAGCAATCTACCACGGATTGAAGAATCTGGGAATCGAAAGCGTATTTGTATCCCGTACTCACAAAGCCGACGGAATGCTGACTTACGACGAACTGACTCCGGAAATAATGGAAGAACATACGGTGATAGTCAACTGTACTCCCGTAGGTATGTATCCTAAAGTAGATTTCTGCCCCAATATTCCTTATGAACTGCTGACTACAAACCATTTGCTTTACGATTTGTTATATAATCCCAACGTCACTCTGTTTATGAAGAAGGGAGAAGAGCAAGGAGCCGTCGTGAAGAACGGTCTGGAAATGTTGCTTCTTCAAGCTTTTGCAGCGTGGGAGATATGGCATAAGTAAAAAAGGCGTTTTTCTCTAAAAAGGGATAAGTTATGAAGAGAAAGGTAGTTTATAGCATTATCATCGTCATGCTGGTTCTGACCGGTTGCACAATCGGAGGAAGTTTCTATATGTTGAACTTCTCCCTTACTCCGAATGCGAAGATATTGTCTAAAGACGCTGATTCTTATCCCTTTATGTATAGAAATTATCCATTTCTGGAGCCATGGGTGGATAGTCTAAAACAGGAGAACGCACTGAAAGATACCTTTATTATCAACCCGCAAGGTATACAGCTTCATGCTTTTTACGTGGCTGCACCCGAAACCACCAATAAAACGGCTGTCATCGTTCATGGATATACGGACAATGCTATCCGTATGTTTATGATTGGCTATTTATATAACCACGACTTAAAGTTCAACATTCTTCTCCCCGATTTACAACATCAGGGAGAAAGCGAAGGTCGTGCCATACAAATGGGATGGAACGACCGCTGGGATGTATTGCAATGGATGAATATAGCCAACGAGATTTTTGGTGACAGCACCCAGATGGTGGTACACGGCATATCGATGGGTGGAGCAACTACCATGATGGTATCCGGCGAGCCGCAACAACCTTTTGTGAAGTGTTTTGTAGAAGATTGCGGATATACCAGTGTTTGGGATGAATTCTCGCATGAGTTAAAATCCAGCTTCTACCTCCCTCCTTTCACAATGATGTATACTGCAAGCTGGCTCTGCGATAAGAAATACGGATGGAACTTCAAAGAAGCTTCTTCACTGAAACAGGTAGCCAAATGTGAGTTGCCGATGTTGTTTATCCATGGCGATAAAGATACATATGTGCCTACGTGGATGGTATATCCTCTTTATGAAGCTAAACCGGAGCCGAAAGAATTATGGATTGTGCCGGGAGCTGCCCATGCTGTATCTTATAAAGAGAATAAACAGGAGTATACCGATATAGTCCGCAATTTCGTCGGACGGTATATTCATTAAAGAACAGTTCAGCAAAGAAAGAGCTTTTCTGACTTTGCACTAAAAAAACAAACGATTCAAGTTGTTATGAAATCAATATTCACACTTATACTCTCTATTTTTCTGCTGACACCCCTGCAAGCCCGGGAAAAGGCGTATACAGTAGACAATCTCCCGAAAGTTCATTTGCAGAATAAGATGCAATATGTAGTCAATCCGGCGGGAATACTTTCGCAGGCAGCTTGTGACAGCATCGACTCCATGCTTTATGCATTGGAGCAACAGACGGGGATTGAAACGGTAGTTGCCGTCGTTCCCTCCATCGGGGAGGAAGATTGCTTCGAGTTTTCCCATCAACTGCTGAACAAATGGGGTGTAGGAAAGAAAGGAAAAAATAACGGGCTTGTCATTCTGCTAGTTACTGACCAGCGTTGTATTCAGTTCTATACTGGCTACGGTCTGGAAGGAGTACTTCCCGATGCCATCTGCAAAAGGATTCAGACTAAATATATGCTTCCTTATCTGAAAAATGGGAATTGGGACGCAGGAATGGTGGCAGGCTTAAAGGCAACTTGCCAACGGCTTGACGGTTCAATGGAGAATGATTCGCTTTCAGAATCGGCTGATGGCGGTTCTTTTGATTTTATCCTTGCCATCCTTTGTTTCATAGTTATCGGTGGAGGAATTGCATTCTTTGCCGCACGAAAACAGAGCCGTTGTCCGAAATGCGGGAAGCATCAATTGCAAAGAACCGGAAGCACACTTATCTCACGAGTGAATGGAGTGAAAACCGAGAAAGTGATTTATACTTGTAGAAACTGCGGACACACCGTAGCCCGAGAGCAACAAAGTTATGATAGCGATTATCATCACCGAGGCGGCGGTGGCGGACCATTTATCGGCGGCTTCGGCGGCGGAATGGGAGGTTTCGGTAGCGGAGGCGGTGGTTTCAGCGGAGGTAGCTTCGGTGGAGGAATGGGCGGAGGCGGAGGTGCCGGCTCACGGTTCTGACACAAAGAAATATTCAAAGATATTCCTAAATAATACAATAACAAATAGAATAATAGAAATTATGAAAAAGTCAATTATCATCATCTTAGCCGTTGTGGCTATCCTTGTAATATGGGCAGTTGCGATGTACAACGGTCTGGTAACTATGGACGAGAATGTAACCGGCCAATGGGCAAATGTAGAAACTCAGTACCAACGCCGTGCAGACTTGATTCCGAACTTGGTAAATACAGTGAAAGGATATGCAACGCATGAAAAAGAAACGCTCGAAGGAGTAGTGGAAGCACGCAGCCAAGCCACTCAGATAAAAGTGGATGCCAACGACCTGACGCCCGAAAAGCTTGCCCAATATCAAAAAGCACAAGGTGCGGTAACTTCGGCACTCGGCAAACTACTGGCTATCAGCGAGAGCTATCCTGACCTGAAAGCAAATCAGAACTTCCTTGAACTGCAAGCCCAACTGGAAGGAACAGAAAACCGAATTAATGTAGCACGCAAGAACTTCAATGATGCTGCACAGGCATACAATACCAGCATCCGCCGCTTCCCCAAAAACATCTTTGCCGGAATGTTCGGCTTCGACAAGAAAGCCTACTTTGAAGCAGAAGAAGGAACAGAGAAAGCTCCAAAAGTAGAGTTCTAGAAGAAGGTTACGGCATTTCTAGTAAGATAGTTGGCTGTACGAAAAAAAAGCTGTACTTTTGCAGCCGTATACAAAATTCTATAACTCATGAGTAATCAACGATACATGATGCGTGGAGTAAGCGCATCAAAAGAAGATGTGCACAATGCCATCAAGAACATCGACAAAGGAATTTTCCCGAAAGCATTCTGTAAAATCATTCCTGATATACTGGGCGGTGACCCGGAATATTGCAACATTATGCACGCTGATGGCGCCGGAACAAAGTCTTCCCTTGCTTATATGTATTGGAAAGAGACAGGCGACTTATCCGTCTGGAAAGGAATTGCGCAAGATGCATTGATAATGAACATCGACGACCTGCTTTGTGTAGGTGCCGTAGACAACATCCTTGTTTCTTCCACCATCGGACGCAACAAACTACTGATTCCCGGAGAAGTAATCTCTGCTATTATCAATGGAACAGACGAACTGCTCGCCGAACTCCGCGAAATGGGCGTCGGCGTATATGCAACCGGTGGCGAAACTGCCGATGTGGGCGACTTGGTACGCACCATCATCGTTGACTCTACCGTAACTTGCCGCATGAAACGCTCCGACGTTATCGACAATGCCAACATCCGACCGGGTGATGTAATTGTCGGCTTGGCTTCATACGGACAAGCTACTTACGAAAAAGAATATAACGGCGGCATGGGCAGCAACGGTCTGACTAGTGCTCGTCACGATGTATTCGGCAAATATCTTGCCGAGAAATATCCGGAAAGTTATGATGCAGCAGTTCCCGAAGAATTGGTATATTCAGGAAATCTGAAACTGACTGACAGCGTAGAAGATTCTCCGATTGATGCAGGAAAGTTGGTACTCTCCCCTACCCGTACGTATGCTCCGGTAGTGAAAAAGTTGCTCGATGCACTGCGTCCTGAGATTCACGGAATGGTTCACTGCTCCGGCGGTGCGCAAACCAAGGTACTGCATTTCGTTGAAAACGTACGTGTAGTGAAAGACAACCTCTTCCCTGTTCCTCCATTGTTCAAGACTATTCAGGAACAAAGCGGCACAGACTGGGCAGAGATGTATAAGGTATTCAACATGGGACACCGTCTCGAAGTCTATCTCTCACCGGAATATGCAGCAGAAGTCATCGCTATTTCCGAATCATTCGGTATCCCTGCACAAATCGTAGGACGCGTGGAAGAATGTGACAATACAGAACTAATTATAAAGAGCGAATTCGGAGAATTCAGATACTAAAGAATGGCAGACAACAGTACCATACTAGAAAAATTAGACGGACTCGTAGCCCGTTTTGAAGAAATATCTACTCTTATCACCGACCCGGCAGTCATTGCCGACCAGAAGCGCTATGTCAAACTGACTAAGGAATATAAGGAACTGGACGACCTGATGAAAGCACGCAAGGAATATATCCAATTGCTGGGTAACATTGAAGAAGCCAAGAATATCCTTTCCAACGAGTCGGACGCCGATATGCGTGAGATGGCTAAGGAAGAGATGGACATCAGCCAAGAGCGTCTTCCGGTATTGGAAGAAGAAATCAAACTGATGCTCGTTCCCGCCGACCCGCAAGACGGCAAGAATGCAATTCTTGAAATCCGCGGCGGTGCAGGAGGAGACGAAGCAGCTATCTTTGCCGGCGACCTCTTCCGTATGTATGCCAAGTTCTGTGAAACCAAAGGCTGGAAGATGGAAGTATCCAACGCAAACGAAGGAACTGCCGGAGGATTCAAAGAGGTTGTTTGCAGCATCACAGGAGATAACGTTTACGGTATAATGAAATATGAATCGGGCGTACACCGCGTTCAGCGTGTTCCCGCCACGGAAACACAGGGACGTGTACATACTTCCGCAGCTTCCGTAGCCGTGCTTCCCGAAGCCGAAGAGTTTGATGTAGTCATCAACGAAGGAGAAATCAAATGGGATACCTTCCGAAGCGGTGGTGCCGGCGGACAGAACGTGAATAAGGTGGAATCCGGTGTACGCTTGCGTTACATCTGGAAGAATCCCAACACCGGTGTAGCCGAAGAAATCCTGATTGAATGTACCGAAACGCGCGACCAACCGAAAAATAAGGAACGCGCCTTAGCCCGCCTACGTACCTTTATATACGACAAAGAGCATCAGAAATACATCGACGACATTGCTTCTAAACGTAAGACAATGGTATCTACCGGCGACCGCTCGGCAAAAATACGTACCTACAACTACCCGCAAGGACGTATCACCGACCATCGCATCAATTATACAATTTATAATCTCGCCGCCTTTATGGACGGAGATATCCAAGACTGCATCGACCACCTGATTGTGGCAGAAAATGCAGAACGCCTGAAAGAAAGCGAGTTATAGTGATTAACGATTTAGTGATTAACAATTGACAAAGCTCTCAATTCAAATTATACAATTATGGATAAGCAACAATTATTTGAAAACATAAAACGCAAGAAGTCATTCCTCTGCGTAGGACTTGATACCGACATCAAGAAAATCCCCGAACACCTGCTGAAAGAGGAAGATTCTATCTTTGCCTTCAACAAAGCTATTATCGATGCAACAGCTGATTTGTGTATCGCCTACAAACCCAATCTCGCTTTTTACGAAAGCATGGGTGTAAAAGGATGGATTGCATTTGAAAAAACAGTAAAATACATCAAAGATAACTATCCCGACCAATTCATCATCGCCGATGCAAAGCGCGGTGATATCGGAAACACCTCGGCAATGTATGCCCGCACTTTCTTCGAAGAACTGAACATCGACTCTGTCACCGTAGCCCCTTACATGGGCGAAGATAGCGTAACTCCGTTCCTCACTTACGAAGGCAAATGGGTAATCCTGCTGGCACTGACTTCCAACAAAGGTTCGCACGACTTCCAGTTGACAGAAGACACGAACGGCGAACGTCTGTTCGAGAAAGTATTGCGCAAATCACAGGAATGGGCAGGCGACGACCGTATGATGTACGTGGTAGGTGCTACTCAAGGCCGTGCTTTCGAGGATATCCGCAAGATTGTCCCCAACCATTTCCTCCTCGTTCCGGGAGTAGGTGCACAAGGCGGCTCACTCGAAGAAGTATGCAAATACGGAATGAACAGTACGTGCGGATTGATTGTTAACTCCTCCCGCGGAATTATCTATGTAGATAAAACCGAGAAGTTTGCTGAAGCCGCCCGCGCTGCTGCACAAGAAGTGCAGGCACAAATGGCCGAACAGCTGAAAAGAGTGATTAACGATTAATGATTAACGATTAGCGCTATGCAGTATATTGCGCACAGCCACTAATCACTAATCACTAACCACTAACCCGTTAAATCAAGTGGCTTACGAAAGAAAGATAATCAATGATCCCGTATTCGGGTTTATCAATATTCCAAAGGGGTTGCTGTATGACATCGTACGGCATCCCCTTTTGCAGCGTCTTACCCGCATCAAGCAAGTAGGACTCTCGTCCGTGGTATATCCCGGTGCGCAGCACACCCGTTTCCAACACTCATTGGGCTCTTTCTATCTGATGAGCGAGGCTATCACCCAACTGGCTTCCAAAGGTAATTTTATCTTCGACAGCGAAGCGGAAGCTGTACAAGCAGCCATCCTCTTGCACGATATCGGACACGGTCCTTTCTCTCATGTGCTCGAAGATACCATCGTGAAAGGAATGCCCCACGAGGAAATTTCTCTCATGCTAATGGAACGGATGAACAAAGAGATGAACGGACAGCTCAGTCTTGCCATACAAATCTTCAAAGATGAATATCCGAAACGCTTCCTGCATCAGCTCGTCAGCGGCCAGTTGGATATGGACAGGCTCGATTATCTTCGCCGAGACAGTTTCTACACGGGTGTGACGGAAGGAAATATCGGCTCAGCGAGAATCATCAAGATGCTCGACGTGGCAGACGACCGACTCGTCGTTGAGTCCAAAGGCATCTATTCGATAGAAAACTTCCTCACCGCACGCCGCCTGATGTACTGGCAAGTATACCTGCACAAGACCTCGGTAGCCTACGAGAAGATGCTTATCAGTACCCTGCTCCGCGCCAAGGAATTGGCTTCCAAGGGAGTAGAGCTATTTGCCTCACCTGCATTGCGCTTCTTCCTTTACAATGATATCAATCCTACGGAATTTTATAACAATCCCGCTTGCCTGGAGCATTTCATCCAACTGGACGACAATGATATATGGACAGCCCTGAAAGTGTGGAGCACCCACGAGGACAAAGTTCTTTCCACGTTAAGCCTGGGAATGATTAACCGGAATATCTTTAAAGTGGAAATTTCGTCGGAGCCTGTCAGTGAAGACAGAATAAAAGAATTAACTTTGCAAATCAGCCAACAACTAGGCATAACCCTTTACGAAGCGAGCTATTTTGTCTCTACCCCCAGCATCGAAAAGAATATGTACGACCCGGCGGATGACAGTATTGACATTATCTATAAGGACGGTACCATCAAAAACATAGCCGAGGCATCGGATATGCTGAACATATCGTTATTGTCCAAAAAGGTAAAGAAATACTATCTCTGCTATCAGCGATTGCACAGATAAGTATAAAATATTCATTCAATAACACGGAAATCTGAAAAAAAAATCCGTTATTTGTGAACTAATTAAATTTTAAATAAAGACATGGAGTTCTCGGCTAAGCAAATTGCAGCATTTATCCAAGGGGAAATCATTGGAGACGAAAACGCTACGGTACACACATTCGCTAAGATTGAAGAGGGAATGCCCGGAGCTATTTCTTTCTTGTCGAACCCTAAATATACACCATACATATACGAGACACAATCAAGCATTGTTCTGGTCAACAAAGACTTTACTCCCGAACGTGAGATTAAAACCACTCTCATCAAGGTAGACAATGCTTATGAAAGTCTGGCGAAACTGCTCAATCTTTATGAAATGAGCAAACCCAAAAAGCAGGGCATCGACTCGCTCGCTTTTGTCGCTCCCAGCGCTCAGATTGGCGAAAACGTATATATAGGTGCTTTTGCCTATATCGGCGAGAATGCTGTCATTGGAGATAACACGCAGATTTATCCGCATACCTTCGTTGGAGATGGTGTAAAGATAGGTCACGACTGCCTGCTCTACTCTCATGTAATTGTTTATCACGACTGCCGCATAGGCAACGAATGTACCCTGCATTCGGGCGCAGTGATTGGAGCAGACGGCTTCGGATTCGCTCCCACCCCGAACGGATACGATAAGATTCCGCAAATAGGAATCGTAATTCTGGAAGACAAAGTGGATATAGGTGCCAACACCTGTGTGGACCGTGCTACAATGGGAGCTACGGTAGTTCATAGCGGCGTCAAATTAGACAATTTGATTCAAGTGGCACACAACGACGAAATAGGTTCGCACACCGTAATGGCTGCACAAGCCGGCATCGCCGGTTCTACCAAAATCGGAGAATGGTGTATGATTGGAGGGCAAGTAGGCATAGCCGGACACTCAAAAATAGGCGACAAAGTAGGACTGGGAGCACAGTCGGGCGTACCCGGAGATATCAAGGCCGGCAGCCAGCTCATCGGAACCCCTCCTATGGAATTGAAGCAATACTTCAAATCGTCCATTGCACAAAGAAGTTTGCCCGATATGCAAAAAGAACTACGCAGCCTGCGCAAAGAAATAGAAGAATTAAAACAACTATTAAATAAGTAACCAATGCTGAAACAAAAAACGCTGAAAGATAGCTTTTCACTGAGCGGGAAAGGTCTTCACACTGGACTTGACCTCACTGTAACATTTAATCCTGCTCCCGATAATTTTGGATACAAAATCCAGCGCATCGACCTGGAAGGACAGCCGATAATCGACGCAGTAGCCGACAACGTGACGGAAACTACCCGTGGCACCGTATTGGCAAAGAATGGAGCTAAAGTAAGCACTGTAGAGCACGGTATGGCAGCTCTTTATGCTTTGGGCATAGACAACTGCCTTATTCAGGTTAATGGTCCGGAATTTCCAATTCTGGATGGAAGTGCACAGTATTATGTACAAGAAATAGAACGTGTAGGAACAGAAGAGCAAAGCGCTGTCAAAGACTTTTATATCATCAAATCGAAAATAGAATTTCGTGACGAATCTACAGGCTCTTCCATCATCGTATTGCCGGACGAGAACTTTAGTCTGAACGTACTTGTATCCTACGATTCAAACATTATCCCGAATCAGTTTGCTACTCTTGAAGATATGCACAATTTCAAAGACGAAGTGGCTGCCAGCCGCACATTCGTCTTTGTTCGCGAAATAGAGCCACTACTCTCTGCCGGACTGATTAAAGGTGGCGACCTCGACAATGCAATCGTAATCTATGAACGTGAAATGTCGCAGGAAAGCTATGACAAGTTGGCTGACGTAATGGGCGTGCCCCATATGGATGCCAGCCAGTTGGGCTATATCAACCATAAACCGCTGGTTTGGCCCAATGAATGTGCACGCCACAAGCTGCTGGACGTCATCGGCGACCTTGCTTTGATAGGCAAGCCGATTAAGGGTCGCATCATTGCTACCCGCCCCGGTCACACCATCAATAATAAGTTTGCCCGCCAGATGCGGAAAGAAATCCGTCTGCACGAGATTCAGGCGCCGACCTATGACTGCAACCGTGAACCGGTAATGGACGTAAACCGTATCCGCGAACTGCTGCCTCACCGCTATCCTTTCCAATTGGTGGACAAAGTAATCGAGATGGGTGCCAACTACATCGTAGGTGTTAAGAATATCACAGTCAACGAACCTTTCTTCCAAGGACATTTCCCGCAGGAACCTGTCATGCCGGGAGTACTTCAGGTAGAAGCAATGGCACAGGTGGGCGGTCTGCTCGTCCTCAATTCCGTTGACGAACCGGAACGCTACTCAACCTATTTTATGAAAATAGATGGTGTGAAGTTCCGCCAGAAGGTGGTGCCGGGCGATACACTGGTGTTCCGTGTAGAGTTATTGTCTCCCATCCGGCGAGGCATCTCCACGATGAAAGGCTACGCATTCGTGGGCGAGAAAGTAGTTTGCGAAGCAGAGTTCATGGCCCAAATAGTAAAAAACAAGTAACAATTGATAGTTCAAAGCATGATAAGTCCTTTAGCATATGTTCATCCCGAAGCTAAAATCGGAGAAAACGTAGAAATTGCGCCTTTCGTATTCATTGATAAAAACGTGGTTATCGGCGACAACAATAAAATTATGGCTAATGCCAATATTTTATACGGTTCGCGCATTGGTAACGGAAATACCATTTTCCCGGGAGCCGTAATCGGAGCCATTCCACAAGATCTCAAGTTTCACGGCGAAGAATCGACTGCCGAAATCGGAAACAACAATCTGATTCGTGAAAACGTGACCATAAACCGTGGAACGGAAGCTAAAGGGCGCACCATAGTGGGAAACAACAACTTACTGATGGAAGGCGTACACGTGGCGCACGACGCATTTGTGGGCAACGGATGTATCATTGGAAACTCCACCAAGATGGCGGGTGAAATCATTATTGATGATAACGCCATTGTGAGTGCCAATGTACTGATGCACCAATTCTGCCATGTGGGCAGCCATGTGATGATTCAGGGCGGATGCCGTTTCAGCAAAGACATTCCTCCATATATCATTGCAGGACGCGAACCGATCGCTTTCAGCGGAATCAACATTATCGGCCTGCGCCGTCGCGGATTCGCCAATGAGGTGATTGAAAGCATTCACAGTGCATATCGCATCATCTATCAAAGCGGATTGAATACAACGGATGCATTGAATAAAATAGAAGATGAATTTGAGAAGAGTCCTGAAATAGACTATATTATCAACTTCATCCGTAACTCGGAACGTGGAATTATTAAATAAACAGTTCAAAATAGTCATATTATGATATACAGATTTACTATCATATCTGATGAAGTTGACGATTTTGTCAGAGAAATACAAATGGATCCGGAAGCTACATTTTACGACTTCCATGAAGCAATACTGAAATCAGTAGGGTATACTAACGACCAGATGACGTCTTTCTTTATCTGCGATGATGATTGGGAGAAAGAAAAAGAGGTGACGCTGGAAGAGATGGACGACAACCCGGAAATGGACAGTTGGGTGATGAAAGAAACACCTGTCAGCGAGCTGGTGGAAGATGAAAAACAAAAGCTGCTATATGTATTTGACTACATGACGGAACGTTGTTTCTTCATAGAGTTATCGGAGATTATCACCGGAAAGAGTATGAGCGGTGCCAAATGTACCAAGAAATCCGGAGAAGCCCCGAAGCAGACAGTGGACTTTGAAGAAATGGCTGCTGCGGGCGGTTCGCTCGATTTGGATGAAAACTTCTACGGCGACCAAGACTTCGACATGGAAGACTTTGACCAGGAAGGTTTCGATATCGGTGGTGATGCAAGCAGCGCTTTCGAGGAAGATAAGTTCTAAAAACTATGTATCAGACAGTAAGGTACTAACTGCTTGCACAGCACAGCAATTAGTACCTTATTTTTTTCAATCCCCCTAACACCCGATTTATGCCCACTCTTATCGTTCTAATAGGACCTACCGGTGTAGGAAAAACAGAATTAAGCCTGCGGATAGCGGAGAGTTTCCATACAAGCATTGTCTCCGCCGATTCGCGTCAACTGTATGCTGAATTAAAGATAGGGACGGCAGCGCCTACTCCACAGCAACTCGAACGTGTCCCCCACCATCTGGTAGGTACGCTCCATCTCACCGATTACTACAGCGCTGCCCAATACGAAACGGAGGCGTTGGAGATTCTGGACCGATTGTTCGCGCAGCATGAAGTTGTGGTTCTTACCGGTGGCTCGATGATGTATGTGGATGCCATTTGCAAAGGAATTGATGATATCCCCACCGTTGACGCGGATACACGCCAACTCCTGCTACAGAAATACGAAGAGGAAGGGCTTGAACAGCTTTGTGCCGAGCTCCGTTTGCTAGACCCCGATTATTATCGAATTGTTGACTTGAAGAACCCCAAGCGGGTGATTCATGCGCTTGAAATCTGCTATATGACAGGGCGCACTTATACTTCATTTCGCACTCAGCAAAAGAAAGACCGTCCGTTCCGCATACTGAAAGTAGGGTTGACACGCGACCGCGAAGAACTTTACGACCGCATCAACCGCCGAGTAGACCAGATGATGGAAGAAGGATTACTGGAAGAAGTGCGTTCCGTTCTTCCTTATCGACATCTCAATTCGCTTAATACTGTTGGCTACAAAGAGCTGTTTAAATATTTGGATGGAGAATGGGAACTTCCGTTTGCTGTTGAGAAGATTAAACAAAATTCACGCATTTATTCACGTAAACAGATGACTTGGTTCAAGCGGGATGAAGAAATCAGGTGGTTCCACCCGGAGCAGGAAACGGAAATACTTGAGTACATCCGTCAGTCATTGTAGATTTTAAAGATTATTGCCACCTGAGAGGTTCAAAATCTACTTATTACTCTAATGTTTCACTTTTGGGATTCACCTCTTCACTTTATTGCATAAGCAACTATGAATCAGCAGATAATGGGTGAAGGCTGAGGAAATATTTAGCAAAAATAAGCCTTCACCCCCTTCACCTGTATTTTTTTGCCACAATGCTTGTCAGTCGAGCTAACAAGCATTGTTAGTAGTGATAAGAAGCATTGTTAATGGTACTATCATGCATTGATAATTATGACAGAAAATATAGAGTTGCTTCATCTATATACCCAGCATACAGCATCTATATATTCAACGTGCTGGGTATATATGCGCAGCAACTCAGGTATTAACGCCTAACATTTCAACTATTAATACTTGATAAATCAACTATTAATAGCTGACGATTTGAATATTAACACCCTGAAAGTCATTTATTTATTATCCGTAAAGGATTATATTCAAAGCACACCATAAAAAAACAGGTGAAAGCGATGAAGGGCTGATTTTACTATGATTTTGCCCTCGCCTTCACCCGTTATCTCCTTATTCATCGTAGTTTCAGCAAAAAGGTGAAAGCGATGAACCCTGATTAGACACAGTAGGTGGATTTATTGATTCTACCCATGGAATAACTGAATTAATCTTTCAATACGATTTCAACAGTGGGTTTTACTTTAACCTCTACTATAGGTCTAATGTTATCACTTACCAAAAGTACGCCCTTTTTGGGAGCTTTCATCGTAAAAGCACCCTCCGAATTAGTTTTAATTAAATCATTGGTTCCTTTTACAGTAACATAAGCAACAACCGGCTTTCCTGCTTTATCCTTCACTACGCCCGAAACAGGAATCCAATCAGATTTATAATTCTCAGTTATCAATCGTACAATATTCTTATTGTCGAACTGACCTTTGGTAACCGTTTTAATTTCCTTAGTAGACATTCCTTTGAGTTCTTCCTTGCTAACTTCCTTATCATCGATATAATACACTGTTTCTCCATCTGCATCATTAGGCATACTTTCTGCCAGTTCCAGTGCATCAGCAAAAGGTTTTTCAGGATTTGCTTTTCGGTACTCATACTCAGCATCGGTAAACAAAACAACGCTTATCACTCCATTCTTACCCTTATCTCCATAAGCTTTCCTTGCTGTATCATCTTTCAATATAGAAAAACTTTTAATGCGTTCAGCAGGTAGTTTCTTTAAAGCATCCGGTTCCGTAGCTTCCTTGCCATCAATAATAACCAAAGGCGGTTTCTCATCTTTTGTCCCATGGATATTAATCGAGTAGGAGAAACGGGATTATTTCCCGTTTCGACCTCTCACACCACCGTGC
>NZ_URFY01000053.1 GCF_900547205.1 uncultured Bacteroides sp.
GTGTTGAATATATTCCAAGAAAAGAACTCGCATTATCCAATATAATTGCAATACGGAACAGACTCAACTCCGGGCGGAAATGAATCAATGTGCTAATGTGCCAATATGCCAATTACCATGCGGCACACAGCGCAGCCATTGGCATATTGGCACATTAGCACATTGATAAATTGTTCAACTCCGGAACGTAAATGAATAAGACGATAATGGTAATACCTATTTGTGATTAACATACCCCATTTTTTTCATTTCTTCTAGGTATTGTCGCCCCCTACCATTCCCCGTACCTTTGCACCAGAAAATTTAATTAATCATTATCTATCAAAACTGAGTATGAAAATCTTAAACTTATGGGTAGTAGCCATCATGGCACTATCTTTCTCATCCACTTTAGTATCTTGCAGTAGCGATGACGACAATACTGACAACACCGAGCAAGCGAAAGCCATTGCCGGCACTTTTAACGGTTACTCTATCGGAGAGAGTAAAATGTTCACCGACTACTTGATGGGCAGCGATGCCAATGCCACTATTACCGCTAATACAGATGGTACCATCAACTTAGTATATAAGTCAGGTTCAGGAGATTTTACGCTGAACAATCTAGCTCTTACTTCTAAATCTTTCAAAGGTGAAGGTGAAGTGGCACTGGCTATGGGCGGAACTGCTACAAAGAGTTACGAATACACACTGGAAGGTAGTGTCAACGATTCTAAAGTGTTGACTCTTAAAGCAAATGTGCCAGCAGTTATGGGAGGAATGGATATCCAATTTATTCAGGGAGACATTCCACTTGGATATCTGATAGCTTCTAACTATCAATATAATGCTAAGCTTGCTCTCTATGTGAAAGATATACCCTTTGGTTCCACCACAGAAAGTAGTGCTGTGATAAAACGTGCAGCAGACAACACAGTAGATATAGCGCTGAAAGGCTTTGGCGAACTAAGCGGAGGAAGTTCTATGAATCTGGAAGATTTCACCATCAGTGGAGTGAATGTGGCAGCCGGAGCAGACGGAAGTTATACCCTTAGTCTGGGTGCATTCGAATCAATGGCTGGCTCAATGCCAATTACCGGTACAGACTTGACAGGTACGGTAGCAGCCGACGGAACAGTCTCTGTCACAGTAAACTTCCGACCGGGAGCTATGCCGATGGACATCACTGCCATTTTCTCTGGAAGCAATACTGAAAACAGTGCAGAATAAACAACCTATGAAGAAAATGAAAAGAAGCAGCAACGCTATTCTTAAATATACCTTCATACTGGGAGCGGCAATGTCGCTCTCAGCTTGCGAAGGTATGTTTGCTGGGATTTATGACGATCCCATTGAAGCAGAAATGGAGATTAAGGAAGGACAGTTTTCGCAAATCAATGCTACAGAATATACCAATTGGGTATACATCGACCTGTCCGCCAAGAAAGCCACTACCGTGGAAATCGGCGAGGAACATGAGAGCGAGATACCGGCAGAATGGGACATTGCCATCCATCGTTATGACATTAAAACAAATGGTGGTGCAGCCATCCCTACAAGTTACACAAGCATCGAAGAACTGAAAGCAAGCGGAAAACTGTCCGCTAACGAAGGCTTTGTGAAAGACGAATGGACTACGGACAAAATCGCCATCGATATGACCGGCATGATGGAAGGAGTCATTGTGTATACGGAAGACTATCGCAACGCAGCCTTATCCGGCTGGCTCGATGTTGACACTTCGATTATGCCTCCTATTTACACCATGTCGAACCAAGTCTATCTGATACAGTTGAAGGATAACTCCTATGCAGCTATTCGCTTTACCAACTATACCAATGCCAGAGGTATTAAAGGATATATAGACTTCGATTATCTATATCCGATTGATTTCGCAAAAAATAACTAAGCAATCAATTACAGAGAATGAAACATACATATATACTATCATTATTAATCTTCTCCTTTTTAGCAACTTGTCCCGCATTTGCTCAACTATCGTCTTATCACATCAGCGGACGTGTAACTGATACAAACGGCGACCCCCTCCCCGGAGCCACCATCTCCATAAAAGGCTACGGCAGCGGAACCGTCGCCAATGCCGACGGAATCTACACATTGCAACTGCCCGAAACCGGTACGCATACTATTACCGCCTCGTATGTAGGCTACCAAACAAGTGAAAAAAGAATAACAACCGAAAAGAAACTGAATTTCCGCTTGTCGGAAGATCAATTCGACCTTGGCACAGTAGTCGTGACAGGCACCCGTACGCCTAAATTACTAAAGGACAGCCCCATCATTACACGAGTAATCACCGCAGAAGATATCAAGAAAGTGAATGCCAACAACATCGCCGACCTGCTGAAAACGGAACTCCCCGGCATCGAATTTTCTTTCGCCATGGACCAGCAAGTATCTATCAATATGCAGGGATTCGGAGGAAACTCGGTATTATTTCTGGTAGACGGCGAACGGTTGGCGGGAGAAACACTGAATAACGTAGACTATGAACGCCTGAACCTCGACAATGTGGAACGCATCGAGATTGTGAAAGGTGCAGCATCCACACTTTACGGTTCCAGCGCCATCGGAGGTGTTATTAATATCATCACACGCCAATCGGACGATTCGTGGAATTTGAATCTCAATTCGCGCTTCGCAGAACACAACGCCCAGCAATACGGTGGTACGGTAGGGTTCAACGCCGGCAAAATCAACAGTCTAACCAACGTTCAGTACAACAACGTCGATACGTATAGTGTAAGCAATGCAGGAGACTTCTCTACAGTATTCGGAAGCCGGGTATGGAACTTCAAGGAAAGACTGATTTATTATCCGCTCGAAGCACTCAAGCTGACGGCAAGAGCCGGGTATTATTTCCGTGAACGCAACAAGCCGGGAGATACGCAAGACAGATACCGCGATTTCAGCAGCGGGCTGAGAGCTAACTATACTCTCAGCACGCAGAGCAATCTGGAAGCGAGCTATACGTACGACCAGTATGACAAGAGCGACTATCGGATGCTCTATAAGAACGATGTGCGCGATTATAGCAATGTGCAGCATAACGTGCACGCACTCTATAATTATACTTTCAACGAGAAACATACGCTGACCGTAGGAGCCGACTATATGCGCGATTATCTGATGTCATACCAGTTTGCCGACAACACCGATTACACCATGCATACGGTAGACGCTTTCGGACAATTTGACTGGAACCCGACAGAAAAGCTAAACGTGATAGCCGGATTACGGTTCGACTATTTCTCCGACTCCAACGTGCGCCACTTTTCTCCGCACTTGGGAATGATGTATAAGGTGGGTAACTGTTCGCTGCGCGGTTCCTATTCACAAGGATTCCGCTCTCCTACCCTGAAAGAGATGTATATGGTGTTCAATATGGCAAACATGATGATGATTTACGGCAATCCCGACCTGAAATCGGAGACAAGCCATAACTTCTCAATCTCTGCCGAGTACACAAAGAACCGTTATAACTTTTCTGTGACGGGATATTACAATCTGGTGCACAACCGCATCAACACTGTTTATAGTGAAGACCCCAAAGGGCAAATATATACGAATACGGACAAAGTGGATATTGCTGGAATCGACGCCAACGCTTCTGCAAAATATCCATGCGGACTAGGTTTCCGTCTGTCTTACACTTACATCCACGAGTTCATGCGCGACGGACAAGAGAAGTTCACCGATACACGCCCACACACGGCAACTGTACGAATCGACTGGGGTAAAGACTTGGATAACGTAAACTTCAACTATTCGCTCAATGGCCGGTTGTTGTCGAAAGTGAATACACACGTATACACTGACAGTTTCAATAATCCTGCTGCGGGCAGCGAAGCGGTGACCTATCCGGGATATATGATATGGGACCTTACTTTCTCATTGGGAGTTTTAAAAGGAGTGAACATGAATCTGTCTCTTAACAACCTGTTCGATTATGTGCCGGATTACTATTACTTCAATTCGCCCACCACGACAGGAAGTAACCTGACATTGGGAGTTTCGCTGGATATCGACAAGTTCTTCAAGAAGTAAAGAAACAATTAAAACTACATACAAAGCTAAAAATAAGAGAAATGAAAAAGAAAAGTAAAATCATTTTAGGTGTGTGCATCGTAGCGGCAGCCATTATCGGTTTATCGGTATGGAATGCCTGGTTCGGTGCTACCAAAGTGGCTTTTGTCAACTTCCAGACGATACAACAGGGAAGTATCTCAAAAGCAAACGACAACTCATCTATCAAACTCAGCGAAGTGTCTCTCGACAATCTCGACCGCCTGACCGCTTATGATATGGTATTTATCAACGGGATGGGCTTGCGCATTGTGGAAGAACAACGCCAACTGATTCAGCAAGCTGCGGATAAAGGAACTCCTATTTATACATCCATGGCTACCAATCCTGCAAACAACATCTGCAACCTCGACAGCGTTAAGCAAAATCTGATTCGCGGTTACCTCACCAACGGAGGTAAGACGAACTACCGGAATATGCTGAACTATATCCGCAAAGTAATTGACGGAAAAACGTATGCCACTGCCGAAGTGGAAGAGCCGACGGAAAGACCGAGCGATATGCTTTATCATGCGGGAATCAATAATCCCAGTGATGAGCAGGAATTTCTTTCTGTAGCAGACTACGAGAAGTTCATCAAAGAAAACAACCTTTATAAAGAAGGCGCCCATAAGATTATGATTACCGGACAGATGGCTGATGCTACCGGACTAATCGAAGCGCTCGAAAAAGAGGGGTATAATGTATATCCCGTTCAGTCGATGACGAGATTCATGTCGTTCATTGAGGAAGTTCAACCCGATGCCGTTATCAACATGGCACACGGACGCATGGGGGACAAGATGGTGGATTATCTGAAAACTAGGAATATCCTACTGTTTGCTCCGCTCACTATCAACAGCCTTGTGGATGAATGGGAAAAAGACCCGATGGGGATGGCAGGAGGCTTTATGTCTCAAAGCATCGTGACTCCGGAAATTGACGGAGCGATTCGTCCTTTTGCACTCTTTGCACAATATGAAGATGAAGAGGGACTGCGCCATTCGTATGCTGTTCCCGAACGTTTAAAGACCTTCGTATCGACGATAAACAATTATCTCGGTCTGAATACGAAACCTAACAAAGAGAAACGGGTAGCTATCTACTACTACAAAGGTCCCGGACAAAATGCCTTGACTGCTGCCGGAATGGAAGTAGTGCCTTCGCTCTACAATCTTCTTGTACGCATGAAACAGGAAGGATACAACATCTCCAACCTGCCTGCCAATGCTGAAGAACTTGGCAAAATGATACAGGCACAAGGTGCCGTATTTAATGCTTACGCCGAAGGAGCTTACAATGATTTCATGCAAAGCGGACATCCTGAGTTGATTACGAAAGAACAGTATGAAAGTTGGGTGAAAGAATCTCTCCGTCTCGAGAAATACCAAGAGGTGCTGGATGCTTTTGGAGAGTTTCCCGGCAACTATATGTCAACTCCCGACGGGAAATTGGGTATTGCACGTTTGCAGTTCGGCAATGTAGTGTTGCTACCGCAAAATGCTGCCGGAAGCGGTGATAATGCCTTCCAGGTAGTTCATGGCACCAACATGGCTCCTCCGCATACTTATATCGCTTCTTACCTGTGGATGCAGCATGGTTTCAAAGCCGATGCACTCATTCATTTCGGTACGCATGGTAGCCTTGAGTTTACTCCGAAGAAACAGGTAGCCCTGTGTAGCAATGACTGGCCGGATCGTCTGGTGGGTGCCGTTCCTCATTTCTACCTCTATTCTATCGGCAACGTGGGAGAAGGAATGATGGCTAAACGCCGTTCGTATGCAACGCTGCAATCTTACCTCACCCCTCCTTTCCTCGAAAGTAGCGTACGCGGCATTTACAGGGAGCTGATGGAAAAGATTAAAATCTATAATAACTCTAAGAAGGAAAATAAAGATCAGGAATCTCTGGCAGTTAAAACGCTGACTGTAAAGATGGGAATCCATCGGGATCTGGGTCTGGACAGTTTAGCCAACAAGCCTTATACAGAGGATGAAATCGCCCGTGTGGAAAACTTCGCCGAAGAACTGGCAACAGAGAAAATCACCGGTCAACTCTACACCATGGGGGTGCCCTACGAATCGGAACGAATTACTTCTTCCGTATATGCAATGGCAACTGAACCTATTGCTTACAGCCTGCTGGCTCTTGACAAGCAACGTGGCAAAGCTACGGATGCCGTCGTCAAACACCGCAGTCTCTTCACTCAACAATACCTGAATCCGGCTCGCCTTCTGGTAGAGAAGTTGATAGTAAATCCTTCACTGGCAACGGATGAATTGATTTGCCGCACAGCAGGAATTACTCCGCAGGAACTGGCTAAAGCACGCGAAATAGAAGCCGACCGCAATGCACCGAAAGGCATGATGGCTATGATGATGGCAGCTTCAGCCAAAAAGGATAAAGCAGAGAAGCAAAAGTCCGGCAATAGCAAAATGCCCGAAAGCATGAAGGAAGCTATGAAGAAGATGGGTGCTAACATGGACCCGGCAAAAGCGATGGAAATGGCGAAATCAATGGGAGCAAGTCCGGAAGCGTTGAAGAAGATGGAAGCGGGCATGAAGGCCAATAAAGAAAAGGGAAAGCCAACAAGTAAACCGCATGGCGATATGGCAGACATGATGAAAGGCAAACCGCAAGGCGGTATGTCGGCAATGATGGCAGCCATGGGCAAAGCCCCGAAAGAATACAGCAAAGAAGAAGTGGAATTTGCACTGGCTGTTTCCGAAGTGGAACGTACTATCAAGAATGTTGGCAATTATAAGAATGCACTGCTGACAAGTCCCGAAGAGGAACTGAGCAGCTTGATGAATGCTTTGAAAGGCGGTTACACCGCTCCTACTCCGGGTGGTGACCCGATTGCTAATCCGAACACATTGCCTACCGGACGCAATATGTATGCTATCAATGCCGAAGCAACCCCGACAGAGTCCGCTTGGGAAAAAGGGATCGCTCTGGCTCAGCAGACGATTGAAACTTACAAACAACGTCACAATGACTCCATACCACGAAAGGTAAGTTATACGCTTTGGTCTTCCGAATTTATCGAAACCGGAGGAGCTACCATTGCGCAAGTGCTTTATATGTTGGGTGTTGAGCCTGTTCGTGATGCTTTCGGTCGGGTAAGTGATTTGAAACTTATTCCTTCTGCCGAGCTGGGTCGTCCACGTATTGATGTGGTGGTGCAGACTTCCGGACAGCTTCGCGACCTCGCAGCTTCCCGCTTGTTCCTTATCAATCGTGCCGTAGAAATGGCTGCTGCCTCCAAAGATGATCAATTTGAGAATCAAGTAGCAGCAAGTGTAGTGGAAGCCGAACGGGTATTGACAGAAAAAGGACTTAGTCCGAAAGACGCTCGTGAAATTTCAACATTCCGCGTATTTGGTGGTGCCAATGGTATGTATGGCACAGGTATTCAGGAAATGGTGGAATCCGGCGACCGTTGGGAAAACGAATCGGAAATAGCTGATACGTATCTCAATAACATGGGGGCTTATTATGGCAATGAAAAGAACTGGGAAGCCTTCAGGAATTTTGCTTTCGAAGCAGCACTGAATAGCACGGATGTTGTGGTGCAGCCTCGACAAAGTAATACGTGGGGAGCTTTGAGCCTCGACCATGTGTATGAGTTTATGGGAGGTATGAATCTTGCCGTACGCAATGTCACCGGAAAAGATCCGGATGCTTATCTCAGCGATTACCGCAACCGCAACAACATGAAGATGCAAGAACTCAAAGAAGCCGTAGGCGTAGAAAGCCGCACGACTATTCTGAATCCTACCTACATCAAAGAAAAGATGAAAGGCGGGGCATCGTCTGCCGGTGAGTTTGCAGAAGTAATCACCAACACATATGGTTGGAATGTGATGAAACCTGCCGCTATCGATAAGGAGCTTTGGGATAATATATATAATGTATATGTGAAAGATGAACTGAATCTAGGCGTAAAGAAATACTTTGAGCAGCAGAACCCCGCAGCACTGGAAGAGATGACAGCAGTCATGCTCGAGAGTGTGCGCAAAGGATTATGGAAAGCCAGCGAAGAACAAGTAGCCGAATTGAGCAAATTGCATACGGAGATAGTGAATACGTATCGTCCGTCTTGTTCCGGCTTTGTTTGCGATAATGCGAAGCTTCGCGACTTCATCGCTTCCAAAACGAATGCACAGACTGCCGCACAATACAAAGAGAACATCTCCAAAATCCGTGAAGCTAAAACCAGCGGTGATGAAAAAGGGATGGTGATGAAAAAGGAAGAGATGAACCAGACTACCGAAGAACAGACAAACACATTAAGCAATGTCGCTGTGGGCGTCGCTGTACTTATCGTCATTTTAGCTTTGATTGTCTTTGTACGCAAACGTCGCAAAAACGGTCAACTGTAAAAACAAGAACCACTAATCAGTAACTTGTAACTAACAAAAATGGAAACAGTTGTACTCGTCCTCATGCTTCTGACGGCATTCAATTTTCTATTGAAGCAAACATTCTGGAAAGTGATAGCGGTGGGAATCATCGCCACTATCTGCGCCGTGTTTGCCGGTTTGATGTGGCCCTTTGCCATCGAACAGTCGAAAGCCCAAATAGCCAACTGGCTCGGCAATCAGCCGCTAATGCTGGACACGTCGGTTATCTTAAGCATCGAAGTTTGCCTGCAAATGACTTATGCCATGCTGGCTGTCCACGTAGCCAACGACTATCCGGTGAAACCCCGCACGATAGTGATGTACCGCTTCCTTCGCTGGTTCCCGGGATTATTGATCTTCCCGGTCATATTCAGCGGACTGATATATCTCATCTTTGCTTTTCCGGGCACTTCTTTTCAAACGATAGCCTGGAGCTATGCAGCTTTCATCCTGATAGTAATTTCCGGCGGCAGATATCTGCTTATGTATCTTCTACCGGAAAAAGAATTGCGGCTCGAACTCTTCTTCCTTACCAATGCACTGGTTGCAATTCTGGGAATTGTAGCCACCGTCAACGGAAAGACTTCGGCGGCAGGTATCAGTGAGATAGACTGGAAAGCTTTACTAGGCGTGATAGCCATCGCAGGGGCGGGAGCAATCCTAGGCCTCATCTGGTGGAACATCCGAAACAAGAGAAAAGCAAAAAGTGTGAACTAATAATTGAAGTAAATAACATTTTAAATAATCAACAACAATGAACTACATATCAGATATTTTATATTGGATTTCAACAGGATTACTCGTTCCTGTCATCGTGTTACTAATCATCCTCTTCTGCCGTGCCATACTGCTTGCAGGTAGTTTCTACGGTCAATACCTGTCCATTCGCAAAACAGAAGCCCTGCTCCGCAACGAACTGGGAAAACTAACTCCGGCAACTGTCGGGGAACTAAGTTCCCAACTTCCTGAGAAATCCCACTCACTCGTCATCAGGTATATGCGCCAAGTGCTGGATGCTCGTGAAACTCCGGCACAAGTACAACGCCTACTGGCTAACTTTGAGATTGCCGCGGACAAAGACCTGGCTATCTCCAAAACGCTGACAAAGCTCGGTCCTATCTTGGGCTTGATGGGTACATTGATTCCGATGGGTCCCGCCCTGGCAGGATTGGCCAGTGGAGATATTGCTTCGATGGCATACAATATGCAGATAGCCTTCGCTACCACCGTAGTGGGACTCGTGGCGGGTGCAGTAGGTTTCCTCACACAGCAAGTGAAACAACGCTGGTATCTACAGGATATGACCAATCTGGAATTTATCTCCGAGCTACTGAATGAATACCGTACAAACAATAAAAATATCGAAAAATGAGACGCAACCTATTACGAAAAGAAGAGGATTCCGATCCAATCAGTGTAGTCTCCAACTTGTTCGATGTGGCTATGGTATTTGCCGTTGCACTGATGGTAGCTCTCGTCAGCCGGTATAACATGACGGAAGTATTCTCACAAGAGGACTTTACGATGGTGAAGAACCCCGGCAAGGAGAATATGGAAATCATCACCAAAGAAGGAGAAAAGATTAACCGATACACTCCGTCAGAAAATCAAGATAAGAAAGAGGGTACACGCGGCAAGAAAGTAGGCATTGCCTACGAACTGGACAATGGTGAAATCATCTATGTTCCCGAATAACCGCCTCTGAATCTACGCGGAAATAAAAAAACAAGCCATCGGAATGAATGCTCATCCGATGGCTTATCCCCTTTAAAACACCTTTAAACAAAATGAAAATATGCCCCATTTTACTAACTAACCTAACTAACCCTTTGAGGCATATTTCTAAAGAGACTGTCGCATCAATCTCCTTTTTATTATAGATAGCTTTCGCCGTCTAATCTTATTTGCGGGCTTCAACAATATAGCCCAGAGCTTCTTCGCATTTTGCTGTTACATAAGCCCAGTCTTCTGCTTCCACTTTATCTTTGGGGAACAACTTAGAGCCCATGCCCACACAGAATACACCGGCTTTGATCCAACCTGTCAGGTTTTCTTTGGTAGGTTCTACCCCACCGGTCACCATCAGCTTAGACCATGGCATCGGAGCCATCAAGCCTTTCACGAAGTTTGTTCCATACACATCACCCGGGAATACCTTGCAAAGATCACAACCTACTTCCTGAGCAAAACCTACTTCCGATACAGAACCACAACCCGGAGTATAAGCTACCGAACGACGGTTGCATACTTTAGCGATTTCAGGATTGAACAACGGACCTACCACAAAGTTTGCACCCAATTGCAGATACAAAGCAGCAGTTGCCGGATCAACGATAGAACCGATACCGATAGCCATCTCAGGGCATTCTTTAGCTGCATACTTCACGATTTCAGCAAATACTTCCTGAGCAAAGTCGCCACGGTTAGTGAATTCGAATGCACGAACACCACCGTCATAGCAAGCCTTTACTACTTTCTTTGCCACCTCTGCATTTTTATGATAGAATACAGGAACCATTCCTGTAGAGCCGATCTTATTCATCACGGCCAGTTTATCGAATTTTGCCATCTCGTTATTTACTATTTTGTTATTTACAATTTACTATGAATTGACTTATTTAAACTCTCCACTTATTTAGCGTTGCACGCGACCACTTGCATCACCACCAGCCAATGCTTCAACTTCCTCTACGGAAACAAGGTTGAAGTCACCATTGATAGTGTGTTTCAAAGCAGATGCAGCAACTGCAAATTCAAGAGCTTCGCCCTGATTAGGTTTAGTCAACAATCCGTGGATGATACCACCTGAGAAAGAGTCACCACCACCAACACGGTCGATAATCGGGTCGATATCGTAACGTTTGGAAGTATAGAAATCTTCACCGTTATAAATCATAGCTTTCCAACCGTTGTGGGTAGCAGAGAAAGATTCGCGCAATGTAGAAACCACATATTTGAATCCAAATTCTTTCATCATCTGCTGGAAGATACCTTTGTAGCCTTCAGCATCAGTATGTCCCGCCTCAACGTCTGCATCCGGTTTGAAGCCCAGGCAAAGTTCTGCGTCTTCTTCGTTACCGATACATACATCTACAAACTGCATCAACGGTTTCATAATAGACTGTGCTTTTTCTTTTGTCCACAGTTTCTTACGGAAATTCAAGTCAACCGATACAGTTACACCATGACGTTTAGCAGCCTCACAAGCCAGACGAGTCAATTCGGCAGCCTTGTCAGAGATAGCCGGAGTAATGCCCGACCAGTGGAACCAATCGGCACCTTCCATGATAGCATCAAAGTCGAAGTCAGCAGCATCAGCTTCTGCAATTGCAGAGTGGGCACGGTCGTAGATAACCTTGCTTGGGCGCATAGAAGCACCGGTTTCCAAATAGTAGATACCTACGCGGTCGCCACCACGAGCAATAAAGTCTGTCTTTACACCATATTTACGCAAAGCGTTTACGGCAGACTGTCCGATTTCATGTTTCGGCAATTTAGTTACGAAATAGGCTTCATGTCCGTAGTTGGCACAGCTCACGGCTACGTTGGCTTCTCCACCACCATATACTACATCAAAAGAATCAGATTGAACGAAACGGGTGTTGCCCGGAGTTGACAATCTAAGCATGATTTCGCCTAATGTAACGACTTTCTTTCCCATAATCTTATGTTTTAAATTCTAAGTTATTAATATTATGAACTTTCAATTTATCATTTTCCGCCCATTTTCGGGCTTAATACACTGATAATATGACTATTAATCAATACATACAGTAGTGCCTCACACCTTTCGTGTGCGGGCACAAAGATACAACAATTTTCGTAATTACAAAAATTGTTATATATTTGTGCGGAAAATATTAAGATTATTATTGTGTGCGAGCACAGAAACCTATATAAATAAGGTAATCGTATGAATAAATTGCCCGAAAGAATCAGAATTAAAGATATCGCGCGACTGGCAGATGTATCAGTAGGAACAGTGGACCGTGTGATTCATGGACGCAGTGGAGTATCGGAAGCAAGCAAAAAACGCGTGGAAGAAATCCTGAAGCAACTGGACTATCAACCTAATATGTATGCCAGCGCTCTGGCGTCTAACAAGAAGTACGCATTTATATGTCTCCTGCCCCGGCATCTTGAGGGTGAATACTGGACGGCTGTAGAAAAAGGTATCCACGAGGCTATCTCCACTTATTCAGATTTCAACACTTCGGTAAAGATAGACTATTACGATCCATACGACTATCATTCGTTTGTTGATGCCAGTGAATCAATCCTCACCGAACAACCTGACGGAGTAATGGTGGCGCCTACCGCTCCCCAATACACAAAAAGATTCACCGACAAGTTGCAAGAGCTTGATATACCTTATATATATATAGACTCCAATATCAAAGAAGTTCCTCCCCTCGCCTTCTTCGGCCAGAACTCACGCCAAAGCGGTTATTTTGCCGCTCGAATGATGATGTTGCTTGCCCGGGACGAAAAGGAAATCGTCATTTTCCGTAAAATACACGAAGGAATTGTAGGCTCCAACCAGCAAGAGAACAGAGAAATCGGTTTCAGGCAGTACATGGAGGAACATCATCCGTCTTGTACTATACTGGAACTTGACTTGCACGCCGAGCGCAACGACGAGGACAATGAAATGCTTGATGAATTTTTCCGTACCCACCCCACAGTGAAGAACGGAATTACCTTCAACTCCAAAGTCTACATCATTGGCGAATACCTGCACAGTCGTGGAAAGAAAGATTTCAATCTGATAGGCTATGACCTTCTTGAACGGAACGTCGCTTGCCTGAAAGAAGGAAACGTATCTTTCCTCATCGCCCAGCAACCGGAACTGCAAGGTCTGAACGGCATCAAGGCTCTTTGCGATCACCTCATCTTCAAGAAAGACGTGACTTGCATCAACTATATGCCTATCGACCTGCTGACCGCAGAAACAATTGACTATTACCATAGCAAATAAGAACAAAATACAATTTTACAAGTGCATTACATGGAAACAAAGTATCTGAAAATTAACCCTGCCGACAACGTTGCCGTTGCCATTGTCAACCTCCCGGCAGGTGAGCATCTTTCGATAGATGGCATTGAGATTACACTGAACGAGGACATTCCCGCCGGACATAAGTTCGCTCTGAAAGATTTCTCCGAAGGTGAAAATGTAATCAAGTACGGTTATCCCATCGGACACGCCTTGATGGCAAAAAAACAGGGAGACTGGATGAACGAAACGAATATAAAGACCAATCTTGCCGGATTATTGGATTATACCTACAATCCTATTCAAGTTTCGCTGGATATTCCTCACAAAGACCTTACCTTCAAAGGGTATCGCCGCAAGAACGGGGATGTAGGTGTGAGAAATGAGATATGGATTATCCCGACTGTGGGTTGCGTGAATGGTATCATCGGGCAACTGGCAGAAGGTCTGCGTCGCGAAACCGAAGGAAAAGGTGTAGACGCTATTGTTGCATTCCCTCACAACTACGGTTGCTCGCAGCTTGGCGATGATCATGAAAATACGAAGAAGATTCTTCGTGACATGGTGCTTCATCCAAATGCAGGTGCCGTATTAGTAGTAGGACTTGGATGCGAGAACAATCAGCCGGATGTATTCCGCGAATTTCTGGGTGAATTTGATGAAGATCGCGTGAAGTTCATGGTTACTCAGAAAGTAGGCGATGAATACGAAGAAGGAATGAATATCTTGCGCGACCTTTATGCCAAGGCTTCTAAAGACGAGCGCACCGATGTGCCTTTGTCCGAGCTTCGTGTAGGTCTGAAATGTGGTGGCTCCGACGGCTTCTCGGGCATCACAGCCAATCCGTTGTTGGGAATGTTCTCCGACTTCCTGATTGCACAAGGCGGCACAAGCGTATTGACGGAAGTTCCCGAAATGTTCGGTGCTGAGACAATTTTGATGAACCGTTGTTCCGACAAAGCTTTATTTGAGCAGACCGTGCATCTGATTAATGACTTTAAAGAATACTTCCTTTCTCACGGAGAGCCGGTGGGCGAGAATCCGTCTCCGGGAAATAAAGCCGGTGGTATTTCCACATTGGAAGAAAAGGCTCTGGGATGTACGCAGAAATGTGGTAAGAGCTATGTATCCGGTGTGATGCCTTACGGCGAACGCCTTCAGACGAAGGGGCTTAATCTTCTTTCCGCTCCGGGCAATGACCTCGTAGCTGCCACTACCCTTGCTGCTTGCGGATGTCATATGGTACTCTTCACCACAGGGCGCGGTACGCCGTTCGGAACTTTTGTTCCGACGATGAAGATCTCGACTAACTCAAATCTGGCCAAGAACAAGCCGGGATGGATTGATTTCAACGCAGGAGTAATAGTAGAGAACGAACCGATGGAAAAGACGTGCGAACGCTTCATCGACTACGTTATCAAAGTTGCCAGTGGTGAACCGGTCAACAATGAGAAGAAGGGCTATCGTGAGATTGCGATATTCAAAACAGGCGTGACTTTATAAAAAGTACGCTGATATAATTGAAAAGAGTTGCTATCCCCACTCAATGTTCATTGAGCCGGATAGCAACTCTTTTTTGTTATACAATCACTCACTAAACATCCCAATTGTTCCGTCAGCCGAAATCATTTCAGTTGTTATCTTCAATTTACGACAACGGCTATTGTTATAGAAACTCACCCGCGCATGGCCCGCTTCATCCAGTAGGACTTCGGGATTCCAGTACAACGTCCGGCGATAGTCCTCTTCTTTCGGAAGAATAGAATAGTCGGGATGATAAAATTCAGCCGGCTTGCTATACCCGTCCAGCCAAGTCTTTCTCACTCCTTTTCCACCCTTCACGGGAACCTCTCCTTCCGGATAGGTTTCAATAAAAACAACGCAACTATACATTTCGTCTATCTTCATCAGAGACATACGAGAATCTGCATAACGACACTTTGCCGGTAATTCCTCATTGATATAAATCGACTTGATAGCTTCCAGACGTATAGTCTGATAACGGGTCTGATCTATTTCGGTAGCTTGCGTCTGTTGATAGTTAATGACATATAAAGGAGAACGCCCTTTATACTCCAACCATTCGCCATCACTATTGACCCTGCGTATAAAATTCCGGTTCATGTGCAGCAGCAATTCATGGATATCATTGCCGATATAATCTCCTTTGTCTTGAATGTCATCCATCTCCGAAGGCACATCGTAGTAAGCAATGGATTTAGAACGATTTTCGTAAATGTCCTTTTCACGACTCGCTTTCTTCGCTTTTACGACGACTTCGCGCAAGCGATGGTTCTTCTCTTGTATGCCCAGTCGTGCCAACGAGTCTTCATAAGCATCCATAAAACGGTTGTAATCCACATCATTGTCAACAACCGTATCATTCTGGAGTTCCTGCCCGGATTCCGAAACATCCTTGCCGGAAACACTGACCTGCATTTCACCAGCCAAATACCGGGCTGGCTGGGGACTAAAAACTCTATCAAGTATAATCCGGTGATCTTTCTTCTTACCTTTTTCCATCACAGAGAGAATCAGGTTCCATTTTCCTTCAATATCGGTAATGAAGGCAAAGCGTCCCAAGCTGTCCGTTTCGAGAAGACCGAATGATGCCTTTCCTGATGGGTTTTCTTCTTCTTCTCCCCGTTTCGCCAAGAAAGATGACACCTGTATGTTCGGTTTAGGTCTGCCCCTGACAAACGAAACGACCTGTCCATGCACCTCTATTCCCTGTTCGGGCATATATTTTAAATCAAACGGCTCTACGCCCGATTCATACTTCCAGGCATAACGTCTCCATCCCTGAACCATCAACAAACAATCTAATGCTGCCCGATGCGTAAGGTCATCCGCTTCAAAATAATAAAGCGGTCGATGAATATATCCTCTCACTTCAGACATCAGCAACAGGTCTGCCAACATAGAATGGCGGCTTTCCACTTCCTCCCATCCATCGCGTATGGAGACTGACATAGGACAGCTCACAGGCTTACCCGCCGTATCGCGAACTGAAAAATCTAATGTGATACGCTCATAAGGCTGGTAGCTTTCTTTGTCTTGCTTAACGTCGACTGCCAACTGTTCCGGTTTTCGTGTGAAGATAAGGCGGTCGGCAATAATCTGCCCCGTAGTATTGAATAAGACAATCTGCGCCACTCCGGCTGTCCATTCCGACTTGTCGAGTTTAAAGGAGACAGGAGTATTCTTTCTGATGTTCAGCATACAAGAATTGAGCAGTTTTCCGTGAGCCATCACAGCCAAACCTAATAATGCGTGTGGCGTATGCTTGTTTTTCTGAACACTAACAGCAATGCTATCTGCCGAGAAAAGATTATCAATATGCAATACATATCCCTGCAAACGGGCTTCCGGCAAGTCAAAACGATATTTCTTTCCATCAAACTCAACTTCTGCTCTATCCGCGTCCTCACCGACCGGCGTATAAGTGAATACGCCTCGCCCTTCGTGTGAAGTTTCAAACGGAGCGATTTCTTCTTTGTCCCGATTGATAACCCTGCCGGATAGCGTTATGGGATTTCCGTAAGCATCGGTTGCCTCAAAAGCAACTTGTGAAGGAACGCCCTTTACTAGATTGCCCCCTTCAGGAAAGAACTTCAAGTTGACCTTTTTCGCCTTCGTAGTCTTTTTTCTGGTTTGCGGATACTTGTAGACAGCATACTTCTTTATATTCTTCTCTTTATATTCACCAAGGTTAGCGGGTTTGTCAAACACCGGAATAATGCGTGAGAAGATTATCTCTTCTCCAAAGTTCAACATATATTTCGTGTAGGCGCGCACTTCATAGAATCCGGAATAAAAAGGAAGTTGTGTCAACTCGAAGTTGCCGTGGCAACGACCATTCTTTATCGGCAATACCCGTTTTGATATTATTTCGCCACCGGGATTCAACAATTCAACATAAAGTGTTTTACTTAAATTCGTCGGACGGTTCAATTCGGATGTCACGACATAGCATTGAAACCAAATAGGATCTCCATGATAATAGCTGGTATTGTCGAAGTGCAAGTAGACTTTCTCTTGCGGTAGCACATCTCCGAAATTCTGTACAGCGTCGATGTATCCGGTTAATTTCTGCACAAGGCTGTCGGGCATCTGGGCTTTCGATGAGTGTGGCAGTGCCGACAATACTAATAGAAATAAGAAGATAAGTGACTTTTTCATAATATGTGCCATCATAACGAACATATCACCACGCTTCGAGTAACGGTCAATCCTACTTTCTTGCTCATCAACCCAAAGCAGTAGGTCGAGAAAATCTTTCTTATTCGCAGTTGTTTTCTTTATTTCCATATCTTTCGTCTTTATCACAAAGATAAAAGAAAAACTTGTAAAGTTGAGAAAAAGAATCGACATACTATATACAAAAGTCGCCATACGAATGAGAAAAGCTCCTTCAAGCGGTATACATTGAGATTACCATTTTGTTCCTTACCCCTTCACTTTTTCTTTGTATCCCCCATTAATAAGCAGTTTCCGGGTGAAGCAGCAATCTTTCACCCGGTCCTTCACCGCTTTCTATCTTTCTTGGTATTTCAAGTCTGTCGATACCCTGTAGTTTCCCGGTACCGGAGTGTAAATAGGCTGGTGTCTAGTCCCTTTATTCTGCAATTTCTTTCCACAATCAACCTTTTGATATGTCGGTAAGCGGTAATCTGTGTCATGCCGCACAGATATTGGAAGTCCTTGCGGGTAATGATTTGGTTCTCTTCAAAATATTCAGTCAACTTCATATCAATTTCCACTTCAGAAAGAGTAACCGAATGAGGTCTGATTTTAGAACGGTAAAATTCCATGTGGCAGAGTTCTCCTTTCAGTTCTTTATCAGCCTTGAATTTTATCGCTTTCAGTTTGACGCGATGCACACGTTTGTCTTTCGGGTTGTGAATCTCTTCTACACAAGAAAGGGTGACTTGAAAAAATCCCAATCCCTCAACGTAATGTGATGATATCACTGCTGTGATACATTTTCATCATATATATGATAAGTGACAAAGAACGGCATCAAAGATAAGCTTTAATTAAGAGATAAGCAAGGAATATCTGCATAAAACACCAAGTTGACATTTATAAAAATAAGGAGATTAAAAAGTTGCAAATCGCATTATTACGATATTATATTCGCATCCATTAATCATTTAAAACAAGAAAAAATGGAAGGTAAAAATGTGTGGTTGGCTATTTGGAGAAGAATACAGAATAGTCTTTGGTCGGTAAAAAACGAAAAAGCGGGTGTGGGTAGTAAAAGCAAAGTTAGTGATTCCGTATCAGAAAGAGTGGCGCCTCTAAAAACAAAGCTGTTGACGGAAAGTGTAGAAGTCTTTTTAAAATCGTATTACGACTTCCGTTACAATGTGCTGACCGAAGAAACGGAATATCGTCCGTTAGGGCGGACAGATGTGGGATTTTCCCCGTTGAATCAGCGGGTATTGAACACTTTGTGCCTGGAAGCGCACGAAGCGGGAATTGCTTGTTGGAATCGAGATCTTGCACGATGCATCTATTCCACCCGCGTGGCGGAATATCACCCTTTCGGGCTTTATCTGGAAGAATTGGCGGTGTGGGACGGCATAGACCGTTTGGAGGAATTGGCACAAAGAGTTTTAGTGGCTGCGGGCATTGAGCGGAAGCATACCAAATGGGGAAATGTGTATCGGGTGATGGCTGCCTGATAGGTGGTGAAGCAGCGGGTGAAGGGTGAAGGAGTATTTCAACTTTCATTAAACCATATCGTCACCAGTCTTAAGAAATTTAACTCGAATCGTTTTATGAAAAGGGATGAATCGGGATACCACTGCTATGATAATGGACATGACAAGCAGATAACCCAATATCTCTTTCAATGCAAGCAGCAGGCTTTGTTGCTGCAAAGTGGCATAAAGAGAGTTAGTCGCAAGCTGCGCGGCTTCACCATATTCATGACCTTGCGCTATTGCGCTACCCAACGACAGATTATAACGTGATGCCGCCACCGGATCGACTGCCGTAATTGTTTCTGATAAGGAATACATATATTTCTGTTCCAAGCGATAGAGCACATTACTATAAAAGGATGTAGCCATAATAGGCGTCAATACCGAACGGAAGATAATCAGAAAGAAGGCATTCGATAACAAAAACTTCGGATTCAGGTCTTCCACGGCAAACAATGCAAAAGCAATGATCAGTGTAAGCATCCCTAATCCACGGAAGAATATCGGCAGATAAAGCATCTCATAGGTACTATCGGGGGAAATGCCGAAATAAAGGATACCGAAGAAAACGACAAAGCACCCCATCCCTCCCGCTATGAGAAAACGGAAACGCCAACGTTGCCAGCGAAACCACCAGAAACAGATGAAAGCTCCCACTACATAGCCCGGAATCAGATATATATAAAGAGAGTACGTATGTGTGGTATCTACTTTCAGGATGATACTCAGATAATTAGTCAACAGTGTGGTTGAAGTACTGAAAAACATAACAAGAGCCATATAAAAGTAACCGACTATGGCCTTAGGCTGATACAAGGGGGCGAGACTTACAAATGGATTTTCGGAATGAGACTGTATCCATATGAAAAGCGCAATCAGGATGGGAGCTATTATAATATAAATACAGAGCTTGGGAGACGACATCCAGTCGAGCACCTTCCCGTAATTAATTACATACATCAGCATCAGCAGTCCGACCGAGATAATAAACATCTCGCGGATGTGCAATTCTGCCATCGGAACAGACTTTATCGGGCGATTGTGCCTGAAGCAGACAATAACAACCAGAATGGCAACCAAAATCAGAAGCATCATGAAGTAATACATATACTTCCAATTATAATGGTACGCCAACTGCGCCGTCACCAACATAGAGGCCTGCCCTCCCCCAAACACAAACGGATAAAAATAAGAATAGAACTCACTACGTATATTCTTCCGACTGAATATCTTCTGGGCATAACGAATAAACCACAACATCAGGATACCTTTCAGCATCCCAATGGCAAAACTGCAAACTATCAGTATATCCGCATTCTGCGAACGGGCACAAATCCAACTTAAGAAGAACTGAATAACCAAATCTGCCAGCAACAGAAACTTCACGGAAAAGGCAGCCAATATCTTAGGTATGATAGGATAAGCAATAGCCATACCTGCCGAGGCGGCGTAATATCCCATCGTAATATCCTCCGTATTAGTCCCGAGCGTGTTCGAGACTTCGAGCATACTTCCGGTATACGAACCGTTCAACATTGTGACCGGAAGAATGACGATAAAGATACTGACAAGCCCCAACCAATCGGGCACCCACGGGCGAACGGGTGCCTCCAGTTCTTTCATTGTTATCATTTGCGCAAAGCTTCTGTTTCAACCATCATTCCGGCTCTCAACTGTGACATTTCTTCCGGTGATACATCTTTCAAATCAATCCGAACGGGAATGCGCTGCTGCACTTTTACAAAGTTTCCGGCAGAATTGTCGGTAGGTACCAACGAATATTTAGAACCGGTAGCTTCGGAAATGGCAGTGACTTCTCCATCAAATACTTTGCCGGGCACGGCATCGACTTTAATGCGCACCTGCTGCCCGATATAGATATTGGCAATCTGCGTCTCTTTGTAATTGGCAGTAATCCATTTATCTTTGTCGCGCACCAGATAGGAAACCGTCTGACCCGCCTGTACATACTGGCCGGATTCGAGAGTTCGCCTTCCCATCACTCCATCATACGGAGCAATAAGAATAGTATAAGAAAGATTCAGCCGGGCTAAATCCAAATCAGCCTCTTTACGTAGTATGGCAGCTTCCACACCCGTTGTTTTCTTGCTCGTTTCATCATACTGCGACAATGCCGTCTGCTTCTGTGCCACCAAAGCCTGATAACGGGCTTGTGCCGCTTCATACGCAGCTTTCGCCTGCTCATACTGCTGTTCCGGCACCGATTCTTCTTTTAGTAGGCGTTCAAAACGATGGAAATCCTGCTCTAGCTGCCAAAGCTTTGCTTTCGCTTCGGCAATGTTGGCATCCTGCACGGCAATATTTGTATGCGAAGTTTCAATGCCCGAATGAAGAACATCCTGCGAGCCATGAGCGTCCAGCAAGGCAGCTTCCGCCTCTTTCACCCTGATTTGATATTCACGATTGTCAAGTATCAGTAAAGTGTCCCCCTTATGCACATTTTGATGTTCTTTGAAACGAACTTCCTCGATATATCCGGAAACACGTATGTTCAATGGAGCTATATACTGATCCACAAAAGCATCATTCGTTACTTCGTAATTGATGTAACGCCAGAAATAGGTTGCCGTCCACCAAAGGCCGGAACCTGCCAGACAGATACACACCAGATTCAATATAATATTGCGAACCCTGAGTTTTTTCAGTTTCTTCTGTTTTTCTACTAATTCATTTGCCATGTCATATTCAATATAATCAGAGACGACCACAAGCCTTCTGAAGTTGATAATAAGTATAGATCACACGAGTACGTGCAGTAACCAACTGCAACTCGACATTCAGCCGGACGGAATTTGCATCAAGCAAATCAGTCAGAATAGCCAGTTGATTCAGATAACGGTTCTGCATGATACGATAATTCTCCTTCGCCTGCCTGACAGATAGTTTCAAAGCCTCCACCCGTTGCAAGGCTTCCTGATGGCGCAAAAAGGCGGAACGTACATCCATGCGGATTCGCTGCATCTTCTGCTCTTCCTCATTTTTGCGCAACGTTACCATCATCTTGCTTTCCTTTATCTTATGATTATTCTTATAAAGAGAAGATAAAGGATATGAGACAGATACTCCCACATTCCAGTTATTGTTATACATATCTGCCAAGGTGCGCGAAACGGGGCGTGCTAACGTATTCGATGCATAAAGAGATAGACTGGGTAGAGAAACGGAACGAGCAAGCTGAATCTCATTCTGTGATAATTCAGTCTGTGCACGAAGTTGCTTCATGACAGGATCATTGGCGTAAGCTTGAAGAATATAGTCATCATACGATTGCAAAGCTACAGCCTGATAGAGCAAGGTGGTATCCGGTTCCAGCAATAGATTTTCATCCTGTCCCAGCAGAATATCGAGTTGCTGCGATACTAGCGCGATACTGTTTTCTGCTTCCAGCAGGGATAGGCGGTCGTTAGTCAACTGCATCTCACTCCGCAATACATCGTTATTGGTTATCAGCCCTTCCTTTTTCATCCGACGAATATCGTGCAAGCGAAGTTCCGACTCCTCGATATTGCGGCTCAGCACTTCATGTTGCTTGAAAAGACTGAAAAGATTAAGATACTGATTCAGCAAACCGAGCTTGATATCAGCCTGATCGGTCTGTGTCTGCAAAGCAGCAACCTCCTTCTCCAGAGTTGCTTTATGAATGGTATTTCGGATTTTGCCTCCCTGATACAAAGGAAGAACCATATCAATCGCATAATTCTGCGACCAATCAGGCGCATCCGGACGCATCGGGGCCGACAATCCCCGTTCCCAAACAACCGGTTGCCCCACATATCCGCCTTTCAGACCGACTTGCAGTTCCGGCAATTGCGCAGAACGCGCAGTCTGTATCCTTTCCCGAGCCATCGCTTCTTTCATAACATCCGCCTGTAGCTGAAGGCTATGTTGAACACCTCGCTCGAAAAGCTGGTCGAGAGTAAGATATAAAGAGTCCGTTTTAACGATGGAGGATTGTGCGATAACAGGCTGAACAACGAAGAACTGGCAAAATAAAATAGCCGGATATATCTTATACTTCTTCAAGAACATCGCCTACATTTTTTAATTCCGACAACATCATTTCGATACTTTCTATACCTATGATATTCTCTGCATACACATATACCTGATCCAGAATCGGGCGAATCTGTTCTTTGAACTCCTCTCCTTCCGGAGTCAAAAATACCAGTTTGTTACGACGGTCGGCAGGATCTTCTTTACGGTAAACGTATCCTTTCTTTTCCAGATTGTTCATTAGGTTAGTCAGGCACGCTTTATCCTTAGCTATGCGCTCTGCCAATATTTGCTGACTAATCCCCTGCTCATACCATAGGCTACTCAATACCTGAAGCATTTCGAATGTAATACCTGCATTGTTCTTTCTTAATGTCCGCTGCATAGAACGGCGGAATGCCATACGAGTACGAACCACCTGCAACATGAGTTCTCTAAACTCTGCTCCTGTTCTCATATTCTTTTATCCTGTTTTTCTTTTTACTCTGTTTCGTTTCGGGGTGCAAAGGTATATATTCCTATCGAATTAGTCAAAGGTTTGACTAATTTCGTTCGTATTCTCTGGTAAGTGCGATTATTATCACAATATTCCTACTCAATTCTTGCTTAACTAATATCTTTTGCTTTACTTTGCATCACAAAGTACTTTTTATATGAATAAAGATAAAGCATTAGAATCAGTAAATGAGATAAAAGAGTTGATGGAAAAGTCCTCCAAGTTTATCTCTCTCAGTGGGCTCGCAGCAATCATGGCGGGCATGTATGCATTAGCAGGCGCGTATGTCGTGGCACGTGTCATTACCCCGGACACCCATTCGGCAGTGGCAATGCAACTAATGATTATAGTGGCAATACTCGTTTTGTCGGCTTCTGCCGTCACCGCCTGCATCCTCTCCTACTATAAATCAAAGAAGATGGGGCAAAAGTTTTTCAGCAGACTGACTTACCGCGCATTATGGAATTTTTCGCTCCCCATGCTTGCCGGAGGTATATTGTGTATTTCCATCTTGTTGCATCAATATTATGGCATGATATCTTCCCTCATGCTCTTGTTTTATGGATTGACATTGGTAAATGTTTCCAAATACACCTATTCCAGCGTTGCATGGCTTGGCTATGCTTTCATTGTTCTGGGAATCGTTGACAGCTTTTGGGACGGTCATGGTTTATTATTCTGGAGTATAGGCTTCGGCGGATTTCATATCCTCTACGGCATACTTTTCTATTTACAACATGAAAGAAAGAATTCATAAATGATAGAATCATTTCAAAATATTAATAAAGCATTCGAAAGCAAGGTCAGGCTGGGCATTATGGCTGTGCTGATGGTGAACGAGGAAGCGGATTTCAATTTCCTGAAAGAGCAGCTTTCCCTTACCGACGGCAACCTGGCAAGCCACACCCGTGCATTGGAAGAGCTGGGCTACATCGCCTGCAACAAAGGTTTTGTGGGTCGAAAGCCACGGACTGTTTTTCTAGCTACCCCCGAAGGCAGGGCAGCTTTCAAATCTCATATTGAAGCCTTGGAGCAATTTCTAAAAACAACATAATAAATCATCTAAACACTATTATCTTATGGACGGTTTCAATGAAAAATCAAATGAGCAGATGCAGCAGCAACCTTTAGGATGCTTCCATCGTTTCTCAAAAACAATCAAAGTGCTTATTATCGGAGGATTAATCATCCTGCTGATGATACCGATGTTCATGATTGAAAATCTTATTTCCGAACGGGGACGAACTCAGGAGGAAGCTATCGACGAGGTTAGCCAGAAATGGAGTCTTGCACAGACCATCACCGGTCCGTATCTCAACATCCAGTTCCCGACCGTCATCGAACATAACGGAGAAAAAAGCGTGGCTATCAGAGAACTAATCCTATTCCCCGACGAACTTCTGATTGACGGACAGTTAAAGACCGAAATTCTTAAAAGAAGTCTCTACGAGGTCAACGTTTATCAATCGGAACTCACCTTGAAGGGTTCTTTCAGTTCGGAAGAGTTGATAAAGAGCAGAATTGACATGGAGAATTTCCAGTTTGACAGAGCCGCCATCTGTCTGAATATGACTGATATGCGTGGTATCAGCGAACAGATCAACATCACACTGGGAGATTCCGTCTATCTGTTTGAGCCGGGAATGGACAGCCGGGGAATAGAAACCACAGGAGTTCACGCCATCGCAGACCTGTCGGCATTGAAGCATAACAAGAAGCTGCCTTATGAAATCAAAATCAAGCTAAAAGGCTCGCAATCCATCAACTTTATTCCGTTGGGAAGGACAACCCGTGTGAATTTGAAAGCAAACTGGAATACACCCAGTTTCACCGGAAACTATCTGCCCAATGACCGAAATATCACAGAAAAGGAATTTACTGCACAATGGCAGGTGCTGAACCTGAACAGAAACTATTCGCAAGTATTGTTGGATTATAATAGTTCTAGCATCAAGGATATTGAGAACTCCAGTTTTGGTGTCAATTTCAAGATTCCTGTTGAGCAATATCAGCAATCCATGCGTTCCGCCAAGTACGCAATTCTCATTATCTTGTTGACTTTTGCAGTTATCTTCTTCACCGAAATTATGAATAAGACACGCATTCATGCTTTGCAATATTTACTGGTGGGATTGGCGCTTTGTTTGTTCTATAGTCTTTTGCTCTCTTTCTCCGAACATATCGGATTCAACCCAGCCTATCTGCTTTCTTCCGGGCTCACCATTCTTTTGGCAGGCGGATACATGCTTGGCATCATCCGAAAGAAGAAACCCGCATTCATTATGGCAGGTTTGTTGGCTATACTCTATCTTTATATATTCGTCCTCATACAATTGGAGACTTTTGCATTATTAGCAGGTAGCTTGGGATTGTTTATCATTCTGGCGATAGTGATGTACTTCTCGAAAAAGATAGACTGGTTTAATGAATAATCTTCGTCCTTATATCTATTTGTTATAGATAAGATTTTCGGTTATAACCGAAAATACAACTCATTAATAGCGCATTTTCGATTATAACCGGAAATGCGCTATTATTTTTTCATCCACACTATCGGATAACCTAATCTTCTTTTAATATCTTCCATCTCCGCACTGTGCCACATTTCATGTTTGAAGCTCCATGACAATGCTTCATATTTTATCTCTGCTACTGGATGCGTGAATGGTAATGGCTCCAATTTAAGAAAGAAACATTAATCCGCTTTTCTATGTTCAAAGACCTCCTCCATGTGTTCGATGGCCCATCCCACCAATCCTTCTATATGTGGAATCAAGCTCAGTCCCGTTTCTGTCAGGTTGTACTCTACCCGAGGCGGAACCTCCGCATATACTTTCCGCCCCACCAGTCCATCGGACTCAAGAGTACGCAAAGTAACGGTTAGCATTCTCTGAGACACATCTTCTATCGTTTTATGAATATCACTAAAACGCATTGTTCCATTCGCATTCAATGTAATAAGTACCAGCATCGACCACTTATCTCCTAAGCGGCTCAGCACATCTCTTATAGGACAATTACCTGTCGGATGAAAGTTTTTCATACTTTAACGTTTTATAGTTCGTTGAGTTTCAGCAATAGTTACTTCCATGTAACTTCCTTATCCTGAGGTGCGTTCTTGCCAATCTCGACAAAGAAAGATACATTTGCAGCACAAAAGTAATAAACTTACTATAAATAACTATTGTTTCATCTAAAAAATCAAGATTATGGCAAAGAAAGTAGCAGTTTTAGCAGTGAATCCGGTAAACGGTTGTGGTTTATTTCAATACCTGGAAGCCTTTTTCGAAAATGGCATATCTTATAAAGTATTTGCCGTAGCAGATACAAAGGATATAAAGACAAATTCGGGAATCAGTCTGACAGTAGACGATGTAATAGCCAACCTGAAGGGACATGAAGATGAGTTTGATGCACTCGTATTCGCTTGTGGAGACGCCGTACCCGTATTCCAACAGCACGCAAGCGAATCTTATAACATCACGTTAATGGAAATAATCAAAACCTTCGGAGAAGAAGGTAAAATTATGATCGGTCATTGTGCCGGTGCAATGATGTTCGACTTTACGGGAATCACAAAAGGCAAGAAAGTAGCCGTCCACCCACTAGCCAAACCCGCCATTCAGAACGGAACAGCCACCGATGAAAAATCTGTGGTTGACGGCAACTTCTTCACAGCGCAGGACGAAAATACAATTTGGACAATGATGCCCCAAGTCATCGCAGCATTAAAGTAAGACTCTGATTCATTTCGTGAAATTTCTACAAACTCAGCAATAACCATGCTGAAAAGAAAGAAACCGCATTTCGTTCCTTTAAAAGGAACGATGCGGTTCTTTCTGAAACAATTCTGCATCTACATATTCACATTCCCACTTTTTATCACTACTTTTGCACCTTAAAAAAAATATAGACAAAGAAATTACACACAACCATAGCATTCAATCATGAATATAAGAAAACTATTATCAATCATTCTTCTATGCTTCTTATCAGCTACACCCATTTTAGCACAAGCGGACCATATAGAAACATCCAACTATATTTTATGTATTAATTCCTATGCAGAATCTTCTCCGTGGAGCAACAGAATGATTTCCACAGTAACTAAGTATGTACAAAAAACGTCTCACTTGGCTTTATACGCCGAACATATGAATATGTTACTGATTGAGAATGATACGATTCTCGATGAATTTAAAATGCTGATTTCTCAAAAATACAAGAAACACCAGCCCCGATTACTGATATTGCTTGGAGCCCCTGCATTGATGCTCCGCGATGAATTCAGAGAACTATGGGAAGATATTCCAATCATTCTTTGTTCGGAAGAGACACATCTGGGTCCTAAAGAATGCTACCTTAATCAACAGCCTATACAGCCGGCCGACCGCATCCCCTTCTCTCAATTGGCCGACCCATACAATTTAGTTCTTTTATATTCAGACCTATATATTCGCGAAAACATCGAGCTTATATGTCATATCATTCCCGACATGAAGAAATTCATATATATTGGTGACCAACGGCTAATCAACCAGACGAATAATCTGCAGATACAAAAAGAACTAAAAGAAATGCATCCGGATATTGAATACCAATTCATAACTCCGCAAAAGATGACTACGAATCAGCTACTCGATTCATTGTATCTTTTTAACCCGAAAACAACGGGTATATTATTCGGTACTTGGTTCTACAAATCGACATTTGCAGGAAATACCTCGCTTGTCATCAACTCTCACAAGCTCATCGTAACCACCACCGCCCCTATATTCACCCTCAATATGGCAGATCTCACCGAAGAACACGGAGGCATGATAGGTGGTTATACTTACAATCAGGATCGATATAATGAGCAGTTAATTCACACCATTTCTGAAATACTGCACGGCAAACAGGCACGTGACATACCTTTCTATATACCATCAGACGGTGCACCCGTCGTCAATTACAGCGTATTGCATAGCAAAGGATTCTCAAGCGCCGCTTGTCCGCCCAACACCCACTTCCTCAACAAGCCACTCACGTTCTGGGAACAGAATAAGTACTTTATCATAGGGACTTTGACATTCCTCCTGTTTCTGGCATTGCTATTCTTCAACCGCATCTATACATTCAATAAAGTAAAGAAGGCACAAAGAAAAGAGATAGATGCAATGACGGATTACAAGAATCTGGTCAATAATATGCCCCTTCTGTATATGCAGGAGGAGTTGGTAACAGATAGTAATGGCACTCCTATGGAGTTGATTTTCCGGAATGTAAATTCTCATTTCGAAAAGAACTTCTTCACCAAAGAACAGGTGATAGGCAAAAAGGCTAGTGAAATCTTTCCGGATTCAATGCCTGAGTTCTTGCATTTCTCCAAAATAGCAATAGCCGAGAATAAAGCAATCACATTTCCCTACTACTTCAAGAAGATAGATACTTTCTACGACATAGTACTCAAGGGAACCAAGCATAACAACCTGATCGATGTATTCTGTCTCGACAGCACCCAATTGCATAAAGCGCAACAAAAGCTAAGCAGCATCAACAACAAGCTAGCCATGTCTTTGGACGTAGCCAATATCATTCCCTGGAAATGGGATTTACAAAGTAAGACCATCCTTTGCGACATCAACAAGCCGATAGAGCTGATTACACAGGGGAAAGACATAAACGAAGAGCAGTTGGCTGTGCCCGATAAACAATATTTCGCGAAGATATTTAAGAAAGACCGCAAGCGTGTGGAGCAAGCTTACAACAACCTGATAGAGGGGCGTTCGGACAAAGTAAAGGAAGAATATCGCATAGTGGATACCCATCACGGATTTCACAGGATAGAATGGGTGGAAGCCCAAGCTGCCGTAGAGCACCGCGATGAAAACGGTAAGCCGCTGACCTTGGTGGGTTCTTCGCTCATCATCACCGAACGGAAAAAGATGGAGCAGGAACTTATCAATGCCAAAGACCGTGCCGAAGAATCAAATCGCCTCAAGTCGGCTTTCCTTGCCAACATGAGCCACGAAATCCGCACCCCTCTCAATGCCATCGTCGGATTCTCCGGCATATTGGCTTCTACGGAAGAAGAGGAAGAAAAGCAGGAGTATGTGAGCATTATCGAGAGCAACAATACGTTGTTGTTGCAACTCATCAGCGATATTCTGGATTTGTCGAAGATAGAATCGGGAACCATCGAACTGCACTACTCAAATGTTGAGATCAACAGTCTAATGAGAGATTTGGAGAACAGTTGCCGGTTGAAGGTGAAGTCCGAAGCGGTAAAACTGGAATTTATGGAACCGGACAAACCTTGCTCGGCGCATATCGACAAGAATAGATTGTCGCAGTTGATAATCAATCTTGTGACAAATGCCATTAAGTTTACCTCCCAAGGCTACATCCGTTTTGGATACGAATTACGAAACGGAGAGCTGTATTTTTATGTGAGCGACACCGGCTGCGGAATCCCCGAAGACAAACAAGAGAGTATCTTCGGACGCTTTGTCAAGCTGAATTCCTTTGCACAAGGCACCGGGCTGGGGCTTTCCATCTGCCGGACACTGGTCGACCACATGGGAGGACGCATCGGCGTAGAATCTACCGAAGGCAAAGGTTCCACCTTCTGGTTCACCCTCCCCTATAAATCGGCGGCAATGGTGGAAACCGTGAAAAAGCCGGAAGTACCCGCCATTGCTATCCAAAGAGACAAACTAATCATCCTGATTGCCGAAGATAATGAAAGCAACTACAAACTGTTTGAATCTATCCTGAAATACGACTATCACCTTATTCATGCATGGGACGGACAAGAAGCGGTGGATATGTTTAGGGAGTATAACCCCCAAATCATATTGATGGACATCAATATGCCCGTCATGGATGGATACGAAGCCACACAGGAAATCCGTAAATATTCCGCCAAGGTTCCCATTATTGCCATCACCGCCTTCGCCTACGCTTCGGACGAGCAGCGGGTGATGGAAAGCGGATTCGACGGCTATATGCCCAAGCCTATCAATGCGCGTATGCTGAAAGCGCAACTGGCGGATATCATGCAGAAACGGATTATTCTGTTATAGTTGTTTCCTATCCTGCATCACTACCCACGACACGGGAAAGATATACACACAGTCTTCCTCATCTTCTCTTATCAGCTTCACTGCCGGATAATACTCGCCCGGCAGTAGGAAAGGCAGGCTTACAATTACTTTGTTGTTCACGAATTTATAGATTTGGGGCACTTCTATCACCTTGTTATAATCGATGGCGGAGGCAAGGCACAACCTGAGATTTCCCGATTTCAACACATCAAAATGTTCGCCCGATACGATGATGGGCCCCTGTGAGGTGATGGTTCCATCCTTCTTCTTGGTCAGTGCATCGTATGCACCGGTGATGACAGGTATTTCTATTTCCCTGCTTTCAAGTACTTCTGTTCGTATTATCTTCATATCATTCGTTTTGTTTTGTTTGTTATACATTATTATTCGTCCAGCACGCACCTCACCGGAAACCCGTACTTCTTCATGTCGTGCATCACATACATCTGCCGGCTCGGCTCCACGCAGAGCGAATATCCGTACACC
>NZ_URFY01000054.1 GCF_900547205.1 uncultured Bacteroides sp.
GTAGCCGCCGTTTTTGAAAGAAGCCCCTTCAGTAGAAATACTGGAGGGGCTTTCTCGTTTTGGTAGTCTGGGAAAACGTGAAAGCTGGCCGATTATCTCCAGAGAAACTTCCGAAATGTCAATATGTAATATTAAACAGTCATAACCGGAACAAAATCAGTGTAGGACTGTGATTTTTTGAGAAGCGAACTCTTTTCTTTCCTTCTTTTTCTTTTTTATCAAATTGATTTTTGTAAATTTGGCACGAATCTAAGAAGAATACAATAAATATCATAATATAAATCCTAAATAAGTCCAGTTGATATGGAAAACAAAATTCAAGAGTTGACCGATAAGATTTATCGTGAAGGCGTGGAAAAAGGAAACGAAGAAGCGCAAAGACTTATCGCGAATGCTCAGGAAGAAGCCAAAAAAATCATTGAGGATGCTCGCAAAGAGGCTGAATCAATTATTACCTCCTCTCGTAAGTCTGCCGATGAACTGGCGGAAAATACAAAATCAGAGTTAAAACTATTCAGTGGTCAGGCTGTGAATGCACTCAAATCTGAGATTGCCACTATGATTACTGATAAGTTAGTCACCGCTTCTGTGAAAGATTTCGCTCAGGATAAAGATTATCTGAATGCGTTTATCGTAGCATTGGCTTCTAAGTGGAGTATCGACGAACCTATCGTTATCTCAACTGCCGATGCGGAATCATTGAAAAAGTATTTTGCTGCTCATGCAAAGGCTTTATTGGATAAGGGCGTGACTATTCAGCAAGTAAACGGTATCAAGACTCTATTCTCTGTTTCTCCGGCAGACGGCTCTTATAAGGTGAACTTCGGAGAAGAAGAATTTATGAATTACTTCAAAGCCTTCTTGCGTCCACAATTAGTAGAAATGCTATTTTAAAAGAAGCAACTATGAGTAGTAAGTACTATTACTTGGTAGCAGGTTTGCCGGAACTTTCGCTGGAAGACAGCAAACTGAGCTATACGGTAGCCGATTTTAAAAATGAAATCTACGATGGATTATCTGCTTCAGACCGGAAGTTGATCGACTTGTTCTACCTGAAGTTTGATAATGCCAATGTGCTGAAACTTCTCAAAGATAAAGAGGCGGAAATCGACAAACGGGGAAACTACTCTGCTGAGGAGCTCACTGAATATATTTCTATTCTGAGAGAAGGCGGAGAAATTAGTCCGAAAGAGTTTCCGGCTTATCTCTCTACATTCATCAATGATTATCTGAATACTCCGGCAGAAAGCACGGTGTTGCAAGAAGATCATTTGGCTGCTTTGTATTATGAGTATGCTATGAAATGTGGGAATAAGTTTGTTTCTGCCTGGTTTGAGTTCAACCTTAACATCAATAATATACTGGTAGCATTTACTGCCCGTAAATTCAAATGGGACATTGCTCCCAATATCGTGGGAAATACGGAGGTTAGCGAAGCATTGCGTACTTCCAGTGCCCGTGACTTTGGACTGTCGGGCGAGGTAGATGTCTTTGAATCGTTGATGAAAATTAGTGAGATCACTGAATTGGTGGAACGCGAGAAGAAGCTGGACGCTTTGCGATGGAAATGGATGGAAGATGCTATCTTCTTCGATTATTTCACTATCGAACGCATTTTCGCTTTCTTGTTGAAGCTGGAAATGATTGAGCGTTGGATTTCATTGGACAAAGAGAGAGGAAATCAGTTATTCAGAAGTATCATCGAATCGCTGAAGAACGAAGTGCAGATTCCTGCGGAATTTAGATAATAAATTAAAAATATATATGGCAACAAAAGGAACTGTTAGTGGCGTAATTGCCAACATGGTGACCCTCGTCGTTGACGGCCCGGTGGCTCAGAATGAGATTTGTTATATCTCTACCGGTGGTGATAAGTTGATGGCGGAGGTGATTAAGGTGGTAGGTTCAAACGTATACGTTCAGGTGTTTGAAAGCACCCGTGGACTGAAAGTGGGTGCTGAAGCCGAATTTACCGGACATATGCTTGAGGTGACATTAGGCCCGGGTATGTTATCGAAAAACTACGATGGTCTGCAAAACGACCTGGACAAGATGGACGGTGTTTTCCTGAAAAGAGGACAATATACGTATCCCTTGGATAAAGACAGTGTGTGGCATTTCGTGCCTATGGTGAAAGCGGGCGATAAGGTGAAAGCATCAGCTTGGCTGGGTCAGGTGGATGAAAACTTCCAGCCCTTGAAAATCATGGCTCCGTTTACGATGGAGGGCACGGCTACTGTGAAAACGATTATGCCGGAAGGCGACTATAAAATAGAAGATACGGTTGCTATCCTGACGGATGAGGAAGGAAATGATATCACAGTAAATATGATTCAGAGATGGCCGGTAAAACGTGCCATGACGAATTACAAAGAAAAACCGCGTCCTTTCAAATTATTGGAGACGGGTGTACGAGTAATAGATACATTGAATCCGATTGTAGAAGGCGGTACAGGATTTATCCCCGGTCCGTTCGGTACAGGTAAAACGGTGCTTCAGCACGCTATCTCTAAACAGGCGGAAGCGGATATCGTAATTATTGCGGCTTGCGGTGAGCGTGCCAATGAGGTTGTGGAAATCTTTACCGAGTTCCCCGAACTGGTTGACCCGCATACGGGACGTAAGTTGATGGAACGTACTATTATTATTGCGAATACTTCTAATATGCCCGTAGCTGCCCGTGAAGCATCTGTATATACAGCGATGACATTGGCTGAGTATTACCGTTCAATGGGATTGAAGGTATTGCTGATGGCCGACTCTACTTCCCGTTGGGCACAGGCGTTGCGTGAGATGTCCAATCGTATGGAAGAGTTGCCTGGACCGGACGCATTCCCTATGGATATCTCTGCTATCATCTCCAACTTCTACGGACGTGCCGGTTACGTAAAACTGGATAACGACGAAACAGGTTCTATTACCTTCATCGGTACGGTATCTCCTGCGGGTGGTAACTTGAAGGAACCAGTAACTGAAAATACGAAGAAAGTAGCCCGTTGTTTCTATGCTTTGGAGCAGGATCGTGCTGATAAGAAACGTTATCCGGCCGTAAACCCGATTGACTCATATTCCAAATACATCGAATACCCAGAATTTGAGGAATATATCAAAGGTCATATCAACGATGAATGGATAGGCAAGGTGAATGAACTCAAAACCCGTCTACAACGTGGAAAGGAAATTGCCGAACAGATCAACATTCTGGGTGACGACGGTGTACCGGTAGAATATCACGTTACTTTCTGGAAGTCGGAACTGATTGACTTTGTTATCCTTCAGCAGGATGCTTTCGATGAAATTGATGCGGTGACACCGATGGAACGTCAGGAGGATATCTTGAATATGGTGATTGACATCTGTCACACGGAATTTGAATTTGACAACTTCAATGAAGTTATGGATTACTTTAAGAAGATGATCAATATCTGTAAGCAGATGAACTACTCGAAGTTCAAATCAGAGCAGTATGAAGGATTCCAGCAGCAGTTGAAAGAATTGATTGCCGAGAGAAGCATCCAATCGTAAATCGTAAATTGTTAAATCGTAAATAACTAAGATGGCAACAAAAGCTTTTCAAAAGATATATACCAAGATTACTCAGATTACCAAGGCTACTTGTTCGCTGAAAGCGACGGGAGTAGGGTATGACGAGCTTGCCACCGTGAACGGTAAACTGGCACAGGTGGTAAAGATTGCCGGTGATGAAGTCACTTTACAGGTATTTGAAGGTACGGAAGGTATTCCTACCAATGCCGAAGTAGTATTCCTCGGCAAGTCGCCTACATTGAAAGTGAGCGAGCAGTTGGCTGGACGTTTTTTCAATGCTTTCGGTGATCCGATAGACGGAGGTCCGGAAATTGAAGGACAAGAAGTGGAAATCGGTGGTCCGTCAGTGAATCCGGTTCGTCGTAAACAACCGTCGGAACTGATTGCAACAGGTATTGCCGGTATCGACTTGAATAATACATTGGTATCCGGTCAGAAGATTCCGTTCTTTGCCGACCCTGACCAGCCTTTCAACCAAGTAATGGCAAACGTGGCATTGCGTGCCGAGACTGATAAGATTATTCTTGGAGGCATGGGTATGACGAACGATGACTACCTGTATTTCAAGAATGTATTCTCCAATGCAGGTGCGCTCGACCGTATCGTGAGTTTCATGAACACTACGGAGAATCCTCCGGTGGAGCGTCTGTTGATTCCGGATATGGCGTTGACGGCTGCTGAATATTTTGCTGTAAACAATAACGAGAAGGTATTGGTACTGCTAACGGATATGACCAGCTACGCCGATGCGTTGGCAATCGTATCCAACCGTATGGACCAGATTCCTTCTAAGGACTCTATGCCGGGTTCTCTATATTCGGATTTAGCGAAGATTTACGAAAAGGCGGTGCAGTTCCCTTCGGGTGGTTCTATCACGATTATCGCGGTGACTACCTTGTCCGGTGGAGATATCACGCACGCTGTGCCTGATAATACGGGTTATATCACAGAAGGTCAGTTGTTCCTTCGTCGTGATAGCGATATCGGTAAGGTTATCGTTGACCCGTTCCGCTCGTTGTCCCGTCTGAAACAGTTGGTAACAGGTAAGAAGACACGTAAGGACCATCCGCAAGTGATGAATGCTGCCGTACGTCTGTATGCCGATGCTGCCAATGCCAAGACTAAGATGGAAAACGGTTTCGACCTGACCAACTATGACGAACGTACGTTGGCATTTGCGAAAGATTATTCCAATCAGTTGCTGGCTATCGACGTTAACCTTGACACTACTGAAATGCTGGATGTGGCCTGGGGCTTGTTCGGCAGATATTTCCGTCCGGAAGAAGTGAATATCAAGAAGGACCTTGTTGATCAGTATTGGCCGAAAGGTGAATAAGTAGCAACTAGTAATAACTAATAATTAGTATAACAACGTGGCTATAAAGTTTCAATATAACAAAACCTCCCTTCAGCAGCTCGAAAAGCAACTGAAAGTGCGGGTGCGTACGCTTCCTATCATCAAGAATAAGGAAAGCGCCCTCCGCATGGAAGTGAAGCGCTGCAAAACGGAAGCTGCAGATCTGGAGGATAGGCTCGAACGACAAATTCAAGCCTATGAAGCCATGTTCGCCCTTTGGAATGAGTTTGACGCTTCATTGATAAAGGTGAATGATGTTCATCTTGGCGTGAAAAAGATTGCGGGTGTACGTGTGCCGCTACTCGAAAACGTTGATTTCGAGATACGACCGTATAGTATGTTCAATGCTCCCAAGTGGTATGCCGATGGTATCCATTTGCTCGAAGAGCTTGCCCATACAGCCATTGAACGCGAATTTATGCTTGCCAAGCTGAATCTGTTAGAACATGCAAGGAAAAAGACCACTCAGAAGGTGAACCTTTTTGAGAAGGTACAAATACCGGGCTATCAGGATGCATTGCGAAAGATCAAACGATTCATGGAAGATGAAGAAAACCTGTCGAAATCTTCGCAAAAGATCATGAAGTCTCATCAAGAAAAAAGGAAGGAGGTAGAGTCATGATTACAAAAATGAAGAAACTCACGTTCCTGGTTTATCACAAAGAGTACGAGCAATTTCTGAATAGCTTGCGCGAACTTGGTGTAGTCCACATTGTGGAGAAACAACAAGGTGCTGCTGATAATACCGAATTGCAGGAGAACATACGTCTATCCAACCGCTTGGCGGCAACACTGAAACTGCTTCAGAATCAGAAGCATGAGAAGAATGCCGTGATAGCTACCGAAGGCGGAACCGCTGCACGCGGATTGCAGGTGCTCGACGAAGTGGATGCTTTGCAAACAGAGCATGGCAAGTTGACTCAGCAGTTGCAAAGCTATGCCAAGGAAAAAGAAGCGTTGTTGGCTTGGGGTAACTTTGAGCCTGCCAGTGTTCAGAAGCTGAAAGATGCCGGTTACGTGATTGGGTTCTATAGCTGCTCCGAAGGAAACTACAAAGAAGAGTGGGAGACTGAGTACAATGCTATGATTGTCAATCGCATTTCTTCCAAAGTATACTTTGTGACTGTCACCAAAGTCGGGCAAGAAGTAGATTTGGACGTGGAGCAGGCAAAACTTCCTGCATACTCGCTATCGCATCTTGAAACGTTGTATGATACAACCGAACAGGCTATCACAGAGAATGAAAAGAAACTGGTTGCTCTTTCTGAAACAGAAATCCCTTCATTGAAGGCTGCCTTGGAAGATTTGCAAAGTCAGATTGAATTCTCGAAAGTGGTGCTGAGCACCGAGCAGACTGTCGGCGATAAGTTGATGCTGCTTGAAGGATGGGCTCCTGCTTTTAGCCAAATAGAGATAGAAGCCTATCTGAATGACGCTCACGTATACTATGAAATTACAGATCCGCAGCCGGGCGATAATGTTCCTATTCGATTGAATAATAAAGGATTCTTTGCCTGGTTCGAACCGATCTGTAAGCTGTATATGCTTCCGAAGTATAATGAACTGGACTTGACACCGTTCTTTGCCCCGTTCTTTATGATTTTCTTCGGGCTTTGTCTGGGAGATTCCGGCTACGGATTATTCCTGTTTATCGGAGCTACGGCATATCGCTTGATTGCGAAGAAGGTCACTCCGTCCATGAAGTCGATTATATCGTTGATACAAGTTTTAGCTGTTTCGACGTTCTTCTGCGGCTTGCTGACAGGTACGTTCTTCGGTGCGAATATTTATGATTTGGATTGGCCTATCGTGCAACGCCTGAAACACGCGGTATTGCTGGATAATAATGATATGTTCCAGTTGTCTTTGATACTGGGAGCCATTCAGATTCTATTCGGTATGGTGTTGAAAGCTGTGAATCAGACTATCCAGTTTGGTTTCAAATATGCAGTGGCAACGATTGGCTGGATTATCCTGCTGGTTTCTACGGCATTTGCGGCTTTACTGCCGAATGTGATGCCAATGGGCGGTACGGTACATCTTGTCATTCTGGGCATCTCCGGCGTCATGATATTCCTCTTCAACAGCCCCGGAAAGAACATTTTTATGAATATCGGACTTGGACTCTGGGATTCGTATAATATGGCTACCGGTTTGCTGGGAGATGTATTGTCGTACGTTCGTCTGTTTGCCCTCGGACTTTCCGGAGGTATCTTGGCGGGAGTATTCAATAGTCTGGCAGTAGGTATGAGTCCGGACAACGTGATAGCAGGACCTATCGTGATGGTACTGATTTTTGTGATCGGTCACGCCATCAATATCTTTATGAATGTACTCGGTGCAATGGTTCACCCGATGCGTCTGACGTTCGTTGAGTTCTTTAAGAACTCCGGATACGAAGGTGGTGGTAAGGAGTACAAGCCTTTTAGCAATTAAAGAGTAGAATAAAAAATTGAGAATTAATTATTAAAGAATTAAACAATAAAAAATAGAATAAGATTATGGAAATGAATTTGTTTATTGCCTACATTGGCATCGCGATTATGGTTGGTTTGTCGGGCATCGGTAGTGCTTACGGAGTAACTATTGCAGGTAACGCTGCCATCGGCGCATTGAAGAAGAACGATAGTGCATTTGGTAACTTTCTGGTATTGACTGCTCTTCCGGGTACACAGGGTCTGTATGGTTTTGCCGGATACTTTATGTTTCAGACTATCTTCGGTATCCTGACTCCTGAAATCACAGCTATTCAAGCATCTGCCGTTCTTGGTGCCGGCATTGCTTTGGGATTGGTTGCATTGTTCTCAGCTATCCGTCAGGGACAGGTTTGTGCAAACGGTATCGCAGCTATCGGACAAGGACACAATGTATTCAGCAACACGCTGATTCTTGCCGTATTCCCGGAACTTTATGCTATCGTAGCGTTGGCTGCAACGTTCTTGATTGGTAGTGCGCTGGCATAATTTTTTCGTAAGGAAAACAACCTATAAAGAGCTTTCAATCCCCTTGTAGATGCAGCTTTGCGTCCACAAGGGGATTTCTCTTTTTCACTGTCTATCAACCTTTCTTTCTTCTTATTAACTCATATTTTTCGCATAAAGTTCTATTTTTCAAAGAATAATGCGTACTTTTGCACTCGCATACTAAAAAGAGTTTTAATATATTATATGGTAAAAGATTTTTTAACCCCCGATTATATCTTCGAAGCCAGCTGGGAAGTATGTAATAAAGTGGGAGGGATTTACACCGTCTTGTCGACGCGGGCAAATACGTTACAGGAGAAGTTTCGCGATAGAATTTTTTTCATCGGTCCTGACGTTTGGCAAGGAAAAGAGAACCCTCTATTTAGCGAGTCTGAGAATTTATGTGCTGCATGGAAGAAGCATGCGCAAGAGAAAGACAATCTGTCCGTCCGTATAGGACGATGGAATATTCCGGGTGAACCCATTGTCATTCTAGTCGATTTCCAACCTTTTTTTGAAATGAAGGATGATATCTACACAGAGATGTGGAATCGTTTTCAGGTAGATTCGTTGCACGCCTATGGCGATTACGACGAAGCTTCCATGTTTTCGTATGCTGCGGGAAGAGTAGTAGAAAGTTTCTACCGCTACAACCTGACAGAAACGGATAAGGTGGTATATCAGGCACATGAGTGGATGACCGGAATGGGAGCACTTTATGTACAGGAAGCTGTGCCGGAGATTGGTACTATTTTTACGACCCATGCTACCTCTATCGGTCGTTCAATTGCAGGCAATAATAAGCCGTTGTATGACTATCTGTTTGCTTACAATGGCGACCAGATGGCTGAGGAACTGAATATGCAGTCGAAGCACTCCATTGAAAAGCAGGCGGCGCATTATGTAGACTGTTTTACTACAGTAAGTCAAATCACTAACAATGAATGCAAGGAATTGTTGGACAAACCGGCGGATGTAGTTCTGATGAACGGTTTTGAAGATGATTTTGTCCCCAAAGGTAGTACCTTTACGGGAAAACGTAAGCGAGCGCGTGCTTTGATGCTGAACGTAGCAAATAAGCTGCTGGGGACAAGTCTGGACGATGATACGTTAATCATCGGAACCAGCGGACGCTATGAGTTCAAGAACAAGGGCATTGATGTCTTTTTGGAATCATTGAACCGATTGAACAGAGATAAGAACCTCCACAAGCAGGTACTGGCCTTTATCAATGTGCCCGGTTGGGTGGGCGAACCCCGTGAAGATTTGCAGACTCGATTGAAGAGCAAAGATAAATTTGATACTCCGCTTGAAGTTCCATTCATTACCCATTGGTTGCACAACATGACGCATGACCAAGTGCTGGATATGCTGAAATATATGGGAATGGGGAATCGTCCGGAAGATAAAGTAAAGGTGATATTCGTACCTTGTTACTTGGACGGGCGCGACGGCATTCTGAATAAAGAGTATTATGATATACTGTTGGGACAGGATTTGAGCGTTTATGCTTCCTATTACGAACCGTGGGGATACACTCCGTTGGAAAGCGTAGCATTCCACGTTCCGACCATCACTACCGATTTGGCAGGGTTCGGACTTTGGGTGAATGGCTTAAAGAACCAGCATAGCATCAATGATGGAGTAGAAGTGCTGCATCGTTCGGACTATAACTACTCTGAAGTGGCAGATGGCATCAAAGATACAATTACGCTATTTGCGGATAAGACAGAAAAAGAAGTGAAGGAAATACGCAAGCGTGCCTCAGAAGTGGCTGAGCAAGCATTGTGGAAGCACTTCATACAATATTACTACGAGGCTTATGACATCGCTTTGCGCAATGCAATGCAACGTCAGTTAAGTTAAGAACAAAAATTAATTCATCAATAAGTAAATAAATACATTATGAAAATCAAAGTAAGTAATGTGAATACTCCCAACTGGAAAGAAGTGACCGTAAAGTCACGTATTCCGGTAGAGTTGGAGAAGTTGTCTGAAATTGCACGCAACATTTGGTGGGCGTGGAATTATGAAGCGACAGAACTATTTAGAGATCTAGATCCTGAACTTTGGAAAGAATGTGGACAGAATCCGGTTCTGTTGTTAGAGCGTATGAGCTATGAGAAGTTGGAAGCCTTGGCAAAAGACAAGGTTATTCTGAAAAGAATGAACGACGTTTATACAAAATTCAGGGATTACTTGGATGTGAAGCCGGACGACAAACGTCCGTCAGTAGCCTATTTCAGCATGGAATATGGTTTGAGTAGTGTTTTGAAAATATATTCCGGTGGTTTAGGCGTATTGGCTGGTGACTATTTGAAAGAAGCATCCGACAGTAACGTAGATTTGTGTGCCGTTGGTTTCCTGTACCGTTATGGTTACTTCACTCAAACGTTGTCGATGGACGGACAGCAGATTGCCAACTACGAAGCACAGAACTTCGGCCAGCTTCCTATCGAACGCGTAATGGATGCCGAAGGCAAACCATTGGTAGTTGACGTGCCTTATTTGGATTATTACGTTCATGCTAACGTATGGCGTGTCAATGTTGGACGTATCTCTCTGTATCTGCTTGATACGGATAACGAAAAGAACAGCGAATTTGACCGTCCTATCACTCACCAGCTTTATGGTGGCGACTGGGAAAACCGTCTGAAACAGGAAATCCTGTTAGGTATCGGTGGTATCCTGACGCTGAAAGCGCTGGGCATCAAGAAAGATGTATACCACTGCAACGAAGGACACGCTGCATTGATCAACGTTCAGCGTATCTGCGACTACGTAGCTACCGGATTGACCTTCGACCAAGCTATCGAATTGGTTCGCGCTTCTTCTCTTTATACTGTTCACACTCCGGTTCCGGCAGGTCACGACTATTTCGACGAAGGTCTGTTTGGCAAATATATGGGTGGCTATCCTGTGAGAATGGGTATCACTTGGGACGACTTGATGGACCTCGGACGTAACAATCCGGGTGACAAGGGCGAACGTTTCTGTATGTCAGTATTTGCTTGCAACACTTCTCAGGAAGTGAACGGTGTAAGCTGGCTGCACGGAAAAGTATCTCAGGAGATGTTCTCAACTATCTGGAAGGGTTACTTCCCGGAAGAAATGCACGTAGGTTATGTAACCAACGGTGTTCATTTCCCCACTTGGAGTGCCACAGAATGGAAACAACTATACTTTAAATACTTCAGCGAAAACTTCTGGTACGACCAATCCAATCCTAAGATTTGGGAAGCTATCTACAATGTGCCCGATGAAGAGATTTGGAAGACTCGTCTGACAATGAAGAATAAGTTGGTAGATTATATCCGCAAGTCATTCCGCGATACATGGTTGAAGAATCAGGGAGATCCTTCACGCATCGTTTCGCTGATGGATAAAATCAACCCGAATGCATTGTTGATTGGTTTCGGTCGTCGTTTTGCTACTTACAAACGTGCACACCTGCTGTTCACCGACCTGGAACGTCTTTCTAAGATTGTGAACAACCCTGATTATCCGGTGCAATTCCTGTTTACAGGTAAGGCTCACCCGCACGATGGAGCAGGACAAGGTTTGATTAAACGTATCATCGAAATCTCTCGTCGTCCGGAATTCTTAGGTAAGATTATCTTCCTCGAAAACTACGATATGCAGTTGGCACGTCGCTTGGTTTCAGGTGTTGATATTTGGTTGAACACTCCGACTCGTCCGTTGGAAGCATCCGGTACATCTGGTGAAAAGGCTTTGATGAATGGTGTTGTCAACTTCTCCGTACTCGACGGATGGTGGCTTGAAGGTTACCGTGAAGGTGCAGGTTGGGCGTTGACAGAAAAACGTACTTACCAGAATCAAGAACATCAGGACCAGTTGGATGCTGCAACTATCTACAGTATTCTTGAAACTGAAATCCTGCCGTTGTACTACGCCCGCAATAAGAAGGGATATTCTGAAGGCTGGATCAAAGTAGTGAAGAACTCAATTGCGCAGATTGCTCCTCACTATACAATGAAACGTCAGTTGGACGACTATTACAATAAGTTCTATGGTAAATTGGCAAAACGTTACCATGCTCTGGCTGCCAATGACAATGCGAAAGCAAAAGAAATTGCAGCATGGAAAGAAGAAGTCGTTTCTAAGTGGGATTCTATCGAAATCGTATCAAGCGACATGATAGAAGAACTGAAACAAGGCGATATTGAAAGCGGAAAAGAGTATACTATTACTTACGTAATCGATGAAAAAGGCTTGAACGATGCTGTAGGACTCGAACTGGTTACTACTTATACGACTGCCGACGGCAAACAACACGTTTACTCTGTTGAACCGTTCAGCGTAGTTAAGAAAGAAGGTGATCTGTATACATTCCAGGTGAAGCACAGCTTGTCCAATGCCGGTAGTTTCAAGGTATCCTACCGTATGTTCCCGAAGAACCAGGAACTTCCGCATCGTCAGGACTTCTGCTACGTACGCTGGTTCGTGTAATTAGTTCAAAAGAAAAGTAAGGGAGTGATTTCCTCCCTTTACTTGTTCACTTATAAAATTAGCCCCTGCAAATCCCAAAGATTGCAGGGGCTAAATTTTTATGTAGGAATGTTCAAGAGTCAATGCCCTAAGTATCCTGTCAGTTTCCGAATAGGGGAACGGTCGGGAAACTGTAACGACCTGATAAACAATCCGGTAGTTTCTGGCTCATTTATTTAACCGCTTCAGCTATCTTAGCATTGAGTTTATCTCCATGAAGACCGCGAGCGATGATAGTACCTTCGCCATCAATCAAAACTGTGTGAGGAATGCTGCCCACTGCATAAAGTTGCGCACCTTCGCTCTGCCAGAATTTCAGGTCGGACATTTGCGGCCAAGTCATGTTCAACTTCTTAATAGCTTCTTTCCAACCAGCACCATCCTGATCGAGAGAAACACCTACGATTTCGAAGTTCTTACCTTTATATTGAGCGTAAGTTTCCACCAGATTAGGCATTTCGCGACGGCAAGGACCGCACCAGCTAGCCCAGAAGTCAACCAATACCACCTTGCCTTTACCTGCGTAATCAGACAATTTAATGTTTCTTCCCTCCGGAGTTTTCATTTCAAAATCAATGAACTTAGTGCCTACGGCAGTTTTCTTCTGTTTTTCGGTCTGTTCTTTGATTCGTACAATGATGTCATCGTTCTGATAGTTGGCCGGAACCTGTTCCAGCAAAGCTGCATTCTCTTCGGTAGAGTTACCATAGAAAGTCTGTTTGAACAATAATACTCCTACGGGGTTATTGATGTTCTTTTTTACTCCTTCTTTAATTACAAGATTGTATTGGTCTTCCAACTGGCCAGCTTCCTTTTGCTTGGCTTCTTTCTGTTTGTCACTTAAAGTAGTGTCCGCCATAGCTTTATAGATGGCATTCATCTTTTTGGTGATTTCGTTGATTTGAGCTCTGATTTCCTGGTATGCATCATTATTGGCAGTACCTGTAACGGAATCATCGTCCTTGTTGAGTGCAACATTAATCTTTCCGTTTTCAAGGAAGAAATCAACCATCAACGGATCTCCGTTTACATTACAAGTAACGTAACGGCTGACAGCCGAGTCCTGCGTACCTTTAAAAGTAAAAGTACCATTGGCGATGACGGCTGTATCTAATTTGGTTAAATTTCTACCCGTTGCTTCTTGAAGGTAAACGGTGTCACCATCGTTTGCGCCCTCCACTGTTCCTGTAACGACGTATCCGGCTTTGTTTCCGCCAGTACAAGCTACCATGCCCAACGCTGCCGTTGCAATAACTAAATAAGTTAACTTTTTCATGCTTTTGTAAAATTAGTGAATAAATATTTATGCAAAGATAGATTATTTTTCTGTCGGGCATCGAAAAACTCTGTTATATTAGATTAACACGTAGGTGGAAACCGTAGAAATGTGTACCTTTGCAGCCCAAACTTTAGTAAGAATATGCAAGAAGATAAATCCATCATTGAAGTTAGCCGTGTGTCGAAGTATTTTGGCGAGAAAACAGCATTGGATGATGTAACTCTGAACGTGAAAAAGGGTGAGTTTGTCACCATCCTGGGTCCTTCCGGTTGTGGAAAGACAACATTGTTACGTCTCATTGCCGGCTTTCAGACAGCTACGGAAGGTGAAATCCGAATTTCGGGTAAGGAAATAACGCAAACCCCTCCACACAAGCGACCCGTGAATACGGTATTCCAGAAGTATGCCCTGTTCCCTCATTTAAATGTATACGACAATATCGCCTTTGGCCTGAAACTGAAGAAGATACCCAAACAGACCATCGAGAAGAAGGTAAAAGCCGCTTTGAAGATGGTGGGTATGACAGACTACGAGTATCGTGATGTCAATTCTCTTTCCGGTGGTCAGCAACAACGCGTAGCCATTGCCCGTGCCATTGTCAACGAACCGGAAGTGCTACTATTGGATGAACCGCTGGCGGCGCTCGACCTCAAAATGAGAAAGGATATGCAGATGGAACTTAAAGAAATGCATAAATCTTTGGGAATCACGTTTGTATACGTCACTCACGATCAAGAGGAAGCACTGACTTTGAGCGATACGATTGTAGTGATGAGTGAGGGAAAGATTCAGCAAATCGGTACCCCCATCGATATCTACAATGAGCCTATCAACTCCTTTGTAGCAGATTTTATTGGAGAGAGCAACATCCTGAATGGTACGATGATTCATGACAAACTGGTGCATTTCTGCGATACGGAGTTTGAATGTGTGGACGAAGGATTCGGCGAAAATGTTCCCGTAGACGTGGTTATCCGTCCCGAAGATCTTTATATATTCCCTGTTTCGGATATGGCGCAGTTGACGGGAGTGGTGCAGACTTCCATCTTCAAGGGAGTGCATTATGAAATGACTGTGCTCTGTGGCGGATACGAATTCCTGGTACAAGATTACCATCACTTCGAGGTAGGAGCGGAGGTAGGACTGCTGGTAAAACCGTTCGATATTCACATCATGAAGAAAGAGCGGGTTTGCAACACATTTGAAGGAAAACTGCTGGATGCCACTCATGTGGAATTTCTCGGTTGCAACTTTGAATGTGCTCCGGTAGAAGGTATAGAGCCCGATGCAAATGTCAAAGTAGAAGTAGACTTTGATAAAGTAATCCTTCAGGATAATGAGGAAGACGGATCGCTGACCGGTGAAGTGAAATTCATCCTTTATAAGGGCGATCATTATCATCTGACTGTATTGTCGGACTGGGACGAGAATGTGTTTGTAGATACGAATGATGTATGGGATGACGGCGATCGTGTAGGTATTACCATCCCTCCGGATGCCATTCGTGTAATTAAAATAACCGATTAACAAGAAAGGAAGTGAATAATAGATTTATAGTCTTTTTGTCATCACGCAAGAGCTGGACTCTGCCTTACATTATTTTCTCGGCGATCTTTGTGATCATACCGTTGCTTTTAATTGTTGTGTATGCCTTTACCGATGATAACGGGCATTTGACACTCGATAACTTTCAGAAGTTTTTTGAACATCCCGAAGCAATCAATACCTTTGTCTATTCGATAGGTATTGCCATTATCACCACCCTTGTTTGTATTTTACTTGGCTATCCGGCAGCATGGATATTGAGTAACAGTAAGCTGAACCGTTCTAAAACGATGGTCGTACTGTTCATACTGCCTATGTGGGTCAATATTCTGGTGCGTACTTTAGCCACAGTTGCATTGTTCGACTTTCTCAGCTTTCCGCTGGGAGAAGGGGCGTTGATATTCGGTATGGTGTACAACTTCATCCCTTTCATGATTTATCCTATCTACAATACTTTGCAGAAGATGGACCAAAGCTATATCGAGGCTGCGCAAGACTTGGGAGCCAATCCCGTGCAGGTCTTCTTCAAAGCAATACTTCCGCTATCCATGCCGGGAGTGATGAGTGGCATCATGATGGTATTTATGCCCACCATATCCACTTTTGCTATTGCCGAACTGTTGACAATGAACAACATAAAGCTCTTCGGTACGACCATTCAGGAGAACATAAACAATAGTATGTGGAACTACGGAGCGGCCCTTTCCCTTATCATGCTTTTGCTGATAGCCGCCACTTCATTGTTCAGTACCGACGATAAGGACAATTCTAACGAAGGAGGTGGGTTATGGTAAAAAGATTATTTGCACAGGCCTATTTGTGGATATTGCTTTTGTTGCTTTATTCTCCTATCGTGATCATTGTGATTTACTCATTTACCGAAGCGAAAGTATTGGGCAACTGGACCGGCTTTTCCACCAAACTTTACTCTTCGTTGTTCACCACCGGCGCCCATCATTCATTGATGAACGCATTGATAAATACCATTACTATCGCCCTGCTGGCTGCCACTGCATCTACCTTGTTGGGAAGTGTGGCGGCTATCGGCATATTCAATCTGAAATCCCGCTCACGCAAGGCTATTGGTTTTGTAAACAGTATTCCTATTCTGAATGGAGACATAATTACCGGTATCTCTCTCTTCCTGCTGTTCGTTTCTTTAGGAATCACACAGGGATATACCACGGTGGTTCTGGCACATATCACATTTTGTACGCCTTATGTCGTGTTGAGTGTGCTGCCGCGTCTCAAGCAGATGAATCCCAATATCTACGAAGCTGCCCTTGACTTGGGAGCTACTCCCATGCAAGCTTTATATAAGGTGATTGTTCCGGAAATTCGTCCGGGGATGATTAGCGGTTTTATGCTTGCGCTGACATTGTCTATTGATGATTTTGCCGTAACAGTCTTCACTATTGGTAATCAAGGTTTGGAGACGCTGTCTACTTATATTTACGCCGATGCTCGCAAGGGTGGGTTGACGCCGGAACTCCGTCCGCTTTCCGCCATCATCTTCGTTGTAGTGTTGGCGTTGCTGATTGTGATAAATTACCGGGCGGATAAAGCCAAGAAGAAAGATTAACAGAGTACTGAAATGTGCAACTACGTAACTAAAATGAAAAGAATAATTCCTTTTGTCCTATTGCTTCTCACCCTCTCCGGTTGCTACAATTCCGGTGAGCCACGTGAGCGAGTACTTAAAATCTATAACTGGGCAGACTACATCGGTGAAGGTGTACTCGAAGACTTTCAGGCATACTATAAGGAACAGACGGGTGAAGATATCCGTATCGTTTATCAGACATTCGACATCAACGAAATTATGCTCACAAAGATAGAGAAAGGACATGAAGACTTTGATGTGGTCTGTCCTTCGGAATACATCATCGAGCGTATGTTGAAAAAACATCTGCTATTGCCTATCGATACGAACTTTGCCCATTCTCCCAATTACATGAACAATGTGTCTCCGTTCATTCGTGCGCAGATAAATAAACTAAGTCAGCCGGGCGAAGAAGCCAGTCGTTATGCAGTGTGCTATATGTGGGGAACTGCGGGGATTTTATACAACAGAGCTTATATTCCCGATTCGGTTGCATCCTCTTGGGAGTGCCTTTGGAATCCCAAGTATGCCGGAAAGATTCTGATGAAAGATAGTTATCGCGATGCATACGGAACCGCCATCATTTATGCTCATGCCAAAGAGTTGGAAGCCGGAACGGTAACGGTTGAAGAGTTGATGAACGACTATTCTCCCGAAGCAATGGCATTGGCTGAAAGATACTTGAAAGCTATGAAGCCTAATATTGCCGGTTGGGAAGCGGACTTCGGAAAGGAGATGATGACGAAAAACAAAGCCTGGTTGAACATGACTTGGAGCGGTGATGCAATGTGGGCGATTGAAGAAGCGAATGCGGTAGGAGTTGACTTGGATTATGAAGTTCCAAAGGAAGGAAGCAATATCTGGTACGACGGTTGGGTGATTCCCAAATATGCAAAGAATCCGGAAGCTGCCAGTTATTTCATCAATTTCATGTGCCGGCCGGACATTGCTTTGCGGAATATGGATTTCTGCGGATATGTCAGTTCGATTGCTGCACCTGAGATTATGGAGGAAAAGATTGATACGACATTGAATTACTTTGCCGATTTGAGTTACTTCTTCGGTCCGGGTGCCGACAGTATACAGATTGATAAGATACAATATCCTGATCGGAAAGTAGTGGAACGATGTGCTATGATTCGTGACTTTGGTGATAAGACAAAAGAAGTGCTTGATATCTGGTCACGTATCAAAGGAGATAATTTGGGAGTGGGCATCACTATTCTAATCTTCGTGGTCGTTGCTCTGATGAGTGGCTGGATGATTTATAAAAGATGGCAGCAATATAGCCGTCAGAAACAGCAGAGACGCAGAAGTAGAAGAAGGAAACAGAAGAGGAATTAAAAAAGTCGATTATGTTGATTATGTGTTCACCTACCACCTCCCCCTACGGGTACTCCTCCTTCCCGAAGGAGGAGAGTGGAGATAGTATTACTTTTTTGATGGTAGGGTGTTTATCGCCTTTTCATATTCCGGAGAATGTCTTTAGTATCCTTGTCCACACGTAGAGATTCGATGGTTTTCTGCAAAGCCTTGTTGTAAGTCCAGCTGTCGAGCTTGCTGCGTTTCAGATACTCCATTGTTTTCTCCGGGAACTTGACAAAGCAAATAGATGTCATCCAAGCCATAGCCATCCGGGCGTAATAAGCTTCATGCTCGAATGAATCGGCATATGCCAACAGCGAATCTATATGTCCTTCATCCACAAAATGAAATAGCATGACGATACCAAAACGGATTTTAAACTCTTCCGGCGATTTCAGATAAGGCTGGATAAATTGCCATACTGTTTCTTTTCCCTTTCTTACTGCCGTTTTAAGTTCACCGCAGAAAATATCGCATACAGCCCAATTTTTAATCCGAGGGACAAACATCGTTATATATGTCAAGCGTTCCTCAAGTTCCATCTTTGCCAGGCCGATAATCATTCCTTGAAGCATCGTTTCTTCATAATAGGTCGTATCTGCTGTTTCTACAAATGTTCGCCAGCCCTCTTTTTTAGTCAGCTCTTTAGCCATTGTTCGCAGTTGAGGGATGCGTACTCCCAGGATGTTGTTAGCTCCGGGGATGAGAGATGCGTGAAATTCCCGATACTTGGTATCTGCTAAAGCTTGCAGTTCTTCTCGGATGTTTTCAGTTGTTACCATATTCGTATAGTTGGTTGATTTTGCAAATGTATAAAAAAAGAGTATGCCACCCGCGTTTATGGCATACTCTCTTTTACATTTTCATATCATTGTTTTTTGATAATAGATTCGCTTGGTGTTATTCCGAAATGCTCTTTATATTTATGGCGGAAGTTCTTCAGATTCTTTAGTCCGATCTTTTCCGGAACTACATTTACCGAGCATTTTCCACTTTCAAGCAATTCACGCGCCTTTTCCATACGAATCCGGTAGATGAAGAATTTAGGTGCTTCCCCTGTTAGTGATTTCCATTTATTGAAGAAAGCGGTTCTGCTCATACATAGCTCGGAGGCGATGTCATCAATCGTAAGGTTCTCTTTATCTATATTTTCTACAATAAACTCTTTCACTTGATCGATAAAGGAATAGTCCATTTCACTCGAAGGTTTATCTTCCTTATCTTCCAGAAATTGTTCACCGAATACTTTTTGTAGGAACGAATGTCTGAGGAAACGGCTGTTCTTGATGAGTATGGACATTTCTATTTTTAGCTCCTCTATGTTGAAGGGGATGTGTAGAAATGTATCAGCCATAGAAGCTTCTCTTTTCCTATGTTGATCGACGTCTATATGCGATCCGTAAAGAATGACCGGTATAATAGACATTTCTCTGGATGTTTTCAGCCTTGACGACAGTTCGATTCCACACATTCCTTGTAGCATGATGTCGCAAATCACGATGTCCGGGTATGACTCTTTGATGGAGGTTAATGCTTCCGACCCATTTCTAAAACTCTTCACCGTGAAATCCTCCTTTAGTCGTGCCTCCAGATACAGTCTGAAATCTTCATTGCTATCAGCAAGGATAATGACAGGTTTGGTTGAACTTCTTTTTTGAGATGTTTTATGAAACAAAGTATCAATTTTCTGTTCTTTATGATTGTCGGCGATGTGTGTCATTGTGCGTTTGGACTGTTCTTTGCCAGAGAATTTTACAGGGAATTGCAATGACACTGTTCGTTTTAGATTATTAATGAGAATCTCGCCTTTGCATAGTTTAATCAATCTTTTGCATAGAGTGCTCTTCATCAGATTACTATTCACTGAATCGGTCAATTTTATTTTCCAATGCTCTTGTTTTAAAGAAAGAAACAATACAATATCCTTTCCCGTTTCGGCATCATCAATGGCATTCTTAACGAATTTCTCAATGAGAAGAGAGATTTTACTTGCGTCGAACCAAGCACTGCCATAACTAAATGTAGCTTCTATATTTACTTTCAGAAGTCTGTTTGCCGCATATTCGTTGAGTGAATCAATTCTGTTTCTTACGAAGTTTCCCAATTCGTGTTCTACAATATCCATCTTCGTGGAATGTATGGATAATTGTTTCAAATTCATCAGTCTGACTAAATGCCCTTCAAGACAATCCATATTCCGAATGGCAACTAATAGTTCCTTCTTGATATTGTCCGGGCAACTGTCATAGCAAAGTGTTTTTAAAGGAGTATGAACCAGTGTGATAGGATTACGAATACTCTGGAAAGACTCTACAAAATACTGAGTTTTTTCTCTTAAGAAGTTTATTTCCTGGCGCATAGTCAGAAATCGGTGTAATAGCCAATAGAGAGAAATTCCTCCTGCCATTAATGGCAAAAGAATCCTTGATTGAATATGAAGGTATGCAATTGAGGAAATAGAAACAAATAGCGACGTTGATATTAAGTATTTCATATATGTATATTTATTTAATAACGTCACTTGGTGAAATTGGCCATTCCTGTCTTTTGAGAAAAACGAGAAATAAGCATTAGTTCATATTTTCATGTCTGTGTATTGATATTTCATATAATGTGATCTCAGAATTATTTGTTCTTTGAGGGGGAGATCTCGAAAAGAGATTTGTTGTGTGAAGCTTAGATATTACGTTTTGAACTCTCTTTAAAAGGAATGGCAATTTCCTCCAAGCAACAAAAAATTATTGATCAATTCTTTTGTTTTTGATGTTTAAGACAAATCCGGAAAAAAATATGTGGGGGGAGACCTTATATGAAGTGGGATACTATGCAATAGCATCCATATTAATAAAGCTTTCTTAGGTTGCATATATAAATCATTCAACAATGTAAGCACGTATTTTTCACAATGATTATTATTTGGATTTGCGGGTAAAATTACTGATTAGTTAACTAGATATATGATGTTTCGGACATAAAAAAGTAACGGTTTCTTATATGGTATCATAAAGTGGAAAGTAGGTGCAATAGCTTTCTGTATTTTAACAATATTGTGAACTTGCTTGTTGAGGTAGTATGTCGTTTTATGTTTTTATATATAGGTAATGTGTTGTTTTAGTTCAAAAAAAATAGTGACGGTATCCCGACAAGATACCGTCACTATATGTGATTGATAGTGACGGTATGCCGACCGGATACCGTCACTATTTTATATTCGTTTCTACCAGTTCCTTTTTACCGTACGATAACCATAGCCGATAATCACCAGGAAGCAGATAAATGGCAAAATGAATGATACATTTACTGCCGGGAAGTTACCAATCTCTTTTAGGTCGATGATGCTGGCTTGCAATGGAGGAAGAACAGAGCCTCCCAAGATTGCCATGATAAGACCGGCTGCTCCGAACTTGGCATCGTCTCCCAAACCTTTCAGGGCGATTCCGTATATGGTGGGAAACATGAGAGACATACAGGCGGAAACTGCTACCAAGCAATATAATCCGTAGATATTTTGCAAGAAGATAGTCCCCATGGTGAAGATACCTCCGAAGACGGCAAGAATCATCAATAGTTTTCCGGCATTGAGATAGCGAAGGATAAACGTACAGATGAAACGGCTGACGCAAAAGATAATCATTGCTATGATGTTATATTGCTGCGATAGCACTTCGGCACTCTTTTCGTCCATCCCATACTCCGGCGACATAAACAGGCGCGTTCCGTATTGGATAATAAAAGTCCAGCACATAATCTGTGCACCCACATAAAAGAATTGCGCAATCACTCCTTCGCGGTAACGAGTCTGGGTGAAGATGCGTTTTAGGGTAGGGAAGAAGTCTATCCGATGGTTCTGATCTCCGTTTTTAGGCATTTTTACGAAACGTATCACAAGCAGCATTGCCACGATGATAAGTCCGATAGCGAGGTAGGGGGCAATCAGGATGGCAAGGTCGCTTTCCTTGATTGTCTGAAATTCGCTATCATTCAGTAGTGCACGTTCTTCGGTGCCCATCGGGTGTAATCTTGCTTGGATGAAGTTCATCGCTACATACATTCCAAGCAGTGAGCCCATCGGGTTGAAAGACTGGGCGAGGTTGAGCCGTCGCGTTGAGGTTTCTTCCGTTCCCATAGATAGGATATAAGGATTACAACTCGTTTCGAGGAAGGAGAGTCCGCAGGTGAGGATGAAGTAGGCAATCAGGAACGGGTAATATTCGCCCGTCATTTTGGCGGGGAAAAACAGGAATGCTCCAAATGCATAGAGTCCAAGCCCCAACAAAACACCGGCTTTATAAGAGAATTTGCGGATAAATATGGCAGCCGGAAAAGCCATGGCGAAGTATCCTCCATAAAAGGCGACTTGAACCAATGCTCCGTCGGTGGCGCTCATCCTGAAGATTTTGGAGAATGCTTTTACCATCGGATTGGTGATGTCATTCGCAAATCCCCATAAAGCAAAACAGGAGGTGATTAGGATAAAGGGAACAAGGTAGTTGATTCCGTCTTTTGACAGGATAGACTGCTTGGTGTGTTTCATGGTTATTTCTGATGTTTTTTTAAGTATTATATAAGTGGAACATTCTCTCCATCGGTTTCCATTTCTCAGCCGAACTCATTCCCGGAGCTGCTTGCTGGAAGACGGACATATATTTTTCCCATTCCTGTTGGCGGGGAAGCGTGTTCAGGCGTGCCATTGCCGTATCCCAATCGAATTCGACTGGAGTTTCGACAATCATAAACAGGCGTGTGCCCAGAATATAAATTTCCATTTCCAGAATGCCTACTTCGCGGATGCCTGCAAGGATTTCAGGCCATGCTTCAGCTTTACTGTGCCGCTTTCGGTATTCGGCAATTAGTTCGGGAGAATCGCGCAAATCAAGCGTTTGGCAATAGCGTTTTACAGGACCGTCGTACGGCTGAACTTGGTAACCGGTTTTGGGTGTTTCCATATAGTTTCTATTTTTTAGGGTGATATACTTGTGGGGTGATGCTACGACTCACAATTTCTCTTAGTTCACGGAGGTCTGCTATTTCTCCTTTAGCCATTGCTTGTGTCAGGATGTTACCTGTCGCAGTGGCTTCTACCGGACCTGCATACACAGGAATGCCGAGTGCGTCTGCTGTAAGCTGGTTGAGCAACTTATTTTGCGAACCTCCTCCGATAATGTTCAATTGGCGGATTGGAGCGGGGAGACAATGGTTCAGTTGTTCCACCGCTTGTTGGTATCTGAAAGCCAGTGATTGGAGCACGCACCTCACTATCTCAGCTTTACTTTGAGGAATATGCAAAGCATGGCTTCGGCAGTAATCGATAATTGCTGTTTCCATGCATTCCGGATTCATGAATACATCATCGTCTACAGGAATGATGGTGTCAATCTCCGCTTCGGCAGCTTGTGGGATAATGATATCATAACTTTGTTCTTCTCCGCACGTTTTCCATTCACTCATCAGGCGTTGCAGTATCCATAATCCTGTGATATTCTGCAAGAATCGGATTTTCCCGTTTACACCTCCTTCGTTGGTGAATTGAGCTTTCTGCGCTTCGTCGGTAAGTATGGGTTCGTCTACTTCCACTCCCAGTAATGACCAAGTGCCGGAACTGAGATAGGCTATAGTGTCCTCTTGCGTAGTGGGAACCGCAGCAACAGCACTGGCAGTATCGTGCGAGCCTACGGCTATTACGTCAACAGCTCCCAGGCCGGTTTCGCGGGCAATGTCTTCTTTCAATCTACCTCTTACAGTTCCCGGAAGAATGATTTCACCAAACAGATGTTCGGGAAGTCCGAGGGCGTGGATTGTATCCAGTGACCAGTTCCGGTTGCGTGCATCGAGCAATTCGGAGGTGGAGGCGATGCAATATTCATTATTTGCTACTCCCGTCAGGAAATAACTGAACAGGTCGGGCATGAACAGTAGTTGCCGGGCAACTTCCAACTGTGCATCCTGACTTTGCTTCATACTATAGAGTTGAAACAGGGTATTGATAGCCATCACCTGAATACCTGTGGCGGCATAGTGCTGCTTTTCATTCAGAATCTTGAATACTTCTGCCGGCATTCCGTTGGTTCTTGCATCCCGATAGCAGACAGGGTTTCCCAGCAAATTTCCATCTTTGTCGATTAATCCGAAATCCACTCCCCAAGTATCGATACCGATTCCTTTGACATTGTATCCTTTTTGTGCGGCTAGTTTCAATCCCGTCTTCATGTCTTCAAATAGGGCGGGAAAGTCCCAATAAACATGATTCCCGAGTTTGACTTGCCGATTGGAGAAGCGGTACACCTCTTCCAGTTCCAGCTTACCATGGAGAAGGAAGCCGGCGATAATCCGACCGCTTCCTCCTCCAAAGTCTGCTGCTAAATATCTATTTTTGATGTTGTCTTTCATAGTATGTATCACGGATACTATTTTGTTTTCTTTCCTAACACGTAGATTTCCAGGTCTTCTATTTCTGCCGGTGTCAGTACTGAGTAGTCGCCTCCGGATTGAACGATGATGCGGCAAGCCATTTCAAAGAAAGTGGCCCGTTCGTAAACTTGGTCGAAATCTTTTCCGCATACCACCTGTCCGTGGTTGGTCAGCAAAACAGAGTTGTGCGTCAGCATGGCATCTACCACTGCCTTAGCCAATTCCGGTGAGCCGGGGCGATAATAAGGAATCACAGGGATTTCAGAACCTACGTGGCAAGGAATTTCTGCTGTCACATTAAAGTTCGTAGGCTTGTTTTTCATGCAGGAGATGGCTGTTGCATATTCCGACTGGAAGTGGAGAACCACATTCACATCCGGACGTTCGCGGAGAATCCCTAGGTGGAATGTACTTTCCATTGAAGGTTTCACGCCGTTGACGGGTGTTCCGCTGGCGATATTGCAAATAGATACTTTTTCTATGCCCAAGGTCGGAACCCAAGAGCCTGTGCCGGAAATCAGTGCTTCTTCACCGATTCTCCAAGAAAGGTTACCACTGCTGCAAAGCATAAGTTTAGCGTTTCCGTAGCGGTGTGCTTGTGCAATAAATTGCTCGATGTATTCGTTGGAAATCATAACATTTCTGTTTAAGCCGTTAGTAGTGGGAAGCTGTTTTAACGGGGGCTTCCCACTATGAAACGGCAAAGTTAATTTATAAATTGATATAGGACGAAAGTTTTTGTTTTATTTGTAAATCGGACCGTAAGTTGTGCACGCTCTGTAGTCGGCTCCTTCTTTATCCATACCGAAAGCGTTCCATGCTGCCGGACGGAAAATCTTGTCTTCTTCTACATTGTGCATACAAACAGGGATACGGAGGATGGAAGCCAGTGTTATCAGGTCGAGGCCGATATGACCGTAACTGATAGCTCCGTGGTTTGCCCCCCAGTTGTTCATTACAGAATATACATCTTTGAATGCCGGTTTGTCGCATAAGCGAGGCACAAACCAAGTGGTAGGCCATGTGCGGTCTGTACGTTCATTCAGTGTCTTATGGATTTCCGGGTCTATTTCTACCGTCCATCCTTCAGCAATCTGGAGTACGGGGCCAAGACCTTTTACCAGATTCAGGCGGGACATGGTGACAGGCATACCACCTTTTGAAAGGAAGTTGGAAGAGAAACCGCCTCCACGGAAGTAGTCGCGGCTTGCCGGATACCAAGTGGTTGCTTTCAGACACTTTTCAACTTCTTCTTCAGTTACGTCCCAGAAAGGTTTCATGGCAGGTTCTCCATTGGCGGTAGTCTGCTCTCCTGTGCCGTCCAGTGTAGTGGCGCCGGAGTTGATGAGGTGGATGATACCGTTGGCTGCGAGTCCGCTCAGTTCTTTGCCGGTTACGCGTTTCACGGCTTCCGGGCTCCAGTAAGTACGAACGTCGGAGAATATTTGTGCACGGTTAGTCAACAGATGTCCGAAGAGCATGGCAACACCGTTGCAAGCATCATTCTCGGTAGCTACTACATAGGCTTCACGAATGCCGTTCCAGTCGAAAGAAGTATTCAGCAATGCTTCCGAATAGTCACCGTTGGGGTAGAAGTCCGTCCATTGGCGTTGTCCTTGGAATCCGGCAGCGATGGCGTTGTGTCCCAAAGCTTCTTCTTTGAATCCCATTTCTTTCAGTTTCGAGTTGCCTTGCATCAGGTCGCGCATGATGATGGTCATCTTTACGATAAATTCCCAATCTTTGTCTTTTTCTTCGCGGCTCTTTACTTTTGCAGGGTTGTTGAAGTCTTGTCCTTCGTTTACTTTACAGTATTTTTCAGTCCATGCCATTGCTTTGGCGTATTCTTCGTGGTCGTAGATACCCTCTTCCATGCGGCGGATTATTTCAGTCAAATCTACTGATTCATTGCGCATACCCAGATATTCCTGGAAGAAGTCGGGGTTGACGATTGAACCGGCAATACCCATTGATACGCTACCCATCGACAGATAAGATTTTCCTCTCATGGTAGCCACTGCCTGTGCCGAACGGGCAAAGCGCAGAATCTTTTCAGCTACATCTTCCGGAATGCTGTTGTCGTTCAAATCCTGCACGTCACGTCCATAAATGCCGAATGCCGGGAGTCCTTTCTGAGCGTGTCCTGCCAATACGGCTGCCAGATAAACGGCTCCCGGGCGTTCTGTTCCGTTGAATCCCCAAACTGCTTTCGGATAATGAGGGTTCATGTCCATTGTCTCCGCACCATAGCACCAGCAAGAGGTGACAGTGATAGTGGAACCTACGCCTTCTTTTTCAAACTTCTCGGCGCAAGCGGCACTTTCTGCTACACGTCCGATGGTTCCGTCGGCAATCACGCATTCCACGGGAGTTCCATCACCGTTTTTCAGATTGCTGCTGATTAATTCGGCTACTGCTTTGGCAAGATTCATAGTCTTTTCTTCCAGACTTTCACGAACGCCACCCTGGCGGCCGTCGATAGTGGGACGAATCCCGATTTTCGGATACTTTTTCATGGTTTCTTTTTCTATTTATTAAAGGGTTAATTAAATCCTGTGCTGAACTGTGCTGATGAATAATTCAAAAAAAATCAGAGCGACTTTCGAAGCCTTACCTCCGTAGGCAGGAACTTCTGTATCGGTACATTGTTGAGTACAAAGTTGGCGGCTTCGTTGCCCATCTTTTCCCAGTCGATGCTTAATGCGGTGATTCCTTCGTCAATCACTTCGTAGGAAGGAATATCATTGTAAGCCAGCAGGCCGAAATCTCTTCCGCATTTCAGTTCTTCCCATCTTCCTTCTTTCACGACTTTCACCACGTCCTGTTGCTTAATGGCAATGTAAGCCACTCCTTTGCGTACCGTCAGGCTTTCAATATTCTCCTCTATTTCACATAAGAATCCCTGTTCATCGCAGAAACGCGTGAAATACTCTTTGCTGCTTTGGGGATGCTTTAATCCCTTGGAGAATACGAACACAAGTTGGTGATACTTTCTCAGTTTGTCTTTCAGACTCAGTAACGCCTGATAGAATGATTCGTCAAAATCCTGACAGATATAGGAGTATTTTTCTTTCTCGAATTTACCGAAGTCAAGAAGTAACAATCTGGCAGGAGTGATTTTATTTAAGGCTGCGCTGAACTTCTCGTTATCGAAGTTCATCACTATAAACTTTTTATATTTTCCGATGGATTCGCGGATGATAGTATTGAAAAGCCGTTCGTTGTATTGGTGAAACAGCAAGTCTACTTTATAATTAATAGGTAGATGCTTGACGAAACTATTGTATAATGCTTCTTTAAAAGGAGTATATTGGTCGAGCAATAAAAGAATGTTGGTTACCTGGCTAGTCACGTAGTATCCTTTTCCCGGAGTGGAGTCTATCAGTCCCCGTTCGCGTAAATCAAGGAAAGCTTTAAAAACCGTATCGCGTGATACCTTGTACTGCGCACTCAACTGATTGATAGAAGGCAAAGAGTCTCCTTCACGAAATTCCTTTCTGGAGATTGCTTGGCTGATGGTGTCTGCCAATTGCGTCACTTTGCTCGATTGTTGTCCGAAAGTAGACTTTTTATCAGTTCGTTTCATTTTAATCATACTATCAATAACTGTGCTGAACTATGCTGTTGCAAAGAAAGGCATTTTATTCTAAAGGAGAGAAATAATTTACTATGTTTTATAGCATGAAATAAAAAAATCCCCTCCGGTTTGTCCGGAGAGGATTTTATTACTTTTTCCTAATTTCTTATTCGGAATCTGCCGAAAATTATTCAGCAGCAGCTTCTGTTGCAGGAGCTTCAGCGGCCGGTGCAGCTTCTTCAGCAACGGCTTCTGCGGGTGCTTCAGCAGCAGCTTTTTCTGCCAGTTCAGCAGCTTTCTTTTCAGCGAGTGCTTTTGCTTTCACTTCGTTGATTTTCTTTTCTGCGTCCATGCGAGCTTTAGCGTCAGCTTTCTTAGCTTCTTCTTCTTTAGCTTTCAAAGCAGCCAAACCTGATTGTTTGTTGTTTTTCCAAGCTTCAAATTTAGCGTCTGCTTCTGCTTCTCCGAATGCGCCTTTTGCTACGCCGCCCATAAGATGTTTTTTCATGTACACACCTTCACGAGAAAGGATGTTGCGTACAGTATCACTTGGTTGTGCACCTTTCAGTACCCATGCCAATGCAGCGTCGAAATTCAAATCTACTGTAGCAGGATTGGTGTTAGGGTTGTAAGTACCAATCTTCTCAATAAATTTACCATCACGTGGTGCTCTGCTGTCTGCAATTACAATTGAATAGAACGCGTAACTTTTACGTCCGTGTCTCTGCAATCTGATTCTAGTTGCCATTTTTACAAAATGTTTTAATTAATGATTTGAATTATATGCTACTAACTCGTAATAGCGGGCGCAAAGATACGGCTTTTCTTTTGATTGACAAATATTTCGGTCGTTTTTTCTTACGAAACGCGAATATCGTCACGAATATCGCCTTGGATAGCGGAACAGGATGGCGAGTAGGGCGCAGGCTCCCATCGTGAACGGATAATAAAGATTGCCGATGATGCTGATGGGGGAGATGCCCGCCAGTCCTGCGGCAATCAGCATTTGCGCACCGTAGGGGATAATGCCTTGAATCAGACAGGAAAAGGTGTCGAGGATGCTGGCCGTTTTCCTTCGGTCGAGATGGAATTTGATGGCGATATCTTTGGCAATAGGGCCGGTGGTGATGATGGCGATCGTGTTGTTGGCGGTGCAGAGATTGGCTATGCTGACCAGTGCTGCGATGCTCAGTTCTGCACCCCGCTTGCCATTTACGTGGCGGGTCAGTTTGCGGATGATGAAGTCGATGCCGCCGTTGTAACGGATGGTTTCGAGCATTCCGCCGGCAAGCAGCGTGATGATAATCAGTTCGCCCATCCCGGTGATGCCGGTTCCCATCGCTCCGAACCAGTCGAACAGGCCGAAACTGCCGGTAACGATGCCGATAATGCCGCTTGTCAGTATACCTATTATAAGTACGAGCATAACGTTCACTCCTGCGACGGCAGTGCCCAGTACTATTATATAAGGTATTACTTTGATCCATTCGATGGCTTGCGTTTGAGTCGGGGCAGTGATGGATAGCCCTTGAAAAATATAAATACCCAGTACGATAACGGCTGCCGGAACAACAATCATTGAGTTTACCTTAAACTTATCACGCATCACGCATCCCTGCGTTTTTGTTGAGGCGATAGTGGTATCGGAGATAAACGATAAGTTGTCGCCGAAGAATGAGCCGCCCACTACAATGGCAACCATAAAGGGAAGCTCTATTCCGGTTTTATCTGCCAGCCCTACAGCAACAGGAGTGAGGGCAACGATGGTTCCTACGCTGGTTCCGATGGAGAGCGAGATGAAGCAGGCAGCAATAAATATTCCGGCTAATAATAGGTTGTCTGGCAGAATATGCAGCGTCAGGTTGACGGTTGCGTCGATGGCTCCCATCTGCTTGGCGCTTTGTGCAAAGGCTCCGGCGAGGATAAATATCCAAATCATCAGCAGGATGTTTTTATTGGCAGCTCCCACAGAGAATTGATAGATGCGCTGGTCAAGTTTCAATCCGCGTGTGATGGCGATGGCATAGCAAGAAGATACCAGAAAAGCCACTGTGATGGGTACTTTGTAGAAGTCGTTGACGATGATGGAAGTGACCAGATAGAGACAGAGGAACACGAGCAATGGAGACAGTGCCCACCAGTTGCCGGGGCGGTCAGTTTGTATTTTTTCTTCAGTCATAAATGGGTGTTACGCTACTTGTTTTTAATCTAATACCAAAATTATGGATGCAAAAGTAGTGTTTTCGGAGGATGTGGCAAAAAAAAAGAGAAAGAAGAAACAGCCTTGAGTAAGGCTGAAATACTGGCTAATTTTGATATGGCTTGTAAGGAGTTGAAGTTGCATAAGGAGGGAAAGTTTTCAATAAGACCTGTTCTGAGTAGTTATGCAATAGGTTAACAGAATTCATCTCTTATTTGAGTTTAGTTTAAAACTTCCTCCACAAAAGTAAGCAAGTTGGTCAAGGCTATGATGAATTATGACGAGTTTAATACAAAGTTTTAAAACTATCTTAAATGAAAACTTCATTTTTTGCCCATTTTATCGCTAAAAATGGCTTGCAGTCTTCTCTTTTTCCAAAAAACTCCGTCATTTTCGCCTGCTAAAACCCAAAAATGGATGGAAAATCTTCAT
>NZ_URFY01000055.1 GCF_900547205.1 uncultured Bacteroides sp.
TCTTTCAGCTATTGCTGCGTACTGTTTCTTTGAAAAGAAGCCTGCCATTGATGTGAATTTTATCAAGGACAGGCAACTTAAGCTGTTTTAAGTTATATCGAACTCACGTTAATTAATGAATAGACACTATGAAAAGATTTTGTTTATCTATGGCACTACTTTTGATAGCTTTGGTAGTAGTAGCCGAAAATTACCCGTATAGAAGCGATGTTCTCTGGGTAACGGTCCCCAATCATGCGAACTGGCTTTATAAAACCGGAGAGAAAGCAACCATTGAAGTGCAATTTTACAAATATGGTATTCCAATAGATAACATTGTTATCACATACGAGATTGGCGGAGACATGATGCCTTCCGACACTAAAGGCTCTGCCACTCTTAAAAACGGAAGAGCAGTGATTCCAATAGGAACCATGAAGGAACCCGGATTTCGCGATTGCCGCCTAAAGGCAACAGTAGACGGGAAAACTCACTCGCACCATATTAAAGTGGGATTCTCACCTGAAAAGCTACGTCCATATACCACTATGCCCGCAGATTTCAATCAATTCTGGGAAAAGGCGATAGCTGAACAAAAAGATTTCCCACTGACTTATACAAAAGAACACATTGATAAATATTCTACCAACAAAATAGACTGCTACCTTGTGAAGTTGCAACTCAATAAACGCGGTCAGTCTATATACGGTTATCTCTTCTATCCCAAGCAAAAAGGCAAATTTCCGGTCGTACTTTGCCCACCGGGAGCCGGAATAAAAACCATCAAAGACCCATTGCGTCACAAATATTATGCAGAGCAAGGTTACATCCGCTTTGAAATCGAAATACACGGTCTCAATCCTGAAATGAATAATAAAGATTTTAAGGAAATCAGTAATGCTTTTAACGGTAAAGAGAACGGATACCTGACCAACGGATTAGATAGCCGCGACAATTATTATATGAAACGGATATACCTGGCTTGTGTCCGGAGCATCGACCTTCTGACTTCCTTACCGGAATGGGACGGCAAGAATGTAATTACCCAAGGGGGCAGTCAGGGAGGAGCACTTGCATTGATCACTGCCGGACTAGACGAGCGAGTGACAGCCTGTGTAGCCAACCATCCAGCTCTAAGCGATATGGCGGGATATAAAGCCGGACGAGCCGGAGGTTATCCCCATTTCTTTAAAAATTCGATAGATATGGATACGCCTGAAAAGATAAAAACAATGGCATACTATGATGTAGTGAACTTTGCCAAACGAATCAAAGCAGATACCTATATAACATGGGGATTCAACGATGACGTATGTCCACCCACGACTAGCTACATTGTATATAATATACTAAACTGCCCGAAGGAAGCATTAATTACCCCAATAAATGAACATTGGACTTCAAACGACACCGAATACGGTCACCTGCTTTGGATAAAGAAACATCTGAAATAAAAACAAGAAAAGAACACTGCTCTGCCTTTAATCATCCCACTCTGATTTAGGCAGAGTTTTCTTCCCATACCACTTCATCCATGCATAAGATTTTCTTTTCCTAAGATAAAGCGTATCGCCACAATAAGTTATTGCTTCCCAGTCAAAAACAGAATGAGGAGAGAAAGTTCTTTCAATAAAATAAAGAATATGGTAAGTCATGAAAGGAAGTATCATCCACCACCACGAAATCCATAACGACAAGATTAATGCCGGAACCAAAGTCAGAGAGAAACATTCCCAAAACTGCCTTGCATGAATGCGAATTTCCATGTCTTCCCAAACTTCAAGATATTTATACCGAGTAAAAAAGAAGCAAGCTATCATGAAGTAGTACTTTTTCCCTTTACCTAAAAACCATTTAGCTAAAAAATTATTATAAAAAATCATATTCCCATTTTTTTGATACTTGTAGTTTATAACAAACAGAAATGGCATCAAAATGTTCAAACAGTTATGCTTAATATTATAGTTATTACCTTCTCTGTAAAAAACACAGTACAAATACTGTTTATTCTGTTTCTTTCGTTTATCACAAACAAAAAGATACGTCACTTATATTTGCAAAGTAAGCGCAAAAAACCAATATATCCTAATTTTTCCTCCTCAATATTTAAAGCTACTACCTCCTAAGAATTCTCGTAATAAAGAAGTAGGCGGTATTTCTTTGTCTTGTACCGGAACAAAATATTTGATGAATTTCAACAGCCGATATGCTTCACAATATTCCAGACAATTGCGGGGAACTCCCGTCAAAATAGGTTCTGCATGAAGTCGGAGCACGGCAAATTCAAAGAGTAATGCCGAATTAAACATCACGTCTGCATTCTCCTGATATGGAAAAATCCACTTATCTTCTCCGGCACGCACGCTCGGCCAACGCGATATAGTTTCACGGGCAGAATATCCACGATAATTAAAATCACGAATAATACGACGCAACAAACGATTATCGGTAGTCGGAATCCAGTTATGATCGTCCAGAGAGATAGTAGTAAGAGCCGATACATAAATCTTAAATTTCCGCTCATTAGGAATATGAGGAGTCAAATCAGGGTTCAAAGCGTGAATACCCTCCAAAATCAAAATTGTATTATCTTCTATTTTCAACTTATCTCCTTTGAACTCTTTCTTGCCAAGGTTAAAATTGAAACGTGGAAGCTCCACCTCTTCACCGCTTAGAAGAGTCTGCAATTGCTGATTAAACAACTCCAGATCGAGCGCATACAAAGATTCATAATCATAATTCCCGTTTTCATCCAATGGGGTATCTTCCCGGTCAACAAAATAATTGTCTAAAGATATGGGATATGGTTTCAGACCGTTAGCCATCAACTGAATAGAAAGCCGTTTACTGAAAGTTGTTTTTCCAGAGGAAGACGGACCCGAAATCAATACCAATTTCACGCGACTGCCATTCTTACCACGATGGTATATCGTATCAGCTATCTGAGAAATTTTCTTTTCTTGCAACGCTTCTGCTACGTTTATCAAATCGGTAGCATGGCCTTCTTCACAAGCAAGATTAAAATCTCCTGCATTGTTGAGCCCCATGATATAACTCCAATTCAGATATTCCTTAAATACATCCAGCATCTTCTCTTGCTTCACTACTTCTTCCAGCACTTCCGGATTTTCACGGCTGGGGATTCTAAGAAGCAATCCGTCGTAGTACTTCACAATGTCGAATAAACGAAGATAGCCGGTACTCGGCAGCAAATTACCATAGTAATAATCCACCGTATCACCCAACGTATAATAATAGGTATAGAGAGAACCTGAAGTTTCGAGCAATTTCACCTTATCGTTCATCCCCCGCTCACTAAACACACGCACAGCTTCGGATGTATGGCATTCAATCCGGTGATAAGGAATATTTTCTGCAATGATTTCCTGCATCCGTTGTTTGATACGCTTCACATCTTCCAACTCAATGGCACGCCCAATCCGCAAATTACAGAAATAGCCTTTTGAAACCGGATGTTCTACGAATAGCTTCCCTTCAGGGAACAACTCCGTGATTGCCTTGAACAGAACAAAACAGAGCGACCGAACATAGGTGCGCATACCAGACTGATCGCGCACATCGAGAAACTCTATATCCTTATTATTATAAACTCTGAAATTCAACCCTTCAGAGCGATTATTTACCTTAGCGCTAACTACTTGATAAGGAAAATTAAGATTAAATCCGTAATAAATATCCAAAAGTGAGCTTCCGATAGGGAATTCTTTGGAAATATTGTTATTTTTGCAACATATTTGTAACATCTGTTTCATCGGGTTCGTTAAAAGGTGAATAATTTGGTACTAATATACTTATAATCAGATTGAGAACAAATAACCATTAAAAATATTATAGATGGAATATTCTTTTTATGATTTTTTAAAGCTCATAGGTTCATTAGGGCTCTTCCTATACGGAATGAAGATAATGAGCGAGGGCTTACAAAAGGTCGCGGGTGACAGACTACGAAGTATCTTGACGGCAATGACTACTAATCGGGTAACGGGAGTTCTGACAGGCGTGTTGATAACTGCCCTCATCCAGTCTTCATCGGCAACGACAGTGATGGTCGTTAGTTTCGTCAACGCCGGTCTGCTGACATTGGCAGAGTCCATCAGTGTCATTATGGGCGCCAACATCGGTACGACAGTGACTGCCTGGATTATATCAATCTTCGGATTTAAAGTGGATATGGCAGCCTTTGCGCTCCCACTTTTAGCGATTGCCCTTCCGTTTATTTTCTCAGGTAAGAGTAACCGTAAATCCATCGGTGAATTTATTTTCGGCTTTTCTTTCCTTTTCATGGGGCTTTCTTATCTGAAATCAAACGCCCCTGACCTGAATGCAAACCCGGATATGCTTGCCTTCGTACAGAACTACACCGACATGGGTTTCTTCTCGGTACTGCTATTCTTATTTATAGGTACGATATTAACCATGATCGTGCAAGCCTCAGCAGCCACCATGGCAATCACGCTAATTATGTGTGCCAACGGATGGATTAGTCTGGAACTGGGAGCAGCACTCGTACTGGGTGAGAACATCGGTACTACCATCACAGCCAATCTTGCTGCACTAACAGCCAACACACAGGCGAAGCGAGCAGCATTGGCCCATTTTGTTTTCAATGTCTTCGGTGTCATCTGGGTATTGATAATCTTCCACCCTTTCATGCAATTCGTAAATTGGGTAGTAGATACATTCTTCCATACAAGTAATCCGGAAGTCGCCATCTCCTACAAACTCTCTGCCTTCCACTCCATATTTAATATATGTAATGTATGTCTTCTGATCTGGGGTGTGAAACTGATAGAACGTACCGTATGCGCTTTAATTCATCCAAAAGAAGAGGACGAGGAATCCCGCCTGCGTTTTATTACCGGCGGTATGCTTTCTACTGCCGAGCTTTCCATTCTTCAGGCACGCAAGGAGATTCATCTTTTCTCCGAACGTACCCACCGCATGTTCGGTATGGTGCAAGACCTACTACACACAGAAAAGGATGATGATTTCAACAAACTCTTCAGCCGGATAGAGAAATACGAAAATATCAGTGACAATATGGAATTGGAGATTGCTAACTATCTGAATCAAGTTTCGGAAGGCCGCTTAAGCTCTGAAAGTAAGTTGCAGATACGCGCTATGTTGCGTGAAGTGACCGAAATAGAAAGCATAGGTGATAGTTGCTACAATCTCGCCCGTACCATCAACCGGAAGCGTCAGACTAACCAAGATTTCACCGAAAAGCAATACGAGCATATCCACTTCATGATGAAGTTGACTAACGATGCACTTGCACAGATGATTGTAGTTGTAGAGAAGCCGGAACATCAGAGTATTGACATCAACAAGTCTTTCAATATTGAAAACGAAATCAACAACTACCGCAACCAACTGAAGAATCAGAATATTCTGGATGTGAATAACAAGGAATATGATTATCAGATGGGAGTTTACTACATGGATATTATTGCCGAATGTGAAAAGTTAGGCGACTATGTAGTTAATGTAGTAGAAGCCAGCAGCGATGTGAAAGAGAAAAGAGCTTCTTAAAAGTTAGATACAGACAGTAGATAAGTTCTAAAATAAAAATGGCCGGTTATGTAATAAATACATTTCCGGTCATTTTCAATTTAACAAATTTCCCTTTTGTTTTTATCCTTCGTACGGTTCAAAATCATCTTTACCAACACCGCATAAAGGACAAGTCCAGTCATCAGGTATGTCTTCAAATGCTGTTCCAGGTTCAATTCCGCTGTCCGGATCTCCTTGTTCTGGGTCGTAAATGTATTCACAGACCGTGCAAATGTACTTCTTCATAACGTTCGCTTTTTATTGGTTTTATTATTAATATAACGCAAAACACAAGATATTTGTTCAAACACTCTTCTTATACTAAAAGAAAAAAACTATCTTTGTGTCCATATTAACCGAGCTAAACAACAATATTACACTATGCTAATATCGTTATTATCAACCTTTATAGTTTTAAGTGCTGTCCTGCTAATCTGTTTTTTGTGGGAGCGTAGAAAATGCCTTCGAATGCAAAAACGTTTATTTCGGGAATCCAGGAAATTGGAACATACCAGCCACATCGCCAGTGCTATTCTAAAGAACGCACATGCTTTTATCCTACTCATTGATAACGATTTCAAAGTTCTTAAAACTAACTACTACCAGAAAACCAGAACCAGAAAGGGGCTTGAAGAAAAAAGAGTAGGTGATTTGTTGCAATGCCGGAACGCATTATCATCCGAAAGAGGTTGCGGCACACATAATTACTGCGGTTCTTGCCCTATACGCCTTGCCATACGCCAAGCTTTTGAACAAAGAAGGAATTTCGTAGACCTTGAGGCAACGCTTACAATACTTACATCTGACAATAACTCCGTTGATTGTGATGCCGTTATATCTGGTTCCTATTTTCTCCTCAACGAAGAAGAGAACATGGTACTCACCGTTTATGACATTACCGAACTGAAGAATATAGAGAGAGAACTAACACTTGCAAAAGATAAGGCTGAAAAAGCCGATCTTTCAAAGTCTGTCTTTCTTGCTAATATGAGTCATGAAATCCGCACTCCGCTCAATGCCATCACCGGCTTTGCAGAAGTCTTAGCTAATGCAAATACTGAAGAAGAAAAAGCTCAATATCAAGAAATCATTAAGATGAATGCCGACCTTCTTATACAATTGGTCAATGACATTCTGGATATGTCAAAAATTGAAGCCGGAACTCTTGAGTTTATCTTCTCGACGGTTGATATCAACTTACTGCTTTCCGACCTACAACGTCTCTTCCAAATGAAAGTGAATGATGCTGGAGGAAAAATAAAAATAATAGTAGAGACATCCCGCCCTACCTGCTTCATTGAGACTGACCGCAACCGGGTGGCACAGGTTCTTTCCAATTTCACAACCAATGCGATTAAATTCACCCACGAAGGAAGCATAACTATCGGCTATGAAGCAAGAGAAACCGAACTTTACTTCTACGTGAAGGACACCGGAGCAGGAATCCCTGCTGATAAATTGCCGGATGTTTTCGGGCGCTTCGTGAAACTGAACAAAGACAAGAAGGGAGCCGGATTAGGTCTTTCCATCTCACAAACCATTGTCACCAAGTTGAACGGGCGGATTGGTGCAGACTCAGTGGAAGGTGAAGGTTCTACATTCTGGTTCACCATCCCCTACCTCACTTGCGGTAAACCACAGTAATAGAATCAACTTCATAAAAATTTTTAATTAAACAATTTATCACAATTATATGTTGTATTTTTGCAGTCCAAACTAAACGCATGTATCTGCATGAGTACAAAGAAAGATGATTATTATCATTTAGGCCTTACTAATAGTGAGGTGCTAGAGAGCAGGGAAAAGAACGGTATTAACCTCTTAACGCCCCCCAAGCGTCCATCCCTATGGAAACTTTATCTCGAAAAATTTGAAGATCCCGTCGTACGGGTTCTATTGGTCGCCGCCATATTTTCGCTAATAATTTCCATTATCGAAAATGAATATGCCGAAACAATCGGAATTATTGCTGCTATCTTGTTAGCCACAGGTATCGGTTTCTACTTTGAGTATGATGCCAGCAAGAAGTTCGACCTGCTGAATGCAGTCAACGAAGAAACTCTGGTGAAAGTTATCCGAAACGGACATGTACAAGAGATTCCACGCAAAGATATAGTAGTCGGAGATATTGTCATTCTCGAAACCGGTGAAGAAATTCCTGCCGATGGAGAGCTAATAGATGCCATCTCTCTACAAGTCAACGAATCTAACCTGACGGGAGAACCCGTTATCAATAAAACGACTGTAGAAGCAGACTTCGACAAAGAAGCAACCTATGCATCCAACCATGTGATGCGCGGAACAACTGTTGTTGACGGACATGGAACGATGCGTGTTCTTCAGGTAGGAGATGCCACGGAAATCGGACAGGTAGCCCGCCAAAGCACAGAAGATAACTTGGAGCCCACCCCACTGAATATACAGTTGACCAAACTCGCCAACCTGATTGGCAAAATCGGCTTTACAGTTGCCGGCCTTGCCTTCGCTATTTTCTTCGTCAAAGATGTATTGCTATATTTCGATTTCGGTTCGCTCAACGGATGGAACGAATGGCTTCCGGTATTCGAACGGACACTCAAATACTTTATGATGGCTGTCACTTTGATTGTGGTAGCTGTTCCCGAAGGGTTACCCATGAGTGTCACTCTTAGTCTGGCACTGAATATGCGCCGTATGCTCTCTACCAATAACCTAGTGAGAAAGATGCACGCTTGCGAAACGATGGGAGCTATCACTGTCATCTGTACCGACAAAACCGGAACACTGACCCAAAACCTGATGCAGGTGCACGAACCTAACTTTTACGGAATAAAGAATGGTGGCGATTTGTCCGACGATGCAATCAGTTCTCTTATCGCCGAAGGAATCAGTGCCAATTCCACCGCTTTCCTCGAAGAAACCGGAACCGGAGAAAAACCGAAAGGTGTAGGAAATCCTACCGAAGTTGCCTTGTTACTTTGGCTCAACAGCCAAGGACGCAATTATCTCGAACTTCGCGAAAACACTCATATCCTCGACCAGCTCACGTTCTCAACAGAACGTAAATTCATGGCAACCTTGGTTGAATCTCCATTAATCGGTAAAAAGATACTGTATATAAAAGGAGCTCCCGAAATAGTACTTGGCAAATGCAAAGAAGTCATATTGGATGGTTATCGAGTGGACACTGCAGAGTATCGCCCAACGGTGGAAGCACAATTGCTAACTTACCAGAATATGGCAATGCGTACTCTCGGTTTTGCTTACAAAATAGTAGGTGAGAACGAACCGAATGACTGTGCCGAACTAGTATCAGGCAATGATTTGAACTTTTTGGGAATAGTAGCCATCTCCGACCCGATACGTCCGGATGTTCCTGCCGCCGTAGCCAAATGCCAGTCGGCAGGTATTGGCATTAAGATTGTGACCGGCGATACTCCGGGCACTGCTACAGAAATTGCACGCCAGATAGGTCTTTGGCAACCGGAAACCGATACAGAACGGAATCGCATTACCGGAGTTGCCTTTGCTGAGATGAGCGACGAAGAAGCACTTGACCGCATCATGGATCTTAAAATCATGTCGCGTGCCCGCCCTACGGATAAACAACGTCTCGTTCAGTTACTTCAGCAGAAGGGAGCGGTAGTGGCCGTAACCGGAGACGGAACGAATGATGCACCCGCTCTGAATCATGCACAAGTGGGCTTGTCGATGGGAACGGGAACTTCCGTAGCCAAAGAAGCCAGCGACATTACGCTACTCGACGACTCTTTCAACAGCATCGGAACCGCCGTTATGTGGGGACGTTCACTGTATAAGAATATCCAACGATTCATCGTTTTCCAGTTGACGATTAACTTTGTTGCTTTACTCATCGTGCTGCTGGGCTCTGTCATCGGTACGGAACTTCCGCTGACTGTAACGCAGATGTTATGGGTGAACCTAATCATGGACACCTTCGCCGCTTTAGCTTTGGCTTCCATTCCGCCAAGCGAAACCGTTATGCTTGAGAAACCCCGCCGTAGCACTGACTTTATTATCAGCAAAGCGATGCGAACCAATATATTAGGAGTAGGAACAATCTTCCTCGTCGTACTGCTCGGACTTATTTATTACTTTGAGCACAGTGCACAAGGGATGGACGTACACAATCTCACCGTCTTCTTCACCTTCTTTGTCATGTTGCAATTCTGGAACCTGTTTAATGCCCGCGTATTCGGCACTACCGATTCAGCATTCAAAGGACTTTCCAAGTCGTATGGTATGGAATTGATTGTACTTGCTATCTTGGTAGGTCAGTTCCTCATTGTACAATTCGGTGGAGCTGTATTCCGCACGACACCGCTCGACTGGCAAACTTGGCTATTGATTATAGGCACTTCGTCCATGGTGTTATGGGTTGGAGAACTGATTCGCCTTGTTCAACGTAGTATTCACAAACAGAGATAGAAATGAAAAGTAAAGGAATCAAAAACCTTCTTATTGATTTGGGCGGCGTGCTTATCAATCTCGACCGCCAACGTTGTGTAGAGAACTTTCAGAAATTAGGGCTCCAAAATGTAGAGGAGCTGTTAGACATCCAGCGTCAGGACGGGCTCCTGATGCAACAGGAAAAAGGATTGATTACTCCTGCTGAATTTCGTGATGGAGTTCGCGATATGATAGGCAAAGCAGTAAGCGACAAACAAATTGATGCAGCATGGAACAGCTTTCTGGTAGACATACCGACTTATAAGCTCGATTTATTATTGAAATTACGCGAGAAATATGTAGTCTACCTATTAAGCAATACGAACGAAATACATTGGAAGTGGGCGTGCAAGCACCTATTCCCTTACCGCACTTTCAAGGTAGAGGATTATTTTGAGAAGACCTACCTTTCCTACGAAATGAAAATGGCAAAACCCGAACCGGAGATATTCAAAACAATCATTGAGGATGCAGGCATTGAACCGGAAGAGACTCTCTTCATCGACGATGCGGAAATAAACTGCAAAGCAGCTCATGAATTAGGAATTGCCACGTATACGGCAAAGCCTGGAGAAGACTGGAGCCACATTTTCAACAACAAATAGCTTGATTGATATGCAGATTATACGTGACACATCGGCCATTACTCCTGAATCCTGCGTAGCTACCATCGGTTTCTTCGACGGTGTGCATTCGGGACATCGCTATCTTATTCAGCAAGTGAAAGAGATAGCCGCAGCCAAAGGTTTACGTTCTGCATTGGTGACCTTTCCTGTCCACCCCCGCAAGGTGATGAACGCTGACTATCGCCCGGAGTTGCTAACAACTGCGGAAGAAAAAATAAACTTATTGTCCGAAATAGGAGTTGACTACTGCTTGATGCTTGATTTCACTCCCGAAGTATCCCGATTGTCAGCTCAGGAGTTCATGAAGCAACTGCTGAAAGAACGTTATCAGGTAAAATGCCTCGTCATTGGTTACGACCACCGTTTCGGCCACAATCGCAGCGAAGGCTTTGAAGATTACGTGCGTTACGGTCAGCAGATAGGCATAGAAGTAATCCGTGCGAAAGCATATGCCAGTGATATAAAACTAGGAGAAGCAGAGAATGTACCCGTAAGTTCTTCCTTAATCCGCAGACTACTTCACGAAGGTGAGGTAGACATAGCTGCCCGTTGCCTGGGATACGAATATTTTCTGGATGGAACCGTGGTAGGTGGTTATCAAGTAGGGAGAAAAATAGGCTTTCCAACCGCCAACTTAAGTGTGGACGATCCGGACAAGCTCATTCCGGCAGACGGTGTCTATGCCGTATGGGTGACGGTTGACGGAAACACGTATATGGGAATGCTGAATATAGGTGTCCGCCCCACTATCGACAATGGTCCTCACCGGACTATCGAAGTGAATATCCTCCACTTCCACTCCGACATATACGACAAATTCATACGGCTTACCTTCGTGAAACGAACGCGGCCCGAACTAAAATACTCCAATATAGACGAGCTGATAGCACAACTTCATAAAGATGCTGAAGAAACAGAAGCTATCTTGCTCGGCACAACTAAAAATTAAATATTATGCAAAAGTCATTTATGAGCATCTCTCTGGTGGTAGTAGCCATTTCAATGCTGGCAATGTTTATATGCAGTTTCTTCGCAACTAAATAACGTTCGATGAAGACAGCCATAAAACTTATATTGATCGACCTTCTCCTAGCGCAAATCGTCGCCCCCATCTTGATGATGATTCCTTGCGTAATCTATTTAATGGTTACTACCGGAAGCCTGGATAAAGCCGTTCTGACGCAAATGATTCTGATTCCTGCCCAATTGGCGGGTCAGGTGATGATGGGTGTTTATCTGTGGAAAGCCGGCTACATCAGCAAGGAGAAAACAACTTGGTCGCCGGTATCTGCACCATATCAGATTTGTAGCGTACTTGCTATTATCACTTGTGGCTTTGTAGTATCCGCACTCATGTCTAAGATGGATTGGATACCTAATATTATGGAAGAAACCTTCGACATCCTTCAATCCGGTTGGGGCGGCATTCTTGCCATAGCCATCATAGGGCCCGTGTTCGAAGAACTTTTGTTTCGCGGAGCAATAACCAAGGCTTTGTTACAGCAATATACTCCGACCAAAGCCATCCTTATTTCAGCCTTGCTATTCGGAGTTTTCCATATCAACCCCGCCCAGATACTTCCGGCATTTCTTGTTGGCATCTTGTTGGCATGGACTTACTATAAAACCGCCAGCCTGATACCTTGTATATTGATGCACGTATTGAACAACTCGCTATCCGTATTTCTCAACATCAACTGCCCCGAAGCCGAACACTTGGACGAACTTATTGGCAGTACACCTTATCTTATCTTCCTCTGCGTATCAGTACTGATATTCGTAGGAACAATTATATGGATGCGCCGAACAACCGTTCCCTATCCCTGGAAGGGAGAATAATTTATTTCCCTTCCTTAGCTTTGAACGCTAACGCATACATCCGTATCTGCTTCACCATAGACAGCAGACCGTTGCTACGTGTAGGCGACAGATGTTCTTTCAAACCTATCTTATCAATAAAGTAGAGGTCGGTATTCAATATTTCGTCGGGAGTATGCCCCGAAAGTACCTTAATCAATAAAGCGATGATTCCTTTCACAATGAGCGCATCACTTTCCGCATTGAAAACGATTTTACCATCCACCTCGTCTGCCTGAAGCCACACACGGCTTTGGCATCCTTCAATCAGGTTTTGTTCCGTTTTATATTTTTCGTCAAGCGGTGCTTGTTCGTTACCTAAGTCAATAAGCAGTTGGTAGCGGTCCATCCAGTCATCGAAGTCACTAAATTCAGCTATGACTTCGTCTTGTAATTCGTTGATTGACATTATAAACAAATATTTAATTAGACAATATGCCAATGTGCCAATAAAAGATGCAACACCTAATTGGCACTTTGGCACATTTTTTATATTACTTCTCGTTGTAGATTACTTCCAGCACAGTTTGTCCTACCGCCTTCAGGGTATTTCTGTCGATATGCTCCATCGTGTCATTGACAGTATGCCAAGTAGGGGTGAAGCCACCGTCCGGATCGGAAGCAATGATATCGATTGTTTTGATACGTGCCAACCGATTGATAAATAGGTGGTCGTCCGTCACTCCTCCTCCATCTTCGTCGATGAACATTTTGCCATATCCCAGTTTATTGGCAGCTTTCCACACCTTCTTATTGATATCCGGTGCAAATCTTTCCGAGTAGGATTCTTTCAGGAAAACAGTATTCTCGCCACCCACCATATCGAGCAGTATGCCAAAACGTGCATTGTATCCCTGAACGTGTGGATTACGCGCCCAATATTGAGCTCCCAGACACCATGAACTTTCATTATCCTGATTGTGTGCACCGTAATCTTCGGCATCCAGCAAGATGATATCTATTCCCAATTCGGGCTGCTGCTGATTGACCAACCGGGCTATTTCAAGCAAAGCTCCTACTCCGCTTGCACCGTCATTGGCTCCGAGAATGGGAGTCTTGTGATTCTTCTCATTCGGGTCGTTGTCCGCCCACGGACGTGTATCCCAGTGTGCAAACAAAGCAACTCTCTTCTTCGACTCCGGTTTGTAAGAACCGATGATGTTGCGTGCTTTCAGCAATGTTCCGTCATATGCTATCAGGTCGGCATACTGATTGGTCACCTTTGCACCAAACGCTTCCAATTGCTTAGCCAGATAATTTCCACAAGCAACGTGCCCTTTCGTATTGGGAACGCGCGGTCCGAAATCCACCTGATTCTTCACATACAGATAAGCACTGTCGGCATCAAACTGAGGTACATTTACCACGACTTTCTTACTTTCTTCATTCGTACTGTTCGCCTTGCCGCCACCTCCGCAAGAGAATGCGGATAGCATCAGGAAGGCACTCATTAACATTATCATAGGTTTCTTTTTCATCATCCTCTAATCTATTAAAGCCTCAAAATTAGTCATTTTCGACACAGCATCGTTCAGATGGAATGTATTATTAACAAATAAACTTTAATTCAACATTCTTCTTCCCCACCGAGAGCTCCACTTTGGCACCATTGACAAGGGGCAGATTATGAGCAACGTGCCCCACCGGAAAGTTGAAGCAGACGGGATAATCGTACTCTTGCACCAAGTCCGCCAAGGCTGTATAAAGGTCTTTCCCCAGAGAGCGATCTTCCTCGTATTCGGTAAACTGTCCGATAATAAGTCCTGATAACTTTTCGAGCACACCGCCCAGTTTCAGGTTATACATCATCCGCTCGATGGCATGGGGGCGTTCGCTGACATCTTCAATGAAGAGCACGGTTCCTTCCGCCGGAATATCATAAGGAGTTCCACGTAAGCCGTAGGCGACAGCCATGTTTCCACCCCGCAAGATTCCTTGTGTGCTGCCCTGCTTGTTCAGTTTATGCTTCTCGCAGGTATACGTGGGCAGGTTACCGAAAAGTATTTCTTTCACATACAAAGAGCACGGGTCGTCCTCCGGCTCCACCGTGAGATGGCGGGCCATCAGAGAGTGCAACGAAGCGTATCCGTTCTTCTGAAACAGGTAATGAAGCGCAGTGATATCACTAAAGCCAAGCAACCACTTCGGATGCTCACGAAAAGCCGTGAAATCAATCTTATCTATCAGATGTACCGCTCCATATCCTCCGCGACTGCAAAAGATGGCTTTCACTTCCGGGTGGTCCATCGCATCCTGCATATCTTTCAGCCGTTGCCTGATGGTTCCGGCAAATCTACCGGACGAACCTCCGGCGTGCTTACCCATAACGACCTTCAAGCCCCATGATTCCAGACGTTTCTTCGCGGCTTTCAGGAAGTGCTTGTCTATCTTACTGGAAGGTGATATGATGACTACCTTATCACCTTTCTGCAAAAATGGAGGAAATTGAATATCCATATCGTATGTTTTTATTTCTTTGATTTCCGCTGATAAAAACGCACCCAATCCACTTCCATCTCCACCGGAAGGTCTTTGGCATCGACTGCACCGACCCACGAACCGCCCAATTGCATATCAATCAGCAGGTAGAAAGGTTTATCGAAGGGGAACTGTCCTTCTTTATCGGTTTCGATGCGGGGATAAGTGAACGTATGCACATTGTTTATATAGAATGCAACACTGTCGGGATACATCTCAACGGCATATACATTGTAACGGTCGGGATGAATAGGACCGGTAGAATGCGACTTGGGATTCTCTCTGATATTCAGCTTATAGGTATAGTTTGAATGAACCGTCTGATAAGCGATGGAGTCACTGTTCAGCCGTTCCATGATGTCAATTTCACCACCCGACGGCCATGGAGCATTTTCGGGCAACAGCCAGATGGCAGGCCAGGCACCTTTCGCAGCATTGAGCTTGGCACAGATTTCGAGACGCCCGTTCGAGAAAGCTTTCTTTCCTTTGGTGTATACGCCACCCGTGAGATAGGGAGCCGTATCATTCTTTTGCGTATGATTGACGATGCCCCGCAATATCAGATTGCCTTTGCGCATGGCGAAGCATGAGTCGAAGTCTGTCATATAATTATTCCAGTCGGACCTTCCACGCGGTATCTTGCTCCAGACATCGGCATCAAAGCTACCTTTCTGATTGAAATTCTCTTCCCAGGTCAAAGACCAGCCGGAAGGCACTTTGGTTGTTTTGCAGGAAAGAAGCAATCCGCACAAGAGCAATGAGCTAATAAATAATAGACTTTTCAACTGTTTCATAACGTTTTGTTTTTAAAGGGGGATTCTTTTGCAAAAATACAGTAAAAAACGATTCCATGCATACTTACGGGCGAAAACAAATGCAATATAGCAAAATGTTACGAAACAGATGTATTTTTCTATGCTACTATCGCAAGTTTCTCAATCCTTTTTCTGATATTTGCTGAAAATCTTACGATATGGAACCTATTCAGAACTTTGCCCAGCTAACAGAACACCTCAAGAAACAAAACCGAAGAAAACGAATTGCCGTTGTCTGTGCCAACGACCCTAATACGGAGTATGCCGTCAGCCGCTCGTTGGAAGAAGGGTTTGCGGAGTTCCTGATGATTGGAGATTCGACAGTTCTGGAGCAATATCCCACGCTCAAGAAGTATCCCGAACACGTGAAAACCATTCATATAGAAGATTCGGACGAAGCGGCACGGGAGGCTGTGCGCATCGTTCGCGAAGGAGGGGCGGATATTTTGATGAAAGGCATTATCAATACGGATAACTTGCTGCACGCTATACTCGACAAAGAAAAAGGGTTGCTTCCGAAGGGGAAGATACTCACTCACTTGGCGGTGATGGAGATTCCTAGCTATCACAAACTGCTTTTCTTCTCGGATGCCGCCGTCATTCCACGCCCCACTCTTCAGCAGCGCATCGAAATGATTTGGTACGCCATCTGCACTTGCAGCCACTTCGGCATCGAGCAGCCACGTGTTGCGCTGATTCATTGCACGGAGAAGGTGAGCTCCAAGTTTCCCCATTCGCTCGATTATGTCAATATCGTAGAGCTTGCCGAGGCGGGTGAGTTCGGAAATGTGATTATTGACGGACCGCTCGATGTGCGGACAGCTTGCGAACAGGCGAGCGGGGATATCAAAGGCATCGTGTCGCCTATCAACGGGCAGGCGGATGTGCTGATATTCCCGAATATAGAATCGGGGAATGCGTTCTATAAGTCTGTGTCCCTGTTTGCAAATGCAGAGATGGCAGGGTTGCTGCAAGGACCAATTTGCCCGGTGGTGCTACCGTCGCGAAGCGATTCCGGTCTGTCCAAATATTACAGCATTGCGATGGCTTGCCTGCAAGTGGCGGGTTGCGAATGCAGAGAGAAACTGAATCTTAGTCGTACATCCTAAACACAATCATCTATGAAAATTCTCGCCATCAACCCCGGTTCCACATCTACCAAGATAGCTGTATACGAAAACGAAACGCCGCTTCTGGTCAGTAACATAAAACATACGGTAGAAGAATTATCCATTTATCCGCAGGTGACAGACCAGTTTGATTTTCGCAAGAATCTGGTACTTCGGGAGTTGGAAGCGAATGGAATCCCTTTTGTTTTTGATGCAATCATCGGACGTGGGGGACTGGTGAAGCCTATACCGGGAGGAGTGTACGAAGTAAATAATGCGATGAGACGCGACACGGTTCATGCCATGCGTACCCATGCCTGCAATCTCGGGGGACTGATTGCCGACAAGTTGGCATCTTCTCTTCCCGGCTGCCGCGCTTTTATTGCCGACCCGGGTGTGGTGGACGAATTGGAAGATATTGCCCGCATCACAGGTTCTCCGCTGATGCCTAAAATTACCATCTGGCACGCATTAAATCAGAAAGCAATAGCACGCCGTTTTGCCAAAGAACAAGGTACAAGATACGAAGAGTTGGATTTAATCATCTGCCATCTGGGTGGAGGCATTTCCATAGCGGTTCATCATCACGGACGGGCTATAGATGCCAACAATGCGCTGGACGGAGAGGGGCCTTTCTCGCCCGAAAGGGCGGGCACGCTCCCTGCCGGGCAACTGATTGACCTCTGTTTTAGCGGGCAACTGACTAAGGATGAGTTGAAGAAACGCATCTCCGGTCGTGCCGGACTGGCTGCCCACTTGGGTACTACGGACGTTCCTGCCATCATCAAGTCCATAGAAGAAGGTGATAAAAAGGCGGAACTGATACTGGATGCAATGATTTACAATGTTGCCAAAGCTATAGGCGCTGCCGCCACCGTGCTCTGTGGAAAAGTTGATGCCATCCTGCTGACTGGAGGAATTGCTCACTCGGATTATGTCATCCCGCGACTGAATAAGCGTATCTCTTTCATAGCTCCCATCCATGTTTATCCCGGAGAAGATGAAATGGAAGCATTGGCCCTCAATGCAATAGGGGCTTTAAAGGGGGAACTGCCGATACAAATCTACAAGTAGCGCAGACGTGCTGTTTCTAACTTGAACTTGCAACCTTAGGATTCTCCTCCCATACGATAAAAATGAAATATATCTGTCACCTGTCACCGATTGGCACTTAGTCTGTTGATAATTAAAAGATTAAAGTGTGATAGCAAGGTGTGACAGCACTGTGACAGCAAAAATGCTGTCACAGCGGACCGATAAAGCAATTGTATTTATTTCTTCAGGGCAGAGAGAAAATCAGCTCCTCTTACCGCCAATTTGTTTCATTGCTTGAAACTGTAGTTCCAAAGGCTTGAAACCACAGTTCCCATTGCTTGAAACTAGAGTTCCAAAGGCTATGGAACTACAGTTTCAAGCGGGTGGAACTACAGTTTCACGAGCATGGAACTAGAGTTTCACCACGGTGGAACTAAAGTTTCAAGCCGGGAAACTGGTGTTGCCAAGGAAGATTTGATGTCAAGGCGAAGCCCCATAAATAACTCTCCCCGCCACCCACGCCCAGATATTAGCCATGATAAGATCGAAATAGTATTTGCCGTTGGTGTCCGGAGTCGTGGTAAGCGTACCGTTGGTATTGGCAGAAAGGCTCATGCCAATGTCGTATTGAAAAAACTGGGCTTCCCCTTCATATACGATACCTCTGCGCTTGTTCACCCCTACCGACATATAGTCTTTGTAGCCGGTTTTGTTGCTATACACCAGCGGTGTAACATACTGTTTTGAAGAATCTCCTAATAAACAAGTTCCCGATACAACATCTCCCGAACGCAGGATTTGCTTCCCCGGTTCATTATCAATAGTACCAAACGGACCATTGAAAAAGTCTTTCACCTCCTCCGCATTGTTATAGGCATAATCCTCCTCGCTCGAATACCGATAGCCGGCAGTGCCATCAAATGCATCACCGAATTTATTCCACACTCCTTCCCCATCCTGTGCCGTACGTGCGAAGATACTTGCATTCGAAGCGGCATTGTCACGCATCACCCACAGCACCCGGTGCGGATCTTCCACCAGCCATTCGTCGAGCAACATATCCGCCACCTGCGGAGAAGTTACATTTGCATACGTCATCACCAGCACATCAAAGCCGCTAATCAGTTTTTTGAATGATGCAATGTTCTGAGGCGTAGTTGCATTGGAATAGAGTGGATCTGAACCGTTCACGGCCAGAAAGAAGAAACCGCCCATCCGGACAGGATAACTGCTGGTGGGAGTAAAATTGGTATCCAGCACATTACGCATAGCCAGAGTGACCGGATAAGTTAAGTTATAATAACCAAGGTTTCCGTAGCTGAGTCCCACGCTCAGCACTCGTATTATCCTTTGAGAATATTGTGAGCTTGATTCTTTTAATACAGTGATATCTACCGATGTATCGTTGGCAAACAGCCGCAAGGTTGCCTGCACGGGCTGGTCGGTCAAATTATATTCGGGCGATTCAATACGGATATGCGACAGATAGGGGGATTCGGACTCGTTGCGAACAATAGTGGCAGTGAAATAACCGTTCGATAGAGGTACTCCGGCTTCGGACACTTTGCCAGAATCCGGAGTATCCACCCATTGCATTTCATAATTCATAGAAGATTCGATATCTACTGACTGGGTGTAGTTAGGAAGATAAGGTATGCGAACCTGCCGGGTGGATACGCCGATATAATTGTCATGGAAATACATCCCAGTGGTAAAGTCCTCCCATTGCTGCACTTCTACAGTCATCGACGAAGCTAGATTATCAGCAGCTTCATCGGGCGACGTATATCCGGCATCACTCACTTTCTTGATGGTGAAAGTATACAGGTAATTCCTCAGAATCTGTCCCAAGGGATGCCCGGCAACTCCTGAATTAAAGTCTACCCGATAGTAAGATATATTCGTATCACTGCCGAACACGCCGCCTACCACCACTGTAGTGGCGGACAAACGAACGGTTCCCGCCTTTTCCGGTGCTACAGATTCGGGGATATAAATTCCGCCGATACTGTCCGTAGGCACGGAGGATGATTTCACGACCGGACTTGCCAGCGAAGTGCTGCCGGAAGGCACGGAAGGCGAACTCACACGAATAATAGTGCCGTCAGATACAGCGTCGGGAATCATCTGAATCTGGTCGTTGGCACGATAAACGTATACTTCGCGCAAAGCAAAAGCCGGAGAATCCGTAGAGAGCTGTGTCTTTACGTCTACTCGGGCGATGGCACGAAGCACAGTCACATCGAAATGATTGACAGTTGCGGCATCCAGACCGGACAGTGATAATTCGCCATACATGGGCAGGTCTGTCAACATACCTTCCGAAGTAAAATTCCTGCGGATAGAGGTCTTTACGGTATTCTCGCTATCACCGTATACAGGATTATAATTGGCAAACGCACCGGAATAGTTGGCTACAAGATAGATTTTCAGGGGAACGGAAGAGGAACGAAGCATCACCTGAAACCTGCTTGTCTGGTTTTGCTGATTTACTAATTGGGTTCCTTCCGTCATATAATTAAAAAAGTAGGTGCCATCACCGTTTGTATCACTGAATATCAGCACCTTTACATTCTCTATATTCGTTTCATCCGCAGTTTGAATGCTACGGGAAGCTGCACGGGGAAGAGAGGATGCGGGAGTTTTGATATTCAGCAGCAATGTCACATAATCACTTTGACCGGATTGATTGAAAACGTCGTCACTGCAACATGAAAGGCTGCACACAAGAAGGCAGGCAAGCCACCACCTGCCTGCAAGCTTCATTGCAATGCTATTCTTTATATAATCAATCATTATAGTCTCATCAATTTATTTCCACCATGCCCATTGGAAGATATAATCCCATGGTGTAATTTCAACATACACACCCATGTTGTTTTTATCCGTCAAGTCGAGCAACACATTTGTTTTCTCGCCGATACGACTTATTATTCTGTTGCCTTCTTTATCCTTATCGGCGGAAGCAATCAGCCGGTCGCCCTCAGGTGTTCTTTGATACAATTTCACGATTATCGTCTGGCTGGTATTGAAATTATCAGGATAGCCCACAAGATTGACCGGCTTTTGAACCAGTACTTCCTCTTGCTGGTAGACAGCAGACTCCGCATTCTCTTTCACCAGCACATTTCCTTCCTGCGGCTGACCGTAAAAGTCGTAGCTGTTATACTTGCTTTCGATGATGAAGTAGTAGTTATCGGCTTCATTCACGGCATTTTCAATTCCCCGAACTGTGACGATAACACACCCCACCCAATTGGAGATTACAATCTCTTGCACCTTTTCGTCCGTCAGTTCTCCAAACCCATAATAGTATTTATCGGCAGGAAGGGCATATCCATCTCTTTCGGCCATATCCACACGAGCAGATGAAAGCTGCATACCGGGTGTGATATGGTCTATGTCTTTTGTATTATTCAGGTTTCCCCATACCACAACCTGCGGATGCTGACCGTATTTTACATTGATTTCAATGGGAGTTCTACGTTCAATTTCTTCTCCGGTCAAGGTAACCACACGTTCCAGTTCCGAATCTCCGTCAAATATAGACACCACAACATCCTCTACGCCAGATGTTTCATCATCGCCTGTCTCTTCGTCGGAGATAGCATAAGGAGTACATTGACCTCCCGCCACGCTAATATAAAGCACAGCTTTGGTAAAACACCCGTCCCCATCGTCACCTATGCAGCCGGAGATACCTATCATCAGCATCACCAGCAAACACAGACTTTTACCATTCCACATCCTGATTGATTTGAGTAGTCCATTCCTCCGGAGTAATCGTCACCTCCAACGTTCCGCCCATAGAAGGCACTTCGTTAGGATCTTCCGAAGGAGATGCCGGTTTGTTGATAACTACACTTAAAGCATATTTCTTATTGCACTCGATGAATTTTCCATCCGTCCCTCCTTCTACATACGTGCTGTTAATAACGAAAGGATAATAGGCATTTTCGACAACACTTCCGTACTTGCCCGCCAAAGTTAATAGAGTACCGTTACCGTTAATGCCACTGTTGGCAAGCACATAGAAGTATCTTTCTTCGGCTGTTGATGTGATAATTTCGGCTCCGGACTGATAATTTGCAGGAAGTTGCAGACCTTCTAATAAATAATAACGGGTGAGGTTGAAATTAGGATTCGCACTTGCCGGACTGGCAATTCCTCCCGCATAATTTTGCGTAACATCCCCCGTAGGCGGTACAAATGTGCCCAAAGGTGTTCCGGTCAACCTTGCTTTCTGAACAGATATTCCCGTCAGCGAGAAATTAGGAAGTGTAGTCGGGTCGACATTGATCTTAAGGCTTTTAAGTATTATTTTCGCTACTCTACGCCTTACGGGTATTATAATATTATTCTGCTGATTATCTGATGTTAGTGTGATCGATTCTGTTGTTTCACCACTCATAAACAGTCCGGTAGTTGCCAAGTTGGGGGAGTTCTGCGAGTCCAACGTCAGCATATTCGCATGCAGTTGGTCGTACCTAGTGATGGTGCTGAGATCGAGGTCATCCGGCACATTCACAAACGCAACCACACGTTTTCCTGTTCCGGTACTCAGCCCTGTCACCTGTCCGGAATAGTTGTCGGGCGTCACAGAAAAGCTCTGCGATTTCTCTAAGTCACCCGAAATGTAATTGAACACAAATACCGTAAAGTTGGAGATGAAACTTTCCACCGCCGGATTGTTAGTAGTAGAACCTTCTCCCACATAACGCGATGACGGTTGTCCTGCAATAGACACCCTGAGGTTGGCAGTTTCCACCACTTCCGTTCCTTCTTCTATTCCTTTCTGATTCTCATTGTCATCACTGCAAGAAGTGCCTATAATGGCTGACAACAGCAACAAACTAAAAGCTATTCTTTTCATTTTTCCCGTTTATTAATAATACAACCTAGATAATTTCATAATTCAAGATTCATTGTATTCTTAACATCATCCAAAGAATATTTGTTCGTATCCGACTGATAGACAAATAAGAAAAGCTTGAAATTCAGACAATAAGTAGCAGTAATATTTGTTCCAGATCAAAACTTTTCGGGCAAAAAGAACCGTTCAAAGAAATATTTCTCATATCTTTGCCACGTGTTAAGTTAATAAATTGATTAAGGTCGATTTTTGACTGTTTCGAATCGGAAAGTATGGGGGTACTTTCCGATTCTCTTTTTTGGTAGAGAGACAAGACAAGCAAAATAACGGGCAAAAAAATAACCCGATCACTACACTTAGCAATCGGGGTATCCTTAATTAAATATTGGCCATATATATAAGTAGCTCTCGCTGCTTATTTCTTTTCAGGTCTGGGAAGCAATACTTTTCTTGAAAGTTTGAACTTACCTGTCTTCGGGTCAACGTCGATCAGTTTCACTTCAATCTCGTCGCCTTCTTTGATTCCGGCTTCTTCTACAGTTTCCAGACGTTTCCAGTCAATTTCAGAAATGTGCAGCAAACCGTCCTTGCCCGGAAGGAACTCGATAAATGCACCATAAGGCATGATAGAACGTACTTTACCTTTGTACACTTCACCCACTTCGGGAACAGAAACGATTGCCTTAATCATGCGCATTGCATCATCAATACATTTCTTGTTTGTTCCTGAAACTTCGATGCGTCCCATACCGTCGATTTCCTCGATAGTGATAACCGCACCAGTCTCTTCCTGCATTCCCTGAATGATTTTTCCACCAGGGCCAATCACAGCACCAATAAATTCTTTAGGAATTGTCATGGTTTCGATGCGAGGAGCATGGTCTTTCAGTTCAGTGCGAGGTTCAGCAAGTGTCTCAGTAATCTTGCCAAGGATGTGCATACGTCCTTCTTTAGCCTGATTCAAGGCACGTTCCAGAATTTCGTAAGACAGACCGTCTACCTTGATATCCATCTGAGTAGCAGTGATTCCGTCTTTAGTTCCTGTCACCTTGAAGTCCATATCACCCAAGTGGTCTTCGTCACCAAGGATATCAGACAATACAGCATATTTTTCTTCGCCCGGGTTCTTAATCAATCCCATGGCGATACCCGATACCGGCTTCTTAATCTTCACACCGGCATCCATCAGTGCCAATGTTCCGGCACATACGGTAGCCATAGAAGAAGAACCGTTAGATTCGAGGATATCCGAAACGACACGTACCACGTACGGATAGTCAGCAGGAATCTGTCCTTTCAATGCGCGCCAAGCCAAGTGACCGTGACCGATTTCACGACGGCCTACACCACGCTGTGGTCTTGCTTCGCCGGTAGAGAAAGGAGGGAAGTTATAATGTAACAAGAAACGTTCTTTTCCGTGTTCAAGCACATCGTCGATAATCTTTTCGTCGAGCTTCGTACCCAGTGTAACAGATGTCAACGATTGAGTTTCGCCACGAGTGAAGATTGCCGAGCCGTGAGGACCAGGCAGCGGACCAGCTTCGCACCAGATAGGACGAATCTCAGTAGTCTTACGACCATCCAGACGCTTGCCTTCGTCCAAGATAGAACGGCGCATAGCTTCTTTTTCCACATCGTGATAGTAGCGGTCAATCAAGGCTGCTTTCTCTTCCAATTCTTCTTCAGAGAACTGAGCCTTAAATTCTTCGCGGATCGCTTCGAAAGCATCGAAACGTTCGTGCTTATTATTATTTCCAGAAGCAGCCACTGCATAAGCTTTGTCATAGCAAGCTTCACGAACTGCCTTACGCAGGTCTTCGTCGTTCACTTCGTGGTCGTATTCACGTTTCACAGTTTTGCCAACAGCTTCTGTCAACTCCATCTGAGCCTTGCAATGAATCTTGATAGCTTCGTGAGCCACCTTCATAGCTTCCAGCAATTCAGCTTCGGATACTTCGTGCATTTCACCTTCTACCATCATGATGTTCTCATAAGTAGCGGCTACCATAAGATCCATATCAGCTTTTTCTAGTTGGTCAAAAGTAGGATTGATAACGAACTGACCGTCGATACGTGCTACACGTACTTCAGAGATAGGTCCGTTGAAAGGAATATCTGAAACGGCAAGTGCCGCAGAAGCTGCAAGTCCTGCCAGTGCATCCGGCATATCTACGCCATCGGCTGAGAAGAGGATGATGTTTACAAACACCTCAGCGTGATAATTATCAGGGAATAAAGGACGGAGAGCACGGTCTACAAGGCGGCAAGTAAGAATCTCATAATCTGAAGCTCTACCTTCACGCTTAGTGAAGCCACCGGGGAAACGGCCGAATGCCGCAAATTTTTCTTTGTACTCTACCTGTAAAGGCATGAAATCTGTTCCGGGAACTGCATCTTTAGCGGCACAAACAGTAGCCAACAGCATGGTGTTTCCCATGCGTAGCATTACAGAACCGTCTGCCTGTTTTGCCAACTTTCCCGTCTCGAGTGTAATGGTTCTTCCATCAGCCAACTCGATCGTCTTAACAATTGGGTTAATCATAAAAATTGTTTTATCTATACTTTTTCTTTCAAAATTCCTGCAAAGATATACATTTATCGCGTTAATCGGGTGGAAATGAGCTAAAAAGTTAACTACTAACTGCTTTTTTTTCAAAAATAGGATGAAGAACGCAGCAAAATGCTTTGACTAATCTCGAAAAGAAGTATATTTGCAACTCGTTAAAAACACACTATATGAAAAAGATTACTTTTGCAGCGCTCGCCGCACTTACTATTACAGCTTGTAGTTCCGGTCCAAAATTCCAGGTAAACGGGGATGTATCCGGAGCCGACGGAAAGATGCTTTATCTCGAAGCTTCCGGTCTGGAAGGTATTGTCCCGCTCGATTCGGTAAAGCTAAAAGGAGAAGGTACTTTCAGTTTCAAGCAACCACGTCCCGAATCGCCCGAATTTTACCGCTTGCGGATAGACGACAAAGTCATCAACTTTTCTGTAGACTCTATCGAAACGGTAGGTATAAAAGCACTTTATAACGACTTCTCTACTGCATACACGGTGGAAGGTTCGGAGAACAGCAACAAGATTAAGGAACTGACGCTTAAGCAAATTCAACTTCAAAAGAATGTGGACGATTTGCTGGCATCACTTCGCAGCAACAGGATAGGGCACGATGTGTTTGAAGACAGCTTGACCTCGCTACTTAATAAGTATAAGGAGGACGTAAAGGTGAATTATATCTTTGCAGCCCCCAACACCGCTGCGGCTTACTTCGCTTTGTTCCAGAAACTTAATAACTACCTAATTTTCGACCCGTTGAACAATAAAGACGACGTGAAATGCTTTGCAGCCGTGGCTACCAGCCTCAACAATGCGTTCCCTCATGCTGTACGTTCAAAGAATCTCTATAATATCGTTATTAAAGGAATGAAGAATACACGCCAGCCGCAGTCGAAAGCGCTGGAGATTCCGGAAGACAAAATCGTAGAAACAGGTATCATTGATATAGCTTTACGCGATGTGAAAGGAAATGTACGCAAACTGACTGACCTGAAAGGCAAAGTCGTATTGCTCGACTTTTCCGTTTTCCAGTCACCGGCAGGTTCTCCGCACAACTTGATGCTGCGCGAGCTATATAATAAATATGCTTCACAAGGACTGGAAATCTACCAGGTATCTCTCGATGCAGACGAACACTACTGGAAAACATCGGCAGACAATCTTCCGTGGGTATGTGTACGCGATGGCAACGGGGTCTATTCTACCAATGTAGCTGTTTACAATGTCCGTCAGGTTCCGGCGATGTTCCTGATTAATCGCAACAACGAACTGAAGCTGCGCGGAGAAGACATCAAAGACCTGGAAGCGTCTGTCAAGTCACTGCTCTAAGGTGTTATAAATTAGCATATTTCATTTAAATATGTTACATAGCATCATTTTTCACTTGACACGTACCACTTAAAAGGCTATCTTTGCAAAGAAATAATGAATAAGAGGGTTCCAACATGGCTCATGTTGGAATTCTTTTTTGTTTATATGACCATTTTAATAATTAAAGGAGGAAAAACATCATGGCTTATATGTCAGAAGAAGGTTACAAGAAACTAATGGCGGAACTGAAAGAACTGGAAACAGTGGAACGCCCGAAGATCTCTGCGGCAATAGCCGAGGCCAGAGATAAAGGAGATTTGTCGGAAAACGCAGAATACGATGCTGCTAAAGAAGCTCAGGGTATGCTCGAAATGCGTATCAATAAGTTGAAAACAGTAATCGGAGATGCTAAAATCATCGACGAGACAAAACTGAAAACAGACTCCGTGCAGATTTTGACCAAGGTGGAACTGAAGAACGTAAAGAACGGTATGAAGATGACTTATACCATCGTTTCTGAAAGCGAAGCCAACCTGAAGGAAGGAAAGATTTCCGTAAGCACCCCGATTGCACAAGGATTGCTTGGCAAGAAGATTGGTGACGTGGCGGAGATTACCGTTCCACAGGGCAAGATTGCATTGGAAGTAGTAAACATATCAATTTAACGTTAAGGCAGGTCTTCGTGTAAGGCTTGCCTTATTTTATCAATCAACAGTTATGGCAACAATATTCAGTAGAATCATCGCAGGCGAAATCCCCTGCTACAAGGTAGCGGAAAACGATAAGTTTTTTGCTTTTCTCGATATCAACCCGTTGGTAAAGGGACATACATTGGTGGTGCCCAAACAGGAAGTAGACTATATCTTCGATTTGAGCGATGAAGACTTGGCGGCAATGCAGGTGTTTGCAAAGCAGATAGCCCGTGCCATCGGCAAAGCTTTCCCCTGCAAAAAGGTGGGACAAGCGGTTATCGGACTGGAAGTGCCTCATGCGCACATTCACCTGATTCCTATTCAGAAGGAATCGGATATGTTGTTCTCTAATCCGAAGCTGAAACTGTCGGACGAAGAATTTAAGTCCATCGCACAAGCAATCAACTCCTCTCTATAAAACATGATGATGAAATAGGCAAGGGCGTTCTGCGAAGAGCGCCCTTTTTTTATTTCTCTTTGCTCTCGGCAACCTCCACCAGATAGACTCCGACACAGATGAACAGAATGGCGAATGTCTGCGGCCAGCTAAAGCGGTCTTGCCCAATGGCGAGGGAGGTAATGGTAGCTACAATCAGAATGAGATAGCCATAGATAGCAACCACTGTCGTTTTGAGATATTTCAAGCCAATGGGTACGAGCATATAGCTGATTGTGGTAGGAAATATAAGCACAAACATCAGGATAAGGAACGGCTGCCAATGAAAGGGCATGGCGAAAACCGGAGCTTCGAAACCGACAAAGGCAGTCACAATCAGTCCTGTGACGGCAGCTCCCGTAAATGTATAACGCAGCATGGTCATTGCTCCCACATTGGTAAGTATGCGCTGGCTCAGCACCAGGTAAATGGCATAAGCCACAGAACTGGACAGACAGAACATATTCCCCACAAATGCGTCAGAAGCCAGGTCGTCACTCTTTTGTGTCAGGATACATACCAATGCTCCTACCAGTCCTATGCCCATACCAATGATTTTCTTGCCGGATAGCTTTTCTTTATAGAAGACTATCATAATGACGAAAACCCAAATGGGCTGCAAGCTGGTAAAGATTGAACTGGATACGGGCGTCGTTTTACTCAATCCGATGAGATAGAGAAACATAAATCCGTACAGCCCGAGTGCTCCGAGCAGAAGCAGGAATACTTTTTCTTTGGTAGTAGACTTCTCGCGAGGCATGAATAAGCCGATAATCCAGAAAGCTATTGCCGCAAAGGTGCATCGGACAGCCGCTCCGGTCAGTGGGCTTAGCCATAGCGGAAGAAGATATTTCAATGCATTCATATTCAAACCGCCGAAAATCTTCGAGACGGCCATACTGATATTGGCTTCCAGTTTCTTATTCTTCATCTTTATTTCAATTGGTCGTTAAACAAAAAAGTACCGCGCCGCAGGTAAGCCCAGAAAAAGGTAACTACCGTAATCAGCAGATTAAATATAAAAGGGAACTCCTGCGACTGGGTATGAAACAGTTTTTGGAAAAAGTCGACAAGGAAAGGGTATAGTAAGATGGCGAGATAATTCATCATCATCACAAATGCCAGTGCGAGTGTCGTCTTTTTGGGAAGTGCCGTATGAGTGGTTTTATCGTACAGCATAGGTTGTATGATGCCATAACCAAAGCCGACAAGTATACATCCCGGAATGATGAGCCATTCGATTGGTGCTATCCATATCAATGCCAGTCCCAACGCCATAGACAACAGGCTATATGCCTTTGTGCGTTCCTTGAAACGGCACACTATCTTATCCAGAAAGAATCCGGGAACGGTAATGGCGAGAAAGAAAAGCGAGATCATCAATCCGGAATTGCCACTGGAGAAGTGATGTTTCTCCATCAGGAAAGGCAGGTTGAAGATGACTGCCAGTACGATATAGGTAGTTACGCCATAAAAAAACATGAGTTGGAGCAGGTGCTTGATGTGTATGCCATATCTACTTCCCCCCGTATCTATGTCGAGCAATTCGGCCGCCCTGCTGCTCTGCGATGAGGCTGCCGATACGGATTGGGGGCAGTTGGTCTTCAAGTGTCCCACCAGCAATATTGAGATTAAAGGGAGGAGATATACAATGAAGGGCAAATGCCAGCTCACTTCGGCAAGATATCCGGTGACGGCGGTTACTACGACTAAAGTAAAATTGGTGATAGCGGAACTTAGGCCGAATTGCTTCACTCGGTAGGGTCCTACGAAATATCTTGAAATCAATCCGGTGGATAGCGGAATAATCAATCCGGAACCGATGCCGAGCAAGGCGCTTACTACTATTAATTGCCACATTTTGTTGGCAATAAGATAGAGCAAGCCACTCACAGCAAAGAGCCAAAGCCCTATTTGCAGTATTCGGACAAAAGAGACTTTTTCCGTCAGTTTGCCTCCTAATAATATAAAAGGTATAATGAGCAATGATGGCAGTGAAGTCAGCATCTGGATATCCAGATCGGTGGCCTTCGGAAACACTTTTGTGAGGTCGCCCAATATGGGAGATACGGCAAGTCCCGGCAGTGAGGTCAGTGCCGAAACGGACCAGATGGCTATTAAGGTAATGAGAGGAATTGTTCCCCGTCCCGTCTCTATCTTCATAATGTTGTTCGTTAAAAGTTCAGGTTTGAAGTAAACAATAGTTGCAGTATAAAGTTCAAAACCGCATGGAAATGAATCAATGTGCTAATGTGCCAATATGCCAATTACCGTGCGGCACACAGCGCAGC
>NZ_URFY01000056.1 GCF_900547205.1 uncultured Bacteroides sp.
CAAGGAATTTATCAGTGAATATAGAAAGTGGGATCAATTGGAACATGCCTCAGAGTATGTTCTTTATCAAACAAAAAAGAAGATGCATATATTAAACAAAATACCCCAACTTCACACTTTAAAGTGAGAAGTTGGGGCGTTGTAGCTTTAAACCATTGATTTTCAATATATTTCAGCGGAGAAGGAGGGATTCGAACCCCCGGAAGTGTTACCTTCAACGGTTTTCAAGACCGCCGCAATCGACCACTCTGCCACCTCTCCAAAAACCTCTTTATCAGAAGTGCTTTTCGTTAAAAGCGGTGCAAAGGTACAAAGATATTTTAAACCTGCAAGAGATTTCCTCAAAAAATTGAAGGGTTCGTTTCCAAAGGATAGCAATTTATAGGTATATTATGTTGAAAAGCATAATATGAAGCATATTTATGCTGATTATATGAAAAATGATTGTAACTTTGTGCGCTCTAAAGAATAAGGATAACTACAACTTCTAATTTTATTATTTTATGGAATTAATCAAAATCTTTAAAGACGGTCTTTGGAGCAGCGAAATCAACGTAAGAGATTTCGTAAGTAAAAACATCACTCCCTACTACGGAGACGCTTCTTTCCTCGAAGGACCTACCGAACGCACAAAAACTGTATGGAACCGCTGCCTCGAAGCATTGGCAGAAGAAAGAGCCAACAATGGTGTACGCTCACTGGATAATGCTACCGTCTCTACTATCGCTTCTCATAAAGCCGGATATATTGATAAAGAAAACGAGCTCATCGTAGGTTTGCAGACCGACGAGCTTCTGAAACGTGCCATCAAGCCCTTCGGAGGCATCAATGTGGTGAGCAAGGCTTGTCACGAAAACGGCGTGGAAGTAGACGACCGCGTAAAAGATATTTTCACTCACTATCGCAAGACGCACAACGATGGTGTGTTCGACGTATATACCGAAGAAATCCGTTCGTTCCGCTCATTGGGATTCCTTACCGGGCTTCCCGACAACTACGCCCGCGGACGTATCATTGGTGACTACCGCCGTATGGCTCTCTACGGTATCGACCGACTGATTGAAGCTAAAAAAGAAGACTTGCGTAATCTGACAGGACCGATGACCGACGCCCGCATCCGCCTGCGCGAAGAAGTGGCAGAGCAAATCAAGGCACTGAAAGAAATGAAGGTGATGGGCGAATACTACGGACTCGACTTGAGCCGTCCCGCCTACACTGCACAGGAAGCCGTGCAATGGGTATATATGGCTTACCTAGCTGCCGTGAAAGAGCAAGACGGTGCTGCCATGTCACTGGGTAATGTTTCTTCTTTCCTTGATATCTACATGGAATATGAATTGAGCAAAGGTACTATCAACGAATCTTACGCTCAGGAACTTATCGACCAGTTCGTTATCAAACTCCGCATGGTACGCCACCTGCGTATGCAATCATACAATGATATCTTTGCCGGCGACCCGACATGGGTAACCGAATCTCTAGGTGGACGTCTCAACGACGGACGCACGAAGGTGACAAAGACTTCATTCCGTTTCTTGCAGACACTGTACAACCTCGGCCCTTCACCGGAACCGAACCTGACTGTGCTCTGGAGCCCCGAACTGCCGGAAGGATTCAAAGATTTCTGTGCAAAGGTTTCTATCGACACTTCATCCATCCAGTACGAAAACGATGACTTGATGCGCGAAGTACGCCAGTCGGACGACTACGGAATCGCTTGCTGCGTGTCCTACCAAGAAATAGGTAAGCAGATTCAGTTCTTCGGTGCACGCTGCAACCTGGCTAAAGCCCTGCTGCTTGCCATCAACGGTGGACGTTGCGAAAACACAGGAACGGTAATGGTGAAGAACATCCCCGTACTGACCAGCGACACGCTGAAATTTGAAGAAGTGATGGACAACTACAAGAAGGTATTGATTGAAATTGCACGAGTCTATAACGAAGCAATGAACATCATCCATTATATGCACGATAAGTATTATTACGAGAAAGCCCAGATGGCTCTTGTAGATACCAATCCGCGCATCAATCTTGCTTACGGTGTAGCCGGACTTTCTATCGCTCTCGACTCACTTTCAGCCATCAAATACGCAAAAGTAACCGCCCGACGCAACGACATCGGTCTGACGGAAGGTTTCGACATCGAAGGTGAATTTCCCTGCTTCGGTAATGACAATGACAAGGTAGACCACCTGGGGGTAGACTTGGTATACTTCTTCAGCGAAGAATTGAAGAAACTGCCGGTTTACAAGAATGCCCGTCCTACCCTATCTCTGCTGACAATTACGTCTAACGTGATGTACGGAAAGAAGACAGGTGCCACTCCCGACGGACGTGCCAAAGGTGTTGCCTTCGCCCCGGGTGCCAACCCGATGCACGGACGCGATAAGAATGGTGCTATCGCATCTCTGAGTTCCGTAGCCAAACTACGTTACCGTGACTCTCAGGATGGTATCAGCAACACGTTCTCTATCGTCCCTAAATCACTGGGTGCTACCGAAGAAGACCGTATTGAGAATCTCGTTACCATGATGGACGGTTACTTTACCAAAGGCGCTCACCACCTGAACGTTAACGTTCTAAACCGTGATATGCTTTATGATGCGATGGAACATCCCGAGAAATACCCGCAGCTCACCATCCGTGTTTCCGGTTATGCCGTAAACTTCGTGAAGTTGAGCCGCGAACATCAATTGGAGGTTATTAGTCGTAGCTTCCACGAACGTATGTAATCTTATTTACTCATATATGACGATAAACGTACATTCATACGAAAGTATGGGAACATTCGACGGGCCGGGCTTACGGCTCGTCGTTTTTCTTCAAGGTTGCAATTTCCGCTGCCTATATTGCGCCAATCCCGATACGATAGCCAGCAAAGGCGGCACGCCTACCCCACCGGAAGAAATCGTGTGCATGGCAATGAGCCAACGTCCTTTTTTCGGAAAGCGCGGAGGAATCACTTTTTCGGGGGGAGAGCCTACATTTCAAGCGAAAGCGCTTGTACAGCTGGTTCGCCAACTGAAAGAGAAAGGGATTCATGTGTGTATAGACAGCAACGGTGGCATTTGGAACGAAGATGTGCAAGAACTTTTCAAACTGACGGATCTTGTATTACTCGATATTAAAGAGTTTAACCCCGCCCGCCATCAGACGTTGACCGGAAGAAGCAATGAACAAACTATCCGCACAGCGGCATGGATGGAAGAAAACAATAAACCGTTCTGGCTGCGCTATGTACTAGTGCCCGGATATAGTGATTTTGAGAAAGATATCCGCCAACTGGGAGAAGCTTTAGGAAAGTATAAGATGATTCAACGAGTGGAGATACTTCCTTACCATACGTTGGGCGTACACAAGTACGAAGCGATGGAACAAGAATACAAGCTGAAAGACGTGAAAGAAAATACCCCCGAACAACTTGAGAAAGCTGCGGAGGTATTTAAAGAGTACTTCACTACTGTCGTAGTCAATTCTTAAAGAGGGTCATCTCTTTAAGAATTTTTAGTCCGTCTTCGATAATCTGTTGACCGAAAGCATATTATATTAATTATTGGCATGCAGTCCATACTCATCAATCTGGACGATTTTGGCTTGAAGCATTTCTACTAATAAGTGAACCGCACTCCCGCCTGTATATTGAAGTTAAACGGATTCTCTTTACGTATCGTCTCCACGTCCGAACCGTCGTCGAAGAAATAAGCAACACCAGGTTCTACATAAATACCTAAACGTTTGGTTGCATTTAGTTGCGCACCCACTGCACCTGATACGGAGAATTGCAAAGGTTTCACAGTTTCCTTTTCAGAGCCTAGTTTACCATACACACATTTCTCTACCATCCCACCACCGGACACATAAAGAGTGAACAGCTTTTTATCAAGGAAGTTCCAATTGGCACGGAGTGGGATGCCGATATAATGCAATTTCTGTTCTATCTCCCGGTCTGTATCCACTAGTTTAGCATCCGAAAAGAGCAAAGTATAAGTCAATCCGGTTTCAACAGAGAACCCCTTTGCCAACTTTTTGCGAACGGACAATCCTACGGAAATAGGTTGATGATGCTTGATGTCGACTACTTGCTTAGCCTGACGCAGATAGGGTATTCCATCTTGAAACACCAACGTCTGATCTTCCGGTATCTGCATCAACCCATTGGAAACAGCAAACATACTCACGCGAGACATATATGGAGAAACTCCCGCACCAATTTCCGTTGAAGTACCTCCTGAGTTTCCTACAGCCAGTGCCATCGACCACGTTCCTTTCTGTGAAGAAGCCTTTTCGGCAGGAACATGAAGCTTATCTTTTCCGTACGGATGACGGGATTTGTTTCTCTGCCGCCCCGTCTCTTTGCTCTGATTGGTATTCGTTTCTTCTATCGGTTTGTTTTCTTCTTTTACGTTATCCGTCGTATCCTCTACTGCCTTTACAGGAAGCGTTTCATCCTCGTTCTTCTCCACAGGAAGTTCGGCATAAGTTGCCAGACGACGCATCGCAGGTTTTACCCTGATTCCTTCCGCCTCCGGCTGCTGCACATCGGGCAAGGCATCGGGCACGGATGCCAATGCCGGAGTTTGCGTATGCCGTATGTCGTCGGCAGCAGGGGTTCCGAGGAAATACAGACTAACCGATGAAACCAGAGCTAACAGGATAACAGCTACCGCAGCCATCATCCAATTCCGATAAGGATATATTCTCTTCTCCACAGGAGGCATAAGTTCTTTCTCCAGCTGTTCCCAACCGGAAGCAGGCGCAGACTCGGAATAATCCACGAGCTTCTCCTTCAACTTATTCATCCACAATTCTTTCTCTTCCATCTCTATCTATCCATTATGCATTATCCATTCTTTTACTTTTTTTGCTAATACGCTCTTCGCCCGAAACAGTTGCGAAGCCGAAGATTTTTCATTGATTCCTAATACCTGGGCGATTTCTTTATGCGATTTATCTTCGAATGTATAAAGGTTGAAAACCGTACGGTACCCTACCGGTAGTTCTTCGATAAACCGCATCAGCACTTGGTGTGGAATCGCCTCCACATCGGAAGCATCGGGCTCTTCATACTCTTCGGGCATCTCTTCCAAAGGAGCCGACTGGCTCATGACATCATTTTTACGAAGATACTGCAAAGCCGTATTGACCATCACTCGTTCCATCCAAGCCCGAAGCGAGCCTTCACCTCGCCAGGTGAACTTGTTGAAAGAATCGAAAATCTTCAAAAAACCATCGTGAAGCAAGTCCTGGGCAGTATCGCGGTCACCAGAATAGCGTATACAGATGCCAAGCATACGTCCCGCATACTGCTCATACAGCTCCTTGCGGGCGCGGTTATTGCCTTTCCTGCATTGTTCCGACAGCTCAAATTCTTCCATTCGCTTATACACGTGTTTACCTTATAAATGCAGCAAAGATATAAATACTGCATTTAGGGAACAACTCTTTTACCACTTTTGTTTATTTAACAGATTCAAATGCAATATATTACAGCCTATTGCATTTTCTGAATACAAAGCAACTAAAATAGTAAAATCTAAAACCTGATAAGTATATGAAGAAATTTAGAATCATTGCAATCATCTTTGCTATCCTGACGACAATGCCCATGCTCCAGTCTTGTTTGGATGACGATAATGGTCCTGCGGATATTCTGGTAATCAGTACCATCAATCAGACCAGCCCCGACAGCAAAGATTTCTATTTCACCTTGGACAACGGAAAGAAGATGTATCCCAACAATATACGGGGATGGGACGGAAAGGATTTTGAAGACGGACAGCGTGCTTTTGTCTTATTCAACGAGCTCGAAGAACCCGTGAGTGGATACGACCTCAATATAAAAGTGAGACAGATTAAAGAAATTACAACCAAGGATATTGTGACAATGGGCGAAGACGATAATGATGAAGAGAAGATTGGTGATGACAAAATCAACGCCACTTATATGTGGATCAATAAGGATAGGAATTATCTGACTATCGAATTTCAGTATCTTGGTACGCATAGCGAAGATAAGAAGCATTTTCTAAATCTGGTTGTGAACAACCCTGAACCAGCTCCCACCGCCAATGAAAATGCGGATAACGACAAGTATATCAATTTGGAATTCAGGCACAACGATGAGGGCGACTATCCCGATCGTCTGGGTGAAGGATATATATCGTTCAAGCTGGATAAGATAAAAGAGCAGATGGAGGGTAAAGACGGACTGAGAATCCGTGTGAAGACCTTATATGGAGGAATAAAAAAATACGAAGTGAAATTCCCTTAAACCTGCGCTGATATAAATGAGAAACACTCTTTTTAATATAGTATATTAATTACTCAAAAGAGGGCGGTAGTTGTGAAACTATCGCCCTCTTGACTTTTCTCTCTATAAGGGTTAAGCCTTATCTCCGAGATAATTCCATGCCACAGCACTCAGCGCAGCTCCCACGAAAGGCGCAACGATGAATAGCCACAATTGGGACAAGGCTTCTCCCCCTTGAAACAACGCTGGACCGATACTACGTGCCGGATTGACGGATGTACCGGTGACGGGGATACATACGATATGCACCAACACCAATGTCAAACCGATGGCAAGTCCCGCCAAAACGCCTGCCCCCTTCTTAGAATCGGTAGAGCCTAAAACAACCAGCACGAAGATGAATGTGAATACAGCTTCGGCAATGAATGCCTGCAACATTTCTCCATCACCAAAGCTGTTTGACCCTGTGGCGGTTGGTCCATCGTGTGTACCGGTAGAAACCAGCGCATACAGAACAGCCGAACCGACGATTGCTCCGATTACCTGAAAAAGCATATACATACCGGCATCCTTACCTTTCATTCGCCCAGTGAGGAATACTCCCAGAGTGATGGCAGGATTGATATGACATCCCGATATGCCGCCAATGGCATAAGCCATCGCCACTACCGACAGCCCAAATGCCAACGCAACTCCTATTGTTCCCACTCCGGCTCCTACTGTGCCCGACAGACCACCTGCGAAAACAGCACTTCCGCACCCCATCAGAACGAGCACCATCGTTCCAATCATTTCTGCAATGTATTTCTTCATAACTATGAGATATAAATTAATTGATTCTCAAAAGTAAAAAAGTTGATTTACAAATCAAAACTTATCGTTGCCTTTGTGGTATCTTGACATGCTTTCCGGATAAATAACCTTTCAATATGGTAAAAATGAGGTCTACCCTTCTCTTTATAAAAGGCACTGAATGGATTGCAAAGTCAACATCTCTTTTGGAACCGCAGCTTTTATTTCTTCTTTCAGCATACACAGCAGGCTATGACGGACAAAGTCTTTATGGGTGGCAAGCACCACCTGACGCGTGGGACGGGGAATGGCAAAGGGGCGCACCAGTTTCCGTTGTTCTTCCGACAATTGCACCACCGCCAATTCCGGAATAAAAGTTATGCCCTTCCCGCTTTCCACCATGCGCATAAAAGTCTCCATACTCCCCAGTCGGTATGCCATCTGATTTACTTTCACTGCTTCCATCTGGCAAAAGCGAACCAACTGGTCGCGAAAACAATGGCCTTCGTCCAATAACCAAAGGCGTTCGCCCGTTATATCGGAAGTACGAATCACTTCGTGCTTGAATGAGGCTTCTTTAGGAGATACATAGGCATAGAATTGTTCGTAAAACATGGTCTCTTCCATCAGGAATGAATCTTCCAGTTTGCTGGCAATAATGCCCGCATCCAGATCTCCCGAATGCAGCGCGTGCTGGATATCTTGCGTTTTCATTTCCGCGACGCGTATATCCAGTTCGGGATACTTCTCCATGAGTTGGGGAAAGAAGCGCGGCAGAAGATAAGGGGCAATAGTAGGCAGCACCCCCAAACGGAAGACACCGGATAACGACTGCTTTTCTTCGCTGATTATTTCTTTCACTTGGGCCGCCTGGGCTAAGATGACCCGTGCCTGGTCAATCACCTTTTTTCCGATGGTCGTAGGGCAGACAGGTTGCACCGTCCGGTCGAACAGTTTTACTCCGAGTTCATCTTCCAACTTCTGAATCATTGCACTCAAAGTAGGCTGTGTCACCCTGCAATATTCGGCTGCCCGTGCAAAGTGTCGAAACTGGTCAACGGCCATTATGTACTCTAGTTGTTGTATTGTCATCTATCAAAAAGTGTTATGTTATAGATTTCGTCTATGCAAAGATAGAAATTTTCAGTTTGACAGCAAGCATATTTCGCCCTATCTTTGCACTATCAGAAAAATAGAAAACAAGTATAAATCATTTAAAAATAAAAGAATATGAAAACTTTAGAAATTATCAAATTGAACGAATCGGGAGCAAACAACGTAGTAGCATCTTTGCAACAACTATTGGCAGACTTCCAAGTGTATTACACTAATCTCCGTGGTTTCCATTGGAACATAAAAGGACACAACTTCTTCGTACTCCACAGCCAGTTCGAAAAGATGTATGACGACACTGCCGAAAAAGTGGACGAAATAGCAGAACGCATCTTGATGCTAGGCGGAACTCCTGCCAATAAATTCAGCGATTATCTGAAAGTGGCAAACATCAACGAAGTGGATAAGGTGAGCAATGGAGATCAGGCTTTGGAAAGCATCCTTGAATCAGTTAGTTATCTGATTGGCGAAGAACGCAAGATTCTTTCTATCGCTTCACAGGCAGGCGACGAAGTTACGGTTTCGATGATGAGTGATTATCTGAAAGAACAGGAAAAGTTGGTTTGGATGTTGGTTGCTTACAATAGCAAGTGATTCGTGTAAGGGTTTTAGGTTAGTATATATGTGAAAGAGAGAATCACCATGGTTTTGGTTGATTCTCTCTTACTTTTTCTTTTCTATCTATTTATCAATATCCTCTATCGGACACCTATCTCAGCTAATCCCATCGATTCACTTTCATCCACCATACGGGTTGCCTTTAGCTTGATATATCTGGCTTCTACCGGTGTGAAATAGACATCCTGAAGTATCGGATTATTACGGATATTGGAGAACTCTCCTTTTGCTACGACTTCATAAGTATCCTGAGTCTTTCCCACTGAAAGTTCGTAAGAAGATATCAGTCCTTTACTGTATTCACTCTGGTCCGGCAAATAATAGAAGGATTGAATCGTACGATTCTCGCCTAAGTCAATTACTACCTCTTTTCCTTCAATGAAGGCAGTAGTCTGCTCATCTTTATCTTTGCACTTATTCATATTCTCCTCATCCACACCCAGAAGGGTAAACGGAAGAGTCTTCAATTCGGAAGTAGCGCTTGTATAATTTTCCGTAGCGTCGGGGGCGTAGTATGCTCCCATTTCGTTGATACAAAGGCAGGCACGGGCATCTGTAAAACGTATCCGCAGTTGTTCCGTCTCTATCGTTTCAAAACGCAGCAGACGTTTGTATCCCACCGTAGTAGTTTCTTCATTGCTCTTCACGGGTAACCATTGATCTCCTTTCTTATATTCTACCACGAAGGACTTCACTCGCTGACCTAACGGAATATATTCCTGAATCATCACTCGGTTTAGTTTTTCCGGCTGTGGGAATGTGAAAGTGATATCGGCAGAGGTGACATTATCTTCAGTAGCCCAATACGTATCATATTTTCCGTCTGTCAGTGCCGAAGCTACAAATTTCCCTCCCCGTTCATTCGACGCTTCGATTTTTGCTGTGTTCAACAGGTTATCAGCGAGTTCTTTCTGAATGCGTTGGTGGAATTGAACGGCATTGGTTGAGTCGATAGGATGAACCAATCCATCGCGGTCGACAGGGAAATTCAATAACAGGGTGGCGTTATGTCCTACGCTCCGGTAATATAAATCTGTCAGTTGGTCTACTGTCTTTACTTTGTCGTCCTGCTCGGGATGATAGAACCATCCCGGACGGATGGACACGTCGCACTCGGCAGCTACCCACTGATTGCCATCGGCGTGGCCGTATTGCAATTCGCGATAGTTGGGATATCCCGGATAAACTTCGCCTGCACGAAGGAATGACCAGTTGGTAGCTCCGGCAAATCCTTTCTCATTGCCCACCCATCGGCAGCCGGGTCCTCCATCGGAGAAAATGACTGCTTGCGGTTGCAACTCGTCAATCATTTTATAGGCACGGGGGTAGTCGTAATAGGTTTTGCGGTCAATGGTTCTGCTATCTTTAGCGCCACCATACCAGCCATCACCACCATTGGCTCCGTCGAACCAGATTTCAAAGACATCGCCATAATTGGTGAGTAGTTCGTGCAGTTGCTTATAGAAATAATCTACATATTCGGGCGAACCGTAATTTGCCTGATGCCTGTCCCAAGGAGAAAGGTAGACGGCAAATTTGATTCCATATTTCTTGCAGGCTTTTGAGAGTTCGCCTACGATATCTCCTTTTCCATCTTTATAAGGAGTGTTCCGGATGCAGTATTCGGTGAGCTGCGTGGGCCACAGGCAGAATCCGTCGTGATGCTTGGCAGTTAATATAACTCCTTTCATGCCGGAATTGACGAATGTTTGTACCCATTGCTCGCAATCCAGACGAGAGGGATTGAATGTTTTCGGATCGGAATCACCGTATCCCCATTCGCGGTCGTTGAAGGTGTTCAAGCCGAAATGTACGAAGGCATAGGTTTCCATCTTTTGCCAATCTACTTGTTTTTCCTGAGGGATGGGTAGGATGGCTTCCGGTGCTTTCACGGTTTCGCATCCTGTTAGTAAACTAGAGGCTACAAGAATAGTAGCAATCAAGGTCGAGTGTTTCTTCATTTGTATTTAAAAATTAGGGGGTTCAATGGATGCAAAAATAATTCTATTATCCCGATATCTGGCATTAGACTGTGTTTATTTAAACTTTTTTGTAACACTATCCAATACCTTTATTATACCTCAACTTCTCCGCTAACGCACGGCAATCTGCCCGACTAACCTTTCCGTTCTCTGTCTGAGGAATACGTTCTGTAGTCAGAATGTATCGGGGGCGGTAATAGGGTTCAAGTATCTTTTGCAATGCGGCTTCTATCTCTTTTCTATTCAATTGCTGCCCTTCCATCAATAAAGTCACAGCCTGACCCAAACGATGGTCGGGAACTGAGGTAATCACGAAAGGGACAGGTATATAAGGACGCAAAAGTTTCTCTATTTCTTCCGCCTGAATCTTGATTCCACCACTATTTATCACATTATCCTTCCGCCCCAGAATGGTGAAACTACCATCGGGATAGATATGTGCAATATCATTGGTCTGCAAGACTTCATCGCATACCAGAGGAGCTTCAATTACTAACGTATTCTCAGAAGATAAAGACAATGTGACGGAAGGAAACGGATAATAGTGTTCAGAAGCAGATGCCCCGTTCAGTCGGCGAAGGGCAATGTGAGATAGGGTTTCAGTCATACCGTAAGTAGAATAGACAGCGCCCGGCAAATACTTTATTTCTCTTTCCAGAGCCTCATCGATTGCTCCGCCTCCAATAATCAAAATAGCTGTTTGCTCTAATTTTTCTTTTTCTTCTGGATTCTGAAGCGTATTATAAACCTGCAAAGGGACCATTGCAGCAAATTTCAATGGCTGTGATATATCTGCCAGCGGATGGCCGGAAGCTGGGCGCACAACCAGATTCAGCCCTGCCACCAAAGAACGGACTACCACCATCATTGCTCCAATATAGCGAAGATTCATGCACAACAATGCCGTATCTCCCTCCTGCAAATTCAAAAACTCGCAGGTCATACGCGCACTCTGCATCATCTTATCTTTGCAAACCATTATCTTCTTGGGCTCTCCGGTGGAACCCGAAGTATAGACGGGCATTAGAGGAGATTTGGCAAACCACTCCTGCAAAAATTGATAAAGCATTTGCCGGGGAGAATCTTTATCGCCTGCATTCGCTTTCAATAAATGCAGATTATCGGCTGTATATCGCTTTCCTTCAAGCAGAAGTGATTGTTTGTTTCTCTCAAATTCCATATTAATGCCTTCTTCAATCGGTGTTTATATCTGAGGTGTAAACTGCTTGTCGGGATAATACCATAACGCATCTTTCTCAATGCCCAGCGGGAGTTCCACATTTTTGGTAAAAAGCATTCCTGTCCCCAGACCTTGCGGAAGGTTGATGTTGAATGTGCTCACCCATTGGGCAATAGCATTCAGTCCGATATTGGACTCCAAAGCAGAAGTTGCCCACCAGCCGATACCTAATCTTTCAGCTTGTTGCACCCAATTATTCCTGCCTGCATGAAGCGACGGTTTTAGTATGATGTAATGAGGATGTATCGTTTCCAGCAATTCGCGTTGCTGCTGTGGTTCATTGCTTCCGATTAGCTCTTCATCCAATGCGATGGGAATAGGACTTTTCTCAACCAGACGAGCCATTTCTTCCCAATTGCCGGGGGCAATGGGCTGTTCGATAGAATGCAGGTCGAGTTCCGACAGACGAATCAATTTTGACAAAGCTTCCTGAGTAGAGAAAGCCCCGTTGGCATCTACACGCAACTCAATATCACCGGAAGAGAATTGCCGACGGATATATTTTAATAGCTCCAGTTCCTCCTCAAAGTTTATGGCACCTATCTTCAACTTAATGCAGCGGAATCCGTTTTCAATCTTATCCTTTATCTGATTGTACATATACTGATAGTCTCCCATCCAGACCAGACCGTTGATAGTGATTCCTTCTTTGCCTTGAGAGAAAGGAGTTTGCTCGAAAGCCAGAGTCCCGGCTTCAAAATGCCGGAATGCAGTCTCCAACCCAAAAGCAATGGAGGGATATTTTAATATCTCGTCCATATTATATTCGCCGCCGGACTGTTCTATCCCAAAGCAAATGGAAGAAAGTACTTGTTCATAATCGGGTATATCATCACAACTCAATTTTGGCAGAGGTGCACACTCTCCTATCCCTACTCTTTCCGGACTGTCCGGAGAAGTTAAACGCACGTACCACACTTTACGGGTTGTATATATCCCCCGCGAAGTTCCAGCCGGTCGCTTGAAGTTAAGCAACCGGGGGATTATCTCAATCTTGCAATTCATTATTCTATAAATGATAGACCTATTAAAGATTTAAGGAAACTTCGGATACTGCTTGAAGTTCGGTTTGCGTTTTTCAAGAAACGCATTCTTTCCCTCCTGAGCCTCGTCCGTCAGGTAATAAAGCAGCGTGGCATCTCCCGCCAGTTCCTGAATGCCCGACTGTCCGTCCAACTCAGCATTCAGCCCTGCCTTAATCATGCGCAAAGCCAACGGACTGAGCAGCATCATTTCTTCCGCCCATTGCACATATTCATCCTCCAATTGCTCCAAAGGCACTACTTTATTAACCAATCCCATATCCAAAGCCTCTTGCGCATTGTATTTCCGGCAGAGAAACCAGATTTCACGTGCCTTCTTCTGTCCTACTACTCTAGCCAAGTAGGAAGCTCCGAATCCGGCATCAAAACTACCCACACGGGGACCCGTTTGTCCGAAGATGGCGTTCTCCGAAGCGATGGACAAGTCGCACACCACATGAAGCACATGACCACCGCCAATAGCAAATCCATTTACAGCAGCAATCACAGGTTTCGGAATACTACGAATTTGCTTCTGTACATCCAGCACACTCAAACGGGGAATACCGTCTTTCCCAATATAACCGCCGCGCCCTTTCACGTTCTGGTCACCTCCCGAACAGAAGGCTTTGTCTCCGGCTCCGGTAATCACAATCACGTCAATATCTGCTTCTTCACGACAAATGCGCAGTGCGTCGCTCATCTCGGCAGTAGTGGTCGGAGTAAATGCATTCCGATAACGCTCACGATTAATGGTAATGCGGGCAATCCCATTATAGTAGTCGAAAAGAATATCTTCATATTCTCTGATGGTGGTCCATTCTCTTTGTGTAGACATAATCTATTTTTGTTTTAATTGGTGATAATAATTTTTCAGCATACGGGCATCTTTGTTCTTGTTGGTAAATACTTCCAGCAGCATCGGTTGCTCCACGGCTTCCGGTTGAGTGAAAGTCTTCATTGCTTCTGCCAACTCTTCTTCATTATCTGCTCGTTGGTAGAGGAATCCACGCTCTTCCGCCCAGCCTTTGGCAGAGGTTTTATGAACTGCCGAGATAAACTTATGCGAAGTGCCCGACATATCCAGTCCCGGCAGCGTATGGAAAATCTCTCCTCCTCCGTTATTCAATAAAAGAATGCGTAGATTGGGGCGGACATTGACATTCCACAATGCATTCATATCATAGAAGAAACTCAAATCCCCGATAGCAATAAAGTTCAGTTTATCCGAAGCCGCAGCATAGCCAACGGCTGTAGAAAGCGACCCCTCAATACCACTCGTTCCCCGGTTGCAACAAACTTCAATAGTGGGGGGAACCGAATATAACTGTGCATAACGAATCACCGAGCTATTCGCCAGATGCAGGGCGCAAGTCTCCGGCAATCCTTTTATCAATGCACCCACAGCCGACATTTCGGAATAAGCAAATTCCGGTTCGGGAATTATCTTACAATAGTTCTCCCACACCCGTGGATACTCCGGAGTACGGTTATCCAACAGACTCGCTATCTTTTCCAAAAACTCAAACGGGTCCATCTCAATGACCGTAGTCAAAGCACCATAAAGATCGACAATCCCTCCATCGGGCGATACGTGCCAGTGCTCTTTGGGCGGATGTTGGCGAAGGAAGTTCTTGAGTCGTTTGGAAACGACATGACCGCCATAAGTAATCAACAGTTCGGGAGTCATCTGGTGAATCTTCTCTTCGGGCAGTGCATACAGTGCGGCATCGAAGTTCTTCACCGGAATGCCGGGCACGGTCTGATTGCCTATATGCTCCGTCAGCCAGGCAAAGTGTTTATATAATAATTTGGTATGTTTCTTTTCAAACAGATAGATGAGATTCATCTGGCCGATGATAATCATCCGTTTCTGATATTTATCCAGCCGGTCAATCAGGTTATTGTAATCGCGGTCGTAGACATTCAATCCTTGATAACGAGTGATAACGCGTACTTTCGGCAGGGTGTCTACCGTAAACTGAAACAGGGGCTCGGAAATAGGTATATTGATATGCACCGGACCTTTTCCATGGTGGTTTGTCTCCAACAAGGCTTCGTTTATCAACCGGTTACAATACCATTCATCTTCCTCCGTATGAATCTCCGGCAAGTTTACAGACTTCTTTACCAATGATTGGAACACACCCGGTTGAGGAACTGTCTGTCCATCCATTTGCCCAATCCAAGCGGCAGGACGGTCGGCAGAGATAACAACTATGGGAACATTCTGATAGAATGCTTCCGCAACAGCCGGATGAAGATTCAGCAAAGCCGTGCCTGATGTGCAGCAGACAGCCGCAGGTTTACCGCCATTCAATGTAAGGCCAATGGCAAAATAACCAGCACTCCGTTCGTCCGTCATTGCATAGCAAGTGAAGTTGGGATTTGTAGACAAAGTATGCACAATAGGCGCGTTGCGGCTACCTGGGCACAACACGACTTTTGTTATCCCGTGCGCCTCAAGCAGCGCCACTAGTTGGAGTATGTTTTTCTTGTCCGAATACATGATGGTTAGTGAATTAGTAATTAATGATTAATGAGCAAGGGAGAGGGGACGATAAGGCGTTTCATTGTTTGCAGTTTCTTCTCTGTTTCCAGCCATTCGTCATTCAACTCCGAAGATGCCAATATTCCGCCGCCGGCATAAAGAGTCAGTTGATCCTCGTCTATATGCATACAGCGCAGATTCACATACAAATCGGTTCTTCCTTCCGGATCGAGCCATCCGATGAAACCCGAATAATAACGGCGGTCGTATCCTTCATTCTCCAATATAAACCGATAAGCTTGTTCTTTTGGCAATCCGCACACGGCAGGCGTGGGGTGCAGTACTTTCAGCAAATCTCCCAGACCCTTATTATCTTTCAGCGAGAAGTGGAAATCTGTTTTCAGATGCGACAGTGCTCCGGCATAGGCGGGATAAGGTCCGTTCTCTGTGGAGTGGATGCCCAATGAAAGAAGTTGGCGGCGAATATAGGAGGCTACATAATCTTGCTCTTTCCGATTCTTTTCGTCCCATACCTGTGGCAGTTTACCATTCTGCAAAGGTTGTGTTCCTGCTAACGCCACCGTATTCCATTCGTCCTTTTCACCCGATAATATAATTTCGGGGGTACTTCCCAGCCAAGTTCCTGTCTGGGGAGTGTAACATAAGTATATATAGGAATGGATATACCGCTTACAAGCCGCACGGAAAACGGAGGATGGGGAAAAGTCGGATGCTTTCCCGACAGTAAGGCTACGGGAAAGCACCAATTTATCAAAAGTCTTATCACGCAATGCACTGATAAACGCATGAAAACAGGCTGAATATTCATCGGAAGAGGAAGTCAGGAAAGATTCCTTTCCGAGTATTTGCTGTGCAACACCTACATTATCTTCATCCATCTCTTCATCTAGCAGCAGTGGTTGTCCCCACTGCTCCGACTGAATCAAGACTACCGGACTTGTCTTGCTTACCCGAAACGGGGCAATCACAAATCCTCGTTGTCCATTCAATTCTTTCAAATCGTATATCAAGCGAACAGCCCCTTCCGCCTGTGTCAACAGATGCGGAACTACCTCCCCCGGAATACGATAAACAGCAAACGATTGTTTCTGCTGAATCAATGCATCAATAGTTGTCAAGTTACTTATTTCTTCGTCGATCATCTTTTTTTCAAAACACTGTTGACCACCCGTATGGATGACACCAGTTTGTTGGTTGAAGTAAAAACGTCCACATTCCAAACGTGGGATGAACGTCCTTTATGCACAATGGTTCCTACGGCACGCACCGTATCTCCCTCGTGGGCAGAAGAAATATGATTTCCGCTAACCTGCATTCCCACAACAATTTCATCCGGCTGGCAAAGAATCATCGAACCCAGTCCCGCCACCGTTTCTGCTAAGGCAAGAGTGGCGCCACCATGCAAAATTCCGAAAGGCTGACGGGTACGTTGGTCGACAGGCATTGTTGCCTCTACCCTATCTTCAGCGGCATATGTATATTGGATTCCCAGATTTCCCATCAAAGCGTGGCGCGCCTGCAGGTTCAACTGGTCGAGTGGAATCTCGGTGGCACGTATTTCTTCAATAATGGCTTTCTCTACGGCAATAGCCACCCCGTCTTCTTCATTGGAAGCTGTCACAACATCGGCACATACCTTTACTGAGTCCTCAGAATGCCCCATTGCTATCCCTAATCCAGCCAACTGAATCATAGTCACATCGCACACGCCGTCACCGATGGCAATTACCTCATCGCGTTTCACACCCAGTTCTTCCAATAAAGCTCCCAAAGAGTTGGCTTTATCAATGGCACAAGGAACCACTTCCAGAAAATAAGGTTCGGAACGGAAGACATCCAAAGCTCCGTTCAGCCGTCTTTTCCAGTGCGACTCCAAATCGACCAACGCTTCTTCGTCATCGCTCACCAACATACATTTGCAAGGAGCAAAATCAATGGCTACCGAAAACTCTTCTTCTTTAATCACTTGCATATTATTCAGCCTGGCTTCACTTTGAATATGCTCATTCTCAGGAGAATTCGTTATGATGGCATCATCATGGTAAGTGAACAGCGCAAAGCCATTCTTACGTGCCTTCTTCTCCAGATAGGGTAACATTTCGGGATTTATACGTCGTTCAAAAAGGATTTCTCCATTTTGTGCATTAATAATCTGGCAACCATTATAAGAAAGGATATATCCCCCATAGGTTCCAAGCTCAAGAGACTTGGCCAACGGCATCAGACCATAGGTAGGTCTGCCGGAAGCTAACACAATACGTACACCCATCTGCTGAACTTTCAGCAATGCGGCTAGCGTACGTTTACTAATTTCTTTCGCATCATTGAGGAGCGTTCCGTCTACATCTAGCACCAATAATTTATACTTCATGGCTACACGGTTTTTGATTTAGATTACAAAGGTAGGAAATTGAGTGAACGACAGAAAGCGTAAACAGATAAAAATTTCTTTAATTCTATTCTTTCCGGTGCATTTCCAGATAATCGTGAAGAATACGGGCATGATTGTACACAGGTTCTTTGGAAGCATAAAGCAGTGTCACTACCGGGTGGGGCTTGATAAGAGTCAGAAATTCAACTACCGCCGGAGAAGCATCCAACTCTTTCTGATACATCACCACAAAATCTGCCCAATGCCCCGGAATATCTTCATGAAACCACTTGCGCAATGCAGCTGAAGGCGTAATGTCCTTTGCCCAGTAATCATACTTCAACCATTCTTTCTTCATGCCGCGTGGCCACAGTTTATCTACCAGCACACGATACCCATCTGTTTCCGAAAAATCTTCGTACACTCGCTTTATCCTAACTTCCATCATTATTAATTAATAGTTAATCACTCTAATAGAATAAACCGAAAAAGGCGGAAATTGTTTAAAAGGAAAAATGAGTCTGATAAATTTTCACTCATAAGACAAATGATATTTGCCTAAAAAATTAGCAAAAACCAAGTTTTTACGTATCTTTGTCACAAAGAACAATCAAGTTCATATTGACTTCTCTTAGCAATGCCTTGTCCTGCAACTAGTTAACAGGTCTTTTCATCGCTGATTCAGCATTCAAAATCAACTTTCTTGTTTGAATAAACAATCTATAAAACAATATTATTAATGGCAGTTTCGTATAACAAAAGAGAATTAGAAAAGAAAAAACAGAGTAAGAAATTAGAGAAACAACAACGTAAAGAGGACCGCAAGGCCAACAAAGGCGGCAGTTCACTTGATGATATGATTGCTTATGTAGACGCTAACGGTGTTATCACCGATACACCGCCCGATATGCAATTAAAAAAAGAAGAGATAGATATTGAGACAATTGCAGTATCTACTCCTAAGAAAGAAAATGTAGAGATACCTATACTTCAGGGACGGGTAGAGTTTTTTAATCCTGATAAAGGATTTGGCTTTATCAAAGATATCAATAGCACGGAGAAATATTTCTTCCACATCAGCAATGCTCCTGCCGACATAGCTGAAGGGCTTAAAGTGACTTTTGATACGGAGCGTGGCCCGAAAGGTATGAATGCTACTAAAATTGAGATTATTAAATAACGAACTATATATTTTTCACATAATTAAAAATTAAAATGAACATTTACGTATCAAATCTAAACTATCGCACAGAAAGCGACAGTTTACAGCAATTATTCGAACAGTATGGAGAAGTATCTTCAGCTAACATTATCATGGATCGTGAAACTGGTCGCTCACGCGGTTTCGGTTTTATCGATATGCCTAACGACGCTGAAGGTCAAGCTGCTATCGACGCATTGAACGAAACTGATTTTGAGGGAAAAACGATCAATGTTACAGTTGCTCGCCCAAGAGAAGAAAGAAGCAGTGGTGGCTACAACGGTGGTAACCGTGGTGGTGGCGGATACAATAAAAGAAGATATTAATCCGACATATAGCAAGTAATAAAAGCCGTAAGGTTGTTCATGCAATAGCAGAGCACCTTACGGCTTTTTCTTTTATATTATAGTCCCAATGCCTTTTCAAGCCGCTTGTCGATGCAAGCGCTCAAATCGGTCGTCACAAACTTTCCGTTACGGAAGAGTGTAAAAATGGTGGCTGGTGTCGGTGCAGCCTGTGCCTGCTCCATTGTTTCCAGTTTTACTATTTTCAATGGGATGTCCTTACTTGCAGCCGCTTTTATCAAAGACTCACGAATATGATATTCCGTGAATGGGCAACGATTGGTGTAATAAGCTACCACGCCGTTCTTTTCTTCACATTCGCCACTCAACACACAATCCTTGAATGAAGGATCGGGAGCTGCGGTATTTATCTTCATTGCCAACAGACTGAATCCGTAAGGAAGCTTCTCAACAGTCTCAAAACCTTGCCGCAACAGCCATTTCGTATCACTCATAAAATGAAATTTGGAAGTGCCTACTACGGTGACCAAACCATCTTTACCTTGTGCCTTTGCATCATCAATAGCAGATTGCAACAGTGCTTTGCCGTGACCGCAACCTTTATATTTTCCCGACACCCAGAAACAGTTTATCATCAGATAATTGGGAGCATCTACCGGAACCCATGCTGTTTCGGCAGGACCATATTCTATAAATACTTTCGCCCGCTCGTCCAGTCGCCTGAACACATAACCGTTATCCAACTCTTTTTTCAGCCACTCTTTCTTCAACTGATAGCTTTCCTGACACTTTTTATCGGAGAAGGCGCAGCAGATATGCTCTGACCCTATATTCTCTTTTGTTAATGTAATGTAGTTTGTTTCCATGATATTATAACCTATAGGTATTGTTTATGAAAGGGTAAAGATATATAATCAGCAACAATAAACCTACGGAACAAGGCATATTATTTCACATCGGGAATAATAGCCAACTATATGTGCAAAATAGTTATTTGCAAGCCACTCTCAACTCTCTATCTTTGCAACATCGAAACAGGTGATGGAAACTTAATCAAAAACAATGTTATGAGAAAGAAATTATTTATTTTATTAGCATTACTAATGTCGGGAACAATCTTAGCACAAAATGGAGGAACAATTATGGAAAAGATGGAAACAGGTGCAAATGATAGTCTACTCTATACTTACAAAAGCCAACACAGTGTGGCAGAAACAATGAATCGTATCGAACAGACTTTAAAAAGAATGGAGATTCCCGTATTTGCAAAGTTCGACCATGGGAAAAATGCAGAAGAAGTAGGCTTGGAGCTTCGCCCGAATCAAGTTATTGTTTTCGGATCTCCCAAAGTTGGCACAAAATTGATGCAGAAGAATCCCAGCATATCTATTGAATTACCTTTGAAAATTTCAGTATGGGAAGATAAAGATGGCAGCGTTTGGGCGGCATTCCCACAAATGAAAATAATGGCAGCAAAATACGGACTTGAAGGAGAACCTGTTATTGGCAAGATGCAGGAATTACTTGAAAAGATTGTTGTTCAATCAGCGAGCGTTTATTAGAAATTTCCTATATTTATGCAGTCAAAACTATTTCTCATCTTTTAATTCTCGAAAAAGTAAATAAATGGCTTATGGAACAGAAAGTATATAAACTGCGTCAATGGACTGAATCAGATGCTTATACATTAGCTCTACATCTGAACAATAAAAAGATATGGGATAATTGCCGGGATGGATTACCGTTTCCTTATACGATAGATGACGCGTTGGCTTTCACAAAATATGCAGCAGGACAAACGGAACAATGCGATTATTGCATAGAAGTAGATAATGAAGCAGCAGGCAATATCGGTTTTGTGCGCGGCACGGACGTAGAACGTTTTAACGCAGAAGTAGGCTATTGGCTTTCAGAAACACATTGGAATAAAGGGATTACGACAGCAGCCCTACAAGAAGCTATCAAACTTTACTTTCAACAAACAGATGTGATACGACTATTTGCCAGTGTTTATGAATATAACGTTTCATCCATGCACGTACTAGAGAAAACGGGATTCAACAAAGTAGGGATTCTTCATAACGCCTGTTTCAAAAATGCCCGCTTTATCAATGCGCATTATTATGAATTGCTGAAAGAAAACGTCCAGACCTTCAATTAAGGAGCTATATAATAAGTAAGCTTTGTCAAACAAATCAAGGGGCAAATCGCCAAGCAAGTATTCTGCTGCTTTTTGTCCCCTGATGCATAGCTATTATCTTATACTCAGAAACATTTACCGCTTTCAGTTTGGCACAGAGTTTATCCAGATTCTTCTCTTTAGATACCAGACTGGTAAACCAACCGCAATTATGCTTAAACTTCTGACTTTCAGAAATCATATTCAGCAAAAAGCGCAGTTCCCCACCTTCACACCACAGTTCATTTGCATTTCCTCCAAAGTTCAATCGGGCTTTCATTACCCTTTCCCCCTTCAGACTGCTCAATTTACGCAAAGTCACGTCTTCCGCTTCTTCTCTCGAGCTATGAAACGGAGGATTACAAATTGAGACATCGAAATAGTCATCGGGAGCAATTATGCCATCAAATATCTTTCGATTATCTTTTTGAAGCCGCAGATCAATCTTATGTGCCAGAACCGGATTACAAGTTACTATCTTACGCGCATTCTCTATAGAAACAGGATCGATATCCGAACCTACGAAGGTCCATCCATACTCAGTTTGCCCTATAATAGGATAAATACAATTAGCTCCTACCCCGATATCCAGACATCTACAGTTAGCCGTTTGTTCTCCGGGCTGAATTAAATCTGCAATATAATGAATGTAATCCGCCCTTCCGGGAATAGGAGGGCACAAATAACCTTTTGGAATATCCCAATATCGGATGCCATAATAACTTATCAACAAAGCCTTATTCAAAGCCTTCACCGCCTGCGGATTAAAAAAGCTTATCGTCTGTATTCCCAACGGATTAAGTATTACAAACTTTTTGAGCGGCGGGTAATTCTCCGTCAACAGCTGAAAATCATATTGACCTTTATGCTTGTTCCTTTTATGTAGTTCGCTCTTCTCTGCCATGCGGCAAAGATACGGAATTTTAAAGTAATATATCAACATTCATGCGATAAACCGGTGATTCTCCAGTTATCGCATGAATCTGAAACAAATCAATTTATCTGCTTATCATTTGCTTTATTATCTTCTTTTGCAGCTACTTCCTCATTCGTCACTTCTTCATTGTCTTCTTTTTGAATGTACAACGTCCGTGTGGGAAATGCAAATTCCAATCCTGCTTTATTGAAATCTTCCAAAATAGCCATATTCATATTTGAGGCAACTTTCAACACATCGCCCGGCTTGGTGATATAATACATATAGGTAATGACCAATGCAGAATCGCCGTAACCGGAGAAATTGGTTATAATATCCGAAGAGTTGGAAGATACATTTTCCACCTTTGCAGGAATATCCTGCAATATTTGCAAGGCCTCTTTCATCTTTTCGGGAGTAGTATCATAGGTCAATCCGAGATTCAAGACTACCTTTCGCATGGGTTCGGAAGAAATATTGATGATAGAAGCATCGGTCACTTTATAGTTCGGCATTGTGTTGACACGTCCGTCATAATCCTTAATCCGAGTACTACGAACACCTACGTCGATAACAGTTCCTTCGACGCCATTCACCCGAATCGTGTCGCCAATTCCAAACGGTTTGTCGGTAAAGATGGTAAAGGCTCCGAAGATATTCTTCACGGTGTCTTGCGCTGCCAAAGCGAAAGCGATACCACCAATACCCAATGTTCCGAGTAGTGCACTGATATTGACACCGACATTGCTCAAAGCCATCACCAGACCGATTATCCAAACAATTACTAAGATCGTCCTTCTGATAATAGGCATCATCTTGTTGACATGACCACCGCGTTTTCCCCAATACAACTGAAGCAAGCCACTGAACAGGCGAGCAAAAACCCAGGTGATAGTCAATACTATCAAAATCCCATAGGCATTATCTACAAACTTCACAAAATTATCGGGATAAACCAACCGGTGTATCGCTATCCAGATACCCAACAACATGACAGCAAATTTAAGAGGCGCTTCTACGGAGTAATAGATCACATCATCCAAATGATTGCTGGTCCGCTGAACAAAAGGTCTGACAAACTTCTTACTTACAAATGAAATAAGTTTCACGATCACGATGGCCCCTAAAATAAAAAGGATGGAAATAATCCAAGTGCTTAGAGTATTTCCTAAAAACTCTCTTTCTAACATTCTCTAATTGATTTTGAGTGTACAACATCTTTTTTCATTACTAGAAGTTAACCACACAAAATAAAATTTGTTCGAGGGTTTAACATTATACAGTAGACTATACCCTGCACCCCGTTGAAAGGACATTTCACGTTAGTTAAATAACAAATATTGTAACGGTACTTTCGAGCATAGCTCGTATTTTTGTATACCATGCTAAGTAAAGAACAGAAATTATATAGAAAAATCCTTTGGTTCGACAATAGACTCCATTATGAAATTGATTTCTTCGACCTTCTCCAACCCCAGAGACAGGTTTCGGAGCATCATAGATATAAAAGCGGTGTGTTTTATTCGGAGAAATGCAAAAGGGAAATACAATATGAGTCGGGTCTGGAACTAAGTTTTATCAAGCAACTCGAACGATTGAGCAATGTTCTCTTCTACTATGAGCAACCAGTGCAGATAGGTTATTGGCGCGGACGTAAAAAACAAACCTATACTCCCGACTTCGGAATCTATCTAGACACTAAAGAATTTGTTTTGGTAGAAATAAAAGACCTGTCGAGTATGCTCGACGACAGAGTGCAAATGAAAGCTGAAGCACTGATGGGCTTTTGTGCAAAAAGAGGATTCGGGCTTTTGCTTTACGACGGGAAATATACTTTTGATAAGCTTTTGAAATCACGAAACAATCGCAAACTCGAAAAAGAAGTCTTAAACGCACTCAATAATAATGTGCTGAGGGGAAAACAATACAAAGAAATAATGAAAAAGTGCAATTCCACACAGAACGAATTGCTAAAGGTGATTATCAAGCATAATCTTAAATTCAAACCCTTTCCTTTCAAACTCCAACACGGAAACCAGAATTATCTTTTTCGCCAAGTATTTATTGAGAAAAGAAAGTATGAAGATTCATTAGAAGAAAAAATCCGTTGTGACTTCCGCACGGGCAGGCAAATAATATGAAAAAGTGCCGCTCTATCGTTAATTAATCATAGATAAGCCTAGCATCAAATATCCATTTCGAACTAATAAATAACGGGCTCTGTTTCATGAAGTAAGATGCGCATCCATATATAATCCGGATATTATATTTATAAACCAATTAATTATTAAAGATTATGGCACATAATTCACCCAACGAAGGAAAGGTCACGAAAGCAATAGAAAAGCAGACCTCCAAAGTTCCTTCTGTCGTCTATCTGGCGGCTGCATTTGCCTCAATGGCTGGTTCTCTCACACTTAAACTCATGGGGCATAAAGGCAAAGCATTGTTTATCGGACAATGGGCGGCTCCATTTCTGATCTTAGGACTTTACAATAAAATAGTAAAGACAGAAGGTCACGATTAAATAGCATATTAGCTGTGTTGATGGATTGTTTCCGTATCGGCACAGCTAATATCTTTTTTATAATATGAAAGCTTACGAATCTAATTCGCAGCTTTCTGACTATAAATCACCTTGTCTCTCTGACTGATGGTCCACAGACCATTGATGAGCCTTACGTTTTTCGTATCATCATCTTCTACGTTCCAGGCATATCCTCCTGAAGGCAAACCGCGTCTCTCCAATATTTCATTCGGCTTCATATTGGAAAAGAAAAGTTCCAGACGCGTAGAATCGGGACTGAACACAATGAAAGCAGTATTATTTGTTCCATCCGTCGATTCCGTACGAATCCCTTTTTCAAATACACGGATACAGTCTTTCTGCACCTCACTCCACACATATCCGGCAGAGCCAATGCAACCATGTTCATCCCTGTCAGCTCCTAATTTGGGAGTTTGCGGAAACTGCACCAGTTTAGTGGCTTGCATACCGGGAGTATATTTTCCGGCATAAAACACTTCTAAAGTATCGTTCAGAAGCAAACCGTCAACTTGCTCTTTATTCGCATCCAACGTACTGAATGACAGGGTGTCATTTTTATCTGTAACAATCGTTACCGTATTCATGGTTGCATCGCTAACGATACCTTTCGAGCTATTCATCTCCGGCGTGCAACTTCCCATGAAACACAAAAATCCTAACGCTACTATTACTGTTCTCATAACTAATTAATAATTATTTTTTAAAAATTGTATGCAAAGATACATGTAATACAATAATAAATGCCCTATTCTTACATATAATAACAATTTTATTTCATTTATACCTTCTATTTACTTCAAAGAATCCTTTATTTATTCACGTTAGTCATTCTCGCTTTCCATGTTTCCTTTCAAATAATTCCTTGTTTTTTATACCCCATTCTAGCATAGCATCAATAATCGGAATGAGTGTCATTCCTAGTTGGGTAATTGAATATTCGGAGCGTGGTGGAAGTTCGGGGAAAATAATTTTTTCAACTAAACCGTCTTCCACCAGTTCTTTAAGTTGCATATCGATTACTCGCGGAGTTGCTTCCGGCAACGCTTTATGAAGTTCGCTCGGACGCATGGGCTTATAACGAAGTTCATCCAATATGCATGACTTCCATTTAGAGTCGATTAAACTCATAGTCAATCGCAACGGACAATCTAAGTCGACGGGTATCTTTCTTTCGTACATATCCTTTTTGTGGCAAATTTACGAAAACATTCAAAATATCAAGTATACCGATTAAATTTTCGGTATATGAATAATTTTACGGTACTTGTATGGTAGCAAACAACCGCGTAACTTTGCAACAAATTAAAATCAAGGAATTATGAGAGCAAATATCGCAGAGTACAAAGCAGTAGAAGAAGCTGCTATGAAGTTTGTTAAGAGTGTAGCAGAAGGTAACAGCGCCTTTGCAAAAGAACTGTTTGTTGAAGAAGCCGTATTGTTTGGCTATCTTGACGGCAAGTTGGAACATGGTTCTATCGAACAATTTTATCATAATGTGGATACTGTAGGTGGCGGTGATAATTTCAATGCCCGGGTTGATATTGTTTCATTGGAAGAAACTGTTGCCGTGGTGCGTGTGCTCGAAGAGAATTGGGGAGGGAGGATTGACTTCACGGATTATTTACTCTTGCTGAAAATAAACGGTGAGTGGAAATGTGTTGCGAAGGCATACAATCAAAATTCAAATACTATTCAGAAATAACGTACATCACATTCCTATTGATAAAGTAGCTTTTCTCCGCAAAGAAACGGTCGTATCACTATGTTTGTAAGTGGAGAAAAGCATTAACTACTTCTATGTATATATGAAAGTGACCAAAGCAGAGTGTCATATTTCTTCATAACAACATATACAACAGCAAGTTACAGTGAAGGTACTTTTTTATCAGCCGAAACATCAGAAACATAATACCTGTTTCCGTAACACGTATGTTTTGTCATAAATCCCATCGCAGAAAGTCTCAGACTTAACTGACGCGCAGACACATCTTTCAAGGCTGCGGAATTAAATTTACGCATCACCTGATATATTTCTGCCGTCGTCAACCATATACCCGTTTCCATTTCAAGCGGGCGGCGATAACAGCAATGAAAAACATCCTCCAAAAGAGTTTGACGATAGTAAGCCTTATTATGTTTCTGCAAGACTTTCTCTTCTTCTCTGTTTAAATAATCCGGTGCACCGGATTTCAATTCTTCTTTCAACTGCGCATATAACTGCTTATGTTCCAAAGGCTCTTCCGAAATAGGTTTTACCACCTCAACACACAGAAAGCGACGACTTCCTGTCGGGTCGGTCAGTATCTGATAGGCATTTGTGGTAGCTATAAAGGAAGCCAGTCGGGATTCATTGATCCAACCCAAGCGCTTACCTCGAAAAACGGGAACGTTTACCATTTGGAGAAGATTCTTTAATGTAGCTTGCTGGCTCTCTTTTATCTTATCAAATTCATCTAAATTAATCAATCCGTTTTTCACCAGTTTCTTCTCCGGCGAACTGCCTGCTGCCAGATTCAGATTATCAATGAAATAATGCCGCAACGAGTCGGGCATCAGCAAACGGCAGAAGGTGCTCTTACTCAATCCCTGCTTTCCGCTTATCAACACGGGAGTAAGCACATTGGCGTGCAGGCGCTCTTCCCCACTCCACTGTGAAAGCATCGCCCGCAACCAGCAACGCCCGCCATGCAACCATATTTCATTGTCCGAAACACGTAGCAGCAAAGGCGTCACACGGTCTACTCCATCCCAAACAGGCAATTCTTCCACATAAAGATGGAAAGGATTGTAAGACTCCACTTTATTAGACAACACCAGAGTAGGTACATCCCCTCTCCAGCAAGCTATTCCTTCCAGACGCGCATCTACGATAATTCCATTCATTTCACGTTCGTCGACAGACCGGAAACGAGTCTTTCCACTCTTATCCCTGTATTCCGTAGCTCCGGTAAGCGTGTTATATCGAAACACGAAATTCTCATCCAAATATTCCTTTAATTGTAAAGTCATCGCTTGAGTCCATACCCCGGATTTGCCTGTCTTGTCACTCTCCTTTTCGGGCAACTCCTTCTTTTTTATCGTCTTGTGCTCCAACACTTCGGGAATCTCACGAATTAGCTTTTCCGGCTGGCACATTTGCTGTTTTAGGGCAAACAATTGTTTTATTGCCTCCACCATCTCTCTGATCATTGTTTTCATACTTGCTCCTTTTTTTCTTATTGTTCTGATTATCGAGATGCAAATGTATAGCAATAACTATCGGATTTACAAATATTTAGACTCATGTTTTTAAAGAAAATGAAGTAATAAAAATAAGTCTATAAAGTATTGTTTTTGATTAAATAAAGTAGTAATTTTGTCGCATCATATTAGTTGTAGCACCAATTGTGCAATAGCTGTTGCACATTGTGTGAAACAGGTGTTGCATAATATATGAGTTAGCTGTTGCACACAATGTGAGCTAGCCAATAGAAAGGCAAGAAATAAATAGAACAACTGCGTAAACCTGCTAATTAGTGCGCACAATACAATTAAAGCGATGAATGCACTTTATGATTTCTTCCTGACTCCCCAACCTAAAGATTCTAACAAAACCAGATATCATGCCCGACTGGTGGTGCGTGACACCGTTACGCTGGAAGATATAGCCGAACTCATCGAATCCAGAAGCAGTTTAAGGAAAAGTGATGTGATGGGAGCCTTTATAGAGTTTGCCAACATTTTCAAAAAAGAATTATCCAACGGAAACAGTGTTCACATCCCCAGAGTCGGTTCGTTCCGCATCAAAGCGGAGTCTCCTGAAGTCCGCTCTCCCAAGGAAATGCGTGCCGAGAATATCCATTGTAGCGGAATCGTTTTTACTCCGGAAAAAGATTTGCTTCGCGAATTGAAGAGTACTACTTTTGAAAAGGTTAGCAAAACCTGCCGGTCGCAAGAATTGAGTGATATAGAAATAGACGGTAAGTTAGCAGAATTTTTCAAGGACAATCCTTATATCACCACACAGCAACTCTGCTCATTATGCGAACTACGGAAAGCCACTGCACTCCGCAGATTAAAGCAGCGTGTAGATGAGGGAAAACTGACCCATCCGGGCTATCTCCGCTCTCCGTTTTACTTTCCCGTGCCGGGATGGTTCGGAGTGTCCAGAAATAGATAGTCATTGTATGATACTGATATGATGGAAGTTACAGAGATATATGATTGTGACATCATACGGTTTGTATGATGTCACAAGTTCAAATCTGTTGACTCACTAATCATCTGATTTCTCATCTCTAGTCATTACTTCCTGATTGAACAAAAAATAAGAGAATATATCACCAGCCGTTGGTGTTATTTTCAAAAGACGACTGCGATTGTCGTCGTTAGGAGACACGGTGACAGTCATTACGCTCTTTTCTATTGCAACATTGCTCCATTCACCAATAGCATATTCCCACTCTTTATTGTCTATACTAACGTCCTTGTTATCTTCAAAAACGTTCGAAAGCCAAAAGTTATTATAGTTCTTGCATTTGAACACATAGGTGCCACCGTCCACAGGAACATGGATAACTCTTTCTTTGTCCATTTTCGCATCGGTTTTCCATTTCATTGGCTCCCAATCGCCATCTCTGCTTTCACAAAAGGAAAAAATAAAGATAGACACAATTAGTGAAAATGGTAAATACAAAAATCTTTTTTTCATCGTATGATGAAAAACATTGCAGACGATAGTCATAAAAATGCGGAAGTTGTGTTTCATCTGATTTCTTAGATTTTAATATTTAATTTATTCAAGTTTCGCAAGTTACTAAATGAGGTTCGTATAAGGACATAAAAAAAGCAT
>NZ_URFY01000057.1 GCF_900547205.1 uncultured Bacteroides sp.
AGCGCAGCCATTAGCATATTGGCACATTAGCAGATTGATAAATTGTTCAATACTGTACGGAAATGAATCAATGTGTTAATGTGCCAATATGCCAATTACCGTGCGGCACACAGCGCAGCCATTGGCATATTGGCACATTAGCAGATTGATAAATTGTTCAATACCGCACGGAAAGGAGTGAAACAGCTTTCTTTATAATCATTATGAGCTCGGTTCAATATGTAAACATTATTACAACAAAGAAGAGAATGAAAACGGATGAAGCAATCATAAGTTGTCAACAAAGCTTCAATAAATCTCAAACATAGGGCACGTTCTTGCAAAGTACTGTAATATAAGCAGTTATCTCAATCAATTCTTCCTTTAAAACCAACAGCCCGTTCCCCACCGAGGAAACCACTGTTTCTCGGTGAGGAACGGGTCGATTCTCGGTGAGGAGCGGGCCGATGAGTAGAACCCAAATTTCAAATCAAAGACTCCGTTTATTTATTTGATTTCCATCAATTCTCCTGTAGATATACACGTGTTGAATATATTCCATGAAAAGAACTCGCTTTATCCAATATAATTGCGATACGGAACAGACTCAACTCCGTGCGGAAATGAATCAATGTGCTAATGTGCCAATATGCCAATTACCGTGCGGCACACAGCGCAGCCATTGGCATATTGGCACATTAGCAGATTGATAAATTGTTCAATACCGCACGGAAAGGAATCAAACAGTACCAAACAAATAACCTTCGGCAGCGGGATTATATTCCCGTCGGCTTTGACAACGGTTCTTCTGTTTTGTCGGGTACTCCCAACGCAGGTATTCCATCTTTGTCCCAACCTATCTTCTGCATTCTCGGCGAACGGGAATCCTGTGCGCCGGGTGCATCATTGGGTGTTCTGCGGGCATGATAGAGCATATACCATTCCTTCCCGTCGGGTGAAGTTACGAAAGAGATTCCTCCGGGACCATAAACTTGATTCTCCGGTTGCTGCTGAAATACGGGAGCTGGAGACTTCTTCCAGGATGCAGGGTCAAGTAAGTTGGAGTGAGCATCTGCCGTGAGTAGTCCTACACAATAGTAAGGCGTCCAACTACCACTGGCGGAATAAAAGATACACAATTTATCCTTGTTCTTCGACTCGAAATATTGCGGTGCCTCGTTCACGTGTATCGGATAAGCAGTTTTGCTGCCATCGGGATTCACCCACTGGCATTCCCACTCGTATTCAGGCTTTGAAATCAATATCCTGTCGGAAGACAGCGTCCATGGATTCTCCATCGTGGCTATATAAATACACTGGGTTTCGCTGTCGATTCTGCGTTTCTGCCATCCGCACCATATCATGTAGCGTTGTCCGTCGTGCTCGAAGGTACTGGCATGGATTGCCCAATTGTTTTCTTTATCTGTCGGTATGCGTCCTTTCATCACAAACTGTCCCTCCATCGGATTTGCCGCTTCGTTTTCAATCACATAAATCTGATGGTTGTCCATATTGCCGTCATCGGCAGTGTAGTATATATACCATTTGCCATCTATCCGGTGGATTTCGGGTGCCCACAGATGAAAAGCGTTACTGCGGTCGGTCGGTATCCATACTTGCTTGATGGTGGCGTTTGACAAATCGGTTATATCATCCGTTTCCCAAAGTTGAATCCTGTCTTCACAGCCTTGTGTATAGTAATATTTCCCTTCGTAAAAGACAGCCCAAGGTTCTGCCCCGTTTGGTAGCAGCGGGTTGGTATAGATGGTGGTGCTATCGGCAATATCTTGTTTTTGTGTAGTCTTCTTATGTTGGCAAGATATACCAATCAGCAGGATGGCGGATAATAAAAGTAATTTGTTTCTCATGGCGTAATATTATAGATAAGACACTGCAAAGAAAGCACAAATTATTGATAAATACTGCGATTCGATTCATTTTGGTCAGTATTTGTTCTTTATTGAGCGGATATTTTCAGTCTATTTCCCTGTTTTTCCCGACTTTTGTAAAGTGAACTTTAAAACAATATAACATGAAGCTTAGACATCTTCTTCTTTTCGGTATTCTTCTTTGCTCCTTGTCCGTAGTCTCTCAAAATACAAAGCAGCTTCGCAAGGCGAAAGTAAGCACATACAGCAATCCTGTAATTAATTATAGCCTGCCGGACCCTACGGTCATTGCGGGAGACGACGGCTACTACTATCTGTATGCAACTGAAAATATAAAGAATGTCCCCATTCACCGCTCCACCGACTTGGTGAACTGGAACTTCGTCGGCACAGCCTTCACAGACAAGACTCGTCCTACCTTCGAACCCAAAGGAGGAATATGGGCACCGGACATCAACAAAATAGGCGATAAATACGTGATGTACTACTCCATGTCTACATGGGGTGGCGAGTGGACCTGCGGCATCGGCATTGCCGTAGCCGACAAACCGGAAGGACCTTTTACCGATCTCGGCAAACTATTCCGTAGCAACGAAATCAATATACAGAACTGCATCGACCCGTTCTACATCGAAGATAACGGCAAGAAACACCTTTTCTGGGGTAGCTTCCACGGATTATATGGCACGGAACTGACAGACGACGGAGTCTCTCTGAAGAAAGATGCTCCCATTACGCAAATTGCAGGCAATGCATACGAAGGTACTTATATTCATAAACGAGATGGCTATTATTACTTATTTGCATCCATCGGTCGCTGCTGCGAGGGGTTGAAGAGTACATACACCACCGTAGTAGGACGCTCGAAAAACCTGTTCGGACCTTATGAAGACAAGAAAGGCGGACGAATGTCGGATAACTGCCATGAGATATTGATTCAAAAGAATGACGCATTTGTTGGACCCGGTCACAATTCAGAATTAATCACCGACAAGAAAGGAACCGACTGGATGTTTTATCATGCAGTAAGCGTTGCCAACCCCGAAGGACGTGTATTGATGATGGACCGCGTGCACTGGAAGAAAGGCTGGCCGTATGTGAAAAATGCGACACCTTCCTTAAATTCTGCCGCTCCCAAGCTGTGATTACCGGATAAATTACTGATTCACATCCCTCAAGGGAAGTCTTTTGGTCTGTATTTATCCTTTAATGAATAAAGATTTTCGTCTGTTTACATCAATTTCCGCAATCTTTGTAACAGGAAAAATACTAAAACTTATATTGATCATGAAAAGCAACTCTCTTTTGACAATACTTTTATTGTTCACGATATCTACTAGTGTAAACGGAGCTGATGGTCCGGGAAAAACAAAACGAATGGATGCCACATCCTACACCAACGAAGATGTATGGGCAGCCTACGAAGGATTCAATCGCACACTGCTCGACTCCAAGAAATATATCTATAAGACAAATTCGTCTTATCCGAGCGCTGTAGACCGTGGCAATGGCGCGGCTGCCATCTGGTGCCAACCCATTTACTGGGATATGGCAATGAATGCCTATAAGCTGGCAGACTCTCAGAAAGATAAAGCGAGAAAGAAGAAGTACAAAGAGCTTTCCGAAAAGATATACGCCGGCAATAAGGCACAATACTGCCACTTCGATTTCGATGATAATAATGAGAATACCGGATGGTTCATCTACGATGACATCATGTGGTGGACTATTACCCTTGCCCGTGCATACGAACTGTTTGGAATCGACGAGTATCTGAAATTCTCGGAAGAGAGCTTCAGCCGTGTCTGGTACGGTTCGAAGAAGGTGGGCGACACCGGTTCGTACGACAAAGAAAACGGAGGTATGTTCTGGCAATGGCAACCTATCCACAACCCGAAGCCTAACAGACCCAGCGACGGAAAGATGGCTTGCATCAACTTCCCCACCGCAGTAGCGGCACTGACTCTTTACAATAATGTCCCGAAAAAGAGAAAAGAATCGACCGATGAATCACCGGAATATCAAACGAGAGCCCAATACCTCGCCAAAGGCAAAGAGATTTATCAGTGGGGAGTAGAGAACCTGCTCGATAAGAAAACGGGAAGGATTGCCGACAGTCGTCACGGCAACGGCAATCCGGCATGGAAAGCTCATGTCTACAATCAGGCTACCTTTATCGGTGCGTCCGTCTTGCTTTATAAAGCGACCGGAGAGAAGCAATATCTGGATAACGCCATTCTTGCCGCAGATTATACGGTGAATGAGATGTCCACCCAGCACAAAGTGCTACCTTTTGAAAGAGGAATCGAACAAGGTATCTACACGGCTATCTTTGCAGAGTACATAGCCATGCTGGTATACGACTGCGGACAGAAGCAGTATCTCCCGTTCCTGAAACACACCATCGCAACCGGATGGGCAAACAGGGATAAGACCCGCAATGTATGTGGAGGCGAATATCACAAACCATTGCCCGAAGGTGCAGAGATAGACAGCTATTCCGCTTCCGGCATACCGGCATTGATACTTCTTTTCCCCGCACAGAAATAAACGAAGTATATAATAGGTATTTAATTGAAATTTATGAGACAACAATTGATGACGCTGCTATTGGGAGCTGCTACTATGCTTAGTAGCTGCGACACCCACATGGCACAGCACGAAAAGAATGAATTACGCGCACCGGCTTATCCGCTGGTGAGTATCGACCCTTATACCAGTGCATGGTCTTTCACGGACAACCTGTACGACGGTTCGGTGAAACACTGGACAGGAAAAGATTTCCCGCTAATCGGCGTAGCTAAGGTGGACGGACAGACCTATCGTTTTATGGGAACGGAAGAACTGGAACTGCACCCCTTGGTGAAAACCTCCGAACAAGGCACTTGGACAGGAAAATACACCACTCAGAAACCTGCCGACGGTTGGCAGAACGCTGGATTTAATGATAAGAGTTGGAAAGAAGGCGAAGGCGCTTTCGGAACGAAAGAGAACGAACCTGCCGCCAAGACCCAATGGGGTGAAGAATTTATCTGGGTACGCCGCACGGCTGATATTCAGGAAGACCTGACCGGCAAGAACGTATATCTGGAATATTCTCACGACGATGATGTGGCTATTTATATCAACGGCATCAAAGTGGTAGATACAGGAAATGCCTGCAAGAAGCACGTACTGGTGAAACTCTCCGATGAAGCGCTTGCTTCTCTGAAGCAGGGGGACAATCTGATTGCCGCCTACTGCCACAACCGCGGAGCCAACGGCCTGTTGGACTTCGGCTTATTGGTAGAACTGGATGATACACGCTATTTTCACCAGACAGCACAGCAGACATCGGCAGACGTACAAGCCATGCAGACTTACTATACCTTCACTTGCGGTCCGGTGGACTTGAACCTCACATTTACCGCTCCGCTGTTTATGGATAATCTCGACCTGATGACCCGTCCGGTCAACTACATATCTTATGAAGTAACCGCCAACGACGGAAAAGAACATCAAGTAGAACTTTACTTCGAAGCTTCACCGCAATGGGCGCTCGACCTGCCTCATCAGGAATCCGCAGCCGACAGCTTCACCGAAGGCGACTTGCTCTTCCTTCGCACCGGAAGCCGCAACCAGGATATCCTGAAAAAGAAAGGAGACGATGTACGCATCGACTGGGGACATTTCTATCTGGCTACTGAAAAGGCGAACAGCACCTACGCTATCGGCGACGGCAAGAAACTACGCAAAAGTTTTATCGAAAACAAGCTGGAAGCTCCCGCTACCGATGGTTACGACAAAATGGCTTTAGTACGTTCACTGGGACAAACGAAGAACGCCAGCGGACATCTGCTGATAGGTTACGACGATATCTATTCCATCCAATACTTTGGCGAGAACCTGCGTCCTTACTGGAATCGCAAGGGGAATGAGACAATCGTATCCCAATTCCAAAAAGCTGAGAAAGAATACAATACGCAAATGAAGAACTGTGCAGCCTTCGATAAGAAACTGATGGACGAAGCTATCGCCGTGGGTGGACGCAAGTATGCCGAGCTTTGCGCACTTGCCTACCGTCAGTCCGTAGCCGCCCACAAGTTGGTGGAAGCTCCGAACGGCGAACTGCTCTTCTTGTCGAAAGAGAATTTCAGCAATGGTTCTATCGGAACAGTGGATATCACTTATCCTTCTTCGCCCCTCTTCCTGCTCTACAATCCGGAACTGGCAAAAGGTCTGCTGAACCACATCTTCTACTACAGCGAAAGCGGAAAATGGACGAAACCTTTTGCTGCGCATGATGTGGGCACGTATCCGTTAGCTAACGGCCAGACTTACGGTGGCGATATGCCGGTGGAAGAATCCGGCAATATGCTGATAGTCACTGCTGCCATTGCAGCAATTGAAGGCAATGCCGACTATGCAGCCAAACACTGGGAAACATTAACAACTTGGACGGACTATCTGGCTGAGAACGGCCTCGACCCGGACAACCAACTCTGCACCGACGACTTCGCCGGACACTTTGCACACAACACCAACCTTTCCATCAAAGCCATCTTAGGCGTAGCGTCATACGGCTATCTGGCAGAAATGCAAGGTAAGAAAGAGATTGCAGAAAAGTACACTCAGAAAGCAAAAGAGATGGCTACCGAATGGGTGAAGATGGCAAACGACGACGACCATTACCGCCTGACATTCGACAAACCGGGTACATGGAGCCAGAAGTACAACCTCGTGTGGGATAAAATAATGAACCTGCAAATCTTCCCGAAAGAAGTGGCAGAGACAGAGATTGCTTACTACCTCACGAAGCAAAACAAATACGGGCTTCCGCTGGACAACCGCGAGACTTATACCAAGACCGACTGGATTATGTGGACAGCTACACTGGCGGATGACAAAGCAACCTTCGAACAGTTTATAGATCCCGTATACCTGTTTATGAACGAAACCATCAGCCGCGTGCCGATGTCCGACTGGGTGTTTACGGATTCTCCCAATCAGCGAGGATTCCAGGCACGTTCCGTAGTGGGCGGATACTTTATCAAAATGCTTGAAGAAAAACTGAATAAATAATAAAAGAAGAATACCATGAAGAAACTAGCTCTATTCGCATTGACATTACTTAGTGCATGGGGGGTGACTGCGAAAACAATTACCGGACCGGTGGACTATGTCAGTCCACTGGTCGGTACGCAGTCTAAGCACGCACTATCTACCGGAAATACTTATCCCGCCATCGCCCTGCCGTGGGGAATGAACTTTTGGGTTCCGCAGACAGGCAAGATGGGAGACGGTTGGGCATATACCTATGATGCCGACAAGATAAGAGGCTTTAAACAGACCCACCAGCCCAGCCCTTGGATCAACGACTACGGACAATTCGCCATCATGCCGGTGACGGGTGAAGCGGTGTTCGACCAAGACAAGCGCGCCAGTTGGTTCTCGCATAAAGCAGAGACGGCTACTCCTTATTATTATAAGGTATATCTTGCCGACCACGACGTAGTGACCGAGATTGCCCCAACGAAACGGGCCGCAGCTTTCCGCTTCACTTTCCCCGAAAACGAACACTCTTATGTAGTGGTGGATGCTTTTGATAACGGCTCCTTCGTGAAGGTGATTCCTTCGGAGAACAAGATTATCGGTTACACGACCAAGAACAGCGGCGGTGTCCCCGAGAACTTCAAAAACTACTTTGTACTTGTATTCGACAAACCGTTCACCTACACGGCTGCCGTAACCAACGGCAACATCGACACCAACCGACTGGAAGCGAAAGACAACCATGCCGGAGCCATGATCGGTTTCAAAACCCGCAAGGGCGAACAGGTAAACGTGCGTGTAGCTTCCTCTTTCATCAGCCCCAAACAGGCCGAACTGAACCTGAAAGAACTGGGAACGGACAACATAGACTGCATTGCAGCCAAAGGCCGCCAGACGTGGAACGATGTACTGGGACGCATCGAAGTGGAAGATGACGATATCGACCATTTGCGTACTTTCTATTCCTGCCTTTACCGCTCGTTGCTTTTCCCAAGGAGTTTCTATGAAGTAGATGCCAAAGGCGACATCATGCACTATAGCCCTTACAATGGGGAAGTGCTTCCCGGCTATATGTTTACCGATACCGGTTTCTGGGATACCTTCCGTTGTCTCTTCCCTTTCCTCAACCTGATGTATCCGTCAATGAACGAGAAGATGCAGAAAGGATTGGTGAACACGTACAAAGAAAGCGGATTCCTGCCTGAATGGGCAAGCCCCGGACATAGAGGCTGCATGGTGGGCAACAACTCCGCTTCCGTAGTGGCGGATGCCTATCTGAAAGGCGGCAAGGGATATGACATTGAAACCCTGTGGGAAGCTGTGAAGCACGGCGCAAATGCCGTACACCCCCAAGTACCCTCCACCGGACGCCTGGGATACGATTACTACAACAAACTGGGATACGTACCTTACAATGTAGGCATCAATGAAAATGCCGCCCGCACACTTGAATATGCTTACAACGACTGGTGCATCTACCAACTGGGCAAAGCCTTGAAGAAGCCTAAAAAAGAAATCGACATCTTCGCCAAGCGTGCCATGAACTACAAGAACCTCTACGACCCCGAGCACAAAGTGATGCGCGGCAAGAATGAGGACGGCAAGTTCCAGTCACCCTTCAATCCGTTGAAATGGGGAGATGCTTTCACCGAAGGCAATAGCTGGCACTACACTTGGTCCGTGTTCCACGACCCGCAGGGATTGATAGACCTGATGGGCGGCAAAGACGGATTCAACCAGATGATGGACTCCGTATTTATCCTTCCTCCGGTGTTCGACGATAGCTATTATGGCGGTGTGATTCACGAAATCCGCGAGATGCAAATCATGAATATGGGCAACTATGCACATGGCAACCAGCCCATCCAGCATATGCTCTACCTTTACAACTACTCCGGCCAGCCTTGGAAAGCGCAGCACTGGATACGTGAAGTGATGGATAAACTATATACCTCTGCACCCGACGGCTATTGCGGCGACGAAGACAACGGCCAGACTTCCGCCTGGTATGTATTCTCTGCAATGGGATTCTATCCGGTATGTCCCGGAACGGACGAGTACATCATCGGTACTCCTTACTTCAAACAAATGAAGCTACACCTCGAAAACGGAAAGACAGTCACCATCTCCGCTCCCGACAATGGAGACGACAAACGCTACATCTCGTCCATGACCCTGAACGGCAAGAATCATACGAAGAATTACATCACCCATCAGGACCTCATGAACGGTGCTTCCATCTCCTTCAAGATGGATGCGAAACCGAACCGACAACGTGGTACGAATGCAGCCGATTTCCCCTACTCTTTCTCTAACGAACTAAAAAAGAAGAAGTAACCTATGAAGAAGCAAATCAAATATATCAGTGCGGGTATGTTGGCAAGCTTACTCCTCTGTGGTGGTCAGATTCAGGCGGCAAGCCGCACGGCTGAGATACACGTTTGTGCAGCAGACGCCATCCGTAAAGACAATCGCCCGGAAATCTCCAAACGACTGTTCCGCTCGGAAGCAGTGGAAAAGGAGATACTTCGTGTTCAGAAACTGTTGAAGAACGAACGACTGGCGTGGATGTTTACCAACTGCTTTCCCAATACCATCGACACTACGGTACATTTCCGTATGGGCGAAGACGGAAAGCCGGATACCTTTGTATATACCGGCGATATCCATGCCATGTGGCTTCGCGACTCCGGTGCTCAGGTGTGGCCTTACGTGCAACTGGCAAACTCCGATCCTGAATTGAAACAAATGCTTGCCGGGGTTATTCTCCGCCAGTTTAAGTGCATCAATATCGATCCGTATGCGAATGCCTATAACGACGGCGCCCTGCCCGACGGCCACTGGATGACCGACATGACCGACATGAAACCCGAATTGCACGAACGCAAATGGGAGATTGACTCACTGTGTTACCCGCTTCGCCTTGCCTATCATTACTGGAAGACAACCGGAGATGCGAGTATCTTTACAGAAGAATGGATTGAAGCAATCACCAACGTGCTGAAAACCTTTAAGGAACAGCAGCGCAAAGACGATCCGAAAGGCGCTTATAAATTCCAACGTAAGACGGAACGTGCACTCGACACGATGACAAATGACGGTTGGGGGAATCCGGTGAAACCCGTAGGGCTGATTGCTTCCGCTTTCCGTCCTTCGGATGATGCGACTACATTTCAATTTCTGGTACCGTCCAACTTCTTTGCTGTATCTTCCTTGCGCAAGGCTGCCGAGATACTTGAATCGGTGAATAAAAAGACTTCGCTGGCAAAGGAATGCAAAGAGCTGGCAAGTGAAGTGGAAACAGCTTTGAAGAAATATGCCATCTACAAACACCCTAAATATGGCAAGATATATGCCTTCGAAGTAGACGGCTTCGGCAATCACCTCCTGATGGATGATGCCAATGTGCCGAGTCTGCTTGCCATGCCTTATCTGGGAGATGTGAAGGTGAAAGACCCGATTTATCAAAATACCCGCCGCTTTGTGTGGAGTGAGGATAACCCTTATTTCTTCAAAGGCGCTGCCGGCGAAGGTATCGGCGGACCTCATGTGGGATATGACATGGTGTGGCCGATGAGTATTATGATGAAAGCATTCACCAGCCAGAGCGATGCGGAGATAAAGACGTGCATCAAAATGCTGATGGATACGGACGCAGGTACCGGATTCATGCACGAATCTTTCGACAAAGACGATGCGAATAACTTCACCCGTCCTTGGTTCGCTTGGCAGAACACGCTTTTTGGCGAACTGATACTCAAACTGGTGAATGAAGGGAAATTAGATTTATTGAACAGTTTATAATAGCATCATGAAAAAATTATGTGTATGGGCAGCTGCCGCCCTCTTAATGGCAGCTTGTGCACCGAAAGCCGAGAAAGCTACGGATTCCGGTTTGCTACAGAGTAAGTTCCAAACGGAAGTGGACGGTAAGAAAACCGACTTGTTCACCTTGCGGAACAAAAACAACATGGAAGTGTGTGTTACTAACTTCGGCGGACGCATCGTCTCAGTGATGGTTCCCGATAAGGACGGAAAGATGCGCGATGTCGTGCTCGGCTTCGACTCCATTCAAGATTACATCAGCAAACCTTCCGACTTCGGTGCAAGCATCGGACGCTACGCCAATCGTATCAATCAAGGTAAGTTCACACTGGATGAAGTAGAATACCAACTTCCCCGCAACAACTACGGCCACTGTCTGCACGGCGGTCCGCAAGGATTCCAGTATCGGGTATATGATGCAGTGCAACCTAATCCGCAGGAACTGGAACTGACCTACTTGTCAATAGACGGCGAAGAAGGCTTCCCCGGAAATATCACCTGCAAAGTACTGATGAAACTGACCGATGATAATGCCATCGACATCCGCTACGAAGCAGAAACGGACAAACCGACGATTGTTAACATGACCAACCATTCCTACTTCAATCTCGATGGCGATGCCGGCAACAATTCCGACCATCTGTTGACAATCAACGCCGATTATTATACCCCGGTGGATAGCACCTTCATGACGACCGGTGAAATCGTAACGGTGGAAGGAACCCCAATGGACTTCCGCAACCCGACCCCGGTGGGCGCACGCATCAACGACTACGACTTCGTTCAGTTGAAGAACGGCAACGGGTACGACCACAACTGGGTGTTGAATACCAAAGGCGACGTCAACCAGAAATGTGCTTCACTCGAATCACCCAAAACGGGTATCGTATTGGATGTATACACCAACGAACCCGGTATCCAAGTGTACGCAGGCAACTTCCTCGACGGCTCGCTCACCGGAAAGAAAGGCATCCGGTATAATCAACGCGCTTCCGTATGTCTCGAAACCCAGAAGTACCCCGACACTCCGAACAAACCGGGATGGCCTTCGGCAGTACTTCGCCCGGGCGGGAAATATATAAGTCAATGTATCTTTAAGTTTTCTGTGAATAACAGCAAATAAATGGGTGCCGCACGGTTGAGAATCTCAGCGTTTCCCAATACACGGGAGTAATATAATAAGGCACGGATTACATGGATAAACACGGTTCTTAAATCTTGAAACCGTGAAATCCGTGCCTAAATTTATACTTGTCAGCCTTTTATTTCTTACTCAAATACTTCTTGCTCAACCATTTTCTCACAGGTTCATCATACAGTTTCAGGCAGAGATAAGCCAACAGGATATTTCCGAAGAACACCACCAGAGTTATCGGCCAAGCCTCAGCAAAGGTAATTTTCTCGCTACTACTCCAAAGCCATGCATAAAAGAGATACATGAACGGATAATGTACGATATACACCGGATAAGAAATATCCCCCAGGAACTTACATATCTTAGAAGAAGTCTTATCGGTAGTCGCTCCCGAAGCACCCAGATAAACAAGCACTGGGAAGACAATGATAGTACATACAGAATCATAAATACCATTCATCCACGGAGATTCCAGCCCGCCAATGTGGGGCACGGAAAGAAAAGCGATAAGCACCAGACTGCATATCCAGAAAGCTCCCCTTATTTTGACAGGCTTAAAGTTGCGCGACATCAACAACCCGATGGAGAAAGCGAAGAACATACGCAGAAAGCCCCCAATCAGATTGTAATCTATCAGCGACCATCCCACGCCCAAGTGTCCAAAACCAGACAAATTGAATATAGCGAACGAAGCCAGCCCGATGCCAGCCAGCACAACGACTATCCGAAGCACCTTGGTAGAAAGCTTGTGTAGAAACAGCGCATACAGTATATTGCCGATATACTCGAAGAACAAAGACCAACTGGGACCATTCAAGGGATACATCTCCCCATTACCGCGAACTTCTGGACCCGTGCCCGGCACAGCCGGAATCAAGAAAAGATTGATAAGCAGAGCCACCATTACCATCGACGTGGCAACCTTCGTGCCGTCCCACTGCACACTGCCTTGTATACAAAACGTTATAGCTCCCAATACGGCTCCCAGCACCACCATCGGATGCAGGCGGATTAACCGTCGCTTGAAGAAGTTCTTGGTAGTCATCGTTGTTTTCCAACGGTCGTCATACGCATAGCCGATGACGAATCCCGAAAGAATAAAGAAGAAATCGACCGCCATATATCCGTGATTGAGCCGTTGGTCAATGGGGCTTGTGGCAAAGCCTTCGAACACGTGATACCAGATTACAAACAGAGCCGCGACTCCTCTTAGTCCGTCGAGTAGCTCGTAATGAGGCTTAGAGTCTGCAAATGCAGAGGAAGAAGAGATTTTTTGCATGATATTAGATATAATTCAATTAATAGTTTGATAGTCGTATTCAATACGACGGCGCAAAGTTACAGAACTTCTAAGTTTAAAAGTTTGTCCTGCATCAAATTTTCATCATTCCTTGAGATTATTTCTGTGCTCTAAGGCGGCTGAGCGTTGAAAGTGTGATTCCCAGATAAGAGGCGATATATCCCAGTTGCACCCGCTGGCACACTTCGGGGAATTGCTGCTTAAACTCCTTATACCTTTCTTTTGCCGACAGTGTCAGGCGTTCTTTGTGCGAACGGTGCAGGCGTCTGTATTCGTTTTGATGGATAATCCTACCCCAATTGGCAAGTTCGATATTGGTTTGGAAAAGCCGGAGCAAGTCAGTTAGTGATATTCTATAAGCAACCACGTCTTCGAGTGTTTCCACAAATTCTTCGCTTTTCTTGTTGTAATAGAGCTCGTCCATGCTAAATACAATTGCCCCTTCGCCCGCAAAGGAGGTTGTTATCTCTTCTCCATTGACTAGCCAGAAGGAGCGAGTCATCCCTTTTTCGATGAAATAAGCCGATTTGCAGAATTTATCAGCTTCAATCAGTAGATGCTTCTTGGGGAAACTGCAAAGCGTCATGCATTCTTTCAACTGCCGTATCGTATCGTCGGAAAGGGGATATAAAGATGTAATTGTTTCTATTATAGTCGTCATAAAGGGGGTTCTTGGTTGAATTTCATTAGCGACAAAAATAGCAAAAACAATCCTGTCTTACAATAGGTAGGGATGAAACTTTAGTAGATTCACAATATACAGTGAGCCGAAGTTTGATTACACTATTCAATCGCTTCAAATAAAGATAAGTCACTATTTTGATTCCATAACTTATGAGTTGCTTTTCCTGATATGCAATGAAGCGGAACAAATCCTCTTTGCCTGCTATCTAAAGAATTATATCTGAAATCTCCCATGACGAAATAACAATCCTCTTTTATAACGATAGGACCAAAGTTATCATGAGAAGCAATCCGTTTACCTTTTTCCTCAACAACCTTATTATTAATATAAACGGCCCCATCTTTAAGTTGTATTGTGTCTTTCGGCATCCCTATAATGCGTTTAACGTATAGCTGTGTTTCATTTTCATCCCACTTGAATATAACAACGTCCATACGCTGCGGAGAAGAGTATCCCCACGCACGATGATACCCCCAGTTTATTTTTTTATCAGCTTTGGCTACGGCTGGTATCAAACAGAGTAAATTGAGTACAGGTGTCTCTACTATTCGCTGAGGCATTAAAGCCCCGTATGTAATTTTCGAGTTCCAGACCAGACTTCTTGCACTTATTGTAGGAAACATACTGTCAGACGGAATATATACCCATTCGCCAATGAATACCTTAACCAAAAGCAATAAGAGTAACATACAAGTCCCCAGTTTGGCTAACGTCTGAAATTTGATACGTTTCATTTCAATTCCTCAGTAGATAAAGACTGTAAAGCAACACCATGTGTCTGAACCCATCTCGCCATGAACGCAAATGTGGTCTGCGTTTCCGACCGTCGGGATAGAGAGTCACCGGGATTTCACAAATACGCATTTGATGAATAGAAGCCAAGGCAACAATCTCAGAAGCAAACTCCATACCATTACACCGTGGGTTGATAATGTTATAGCATTCTTTCGTGAAAGCTCTCAGACCACAATGGAAGTCTCCAATATTATTCTTAAATAAAAAACGCCCCAAGGACGACAAGAACGGATTGCCGACATAGCGATGCAGCCATGGCATAGCCCCTTTCTCGATTCCACCTGCAAAGCGGTTTCCCATTACCATATCATAACCAGCCTGTAATCGTTCTACAAATAACGATAATTCAAGAAAGTTATAACTATCATCAGCATCACCCATAATGATGTATTTCCCGTTACTATGTTCAATCCCATGCCTCAAAGCACTGCCATATCCTTTCTGACTTACCTGTATCACATCCGCCCGATTATTCTTGGCAACGAGAGCGGAATTGTCCGTACTACCGTTATCGGCGACTATAATTTCATAAGTTAATCCGGTGTTTGAGAAGAACTGATGGATTTTCCGGATACATATGCCTAAAGTCTTTTCTTCGTTGAGACAAGGCAATATGATAGAATATTCAATGTCTGTGCTTTTCATGGTGTTAGTATTTTATATATTGCGAAATCTTGATTACGAAATACTTGTTGAAAACGGTTGTGGTTCAATCTGATTACCCCATGAGGGTATTGAAGATAGGAACCACGATACAGAAATTCTACATACCAGTCGATGTTGGCAGGAAGATTGGATATCTCTCCCGAAATATTGCAGGAAAGACGATTCGTATATAAATAGATAGACCGACTTTCTCCGCAGGCTATCCAATCGTCTTTAGCGGTATTCGTACGGAGGAAGGTGTACATTTCTTGAGCACTTTCGCCTTCCACGTTCGGGTTTATGGTTGTATAAATCTGTATGGGTGAGGTCGCATACTTTATAGAAACTTTCCAAACAGAACAGATTAGTATGCCAATAATCGGATAGAGAACCCATTTTCCCGCTTTTTTGCCCCACACCATGCACATAAATTGGAATCCTTGAATGAAGAATATGAAACATAATGGAAAAAGGGGAAGCCAATACCTTATTACATCATAAGGCCAACAGATTAAGAGCATTATGGTAGAAAGCAGATAAACAGACTCTGCCGTTAATTTCCGGCTACTTACATATAAGCCGAGCAAGCAATTCACCCAAAAGAAAAGATTGAAGAGTGAAAAAGGAATATATAAGATTTGAGCAGGATATTCGTAAAACGTTTGGATGTTGTGGAGTAGGTTTGTCAGAGTCACCACCTTAAAGTGCTCAAAATGTTCTGTATATCCCGAAGGAAATACAAGAGTAAAGACTAACCAAAAGCATAGAGCAGATGCATAAGGAAAGAAAAACTTCCATCCTAATAATCTGTTTTTCCATTGAAGTGCGATTAAAGAAATAAATAAGAAGTATCCTTCCGTTCGAATCTGTGCTGTAAAAAAAAGAAGAATGCCTAAGCAGATATATATTATGATTCGCCTTTCAGTCTGAACTTTCGATGCATAGAGCTTGTTCATTGCCCAAAAAGAGAACATGAGGAAGCAGAAAAAGGGAAGTTCGCTGCTGACGGAATTAACATAGCCCCAATAGAAAATGTTACCTGTCAGTAAAGCTAGTACGGGTAGGGCTGTCATTCTGAAACGCTCTTTCGAGAGAATGGGATGATAATAGATAAAGGTGAATGCACCCACCAGACAGATAATTCCTACAATCTTGAATGCAAAATAATTGATGCCGAACAGCACCACACACGGAAACAATAGCAGCGGATACCCCCATGGATAAAGTATGGGGGAATAGCGTTGATAAGTAGAATTGGCAATCATCTCCTTCATGTCCGAGAACACTTGCTGCACATCGCCATATTGTATGCTTTGTGCTTGTCGGATATAAAGGGCGAAGTCACCGTTGAATATATGCCCCGACACTATTAATTGCACGGCTCCCCATAGGGTGCCGCACAATAATAGCATAAAACATAGCTCAGTAATATGTTTTTTCAGGAACTGCATGAATTATTATTTGTATCTAGGGAGAACTATAGAGCTTTCTCTTCTACAAATTTAAAGTCATATCCCGGTTCGTTGTCTTCCTTTGTCAAAGGAGTAATCGTTCCTTCTATAATCATTGAATCAGAAGAACCCAAACCTGAGAGTTGAACGATTTTATACCCCGCAGCCGTTTCTTTTATAAAATCAATATATTTGTCGACACAGACTATCAGTGTATTTTCGGGATTGTACTGCATAGGAGCTTCCTTCAGCAATTTCCCCAACCGGATAAATGCTTCAAGATTAGCCTTTGGACTTATTGAGATAACATGGATATACGAGGGGTTCCATGCTTTTTTAAGATTTTCAGCTTTTATAAGCGATTTCTTACCCGATGTACTAATGACGGTCTTATTCATATTTGTAATCTCCGGGTCAAGTTTCTGAGAATATGCAAAACCCAATGTCATGCAAAACAAGCATAATAATAAAATTCTTTTCTTCATAATTCTAAATTTTTAATTGGTTTGAAAATATCGTTGACTTATATTTTTGAGATAATTGTTTGCTATGTCGGGGACAGCTTTGTCAGGTATGAAAGCGTGTAAAATTGTCATATCACTTGATAACAAAAAGCAATATGGGAAGTTCTCTTCCTCTAGCATTGGAGGTAGCTCACCATTTTCGAAATCATAAATGACAGCTGGCAATTTCATATTTTTCTCAATGTATCGCCGAGACGTCGGCGTTTGGTAACTTCCTAAGAATAAGATATTATCATCAAGATTTAAATCCTTGGATAAACGAGCTATCTTTTCAAGTATAAAATTGACACAATCGCTGCAATGAAGTTCATTGACTCTTACCACTAGCACCTCTTTCTTCCCTTTCATGTAATCTTCAAGCGGTATTGTGTTTCCATTATATTCTTTTAGTTGAATATCTGGCATTTTCATTCCATTTACAGTTAAAGCCACCTGCGAATTGACCCATAGCACCATTTCTTTTCGTCCTGTCAACGAATTTTCAGCAATCTGTTCTTGGCTAAACTTCCTCAGGGTCTTATACTTATGTAATGTAAGTATGTTTATACCTAACAATGTGAGACCAAATATAATAACAATACCTATATTGAGATTTCTCTTCATACTTATATTTTTAAATTGATTTTATATGCAACAGAAATAAAACAGGATTACTATCTTCTGTTAATCCATCATACAACTTCAATAATTTGCTATCATTTATCAATGGTGAATTATAAACAGTCTCTTTCATCCGAATAACTTCAATAGCAGGCTGTGGAACCAAGAAAGATTCACCGTCATAACAAGCTATTGAAACATTGTGTGGAGAGTGAGCAAAAAATAAAGGATTAGACGATATGCCATTACACCGATACGTTCTTTGAGTCTTATGAGAATAAATAACAAAAGGAGACCAGTTAAGCCCATTTTGGGTAAAATAGAATAATGCATAGTCCTTTAACAAAATATAGTCCATCATATGTATCTTTGTTCCGACTATCCGCATGTAGGCATCCTCTCGCATATTTTCCAGTCTTTCAGGATATCCGCCGTTATTAATATTGATTCTATATTTTTCACGACACCGATCTTTATCAATCTTATAAATAGAATGTGTCCATGGTTCTCTCAAATAAACTCCATTTCCAAAACTTCGTAGAGGATTAACATCATTATTTAGATGGAATGATTCATTATAGAATGTTGGGAATTCTCTATAAATCAATTTAAAATCCTTGTCGTAGACTGCTAACATCCGATGTTGAGAGTCATCACCTAAACCTGCATCTCTAAATGCTACAACTAAATCATCATTCATTAGTTTGATATCGTTTGCGTAGATGTTAGGGGTAATATCTTTTATATAATTTCCTTTTAAATCATAATAATGAAGCCGATTCCAGTCGTACAAAACAATCTGTTTCCGGTCACTGGTAAGAGCTATCTTACATAAACGCAAATACTCTCCAGCCCCTTCACCCATAACTCCTATTTGTCGAATAAAATGCCCCTGTTTATCGAAACAATATACAGCATTTGTGACAAAAGCATCCAATACGAAAATATACTCATTAGTGACCAATAATTGGTGTATATTTCCAATCAAACAACTGTCGTTTGTTTCCAGTCTAATATATGATATATCATCTATCAAACTATCAAAAGCATAAGTATCCTTTCCTGTAGGATCAACATCTATTTGAATAAGAGTCGAATCAGAAACCATTTGTTCTCTTGTTGTTACTTTGCTTTTAGGCGCTTGACAACCAATGCTAAGAAACAGGAAAATAGCTACAATAATGTAACCTTTATGCTTGATTAATTCTAGAATTACTTTTTTATTTATCATACATTATACAATTAATCTATTCAAGTACCAAACCATGGGTTTATTATATACTTAGCATTTCATTCAGTTGACAATCTTGTACTGCAAGGGTCGGTAACATAACAAACGTTAGGATAATCCATTCTACCACAATAATACTTTATTGCAGCATACTGTTCTTCTACTGGTTGGGGCATATTTGTTGGTGGGTTCGGGCCCCATGAATTATCATTTCCTGTCGCCCCACCACTAGTACCACTATTTGTATTAGTATTGCCGCTAGTATTAGTATTCCCATTAATATTAGTTTTTGTTCCTGTTGAAGACGATGAAGCACTTGAATTAGTCGTTTCCCTCTTACAGTAAATCATTGCTTCTAATTGTTCACCGTAGTCTTTACTAATTACGGCAGTACTTCCAGATTGCGCCATCACCTGCGGATGCAGTGATATTTCCATTACTCCGAACTCATTAAGCGCATCATGTACGTTTAAGATAGTTCCTACCGTTAGCAAAGCCATTCCGGCTAATACTACAATTTTGTTCTTTTTCATTGTTTCTCGTTTTTATAATTAATACTAAGGTTAGTTTCTCTTTTCTTTAAAACTTCTTTAAAGTGCTCTTTCAGAGTATCCGAGTTCTTCCACACAGGTGCATAGCTGGCGGTGTAAACACATAGGTATGAGCAATATAGAAATCCAGCATATAGAACCCACTTTCTTTGACGTTCGTATAGATGATATAACAATATGGAAAGTCCAATTGCAAATGCAATATACGGTATATACAGGTAGCGGTCGGCTGCAACAACGTAGCGGGGTAGCGGAATCACATGAAGCACCGGCAGTAGATGTAATATGAAAAACAGCGTGCAAAAGACCAATAATGTCTTTTTGCGGTTTAGGTATATCACATATCCTATGAACAGTATAACAAATGGGTATATCCATAAAGCCATGGGTATCTTTTCGCCTACCTGAAAGGGGAAAGGATAAAGATAGGACAGCTTGAAAGGAATTGCCGAAATCAAGAGATACTTAAATGATGAATAGCTAAGAAATATAAAACGATCTACTATCGTATATCCTATGATTTCTTCTCCAGTATCTTTGTTGGCCACAAGGGTAACTATAAAAATGGCAATAGCAGGAATGAGATAATATACTTTTTCGATATACACTTTCAAGGAACGCATATTTCTTTTGAACAGCATCCAGTCGAATAGCAACAAGCATGGAACTATAATGACGGACTGTTCTTTGCAGCCCATAGCCAATATGCTACTGGCAACACTCACAAGAAGATACTGCCATTTACTATTGCGCACATATTGTATATAGGATATCAGTGCCAACAAATAAAAGAAAGTGCTAAGTACTATCTTCGATGCACTAATCCAGCAAACGGTTTCTACCTGAACCGGATGTATGGCAAACAACAGTGCGGTGAAGAAGGATATGCCCAATGCCTTTTTAGAATCAAAATGATTTCTTATAAAAGAATAGGTCAATAAGTACACTAAATAGGCGTTGAATATATGAAACAGCAAATTACCTATGTGAAAGGCTAAACTACTGTAGCCGAAGCATAGATGAATAAACGTGTAATACAATTGATTGATTGGCGAATATTGACCGCTATTAATACTTGCGAATATAGTCTGCAAATTCTTCAATGATAATCCATCATTTGTCATCGAATTGATTACTTGCCACTGATCATCCCAATACAACTGGAATTCATGCGAAAATACACTATAGTATACCAATACAGTAATAACTGCAATTACACTCCAGTGTAAGACAATCGTTTTAGATGGTGTTGATATATTCATAGTATTAAGTTCACAAATATTATTGAGAGACAAAGGTAGTCTAATTTATAATATTATACAATTATCCAAGGGGGACAATTTTAAAGATTTACGGGTGAGTCTATATTGTTAACTATCTGTATTTTAAGTTTCAATCACCGTTCTGGAATTGAGATTTAGGTAGACAGACAGTTGAATTTCTTGTCCTAAATTCAATGCTTCTTTATGACATAAAATGCACCTAGGAACTGTCTGTTTCTAGGTGCATTTTAAAATATATTATACTTTTTATACTTGAGAAATTGAGAAAATCGTAACGATAGTCTCATTGATAGATGCCATTTCAGTCTACGTTTATATGAAAGAAAAACAGGACAGGGTTACTATCCTCGGTTAGACCATCATAAAGTTTCGATAAGGTATTGCTTTCAATGTTAGGACTATCGTACATATTTTCTTTAATCCCAAGGAGCTTCAACGAAGAGTTCGGTACTACCAATGTATTGTCTCCATCACGTGCTATGGGTATATTGTGAAAATTGAACAATGGATTGTTTGATGTCATGTTACAATTATATGTTTTCTTTGATTTAAAAGAGTAAACGACAAAGGGGGAACCATTTCCGATTGGTCTCCTTAACTCAAATACCGCAGCATCTTTTAATATAGTGAAATCCTCACAATATATTACTTTGTCTAACAGCTCAGAATAAATTCTGCAATCCATCCCTTCTTCTATTGGAGGTGCACCACCGCCAATGAAATTAATTTTATAGGCTTTGCTTACAGCGTCATTAGTGACTTTATAAAAAGTGTCAGAATAGGGGAAGTTAAAGTATAATTCGTTGCCGAATTTTCTCAAAGGATAAGAGGGGGACAATATAAATGACTCGGTTTCAATTGTTGGGAATGCACTATACATTAACTCGTTTTGCTCATTGTAAACTGATAACATAGGTTTCCCTTCTACTTCCGGATTACCGGAAAATTCGAAGCCTGCTAAATTGTTGTCAATAAACTCAATGCTCCGTAAAGCATGGTTTTGAGGTATCATTATTTCTTTAATGAATTTACCAGTATAATCATAATATATAATCTTACCCCAATCCATAACTACTAAATACTCTTTATCAGGCGACAGAGTAATATAACAATAATAACCAGCATATTCGCCGGGCCCTTGTCCCACGGCACCTACTTTATATCTAAACTTACCTTGTCGATCGAAACAGAAGATACTTTTGGATACTCTTCTATCCGATATGAATATCAAACTATCCGTACACACTATTTGAGATGCCTCTCCGATTAAACATTGCTCATTTGTTTCCAAACGAATAAATGATATTTCATCAATTAAACTATCATAAGGTACTCCCTGATAATCTTCTAGATTAACAGTAATATTCACCAATGCAGAATCGTTTAGTATCACTGATGAATTCAGCTTTTTTTGTTGATGACAACTAGTAAGTATAAGCAATAAAAGGCTTAATTGTAGAATTTCATTTTTCATAAGATTCGGTGCTTGAGTATAGGATGGATTTTGAATATAAGAATTTCTCTTTTATCCAAGAGTCCAATTGATTATTCCTGCAGGTTGTGTGCAATTGTTAAATTTCACAAGGATCTTGAATATAACAGGTTTTGGGCTCTACACCTACTGGCGGTTCGCACCAATACTTTGTTCCCCAATATTCTTTCTCCACAATATAATCGCTATTTGATGAGGAACCTATTGATGTTTGATTACCGCTTGTGACTCCACCGCTAACATTACCACCAATAAATCCATTTCCGGCACTAATGCTTCCTCCTATATTTCCACTCGAACTGCTTGTTGTGGAACTTGCTCCAGAGGTTCCCATGTGTTTACGAACAGTACATTTTGTTCTTTCTCTTGCTTGCTTTCCAACACCTGTTGAATACCCAGATGTACTCCCTGTTTGCGCCATCACCTGCGGATGGAGTGATATTTCCATTACTCCGAATTCATTAAGTGCATCATGTACGTTTAAGATAGTTCCTGCTGTCAACAAAACTATTCCGGCTAATACTACAATTTTGTTCTTTTTCATTGTTTCTCGTTTTTATAATTAATACTAAGGTTAGCTTCTTTTTTTAAGTTCTTTAAAGTGTTCTTTCAGGGTATTCGGATTTTCCACACAAGTGCATAACTGACTGTTTAAAAGTATAGAGCAAACTCTTCAATCCCAATACTATTGGAATTCATGCGAAAATACACTATAGTATACCAATACAGTAATAACTGCAATTACACTCCAGTGTAAGACAATCGTTTTAGATGGTGTTGATATATTCATAGTATTAAGTTCACAAATATTATTGAGAGACAAAGGTAGTCTAATTTATAATATTATACAATTATCCAAGGGGGACAATTTTAAAGATTTACGGGTGAGTCTATATTGTTAACTATCTGTATTTTAAGTTTCAATCACCGTTCTGGAATTGAGATTTAGGTAGACAGACAGTTGAATTTCTTCTCCTAATTTCAACTTATTTTTGATTCTGTTCTTATATCTTTTGATAGTATTTGTTGCAATAATCAAGATTTCCGCTTGTTCAGAGGTGGTGATTCCTATATAAGTAAGGTAACAAACCTTCATCTCCTGTGAGGTTAGGCCAATAGAAGTAACTATATGGCTAATATCACCATATAATATATTGATAGCATCGTAAAGCAACAGCCAGTCTTCCTCTTTCTTGATGTGATTATATCGATGTTTCTTCAAAAGCAACAATGACTCTAAACCAATAATCAATAATAATTCCTTTTCTGCCAATTCCCCTTTAATGGATAACAGCGAATTGAGTTTGGCCTTCAGCTCTCGATTACGATGAATCAAATCCTGGTTCTGCTCATCTTTATATTTCAGCTTTTCCTTTAATTCAGATACTGTTTTTTCTAACTGAGTATCTTCCTTTTTAAGTTTATCCATTTTCATGACGAGTGTTTTTTATTTGTATCTAAATTTAACGCTTCTCTATAATATAAATACACCGCAGGAGCGTCAGACCCTACACTCCCTAGGCATATTTTAATATTTATTACATTTTTAGCATTCACAGCACTACTGCATCAAACCCCTCTTCACCCCTTTCATCCCGGCTGATAAGTACTTCAATTACTGTCCCTTACGGGTGAACCCTCCCACTCTGTGGAAGCCTTATGCAGCCTTCATCGGTTTCACCAGATAAACATTACCATATTTTGTATGTTTTCGAGTAATTCCCGCTGCAACCAACACCTGCGCAAACGTCGCCGGATTGCTCCCCCGCATGGCGGACGGGTTATACATTTTCAGCTTCCTGAATATATCCGATGCCGAAAGCCGTTCGCACCCCTCGTCCTCGGCATCGGCCATGCGGAAGCAAGCATGAAACACCTCTTCTGCCGGACAAGGATGATAAAAGGCTGCGTTGTGGCGTTGTACTTCCCACTCCTCCTCTTTCGTAAACCAATAGCGGGCGCCGGACAGCAGTTCCGCTTTCAGTTGCGCGTAGATCTGGTCGTGCTCCATGCCCTCGCAGTTGATGAAGTGCTCGGCTTCGATGCAGACGAAACGTCGGCTGCCGGTGGGGTCGGTGAGCAGGTCGAAACGGTTGCTCGTGCCGATGAAAGAGGCGATGCGCGGCAGGTTGCGGAAATTCTTCTGATACGCCTTGCAGATGTTGAGATTTGCCATTTGCATGAGGTTCTTCAACAACGGCATTTGCTGCGTGCCGTATTTGTCAAATTCATCCATGTTGACAAGTCCCATCTCGGCAAGCAGCCGTTCCGGTTTCCCTTGTGCGGTGAGTTTCAGGTTGTCCATATAGTAGCGCGACAGCGAAGGGGGCATCAATGCCTTGCAGAAGGTGGACTTCTGCCGTCCCTGCTCGCTGCTGACGAGGATGGGCGCCACGCTGTTGGCATGGATGCCCGTCATGCCTGCCCATTGGGCGGTGAGGGCGAGCATCCATGTGTGGAAACTTTTCACCCATAGCGGATGGTCGGATACGCGGCGCGCCAGTGCTTCGAGCCTGTCCGTGCCGTCCCACGACGGGAGTTCTTCTACGAACAGCCGGAAGGGATGGTAGGCGGAGATGCAGGTGGAGTATACGTAGCGGCTCAGGTCCTTGTCCCAGCAGGAGATGCCTTCGTCGTGGGCTTCCATGCAGAAGGTGTTCAGTTCGCGTTTGCCCACGGGCTCGAAGGGGAGTCCGCGTCTGCCGGCCGGGCGAAATTCCGTTTCGTCGGTCAGCAAGTTGTAGCGGAAGTCGTAATGCGTTTGCAGGAATGCACGCACTTCCTGTGTCAGGCGGACGGGTGGTTTATGCTCCTTTTCCGCTTTCTCTTCCGGTTCGTTCGTCGCTTTTGGCGGAATGTCGGTCCATGCGGGCACATCCAATGTCTTCCGCTCTACGGTTTGCGGCATACCTAGTTCTTTCAGTATATGTTTCCATATCTTTGTTATCACGTTCATCATTTCTTTGTTTTTTAATTCATTAATTCGATTCTTTTTTCAGCTGCTGATACTGCGAATGTACTACATGGGGATAGCGGTTTGCAAGCGTTTGGCTGAATAAAAAAATAATTTCTACCTATCGGAAGATGATTGCTTGATATCGTTTGTTTCTTTAATTATTATCGTATCTTTGACGGTGATATAACAATGATTCACTCGGGTGATTCAAGCGAACCACTTAGGTGATTTAATTGAATGACTCTAGTGATTCACTTGAATCACCCGGGTAAGTCAGTGCTATATCTGTATAATTTGCACGATAAGTAGTAACTAAATAACCGATATCAACGTATGTCTATAGTTTATGACTGGTACGAGAATCCGACAGAGGCGGACGACTCGGAAGAAAAAGGATTGCATCCCCGCATTTTTTTGAATGGCAAGGTGGGGACGGAAAAGTTGTGTTATATGATTCACGGGCGCAGTTCGCTTTCCGTGGGCGATGCGAAGAATGCGATAACCATGCTGGCGCAGATTTGCAGTGAGGAGTTGCGCGAAGGGCGCGAGGTGCATATCGAGGGGCTGGGCTATTTTGCCCCAATCTTGAAGAGCACGGAGAAAGTGACCCGCAACACTCCGAACAAATCGTCGAAGATACAATTGAAAACGATTGGCTTCCGCCCGGATGTTCAGCTGAAAAGCGAGCTTGTGGGCGTTAAAGCAAGTCGCACTAAGTATAGCCGTCACTCCGAACAGCTCTCGGAAGTGGAGATTGATATGCGGCTAAAGGAGTATTTCGCCGAGCATGATGTGATGCTCCGTTATGACTTTCAGGAAGCGTGCATAATGACGCGCTCTACCGCCAATCGGCATCTCCGTCGGCTACAGGAGGAAGGGAAGCTTAGGAATGTGGGCAGACGAACTCAGCCGATATATGCACCTGTGGCCGGTTACTACGGGGTGTCGCACGAGGATGAAGTGCGGAGATAGGCGGTCGGGATTCAGGAAAATGGCGGGTGAAAGCGATGAAGACCGGGAAACGGGGAGTTTTTCGGGTCGCTTTCACCCGCTTTCCCGTTGTGGGAGCGGGTTGTGGGAGGAAGGTGAAAGGGGTGAAGAGGGGGTTGAATTAGATGGAAAGTAAGCCGTAGATTAAAATTGAAAGGGGGTAAACTTTGTGGTTGCATAATGTCTTGATTATAAAAGAAAACATTATATTTGCATACCTAATTAATCCAATATGAAATATCAAAACTACATCATTATTCATTAAAACAAAAATAAGAAAGGAATATCCTATATGCTTGGAATGGAAATATCAGTGAATAATATGGAACCGGTAATTGCAGCTTCGGATAATTTGGTATTCCTAAGCTTGACATACGGTTATTCTTCCTCTGACCAGATTGCAGTATTGGGGAGCGATTTGTTACATTATTTTACCCGTCTTAAAGGGATACCGGAAAAAGGAGATAAGGTAAAGATAAGAATTATTGAGAGTGATGATGTTTCTCCTATTATAGCAACTAGCTGCCGAGATAAGGATGAAATAATAAGAAGGTATGAAGAGCTCAAAGCAGAGTTACAAAAGAAGGGGCTTATATAATATATGAAAGGACTTATTATAAAATGTGGAGATAAGTGGCAATTCCCGATAATGGAGTGAATGTCATGGTTAACATAACGCATTATGATGGCGCTTCTTGGAGTATCGGCGGAGTAAAAATGCCCGAAGAAACTCATATCTCATGAAACAGCGGGATGCTTGAAGTAGGAGATGAAATAGAAATTGAATTTGCGGAATTGGATGAATCGGATGAAATCACTCCTCCTATGAATGAAGTAAGTCATGAAGCTATTTTAGAAAAAGCATGGTCGCCTATTGATGAGAAGAATATTTTGTGGGATCGCCAACTTGATACTTACTTTCGGTTGAAGAAAATATTGGAAAAGGAGCATTTGATTGAAAAGGAGTAATTACCAAAATGGGGACAGGTTTGTCCGCTCGCATTGTTACAATGAATAAAAAGTAAACTATGAAAAACAAGTTAATGATTTTGTGTCTCTTGAGCTTAGTTGCCATTTACTCCTCAGCTCAGGAGAAATATTCAATTAAAGGCATTGCCAACAAAGAATTGAATGGAAAGCAACTGTATTTATGTCTGCTTGAAGATGGGGTGAAAGCTAACGAAGTTATTTTGGATAGCGTGACAGTGAAAAAAGGAAAGTTCTCTTTCTCTGGTGCGACTCAGATACCACGTCTCTCTATAATAAAAGATATGGATGGAGAATTTTATCCATGCATCTTGGAGAAAGGTAAAATCTCAATGAATATTGAAAAGGATGAAAGAAGCGGGACTCCTTTAAATGATACCTTAAATATAGCTATCAGTCGAATGAAACCTACAATGGATAGTTTGATGCAAATGGAAAAAGAGATGAAATCAATGATTCAAGGATTAAAAGACGGAGGACCTGAAAAAATAAAGAATGACACTGCCTTCAACACTAAATTTATGGAATTTGGGAAAAAGGCAAGTCTTCAGATTGAGTCTTTAGTGAAGTATGTAAATGATTATAAGAATAGCCTTGTGGGAGTCTATCTTTTTACTTGGAGTAGTGGAATGTATTCCATGGAAAATATTGAAGTCATGATGAAGGAAGCTTCACCCATATTCTCAGAAAACGCTTTAGTGAAAGACGCTATTGAAAAGAAGAAACTTATTCAACAGCGTGTAGAGGAAAAGATGAAAAGGAATATGTCTAAAGAACAACTGGAGGCTCGAAATAAAAGGCGGGAAATGGAAGCTAAAATCAAGATAGGTCAACACTTCCCGGATGCTAAATTAAAGAATGATGCCGGCAACACTGTGCTTTTATCCGACTATATTGGTAAGGGTAAATACGTACTAATTGACTTCTGGGCCTCATGGTGCGGACCTTGCCGGAACGAAATGCCGAATGTAAAAGCTGCATATCAAAAATATGCCGATAAAGGATTTGAGGTCGTCAGCATATCGACAGACAAAAAACTGAAAGACTGGAGGACTGCTATCTCCGAACTCGAAATGACTTGGACGCAATTGCTGGATGTTGATGCTGCCGAAACATACGGCGTATTCGCTATACCGACTACTTATCTTGTAGATCCAGATGGAACTATCGTGGAAAGAAACTTAAGAGGTGCGAAATTGGAGGAAGTATTATCCAAATTATTTAAATAACGTGAGTTCGATATAAGATTAAAATTATTTTTCTGATTATTAGGAACATAGCGATAAAAGTATTAAATTTATAGTGCTGAATTATAAC
>NZ_URFY01000058.1 GCF_900547205.1 uncultured Bacteroides sp.
CCTTTCGAATGAAGAACTAGATTATGGTAATTGGAATTTAGTTCTTTTCCGCACGAAAATGAATTAACTCCGCCAAAATGTATAAACATATACGTATTATACAATATTCATAAAAGAAATTAGAATGTAAAACAAATATTTTTCAACCAACTATTAATTTGCACCCCATTTCTTTTGAAATTACACCCCATCATAAATTATCAAAAAGTCTATAATTGCACCCATGAAAAAATGGAACTATATTTTGAATATATAAATTCTGGATACAGCCCCATTAAAACACTAATTATCAACCAATTTACTAATTTAAAAATGGACTTTTTATTTTTATTGAACATCTCACAATGTATCCAATTCTGTAATTTCACAGACAAGTATCAAACAAACAACTGGGCCTCGTCAGATTTATGGATACTTCTACAAGCTCTAACCAATCAATATTTTCTAGTAGCTATGTTCATCAGTATTCTACTATGGTATTTGCTACTACATCAACAACAAGATTTTTCCTATGAAGGATTTATATCTTCTGTAAGCACGATTCCTATCCATCACATTACGCTATCACTCAGGGAAAATGATTTTAAGAATCAACTTCCAGCATACACTGACAATGCTACCAACTATTTTCAAAATACGACAATGCATACCCACACAAATAATGGTGATTTAAAGAGTCCATCATTTATTGAGTTTGAACTATACAGCTATATACACTCTATTATCAATAAGTGCCGTATATATTCGGACTTAAAGCATATAGAACTGAAAGTTAATAATGATATTGATTATATAAGTTGCAGGATAGATGAAGAGAAGATGACTATCGCCCTTCAATTCCTTCTTTTAAGGATAATCGAGATGAGTGTTTCCAACAGTTGCATAAACATTACAATATCCAGAGACGAAAATAGTTGGATATTACATATCAGCAACTGCCAGAAAAGCAAGTCCGTGACCAATCACTTTATTCCATCATTTAGCAATATATTACCAGTATACCGTTACGGAAATCTTCAATTTGTCAAAAGTATAATTCACCAACACGGTGGAGAAGTTACCGGAAACGGACATGGAAGTATTGCCAATATACAAATCTCCGTCCCGCTTAACTATCCATATCAAGACACCCAAACATCTGAAATAAAACATTGTATAATGTATGATACAAAGTGCTCTTGCAAAGCATTTAAAGACATCAGGACAAAAAAAAATTCGAAAACAAATCAAAGGCCAAATGTACTTTTAGTAATGACAGATAAGAAATTCAGTCACTATCTAGAGAAAAATCTCTCTATTCACTTCAATATAACCGTAGTAGATACCCCGGAACAAATCTACACGATTACCAACCATAATAATTATGATACTATCATCATTGATGAAATTGTTAATGATATGCATGGAGATCAACTGTGTTCAAATATAAGATTGGATACGACAACATCCAACATTCCTGTTATTCTTCTTATTAATACGAATAGCGATAAAAGTTATCTTTCGTATACAAGTAGTGGTGCCGACATATTGGAACAGAGGAAATACAGTGTTTGCAAACTAAAAGCAGATATTCAAATGCTCATAAACAACAGTATAACCAGACGAAATAGGACGCAGCAAAACAAGTCGGAGAATCAAACTGCGAAAACGACGGCTACAGATATAAAAACACAAGAGTTGAGTATCTTTATAAATAAAGTAGAAGCTCTTTTAGAAGAGAAGTTATCTGAAAAATATCCCATTGGCAAATTGTGCGAAGATATAGGAATGAGCCGAACCAAGTTCTCCAACAAGATGAAAGAAGCTACGGGTAAAAATCCATCAAGGTTTATATTTGAATATAAAATGATTAGAGCTAGAAGATTGTTACTCAGCCAACAACATACTGTTAGTGAAGTGTCAGATATACTGGGATTTTGCAATAGTAGATACTTTAGAAGAAAATTTAAATCACACTATCATGAATGCCCTACTAAATATGTGAAGAAAGAAAATGGATTAGAATAATACACCTAGTCCGTTCTAATTAAAAGCCTCAATGAATCTAAGTTGAGGCCTTTTTATGCTGATGCTCAAACCCGAATCTCTTTTATGGTTTAAACATCTACTATAAGGTAATACAGAGATTTGCTAATAAAATTATTTGCTGCAAATGGAATAAGTTGTTGTAGAACTTGGTAATTAACAGTTTTTTGTTTAAAAGTGTTTAGTTTTCATTGGCGCTTCTGGTTAAAAGGTTCATTTTGTTTCTAATTCCCCGCAAATATATTAATTGATTTTAAAATAGCAACCATATATTTTATTTATTTTGCATTTATAGGCAAAGAAAATATTTCTTTTTAAATACCAGTTTGTATACTCACTCATTTATTTATTATATAGCACTTCGTTAATTCACTGATAATCATAGATATAAATTAAAACCGGATAAGTTCTACAACAACTTATTCTAAATTGAATTTTATAAAAAATCCCCTTTAATTTAATATTTATGAGAAAGAAATCTTTAAAAATCAAGTTCTTTCTACTATTTTGTTCACTTGCCAGCTATTCAACCGTCATTTCAGCACAGGACAAAACAGTGAAGAAAGAGAATGAAAAAGACTCGATAATCATTTCCATCCCCTATGGAAATAAGTTAAAATCAGAGTTTAGCGGTGCATCCGATGTCATCTCCGGTAAAATATTGGAAAATGTACCCGTGCAGCATCTATCCAATGCTCTATCGGGTAGAATATCAGGATTGACTACGATTCAGCAAAGTGGAGAACCCGGCAATGACGAAGCCTCCATTTATATACGCGGAATACGAAGTAACGGAAATAGCGCACTCGTACTTATCGACGGACAAGAGCGCAACTACTACGGTATGGTCCAAACTCAGGAAATCGAAAGAGTGACCATATTAAAGGATGCTTCAGCAATCGCCCTTTACGGCATGAGGGGTGCCAACGGAGTTATTCTTATCGAAACAAAATCTGGACGTATCGGAAAGCCCAGAGTTAGCCTCAACATTCAGGGAATATACCAACAGAGCATGAGAGTTCCCAAAGCTGTGAACTCTGCCGAGTATGCTCAATCCTACAATGAAGCAAACATTAATGATGGTCTGAACCCCTTCTATACAGAAACGGAGATTAACAAATTCGCCAATCATTCGGATCCGGAACGTTATCCGGACGTAGACTGGATAGGAAACTTGCTCAAAAAGGGCACTTTCATGCAGCGATACAACGCTACAGTTGAAGGAGGTTCCGGACGTACCCGATATTTTGTCTCTCTGGGATATACCGGACAAGCAGGTATGTTTCACACCGAAAATGAAGAGAACTATAGTACCAACACTGAGTTTTCCAGAATCAACTTCCGATCGAATGTAGATTTCGACATCACTTCTACTACGCTTTTATCTGTAAAACTCGACGGGTGGATGCAAAGCGAAAATTCACCTTATCATGACCAGGCACAACAATATATATTTCAGAATCTGCTGAAAACTCCCGCTACAGCATTTCCGATGTACTACAAAGATACCCATAATTATGTGGACCAATCGGGTAACCCAATCAAATCGCAACCGGGAGACCGCATCGTGGCGGGTAATGACAAGTACACCAACCCATGGGCTATCTTAAACAGAGGTGGATACACAGCTATTGATAAACGTTACGGCGCTTTTTCGGTAGCGCTAAAGCAGGATTTGGATTTCCTTCTGAAAGGTTTGTCACTTTACGGACAAATTTCAATGGACGTGTACAACCTACAAAAACAAAACCGCACCCGTTCTTTCAATTACTACACGCTTCAAAACAACGGAGTGCTTCAGAAATACGGAACCAGTGAGGAAATGATTTCCAACACTGCCATGAAGTATGGCGATGCCCGCAACACTACGCTAAACTTCAAACTGAACTACGACCGTATTTTCGGTAAGCACAACGTGTCGGCGATGATGTTTTACGACCAATACGAATATAATCAGAGTATTGTTCTACCCTTCCGCTACCAAACAGTAGGAGGATGGTTTGCATACAAATACGACAACAGATACCAGATTGATGCCACTTTCGGCTATCAGGGTTCTTACAAATTCAATGATGAGAATCGCTGGGGATTGTCTCCCACTGTCTCACTGGCATGGTATGCATCCAACGAGAAATTCTTCGATGTATTAAAACCCGTTATCTCCAACCTGAAGATACGCGGCAGCATCGGCAAGGTCAACAATGACCGTGCAGTATCTGCGTATATGTACATGAGCCGTCTTCAGAACCTGAACGAAGGTGTCTATTTCGGCAACGACATGGCGCAATACAGTTCGCTTTTGGAGACTCAGCAAGCCAACCCATCTGCTACATACGAAGAATCTACCCAGATGAATCTAGGAGCCGACCTGGGAATGTTCTCCAATCGCCTGAACGCAACGGTTGACATCTGGAAAGACCGACGCACGGGAGTTTACACCATCCCGTCTACCTTCTCATCCATGCTGGGATACACAGTGACCTATATGCCTGGCAAGAATATCGGAAAGATGGAAACCAGCGGTTGGGAAGCCAGCCTAAGCTGGAATGATAATGTAGGCAAAGATTTCAATTATTTCTTCAGCGGTAACATATCCTTCAGTAAAAACAAAGTGATTGACATGGACGAAGCTTTGCAACCGTATGACTATATGTATTCGAAAGGACATCCTTACGGAACCTCACTGATTTACATTGCCGACGGCATTTTCCAGTCCTACGAAGAGATTGCGGCAGCTCCTGTCCATACATTAAACAGCGTGGCTCCGGGTGATATCCGCTATAAAGACATCAACGGAGACGGCAAGATAGATGAAAAAGACCGCGTGCGCTACGGTTATACGGAGATACCCCAGTTGTTCTACGGTTTTAGCTTTGGAGGAAATTATAAAGGATTCTCTCTGTCCGTACTGTTCCAAGGTGCTGCCAAGGTTTCAAAGATGCTTTCTTCATACACGGCATTCGCATTCTACAATAACGGAAATATGTATGAACATCAACGAGACAGATGGACACCGGAAAACCCGACAGCCAACAGTCCTAAGTTCACAACCAAAGCTGCGGGCTCAAGTAACAACAACCTTGCGTCTACCTACTGGCAGCGCGATGCCTCTTACCTCAGATTAAAGAATGTAGAACTGTCATACAATCTACCAACGAAAGCCATTCGTTCCATTGGCCTTGAAGAGCTTCGCATCTTCCTGAACGGCCAGAATCTGCTCACGTTTGACAAACTAGACATCATTGATCCGGAAGCATATGGCAATGGTATTGCCTTCCCGCTACAACGTTCATTCAGCGCCGGAATAAACATTAAATTTTAATTAACTATGAGAACGATTAAACATATACTCATAACAGGTTGCATCGCCCTTGCGGTTTCTTCGTGTGACTATCTGGACCAGCAGCCTTATGAATACTGGCAACCGGAAGAAACATTTATTGATTACAACAAAACAATCCAGATGCTGAACAGTGTCTACGTTTCTATGCCAAACGGATACCAAAGCAATTATACAGCATTCCTCGACGCATCTACGGATGACGGTGCCTATGTAGATCCCGCCAACGCCATGTACAAACTGGGACAGGGATACGCTACCGAAATTAGCCCGATAGAAAACCGATGGGCGGACTTATACATCGGCATCCGACGCACACTCTATTTTGAGCAGTACATCCCCCTTCTGCAAAACAATGCCGGCTGGACGGATGCACAAGTGGAGAGCTACAAAGAACTTGCCATAGCAGAAAGCAAATCTGTTCGTGCACTTTATTACTTCGAGTTGATTAAAAGGTATGGTGGAGTTCCGCTGGTAAAGAAGACTTATACCCTCGATGACAAAGAGGTCATCACGCTTCCCCGTAATTCTTTCAGCGAATGTGTTGACTACATCGTAGGTCTATGCAATGAAGCCACCGAAGTGTTTACCCGCTACAAATATATCACCAATCAGTATCGCACTTACGGCTTTTTATCAGCCAGTATGTGTTCGATGGCTATCAAAGCAAAAACATTGGCGTATGCAGCGAGTCCATTATTCAACAGCACACAAAATCCAATACTCGGCTATACCGATGGAAACGCACAGGAAAGATGGAAGCTTGCCGCTAAGGCTTTGAAAGAAGTGATTGACCTTGATCCAAGCAAATTACATTTGTATTCCGACTTTGAAAAGCTATTTATCATACAACCCAACCAAAATCCAGAATATATAGTATATACCGGAAACCCCAAAAGCTATATACTCGAACTTTACAACTACCCTCCCTCACTACTGGGATCGGGAGGCACTTGTCCCTCACATAATCTGGTGAGTGCGTTCGAAAAGATAGACGGTAGCGCCAATGATATGCAGTCGGACAATCAGTTCGAGAATATGGATTCGCGTTTTAACGCCACCATCATCTACGATGGATGCACGCTGGGGGCTAGAGGAGAAATCAACATCAGCGACCCCAACAGTCAGGATGCCATCGGTAAAATCAATCTTCGTTCTACCGTTACCGGTTATTATCTGCGGAAGTTCCTTGATACGAACATCAACCTGTCGGCTCAGTCGATAACAAATACCTATCATTATTTTCCGGTCATTCGCTTGGCGGACATCTATTTACTATATGCCGAAGCTATGAACGAAGCATACGGACCGAACGATGCAGCCGATTTGGGATTGACAGCTCTCGACGCTTTGAATAAGGTAAGAGATCGCGCAGGAATAACAACCCGCTACACTACCACCTCTCAAGCAGAAATGGAAAAGAAAATAAGAAATGAAAGACGGGTTGAGTTAGCCTTCGAAGACCAGCATTACTTTGACCTAAGAAGATGGAAGGTTGCCGAAAAGGATTTGAATCAGCCGCTTATGGGATTCAGAATAGAGCGGCAAGACGGCGGTGCAGCATCTGCACACGAGTTTGTTGTCGACGGACAAAGGAAGTTTAATACAAAGATGTATTACTCACCTATCCCCTACTCAGAAATGCAGTTGAATACAAATCTAGTACAGAATCCCGGCTGGAGATAACAATCTAAAAATCGTATAATATGAAAAAATGGTATATATTAATGCTACTAATGAGCTTATGGTTCGTTGGAGCACAAGCACAGGAAACCGTTAGAGGCATTGTTAAAGATGCTACCGGCGAACCATTAATCGGTGCCAATGTAGTAGAAAAAGGGCACCCAAGCAATGGAACAATTACAAATATCGATGGCCAGTTCACATTAAAGGTAACCAATGGCAAGTCTATTCTTTCCATTTCGATGATAGGAATGAAAACGGTGGAGGTTGGTGTACCTAAAGATGGGAAACCTATCACGGTGAAGCTGCACGACGACACGCAGACTTTGGATGAAGTGGTAGTAGTAGCATATGGTCAACAGAAGAAGGTATCGGTCACCGGTTCTATTTCCGCCGTTGGCAACCGCGAACTAAAACAAGGCCCAACATCCAGCGTAACCAACAGTCTAACGGGACGCATCCCGGGGCTGGTGACACGCCAGACCAGCGGTCGTCCCGGTGAAGACGCCGCCGCACTCTACATCCGCGGGCGTGCCACGGTGAATGACGCCTCGCCTTTAATCATGGTTGATGGTATCGAGCGTGACTTTTCACAAATCGACCCGGACGAAATAGAAAGTATCTCTGTATTGAAAGATGCATCTGCCACGGCGGTTTACGGTGTGCGCGGTGCGAATGGAGTAATCCTCGTAACTACCAAACGTGGTAACTCTGGAAAAGCGAAAGTTTCTTTCTCCGGTGAGTTCGGTATCACGCAAATCAACCGAACCACCAAGATGGTAAATTCGGAAGAGTATGCAACACTAATGAATGAAGGCTTGGTAAATGAAGGACAGGCACCAAAATACACAGAGCATGATATGCAATTATACCGCGACCAGTCGAGTCCGTTTACTCATCCGGACAACAACTATGTGGATATGTTCACCAAACTCGGTACACAACAGAAGTACAACGTCAATGTGACGGGAGGTAACGAACGACTCAAATACTTTGTGTCTTTAGGATATTTCCATCAGGAAGGAGCCTACGAAACAGATATTGATAAGCTTAAAAAGAAACCGGATTTAGCTAAACTGATTGCTATTAATCCAGAGTTGGATAATATGCTTCAACAACCGGATTATAACTCTGCCTATTATTATAATCGTTTCAATGTACGTACCAACCTTGATATACAGGTCACTAAAGACTTCACCATCGGCGTGGATTTCAGTTATCGCACAGGAAGCAAAAACCGTCCTAACACGGAAGGTAATGCCGACCGCGCTTTCAACAATATGACACGTACGCCGGCAAACGCATTTCCGCTTGTTAATGCAAACGGAACCTTTGCAGCCGTTCCAAATCTTGTGAGAGCCAACCCGCTACATTCATTCCTCTATCAAGGATACAGAAAAGACAATGACAGCGCATTGGAAGGAACCGTAAAACTGAATTACGACTTGCATTCCATCACCAAGGGATTGAGTATCGGAGGTAAATTCTCCTACAATAGTTATATCGAAGATAACGGTATGGGATTGAATGTAGTGGAACCCGTTTGGAAATATAATGAAAACGGTACTTATCAGCGGCTACTTGCCAAAGTATTCCCCTCTCTCATCAATTTTGCATCAGGAGCCAAAAAACGTGTATACTGGGAAGCCTTCGTCAACTATTCACGTCAGTTTGCCGAGAAGCACAATGTATCAGGACTTGTCTTATACAATTATAACTCCCACCAGTCACCCGGCGATGGTGAATACGGCGGATTGCCACAGATATATCAAGGATTGGTGGCACGTGCAAATTATGACTTCGACGGTAAATACTTAGTTGAAATCAACTTAGGATATAATGGTTCCAATAGATTTGTTGAAGGTGAACGGTACGCATTGTTCCCCTCCGCCTCCATCGGATGGATTGTTACCAACGAATCTTTCCTGAAAGACAGCAAACTATTGCCTTACTGGAAAATCAGAGCTTCCTTGGGACAAGTCGGTAACGATAAATTCGGTAGCAACTTTGCCTATTATTCGGAAGCAACCTACGCCGCAGGCAGCAATTACAACTTCGGCGAATCTCCAACCGCTGCCAGCGGAGGACTGTTGGAAGGTAAAGTAGCACAAATTGTTAGCTGGGAGCGTTCTACCAAGTTCAATATCGGAATGGACACACGCTGGTTTGACGGCAAACTGACATTAAACGCCGAATTTTTCCGCGAGAACCGTACCAACATCCTGAAAACACCTTCACGCACCAACATCATCTCCGGTGTGACAAGTTTCTCTCCGCAGAACCTGATGGAAGTGAAAAATCAAGGTGTAGAAGTTGAAATGGGATGGGATCACAAAATCAGGGACTTCGGCTACCGCATCAAGGCAAACATTGCCTACAATCACAATGAGATTATAGAACAGAATGAGCAGAAACGTAAATATCCGTATATGAACCGTACAGGAGGTTCCATCGGCCAGCAATTTGCACTGATAGCCGACGGTTTCTACAATACGTATGCCGAAATCGCAGCCGGCCCCACCCAATACGGAACTTTACAGCCTGGAGATGTGCGCTTCATCGACGTCAACGGAGACGGTGTAATCAACGACTACGACATCGCTCCTTACGGTTTCTCGGATGTGCCCGAAATAACCGGTTCATTCCAAGTGGGACTGTCCTACAAGAACTTCGACCTCAACGTTATGTTCCAAGGCGCAACGCGTGTCACCATTCCATTGTCGGGCGAAGTGGCATGGGAGTTTTTCAACCTCGGTTCTGCCCTTGCCGACAGACATTTGGCTAGATGGACTCCTGAAACACAGCAAACCGCTACTTATCATCGCATGAGCAATTCTTCGGGTGCAAACCAGAATAACTTCAAATCATCTTCCATGTATCTGTACGATGCATCGTATCTGCGATTGAAGAACATTGAGTTATCCTACAACTTCCCCAAGAAGTGGTTAACTAAGACTCCGATATCGGCATTGAGGATGTATGTCAACGGGTTCAACCTGCTCACGTGGGATAAACTGAAAGTCATCGACCCCGAAGCACAACCTGGCAACCGCGGTAGCTTCTATCCTCAGCAAAGGATCTATAATCTTGGAGTAAACGTCACATTCTAACCTCTGATAACAATTCGACATATGAAGAAAAATATTATTATAACAGCCTTTTCCCTACTGCTCCTAGGCGGATGTACCGGTGATATGGAACGAATCCAGACAGGAACAAATACGGAAGAATTAATCTATGCAGACGCAGCAAAGACAAGGCAGATTCTAAATAACCTGTATGCCCGCACGCGTCTGACTCAAGGTAGTTTCTCCAGCTTCTCCGGAGACGGAGTTACTTTCCTCGACTGTGCCACAGACAATGCATATGCACCTATTGACTATTCATCGGCACACACACACGGTAAATCTACCATGTCTGCCTCCGACATAGCAATGAACGGCGGTCATCCCTGGACGTTCTACTATAACAATATCCGTAATGCAACCCTATTTATGGAGAAAGTAGACAAGTCGGTGCTGTCCGACGAAGAAAAAGCATCCTCCAAAGTGCAGGCACGTTTCTTACGGGCGCTGTATTATGCTGAACTATACCGTTGGTATGGCGGAGTGGTGTTGTTGGGAGATGAAATCATCTCTCCCACCGACTTAGACCATTCGCGTTCGAGCGCAGATGCCACTGTCGATTACATTGTCTCCGAACTAGCTGCCGTTGCCTCACAACTTCCTTTGGAGTGGGATGCGCCCAATTACGGACGTGCCACAAAAGGAGCGGCGCTTGCCTACATAGCCCGCACCAAACTTTACGCTGCCAGCAAACTGAATAATCCGTCAATGGACAGCAAGAAATGGGAAGAAGCCAGGGCTGCACTGTCGGCAGTGATGGAATTGAACATCTATGACCTATATTATGATGCGCAGAATCCGGAAAAGAGTTATGCCCATTACTTCTGCGAGCGTAAAACAAAAGAAAACATCTATACGTATCTGCTCGCAATGAATATCACGATGCACAGCAATCTCCCACAAGGAGCGCCATGGAATGAGAAATCTTATGTAGGATGCACACCTACGCAGAATCTGGTTGATGCTTACGACATGCTAGACGGCACGGAACCAATCACCGGATACGATGTCAACGGCCAGCCCATTATCAACAGAAGTTCGGGATATGACGACAAGAATCCATATGAGAATCGCGACCCGCGTCTCAAGATGACCATCTTCTATCACGGCAGTACGTTCGACCTCAATGGTGCTCAGCAAGCACTGGACATGACCGATGTGGATGATAAAAGTAAATCATCCGGTTATCTCGTCCTGAAGTATCTCGATGATAGAATCGGGCATAAAAGTTCGGGGAACTCCAACTATGACTGCAACCCTCAGATGATAAGGTATGCGGAAATATTGCTGGGATATGCGGAGGCGCTTAATGAATTGGGCGATAGCAAAAATGCGGTTAAAACAGTCAACCTGATACGTCGGCGTGCTGGTGTGGGAGAATTAGATGAGAACAAGAATTGGGGAAAGGATGAACTCAGAGCACGTATCTACAAAGAGTATCGCATTGAGTTTGCATTCGAAGACAATCGTTTCTTTGATGCCCGCCGATGGGCGAAAGCGGAAGAATGGTTCTCGAAACCTGTTTATAAGGTAGTTGTAATGGGTAGCCTAGAGAATCCTACGTATACCAGAAGTCTGCTGGAAGAGCGCATTTTTCTACCCAAATGCTATCACTTCCCTATTCCTCAGCAAGAAGTTGACAATAGCCAGAATATAGAGCAAAACACCGGATGGTAATCTATTTTTTTACAAACCAATAATTATATAACAATATGAAAGCAAAACATTTATTTTATACGTTATCTATCTTCCTGTTTTCACTTACATCTTGTGAAAATGAAGCTAATATTGACTATGTACCTACTGTACTATTCAATTTTGAAGGCGGTGCCAACCTTATTACTACGCCCAAGGGTACAGCAGAATATACAGTAAAAGGAACCATCACTTCCACAACCGGACTCACTTCTTTCTCTATCAGCACGGCAAATGCAGAAACGGGAGCGGCAATTTCCGTCATCGAAAGTACCCGTCAAACGTTTGACGAACCGAAGAGCAGTTATGAGTTTTCTTATACTATAGAAGATTTGTCGGAAAACAAAGCTATCAAAATCAGTGTGACCAATGCTGAAGGCGAAGACTTCCAGAAGAACTTCGTGGTTGAAATCACTCCAGCGGTTATCTTCTCCGAGCATAGCGACAAGAAGTTGGAATCTGTGGACAAATATTGGGGAGTGTTCTATGCCGAATGGTTGTATGGCCGCATCTATAAGAGTCGCGAAGCTGGTAAGTATGCTGCCGAAGTGAATATAGGTATGGAAAACAAGAATGGTAAAGCGTTGCTTATCTCTCCAGCTAAGCATAGTCTAACCTTCAGCGGCGCTCGCGACACTAAATTCGGAGCTACAGACTTGACCGTAGAGCAATTCAACGCTGTCAGCAGAATTGATGATGCTCCTTTGAAAGGCTTGTCGCCAACAGCCGAAAGTGTTGAAGTAGAGAATGGAAAGGTATATGCTTATCAGACTCAGGACGGACAGAAAGGATTGGTATATATACAAAATCTGACTGGTAATGCAGGAAATGCGGACGATCCGACAGTTACGGCTACTATTGTGACTAAGCTACAAGCTAAGTAAACGATAATTGGTGTAAGAATAAATAAAGGGCGTGTTTTCCGAACACGCCCTTTATTTATTTCATAATCATATCGATTCTTTACAATCACACAAGCTATTTACTCCCACTCAATCGTAGCAGGCGGCTTAGAACTGATATCATAGGTTACACGATTAACGCCTTTCACCTTATTAATAATATCATTGGAAACCTTACCCAAAAACTCGTAAGGCAAATGAGCCCAGTCGGCAGTCATAGCATCGGTTGAAGTCACGGCACGAAGGGCAACAGCGCTCTCGTAAGTACGTTCATCTCCCATCACACCTACAGACTGCACCGGAAGCAAGATTACACCTGCCTGCCACACCTTGTCGTACAATCCCCAGTCGCGCAATCCTTGAATGTAGATGTCATCGGCATCTTGCAAGATACGTACTTTCTCCGGAGTGATATCTCCCAAAATACGTACTGCCAGCCCCGGACCCGGGAACGGATGGCGGGTAATGAGATGTTCGGGCATACCCAACTCACGACCGACACGGCGAACTTCATCCTTAAACAACAGGCGAAGCGGTTCGCACAATTTCAGGTTCATCTTCTCGGGCAGACCACCCACGTTGTGGTGGCTCTTAATCACCGTACCCGTGATAGACAGCGACTCGATGCAATCGGGATAGATAGTACCCTGAGCCAGCCATTTCACATCCTGTATCTTGTGAGCTTCCACATCGAACACGTCGATAAAGCCTTTACCTATAATCTTACGTTTACGTTCCGGTTCCGTCACGCCAGCCAGTTCAGAAAAGAACTTTTCGCTGGCATCCACGCCAATCACGTTCAAACCCAGACATTCGTAATCGTTCATCACATTCTTGAACTCATTCTTGCGCAGCATACCATGATCTACGAAGATACAAGTCAAGTTCTTGCCGATAGCTCTGTTCAGCAATACGGCAGCAACCGACGAATCGACACCGCCACTCAATCCGAGCACAACCTTGTCGTCGCCCAACTGAGCTTTCAACTCCGCCACCGTGCTTTCGATGAAAGATGCCGGCGACCAGTCTTGCTTGCAACCGCAAACGTCTACCACGAAGTTCTTCAACATCTGCGTTCCGTCTTCGCTATGGAACACTTCGGGATGGAACTGCACGCCCCATACCTTTTCATCTTCAATCTGATAAGCAGCAATTTCTACCTTATCGGTCGAAGCTATTTTCTTGAAGTTATCCGGGATAGCAGTAATCGTATCTCCATGACTCATCCACACCTGCGTATTCTCACGTACTCCTTTGAAGAGCACATTGTCCTTGCAGAAAGAAGCGAGATGTGCACGGCCATATTCGCGTGTACCCGCCGGTTCTACTTTTCCACCGTTATTATAAGCCATAAACTGTGCACCATAGCAGATGCCCAAGATGGGATATTTGCCGCGTATCTCAGTCAAATCTACTTTGAAAGCATCTTTGTCGTAAACCGAAAACGGGCTTCCCGACAGAATGACACCTTTAATTGTTGCATCTTCTTTAGGAAATTTGTTGTACGGAACAATCTCACAATACGTGTCCAATTCACGGACACGGCGACCAATAAGCTGCGTTGTCTGCGAACCGAAATCAAGAATTATTATTTTCTCCTGCATATAAATGGTTGGATTTTAGATAAATGTTTTGCAAAAGTAGGAAAAAGTAGGCAAAAAGATAGAAAAATACGCAGAAAATTGTAGAAACATCACTTCTTTTAATTCTAACCATTAGCGCATTCACCGGTTTCACTTTATTGCTGAAACACCGATGAATAAGGGATTAGCGGGTGAAGGCATAACGTAAAACAGGGTGAAACCGACCGTTGCAGATTTCACCCCTCAGATTCAAGTTAGATTGTTAATATATCTAACAATATTAACAATACTTGTTATGACTGATAACAAGCATTGTTACGACCAATAACAATGCTTGTTAGCTCGGCTAACAAAGCTAGTAATATTTAGCTATTGCAGCATCCGGCATTACCATCATGTATTCACAATTTACTAAAACAATTAGAAAAAAGCTGGTGAAAGCGTTGAAGGCTAATTTTCAGTTATTTCTTCTCTTTGCCTTCACCCGCTATCCCTTTATTCATCAGTGTTTCAACGATTAGGTGAAATTGGTGAACCCTACTATAATACCTATGATAGTGGAGATAAAGATTCACCATAGTGGACATATAGATTCACCGAGCTGAATATATATGTCCACCAGGCTAGGCATATATATCCACCAAGTTGGGATTAACAGGATTGTCATAGCCTGTCATATCCCAACATAAAGGCACAACGGGTTAAAGTGAGTTAAACTTTGTCCCCAAAATAGCATTTTAGCCGATATAAACATCTCACACAAAGCTTTCAAACGAATATTTTCCTGTCCCCTAAGGCTTACTCTACCATTTGGTATTTCAAAATAAAAGAGACTACTTTGCAACAACATTTTTAGTCTTTTACTTATTTGCATTCAATTAAAAACTATGGAAATACTCACTTTTCCCAATTGCCGTCAATCAATTTGGCTAGCTGTCCTTTTTATCTTGTGGACGGTAATCGTTCAAATTATCTGCGTTATTGCAGGAGTACCTTTACATTTATGTGCTATATTTCTATATGTTAGCACAATAGCAGGTCTAGCTATTGCCTTCCTAACAAAAGCAATGGACCGTTCCATACTCAACACCAACAAATTGAATATAAAATCACTATTACTTGCGGCGGGAGGAACTCTCTGTCTGCCGTGGGTACATGCCCTGATTTATTCTATAATACCATTCCCTGAGTTTCTCACAAAGATATTTACTGAAATTGGTTCAAAAGACTCAAACGAGTCTTATATTTATTCTTTTATCTGTGCAATACTTCTACCTTTTATAATTGAGGTCATATTTAGAGGAATCATTCTAAGAGGGCTATTGACGGAATATGGCATCCGGAAATCAATCATAATAGCAGCAATCATCTATTCTGTAGTGTGGGGATGCATGACATTATTACCTATCTTAGGATTAATTTATGGACTATGGTTCGGCTGGCTATATGTATATAGCCGTAGTCTATGGACTTGCCTACTAACCCATATTCTTTTGCAATTCACAAGCGTAGCATATCTCATGGCTGACTCTTATTTAAACTTCCCTCCATTGGTAAATTCGGCAATGAAAGGAGATTTATGGACAGTCAATCTGGCATTAACCATCCTATTTATTCTTTTTACGTATTTATTACACCAAACTTTTAGACGCCATGATAGTCAAGCTTGCACAATCTAATCCTTCTCAATCATTAATTGAACACGACGTCTTGTTGCAGCAACTACAACTGCAACAACTCATTATTCTGGGATTGGTATTATTGGTTATACTCTTAATTCCGGTGGCTGTTATTATGTTCAAGAGACAAAAACAAGCAAGTACGCACTGGAAATCTCTTTTTCAAGAAATAGAACAAACCAATCAAGATGTCACATTCCGCAACGAAGCACAGAAAGCCATAATAGTTTCCTTGCACGAACGGATAAACGCATTGGAAAGTCAAAAGCCCGTTGAACCCTCATACGAGGAATACACAGAAATATTAGGATTTTATCGAAAAATAAATTTACCTATGATAAACTTCTTGGAAACAATGCAACTTTCATCCTACGAAATGTTTATCTGTATTCTACTTTTCGAAAAAGTGTCTTTAAAAGACATAGCCAATTTGCTGGATAAAAAATATGATACTATCAAGAAACGCAAACAACGCATTCAGAATAAAATAAGAATGAGCGGTAAGTGCCAAAATACAGAGCAATGCATAAACTGCCCGTTACGGGACATCACACAAATTTGTCCACCTAAGGATACAAATATTTATTAATTTAATAAACATACAATATGAAAATCAAACTATTAGTTCTATCAGTTCTATCATTCCTAACTATAGCTATAGTCATTTCCACCTCTTGTGTTGCGCAGCAACAAACGGAAGGCGGTTGGCTGTGGAAAATCTCAGGCAATGGAATGTCTCAACCTTCATATTTATTCGGTACATATCATGGTACATTTGATATCTTGTATGGGTATGTCGATAGTATTCCCGGATTCCGGGAGGCCTTTAACAATTGTAGCCAATATGCCGGAGAATCTGCTATACCGGATGATATGAAATCATTTTTCTCCGAATTAGATATAAAAATGCCAAGAGATACTACCTATGCCGACTTATTAAACAAGGAAGAATATCATTTTCTGGACTCCATAGTGCTGGAGTATTTTAAAGCTCCTTTAAGCAATATGTTTCTTAAGCCAAGCTATTTGGGCATATTTTTAGGTAAAATAAATGAAAGGGAAGAACTCAAGAAAGCTGGATATTCAGAAGTTTGGATTGATAGTATTACGTCACAAGTCATGGACTTCGTTTTAGAAAAAAAAGCGAAAGAAAAAGGGTACACTCGCACTGGGTTAGAGACTATCGCCGAACAAATGGATAGACTGATACCCTTCGGTAATGATCTAAAAAAACAAGCGGCCGAATTGATAAATATGTTGCGAGAAGATGATGATTACGCTCAATTGGAGTCACTGAGCAAAAACTTACCAGAAGTATATCGTTCACAAAGTATAAGATGTTTGATAGATTTTGAAGAAAAAATGGATTCATTATATCAAAGTTCCACTAAATTGAATGAAGTGGGGGAATATCAACGAACTATTTTATCGAAACGCAGGAATCTATGCTGGATGACTAGAATACCGAAATTAATAAAAGAAAAACCCACGTTTATAGCTGTCGGTGTCCGCCATCTTCCTGGAAAATTCGGATTAATTTCTCTTTTACGAGAAAAGGGGTATAAAGTTGAAGCAATAAGTCAGCAATAAATCTTCCAAGGTAATTATACTACATATTCTACAAAAAAAGAAGTTGCTACCTTTATCCCGTTTTGTTTCCCTTGTTTATATTAGTAGAAATATAAAGGGGATAAAGGCAGCCACTAGGATGGACATATAGAGTCAGCAAGTAGGTTTAGTAGAAGTGTTGATGTTATGAGGATTTAGAGAATATTAAGTCCCATAGCTTAATAGCATCAACATATATGTATCCTGACAGTTTAGAGTTTCCGGCAAATGCGTTACTTATTGTCTCCTTATCCGTTTCCGCCTTAAGTTCCATCCTTGTAAGTGACTCTTCTTCTGTCACCGTCACAATTCTGAATAATAGTTTCTTTTTTTCATTCGTATCTATTTCAATTACCATATTTGCCGAAGGGCTAAAAGTCTTACTCTTATCAATATAGGCTATATAATAATGATGATTATAGAATAAATCGACAGAGACTTTTTCTTTAATTTCCATTACTTGTAACATATATGCAATTCCCATCATCATTATCAATAAGATGAATGAAATTCCATAATGCAACAAGAAATGATAGATTGATTTTCTGTGACCCATTATTTTGCAAGTTCTAATTGATTTTTTACTAAATTAAAATAATCACCCTTCTTTTTAATCAACTCATCGTGGGTGCCGATTTCTTCTACCCTCCCTTGTTTAAGAAGTATTATTTGATCTGCATTTCTTACAGTTGATAGTCGATGTGCTATTACTAGCAATGTGCGCCCTTTAAATATCCGATTCAGATTCTCTGTTATTTTCCTTTCATTTTCAGCATCAAGAGAACTGGTAGCCTCATCCATTATCAGGTAATCAGGATTCTTGTAGATGGCGCGAGCGATCATTATTCTTTGCCGTTCACCACCACTGACTCCGTTTCCCTCTGTTCCAATCTTCGTATATGTCCCCAGAGGAAGCTCGGCAATATAGTCGGTCAAGCAAGCCGCTTCAATGGCTTGTTCCAGTTTCTTTTCATCCTCTTTTTCTCCCAGCATAATGTTCTGACGGATTGTGTCTGAAAAAATAAAGTTATCTTGCATCACAATACCTGAATGCTTACGGATAGAAGACGCTTTATAATTAGAAAGATCATTTCCGTCTAACAGAATATGCCCAGTAGCAGGTTTATCAAACTTCAGTAAGAGTCTCATCAAAGTTGTTTTCCCGCTTCCGCTTTCTCCAACAATAGCAGTCATTTTTCCTGCCGGTATGCAAAAACTAATGTCCTGCAGGGCAAGTTTCCCTATGCTTCCCGTATAAGAATAGCTAACTTGTTCCAGTATTATATCTTTAGGTCCATTTGAAGGAACCTCTTCCAATTCGTTTTCATCTTCATTCTTGCATAATTGTACTTCTTCCGAACGTTCCAGACTTATTTTAGCGTCCTGAAATTGTTGTAGAAAACCGATTAACTGTGATAAAGGACCATTCACTTGTCCGATAATGCTCGAGATGCTCATCATCATACCCAAAGTAAGGTTTCCATTAATCACCTCGGCGGCAATCCAAAATGTAATAAGAATATTTCTCACTTGACCGATGAGTGTATATCCGGTACTTTGAATCTGACCCAGCCTCAATGTCTTTTGACTCATAGCATAAAGCTTTTCCTGCATTCCTTGCCATTCATCTATTTTATAATCTTCGTAACAGTTCAATTTGATATCTGTAATACCATTCAGCAATTCATAAAGTTTATTCTGATTTTGCGAGCTTAACCGAAACTGTTCATAATCCAGTGATTTTCGTTTTCTAAAGAAATATGTCATCCAAAGCGTACTCAAGCCGGTTAACAACAGATAGGCTATGAGTATAAGCATACTGTAATAACCAATAATAACTAGCAAAACCGAGCATGAGAGTAAAGAAAATGCAGTCTGCATAGTTCCCTGTGTGGTGAACCCTTGCAGGCGGCTGTGATCCCCTATTCGTTGCTGATAGTCTCCGATGCTTTTCGTTTCGAAAAAAGCCATCGGAAGGTGTAAGAGCTTTGTCAGATAATCATGCAGAATATTAATATTGATACGTGTACCTATGTATAACGTTACCCAATTACTGATTAACCCCATTGAGAACATGCCTATAAATAAAGCAATCTGAGCCATCAATAAACTTTTGATTACCCCCATGTCTTTCATTCCAATTCCATTATCGACCATGGCTTGCGTCATAAAAGGAGCTACCAAAGAAAGTAAGATTCCGCTTAATAACCCAAAGGCAAGCTGCCCCATTTCTTTTCGAAAGGGCCAGACGTATTTCTTGCCGAATTGAAATAAGCTATGTTTCTCTTTCACAGCTTGTTTCTGGTAAAAATCGTCTGTTACTTTTAAGGCTATGGCTATTCCTTTTTCTCCATTTATCCAATAAGATTTAAAGTCCTTCTCTGTAAAAGTGTGTTTACCGTAGGCTGGATTTGCCACATAATATAACCATTGTTTTTTCCACCTGCTCCATTTGGTTTTATAGAGGACAACAAAATGGTTCTGTTCCCAATGCAGAATGGCTGGTAAAGGGCATTGTCTCAGTTGTTCCAATGTTAGCTCGTAAGTAGCGGAACAAATGCCGATATCGGTAAGGGCGGAACGTATACCGGCAATGCTGACGCCTTCTCTACTCAAGCAAGAAACAGAACGCAGATAACTTAACGGATATTTTTTTCCATAATAGTTAGCGACCATCCTTATACAAGCAGGTCCACAATCCATTTGATCAAATTGCCGTGTCAGTTTAAATCCCATAGCCGGTTTCTCTTATTTCTTTTTCTTCGGTTGTATATTCAATTTATAGATTACGTGAAGCATCGCATATCTTGGTATAACGTTATAATAACTTTCTGTACGTCCTTGTGCATTCAGCGTGCGGCGTACATTTGAAAGATTTCCCAGAATATCAAAGCCGTCAAACATAAAAGTTAGGTTTCCTTTCATGCAACTTTTTGATAATCGCGCGTTCCACACCAATTCGTCTTTGTTCATTTCAGGATCTTCGTATCCACGGCGGCTATACTGTGTAAGGTCAGTACTGAGTTGCAATTTCCAAGGAAGTTCTACCTGACTTGTCAATCCATAATTAAAATCGGTAGCTCTGATAGTATTAAAGTCCTCCCGCCTGCTGGTAGCATACGTCCAATTACACTCGGCCTTAGCTCCAATGTTGAATTTACTGCTAAGACGATAGTCAAGTTTTAGACTTTGACCTAAATACAGATTGTTGACAACACTTCGCATACTTCTAGTGGCACCTTCAACGCCTACTAAATCGACATTATGATTGTAGAATATACTAGTGTGCGTATCAATGCGCCATCTTTGTTTCTTACCCAAAGCCTGACCATAATTTATGATGTGATTAATTGCGTAATTACCATTAATATTGTCCGGTTGAGTGGTTCTTACTCCGGTTTCGCGATTGTAGGTCAATCCCATAGCAATGGCATTTTTCGTATACCTGAATCCGGAATAAAAAGAAAAGTTGCTTTGCTTCTTTTGGTTATTCTTGCGAAATCTGAGTTCGGTGGTATGTGTATGTGAATTGTGTAACTCTGCATTTCCTAAAAAGATATTCAAGGGGTCACTGTCATCTCGTATATCCAATAAATAGGTTACAGTAGGTGATAAGCTCTTCATCTGATAATACAATTCTATTTCTCCGAATTTTGTTTTCATAGTAACACGTGCATCCGGTCGTGGTAAAAAAGAATTGCGAGTCAATGGATAAAATTGATTGTTCCTATGATAATCAAGCTTCTGCTTTAGGGCATCGGCAAATAGATAACTGTCAATCCTTATTTTTTGATTCTTTGTGCCAGCTTGTATACGTAATCCAAATGTATGCTGAATTTCGTGTAACTCTGAATCATAGCTATTTCGTAAATCAATCACAGTCTGTAACGCATCAGTAGTGGAGGGGAGCGTGCCTAAGGGCAAGGAAGTATTTTCTGTTTCCCAGCCCGGAAGCCTGTCCAATCGATAAAGATGACTTTTATCTGATTTATAATCATCGTCAAATGTATAATAGGTATATACTCGAAACCTTTCATTAACATCATAATTATATTGTGCACTAATTTTATATCTATGCCTGTGAGAAGGTTGATTGAGATATTGGTTACGATAGTCGGTAGATGAGATTTCGGATGAAGAGAAATAATCCAGACTACGTTTGTTATAATTACTATTACCTTTTTTTTGATATTGAAAAGATGCGCCTAGACTTAATACATTATCATTTTTACCAACTTTTGTCATACCATTTACTGATGTTAAGTTAGATAAAAAGTCTCCATTGCCCATGCTTTCCTGTTGCTGCCTGTTTATTAGAATTTGGCGGTATGCATTGCCCATGTTGGGAGCAAAAAGACTGTCAAGCATATTACTGGTAGGTAATTCTGAAGGATTGGATGAAAACGTACCCAGCCTGCTGAAACTAAAAAAATTAGATGTCATGTAATAGAACGATTCATTAAACCCAAGCGAATATTTAGCGTTCCATAAATCAGAATCTTCCCAAAAATTTATGCGAGTCTCAGTTCTATATATTGTCTGTTTGTTCTGTGATTGGGTATATGAACGACTAAACATATCACCATCAGACAAAAATGTTACATTATTGGAATTAACTATTTTATTAACATCATAATTCTCAACTTTATTATCTGTTTCAATTTGCAAGAAGTTTTCACCAACTTTTTTATCTAAAGAATATGAAAGTCCTCCCACTTGTGTTGTTTGCAAGCCTGTTGGCGTATCGCTCGGTCGCCAATCTCCATTTCTACCCGGACGACGATTGTCATTCATATTATTCAGATTGGCAAATACTGCTAACCGAGAATTAGGAGTAAATCGTAATCCGAACAATCGCGCCATATAGCGTTCTTCCGTTCCACCACCTACTTCAGCATTCGCTATCCATCCGATAGAATACTGCTTCTTAAGGTGAACATCCATCACATATCTATTATCTCCCATATCTTTATTTGTAAATAGGCTCATATCCCCGACCTTTTCATATACTTTAATTTTATTAACCATGTAAGCCGGCAAGTTTTCTAAAGCAACAGTGGGATCGCCTTTGAAGAAGCTCTTACCGTTCAGCAACAATTCCTCCACATATTTCCCATTTACATATATCTGTCCGCCATTCTTCAATTCTGCTCCGGGCAATTGCTCAACTAACGCATCGAGCATCGAGCCTTCCGCCAACTGAAAGGCATCTGCGTTGTATTGAATGGTATCACCTTTCAATACCATTTTTATCTTAGTTACAACTATTGAAGTTTCTTTCAATTTATACACTTGTTCTCCAATTTCGAATGTACCCACCCATACCTCACTCCATCTTTTCCTGAATTGCACATTAATATTTTTATAGGTAGTTTGATAGCCTATCATAGAAAAACGCAAAATATATTTGCCTTCCTCTTTTACCGGCAAACGAAATGCGGCTTCAGAAGGGTGCTTATCATATATTTTATCTTCATACGTTGTACCACTATATACTGTATTGCAGACTGAAACCTGCGTACTATCTAGCCGTAGTAGGGTGACGTGCATGCCCGGAATAGGCTGTTTATGAAAATTATCTACCACATAACCATATATATTGTGGTCTTGTGCGGATAGGGAATACGATATAAGCAATAATATAACTGCAGTGAAGTATCTTAATATAAGATAATAGGTGCTACTCATAATTCTTTTATTAGAGATTATTAATTATTCATACACTTCAGGAATGCCCTGAAGTGTATGAAATGTTTTGTAGTTAGAACAATGTGGAAGAACCCAGATTAAAAAAAGATAATCCTATTCCTTTTTGTCCATCTACCGGAGTGGTACATTGTGTGTCAGTACCGTGAGAACATCCATTATCAGTAGTTCCACAATTATTGTGACACCCAATATTATTGTCAGATGAGTTGGGAGCACAAGTATTAGTACAAGGGTTGTTTGTCGCACTTGAACCACTTCCACAAGTATTTGAACATTTCTCATTTGTATGTCCACATCCACTATCTGAACATCCATTATCGGAGTAGAAACTAACACTTCCCCCTCCTAATGCACAAAATCCGCCACGTAACTTCCCTTCTTTATCACTTTCCAGAGCGGGGATCTCTCCTTTAAAAAATAAATCTTGTTTCATAAACATTTTGAATTAAAGATTATAAACTAGTGGCTACTACCACTTATAGCAGAATTTGTTGAGCTGCTATTCTCAAGCCTGTTTTAATGCCTTATTATTTTTAAGTGTATATATACAGTCCATATACCCTTTCAGAAAGATGCATTATTCCTCCCTGAACAGTTTATATGTTTATGTTTTATTCTGTTGTTGCAATATCCAAAGTGCCCGTGTTCTCAACATCTTATCTTTATCTTCTTCTGAGAGCTTTCTTGGGCATGAATCGGTCTGTTCCCTTTCCAATTGTCGTTGAGAGCACCCTCCAAAGCATAAAGGATATATTTTACAAGCTTTACATATTGAATTAGCATATTTCACCGACATTCTTCGTTCGTAAAGGTTATTCCATACTAATTCTCCATTTTCAAGGAGCACTCCTTCCCGCAATCCTCTATTAAATTCACGTGCAGTACATTTATACAAATCACCATTGTAATTAACTACGATGTCAGATTCTTTATCCGCATAACACCGATATCGGGAGGCAACCTGTTCCAAGCCTACTTCAAAGTTCTCCTGTAGAAAGAACGTTTTTATACTTTTCACAATATCTTCGTCAATCCGATTAGCTTGCCAAACTTGTTGAAAATCAAAGTGAATCTGCCGATGTTCCTCTTCCGATAAATCTTCAAAATCCTGTAATACATCTACAAAAGATTCTAGACTCTCAGTAGTGTAGTTGAAACGTACAGTGACGGTCATTCCCCTTTTCACCAAACTTTTGATATTTTTTATTATGGTATCGTATGTCGGTCTTAAATCTATCGTACGCCTGGATTTATCATGAAGTTCTTTATACCCATCCAATGTTATCTGCCATCCTATCAATTGTTTTTCGTTAATCGGCTTCAACCAATCAATTAATTCTTCATTCAGCAAAACGCCATTAGTGGTAAAACTCACTCCTAACTTAACATTATGTTCATCACATCCAACAATGGCACATTCAAGTATCGGTTGAATCACTTTGCGAAATTGAATCAACGGCTCGCCACCAAAGAAAGAAATATGCAATTCTTTCAATTCTGGATTATCAAGTTTCTTTTGAATCAGTTTTTTTATTGATTCTATTACTGTGGGAGACATCACAGTGCCCAACGTATGATTTTCGTAACAATACCAACAACGTAGATTACAATCCATCGTGGGATTGATAATCATACTGAATTTTGCAGGAGAATTTTCTTCTTCTTTCAATCGGTCAATGAAGCTCTCTATTTCATCCTTTTCTTCGGATGCAATAAAGCCTTTGGAATCCAATGCATAAAATAGATCCTCATGTATATCTTTTATATGCTCAAGTTGTTCTGCATTTTGCTCTATTAATTCTACCAGTTGAGGGACAAGCACTAAAAGTCCGTCAGATGCACAATTATATAGAAGAGTAGAGTTAGTTCCTGATAATGAATAGTTGTATTTACTCAATTTGTATTTCATAACGTATTATTTATTGAAGTTTAAAACTAACATTGTTAACAGCCCGATTCCCGGACATCCCATAATTCCAGGTTTCCAATATTGGGGATTTTTGGCTAAGAATGTTGGAAAGTTGGTCCAGTCGCGTATAGACGGCGTGTATTGTAAAGAATCAAGTTCCGTGCTGTGCTCTACAATATATTGGAATTGCGATGCAGCATTCACGATAAAAATATTATTAGACTGCTGTAATACCTCTTCTGCCTTTACTGATATATTATCAATATATTGTTGATCTAGTAGAATCTCTTTGCCCTGTTTGTTCATATAGAGTATACGAGTAACCCAGTATAACATAATTCCCCCAATTCCATGTGAAAAAGACGATGTATCGATTTCATCTATGTCAATGTCTGAAAGAACACAATCAATAGTATAAAGAGCCTTTTCTATACTTCCGGCATTTAAGAATCCTTTCTGCACCAGATAAATAAGTCCCCAACCAATGCCACAAACACCGTCCTTAAAATCTATTGGTAATGACTGGGTATCTAAAGATATCAGTACCTTATCCAACAAAGTGTGTGCGTATTTTTCCCATCGATCGTCTTTTGTAAAGCGTGCATAATGGAAGAAAAATAGAACTTCATTCATTATACCATCAACAATTCCCAGCTCTGTTGAAGGCTCTTTTTGAATAAGAAAATCGACAATCGAAGGCAATAAATCACGTTTATGAAGTATATCTTTCTCTTGCTCTACATCTAAAAAACGATTCCTATTCAATACTTCTTCAAAAGGGTGTGTCAATATCATGCGGTAATACTGTTTCAACTCGTTCAGCATTTCATCTTGTTCGGACAACAGCTTGACAGCGCCTTCAAATGTTTGTCGATTCATACACCTAGCTATTGAGAAGGAGAGGATACGTAAAGGTACCGGAAATAACAAAGATGAAATCAACAGATGGTTATAAACCAACTGCTCAGATGGAACTTCATACGGACTATCTGTTCTATAAATGTGCCCAATTACAATATTTTTCAATAATAAACATTGTCCTCCTTCTAGCCAAACTTTCAAGCTAAGGTATGCTTCATCACATCCATATAGCTGCAATCCTTTAAGACCGTTAATGTACTTCCAATAGCGTGTACTTGCAGCGTATCCGGCCCCTAATATAACGTGAGTTCGATATAAGGTGGTAAATTATCAGTCTGATTATTAAGAGAATAGTGGTTTTTCAGGTTCAAGTTGCATCTGATTATCAATGATAAAGGAGAAATCTTGAATTTCATGTGTA
>NZ_URFY01000059.1 GCF_900547205.1 uncultured Bacteroides sp.
AAATAGAGGAGAAGTGAGGAAGATAAAAATTAATAAGTCTTAGAAGAACTTGGTATATTAGTGCTCTAATATTTAACTTAGTTAATAGTCCTTTAGCCAATAAACCTCTGGGAAATGATAAAATGATACTATTTTGGAGAGAAACTTGTTCTTTTTTGCTTAGAAACGTCGTTTTTGACGCTTTCTATCTGTTAGCTTGTGTGTTTTAAAAGTTGCTAAAATGGAATCGTTTTGTTTATTATATCGTCATTATGGTGGTTCTGTTTTACAATATGATAGTTTTTAGTTAAAAGGATGGCTATTTTCTTTGTTTATCATAATAAGTGTTACCTTTGCAACCTGTTAAAGACGAGAAGTCTATTATAGGTTAAATTTAAGAGAGAATTTATGAAAAGAAAATTGATGTTCTTACTGACCTTCCTTTTTTTGGGCATAGGTCTGGCGACTGCGCAGACATCTAGAGTTACCGGTTTGGTAACCTCTGAAGAAGATGGCCAGCCTGTCGTAGGTGCTTCGGTATTAGTGAATGGCACTACCCTAGGTACTATCACTGATATTGATGGCAAGTTTACAATCGCTAATGTACCAAGTTCTTCTAAGACTTATTAATTTTTATCTTCCTCACTTCTCCTCTATTTCTCTGTTTTTCAGCTACTAATTTTCATTTTCTACAATTAACATAGTGTTGCATTTCTGATTATTGAAACTCGATTTCCCTTTTTTTCAAATTCAGTGGTGTCCTTCCTCCTTACCTTATTATATTAGTTTTCGGAATGGTGAATTTAATTCTACCTAAATAGTGAAGGTATAAACTGTTAATGGGGTTAATGCACTCTCGCACCATGTTGGCATAATTAGTCAATGTGCCAATTTGCCTTTCCTCCTTTTATTGTGCTACTCGGGTGCATTTTTTATATTTTCATTGCAAAGCACGTATACGAACTTCCGTTTCTTTATCATCCTTCAAACCGTCTTTCACCTTATTAATATCCGTATCTCCATAATGATAAGGATAAAGGATGCGTGGTTGAATGACTTTTGCAGCCCGTATAGCTTGTTCTGGTGTCATCGTATAAGGCTGGTTGACAGGCAGGAAAGCAATATCAATATCTTTCACCTGTTTCAACTCAGGAATATCTTCCGTATCTCCGGCAATATAAATACGGGTTCCGCCTAGCGTGAGAATATACCCGTTATCACGTCCTTTGGGATGGAACTTATCCCTGCCGGGAGTAGTGTTGTAGGCAGGAACAGCTTCCAGTTTTATATCCGGTTCCAGTTGAAGTGCATCGCCATTCTTCATAGCTTCTCCTTTGTTCAGCATCTTCTGGCAGTTGGGATTGGCAATGATTCTAGTTTTTGCAGTTTCAATGGCGGATATTGCTTTCACATCAAAGTGGTCATGATGTTCGTGTGTGATTAGGATATAATCTGCTTTTGGCTTTTGGGTGTAGTCAGCATAATCAGAGACAGGATCGACAAAAATCTTCTTTCCTTCATATTCTAATAACAAACTGGCGTGCTTGAAGAAAGTAATCTTCAGGCTTTTTCCATTCTTGGTAGTAAATGAATCCGCTTCAAAGTTCTGCATATTGGTCATTTGGTTAATTGGGTGATACAATGAGCGAGAATAAGAAAGTCCGTAGAAGAAGCATAACGTAAATGCTATTAATAGAATCTTTTTCATACTAATACAGAATTTGGTTCTCTGCAAAGATAACATTTACAGTAACTTATAGGTTCATCTCCTTGTTAATAATGGCGGATATTAACTTTCTTTTTGTAGAATAGGAAATAAAAAAGACACGGTGAATATTTCATTCCGTGCCTTTCCTTTATTGCGTCAGCTTATACGCTGATGTTCGTTTTTTATGCATTCAGTGCCTGCTCAATGTCGGCAATGATATCATCAGCATTCTCGATACCTACCGACAGACGAATCAAGTCCGGACGTACGCCTGCTTCTATCAACTGTTCGTCGCTCAACTGGCGGTGAGTATGGCTGGCAGGGTGAAGCACGCAGCTACGTGCATCTGCCACGTGAGTAACGATAGCGATGAATTCCAGAGAATCCATAAACTTGATAGACACATCACGTCCGCCTTTCAGTCCAAAGGAGATTACTCCGCAAGAACCGTTCGGCATATACTTCTGAGCCAATGCGTAGTATTTATTATCCGGCAGACCGCAATAGTTTACCCAAGCCACTTTCTCGTTCTTAGAAAGATATTCGGCCACCTTCTGTGCGTTGCGGCAGTGTTGAGGCATACGCAGGTGCAGTGTTTCAAGTCCGATATTTAGCAAGAAAGAGTTTTGCGGGCTTGGGATGCTGCCGAGGTCGCGCATCAGTTGTGCCGTGGCTTTAGTGATATAAGCACCCTTTCCGAAAGCTTTAGTATAAGTCAGTCCGTGATAAGACTCGTCCGGAGTGCAAAGTCCGGGGAACTTTTCTGCATGGGCGTCCCAATCGAAGTTGCCGCTGTCTACAATGCAACCACCTACGCTGGTGGCGTGTCCGTCCATGTATTTAGTGGTGGAGTGCACAATGATGTCTGCTCCCCATTCAAACGGGCGGCAGTTAATCGGAGTAGGGAATGTATTGTCTACAATCAAAGGAACTCCGTGGCTGTGGGCGATGCGGGCGAATTTCTCAATATCCAGCACTTCGAGAGAAGGATTGGAAATCGTTTCGCCGAACAATGCTTTCGTATTCGGCTGGAAGGCAGCAGAGATTTCCTCTTCGCTGGCATCCGGGCTGACGAAAGTTACGTTGATACCGAGTTTTTTCATTGTCACACCAAATAGGTTGAACGTTCCGCCATAGATGGCAGAAGAACAAACAAAGTGGTCGCCTGCCTGGCAGATGTTAAATATGGCATAGAAGTTGGCTGCCTGTCCACTGGAAGTCAGCATGGCGGCAACGCCACCTTCAAGGGCGGCAATCTTTGCGGCAACGGCGTCGTTCGTCGGATTTTGCAAGCGGGTATAGAAGTAACCGCTGTCTTCCAAATCGAACAGGCGTGCCATTTGCTCGCTGGTATCGTATTTGAAAGTTGTACTTTGATAGATGGGCAACACGCGTGGTTCGCCCTTTTTAGGCGTCCATCCTGCTTGTACACACAGGGTTTCGGGCTTGAATTGTTTTGCCATAAGGATATCGGGTTTTAAAGTTTATTTCCAAAAAATGTTTTAATGAGGCAAAAGTAGGGAAAATAATTGTAATTTTGCCTCGTTTATTAGTGAAATGATACGGTTGAAAAGGAGATAGTTGACGCAGATATGAAAAATAAACTCTATATACTTTTATTCTTTGCTTTTCTTTTTTCGGGCACCGCTCTTTGGGCGCAGCAGATAGCCACGCCTAGGGCCGGCGATGGTATCTCTACTTTTTTGTTGAGGCACAATCGCTCGCCAAAGAAGTACTACGATGACTTTATTGAACTGAATAAGAAGAAACTAGGGAAGAATAAGGTGCTCAAAATGGGAGTTACCTACGTGATTCCTCCGGTGAAACGTTCGTCGGGCACATCGGCAAAAGCAACTTCTTCCAAAGAATCTCCTGCGAAAAACGCCTCTGCAAAAAGTACTTCCAAACAGCAGTCGGCCGGAGCAAATAAAATAGGAACTATCATCACTCAACCCTTATTCGGTTCAAAGCTGGCGAAAGTAAAAGTCACTTCCAATCGTCTTGCGGGTACTTGTTTTTATGTCGTCAGCGGACATGGCGGACCCGACCCCGGAGCGATCGGACAGGTGGGAAAGTATGAACTTCATGAAGATGAATATGCGTATGATATAGCCTTACGTCTGGCACGCAACCTGATGCAGGAAGGGGCGGAAGTGCGTATCATCATTCAGGATGCCAAAGACGGCATTCGTGAAGATGCCTATCTTTCCAACAGTAAACGGGAAACCTGCATGGGCGATCCTATTCCTTTGAATCAGGTGCAACGTCTTAAGCAACGGTGTGATAAGATTAATTCGTTGTATCGGAAAGACCGCAGGAATTATAGATACTGTAGGGCTATCTTTATCCATGTAGACAGTCGTAGCAAGGGTAAACAGACCGATGTGTTCTTTTATCATTCCAACAAGACGGCCGAAAGCAAGCGGCTGGCAAATAATATGAAGAAAACTTTCGAGTCGAAATATGATAAGCATCAGCCCAATCGCGGTTTCACAGGGACAGTGAACGGACGCAATCTTTATGTACTGTCTCATTCCACTCCCGCATCTGTTTTCGTCGAACTGGGAAACATTCAAAATACTTTCGACCAAAGAAGATTAATCATGAGTTCCAACCGACAGGCATTGGCAAAGTGGTTGATGGAAGGCTTTATGAAGGACTTCAAAGGCAATAATTAGCATTTGAGAAACTTTTCTGAATAAAAAAACGATCTGTTCCGAACAAAACAGATTTTATGATGTTATTTATTATGCTAATCGGCCTGAACGACCTCTTATAGGTATGTGAATATATATAATCGGTACATATGCCTCCCCGGCATAACAGGTAAGATTGCATAGTAGTTTTGTCGTGTTTTATTTTGTGTTTGTGTTGTGACGGTGCTGCGATGTGAATCGGGGTGCCGTTTTTTTGTACTTTTTCCCATAAGTAGATTCGTGTTAAAGCGATATAAAACAGATCTTCGTATGTATTTTTGCTTTATCTTTGGCGTACAAATAAAACTGTTGACTATGAGGAAAGTAATTATCTTATCATTAGGACTGTTTGTCCTGTCTTTGCAAAGCTGCCATGATGATTTTGCTATCGAAACAACTACTGGCAGGAGTTATGAACAAGATGCTGTTGTGCTGAATGATTTTGTAGACATCAACAAAACCACTCATGAGTTTTTTGTCAATCCGAATAAACGGACTACTGTGCGCTCGTACGTTACGAATTCAGCCTTAGAAGAAATGAATAATGTGACTTCGTTGAATAGGGAACTATTTATGGAGAGCCTTAACCGGGTGAGTTCGCAAGCAGGGCAAATAGTATCGAAACATGGTGTGGATTATGTGGTGATGGCGACAAATGGAGAAGTATATGTGAGTAAGGTTAATCGCGAATCACCGATTAGTTTGAATAAAGTTGTGCTCGACAGCCGCAATAAGTTTGTGACGGCTTCAATGAATGTTTGTAGTGACGCAGAACTGTATAACTTTTACGGAAATCGTGCAGAAACGGTGATTGAATTGAATCCCCAATTTTATTCAGGTGCCGGATGGTCTTTCTACGTGACGTGCGAAATCGGAAGAAAAGAGGATAAAGAGATTGCAAAAATATTGTTTTGTGGCGTAGGCTATAATCAGAATCTCAGTTTCACGTGGCAGCCAAATCCTTCCGGCGGAGATTCTACGGACTGGAATTTCATCATTACGCCCGGAGGTGGAAGTGATATTCCGAATGTTGGGAGATTGATGTTTTATCAATAATCTCAATGGCTACTGATTTCTATATATCCAATCAACCAGACGCGTTGATGCGCTTCCTGCCAATGGATGCGCCTCAACGCAATAACTTGAAAGGACTTGTATTTATCCTCACTACTTCCGGGCAGGCAATGGTAGAGGTAAATGGGTTTTCGCACAATTTAATATCAGGCAGTCTGTTGACCTTGCTACCATCCCATTTATTGCATACAACATCCCATTCTGAGGATTTTCGGTGTCTCACCCTCGCTTTCCCTTTTGATGCAATGGCTGATTTCCCTTATCTATTGCCTGCTTTGATTACGGAAAAGATGCAACAAGCCTCTTTTATCCTTCTATCTGCTGAAGAAAAAGGCTTTCTGATTGATAAACATACTGCCATAATACAACATTATGTGCTGGTGAATCATCCTTCCTATAATGAGATTCTTCGTTCCCTGATATACGTTTTTACGGCTGAGATTAGCGCAATCTACACCAATCATCCAATGAAAACATCTGCCACCCATAGGGAAGAACTAACGGAAAACTTCTTCCGACTTCTGCACGAATCATTTTCTAAACACCGTGATGTGTCGTTTTATGCTGACCGGCTTTGCATCACACCCAAATATCTGGCAAAAGTGATTCAGCAAGTCACGAGCTATACCCCTGCCTATTGGATTACAGATTTCACGATTCGTGAAGCCAAGACTTTATTGAAATCAACCACACTTACGGTAACTGAGCTTTCGGAACGGATGAATTTTCCCAATTCTTCTTTTTTTGCTCGTTATTTCAGGAGATATGCGGGAGTTTCGCCACAGGAATATCGAAGAGAGAAGGAATAAAACAATAATGTGAAATAAATAATAGTGTATGAATAATCCTATTATCCTATTATTACAATGAAGGCGATGATCATCTTGTATTATATAAAACAGGGAGAGCAATCCATCTTACCCTCCCGTTTTATTTGCCTTCCCATCTATGTGAGACAGTTCATACTGATAAATCAAAGCGTTATCTTCACCCCGAACTCCATCGTAAAAGGACGAATGAAACTGCCCGCCATCAGATAATTCTTGTATCCGCTGGCATCCTCCACTAAATCGGCTGCCGAAATGGAACCTTGCGCACCACTTTGATTCAGGAAATTAATCACATTCACATTCAGTGCCAGATGCTTATTCACCTTGTAGTCAATTCCCCCGAAAGTCTCCCACCGACCATTGAAATAAAGCGAGTTCGGCTTGTTGGCATATTGACGGCCGAAGTAACGGAAACTCAACCAGAACCGCCAGTCGCCGAATTGGTAGGCAGGATCGATTTCTGCTAAGGTCTGCGATACTTCTGTCACTGTTTTGTCACTGAAATCATACGTTTGCGTAGAACCGTCACTAAAGGTCAGATCGGTCTTGAAATTCTTATATTGAGGCTTTTGCAGCGTGAGCAGCAGATGACAGGAAAACCCTTTGAAGGGAGTTACCACAGCATCGGTTGTCCAGCCCATGGTGGCAATGTCGTACATCACGGCTTTTGTCTGCGTTTCGCTCACATCGTTCACCGTGCGTGTGAATTGCACACGCGATTTATAGTTTGTTTTGCGGATATATGATACTGTAGATACCAGTTTTATCCAATTGTTATTATAATAGATGCCGAAGCGTCCGAGATGAACGTCGACCGGATCGAGAGCGGGAGAATCTTGTCCGGCAAAGTTCTCAAGCCGCGGACGCTGTCGGTTGAAGAGGTAATCTCCTGTCAGGCCGAAGCCTCCCGCAATTCGGTAGTTGGCATTCAGTGTGGCAATCGGATTAATCCAATGATGGGAGAATGGGGCCTTTTTCACTCCGGACTGGTTGAGATTGAAGTTTTCCGTACGATTGTTGTATGTATCCTGAGTGGTCGGGTTAAAGCAAGCATCTCCGCTGATGCGATAATATTCCAGTCGCAAGCCATAATACAGCTTCAGCCGGCGGGTGATGTTCCAGTCGTCGGAGAAATAAAGGGCAAGTTTATTCTCCTGTCCGGCGTAGTATTCGGAACCGGTGTTCATGCCCCAAAATTCTTTCCCATTGTAGGCAAGCCGTTCGGGGTTGGCTTTTACTTCGTGTGCCATGTTGCTGCTGGATACACCCAGGTTGGTATGATTGTACCATTGGTTGAGCCCTATTCTCCAATCGTGCCGACCGGAGCGGCGGGTAAGTTCGGCGGTAGCCATGAGGTCGTTCACCCGACCGTTGTAGAGAAGTATATACCGGTTTTGAACCTTACCGATGTAGGCGGTTCCGTCGGTGTAGGTATATCCTTTCTCGGCAGTCACGTCGTCTATGCCCGAAAGGATGTTGTTGTTGATGTTCACATCGGCATGACTGTATTTCATGTTGAAGTTGAAGTGCATTCCGTTGTCAAAATCATACGTGAGCTTAAACAGGGCATCGTGTGCTTCGTTGCTGCTCATATCCCGGAAGTTGGTGGTCACGATGTTTCCCGTGCGCACGTCCATGTACTGGAATTTCCCGTCGGCAGGCATATACGAATCATGTCCCAGGCGGAAGCCGTCGAGTGACTCCACGCTTCCGTCTCCGGTATAAAAGAAAGGACCGTTATTGTCCGTAGGCAGTTTGGCTTGAGAATATTTGTAAAGGACGGATGCCACTCCCTTCCCATCGTTCCAGCGCTTGGTCAGGCCGAACTTATAGATTTGAGTCCGGTCATGATATTGTGTATATTTCAGGTCGTTGCTTCCGGGATCGAAGTTCTGAAAGATGCTTCCCGTATAGCTCCATCCTTTTCCGATGGGGCCAACGATATTCATATCAATCTTCTGCATACCGAAGTGATTGGCTGTATAGTCCAGTTCTCCTTTGAAAGTATCCTCTCCTAGTCGGGTGAAACTGTTGATTGCATACCCCACACTACCGCTAGTCAATGCCGTTTCGCTTAGTTTCATCAGTGAGTTGTGGCTGTAGGCAGTGCCTCCGCGCCAATGCGTATGAGCCATGTGCGGCCAGAAGTAGTAGACAACGGGCAGTCCGTCTTCAAAAATATCTGTGCCACCCACTGAACTTGGCAGTCCGATAGATACCTCTCTTGGCTTTGAAGCGTCGGAAGCATTGAGCATCACATTGCGGTTTTTTTCTTCCTTGGTAGTTGAAACCTGGAGAGTGTCGCTTTCTACCTGTGCCATCAAGGCTTGTGTGGGGAAGGTGGAGCAGACTAAAATGCCTGCTATCACCCAATTGCTTTTCTTAAGATTGTTCATTATAGTATTGATTTATTTAATTAAAGGTTACCCAGACCGAGGTATCTTTTTCCTTCCAGCTTATAGTCGGCAGCAGAAGCATTTACGAAGAAGCGGAATATCCCTTCCGGCAGTTTCCATTGCTTGGAAGTCTCGTCATATTGTGCCAGGTCGGATTTCGGGACAAGGAAAGTTACTATTTCCGATTCTCCCGGTTGCAAAAGATTCGTTTTATGAAAAGTTTTCAATTCTTTCGAGGGGCGTTTCTGCCCGTTGTCCGGAGCGGATACATAGACTTGTGCCACTTCTTTTCCTTCTTTATCGCCGGTATTGGTGATGAGGCAGGAGAGTCGAATGCTGTCCCCTTCTTCGGTAATGTTGAGATTGCTATACGAAAATTGGGTGTACGACAGTCCGTAGCCGAACGGATAGGAGACGGGCTTATGGTACGTATCATAGTAGCGATAGCCTACGAAAAGTCCTTCTTCATAGCGGGTGGAATCTGTGGAGGCAGTACTTCCTGCTAAAGGAAAATTGGGTGCGGAGGGAACGTCCTCATACTTAATGGGGAAAGTCATTGTCAACTTACCCGAAGGAGAGCTTACTCCCGTCAGGATATCGGCTATGGCATTTCCACCTTCCTGTCCGGCGAGCCATGAGATGAGAATGGCATCCGGCAGATTTTTCCATGAGTCGGTTTCCACCACACCGCAAGTGTTAAGGATAACAACTACTTGTTTGCCTTGTGCATGGAAGGCGTTGCAAACGTTTTCCAGCAGATTGTGTTCAGTTTCGGAAAGATAGAAATCATTTTTAAGCGAACGGTCGGCAAATTCTCCGGAGATGCGTCCCAGCGTAATGATAGCTATGTCCTGCTCGGCAGCTTGCTGCTGAATCATGTCAGCAGACACGGGCATTTCTGCAATGCGTTGCGCAGGCTTACCAAATTCGGCAGGAGGAAGTTTAGCAGATTCGCTGTTGATAAAGGTGCGATATTGCTGCATCAGTGTGCTGTCCAGTTGCAGTCCGGCATTGGTTAGCCCTTCGGTGAGAGAGATAGTGTAGGCACGGTTCACATCGCCGCTGCCGGTTCCTCCGGCGATAAAGTCGTAGGAAGTGATGCCGAAAGCAGCCACTTTCTGGATGCGGGAAGCATTGATAGGGAGTGTGTGGTGTTCATTTTTCAACAACACCATTCCTTCAGTAGCGGCCGTGCGGCTGATGCGTGCATGTGCTTCGAGGTCGGGAGCGTTGCTGTAAGATAACTTTTTGAAACGGGGAGTGCGTGAGACAAGTTCAAGCAGATTCCTGACGTTTCGATTGAGTATGGTGACAGAGAGTTCTCCTTTACGTGCACCTATCTTTATGGAGTCTTGTTGTTTCTGCGTGCCCGGCATCAGCAGGTCGTTTCCCGCTTGCATTTGTCGTACGGGGTTTGTTCCACCAAACCAATCGGTCATGACGGTGCCCCGAAATCCCCACTGTTGGCGCAGGATGGAGTCGAGCAGCAAGGGATTCTCCGAAGCATACGTACCGTTTATACGGTTGTACGAGCTCATCATTGTCCAAGGTTTCGCTTCGCGGACTGCAATCTCGAAAGGCTTAAGGTATAGTTCGTGCATGACTTGCGGAGTAACAATTACGTTATTTTTCACTCGGTCTGTCTCCTGATTGTTTAGGGCAAAATGCTTGAGCGAAGTGCCTACCCCGTTTTGCTGTATGCCTCGAATCATGGCTGCTGCTGTCTTTCCTGCCACCCACGGGTCCTCGGAGTAATATTCAAAATTGCGTCCGCAAAGAGGGTTTCGCATAATGTTGGTGGCGGGAGCCAACAGGAGATCTACACCATATTCGCGCGCTTCGTTGCCGATGGCGTTTCCCACTGTCTCTACCAAAGGCATATTCCAAGTAGAAGCAAGCGAGGTGGCGACCGGGAAGTGAGTGCAGTAGAACGTGCTGTCCGTTCCTATCCGATGGGCGTCGATGCGCAATCCGGCAGGACCGTCGGCGACGACGATAGCCGGGATGCCCAGTCGGGGAATAGCGTGCGTTGTCCCGGCTGCTCCAGGAACGATTTTCTGTGTGGAGCCTACTACGGCGGTCACCGTGTCGGATACTTCGGTGTCGCCATCGTCTCCTGCACCCACAAGCAAACTGATTTTCTCGTCGAATGTCATGGCTGCGATGACTTCGTCTGTACTTGCCTTGCCTAGCTGAGGCAGATTCTGTGCTGCTATATTCTCAAAAAACGAGAAGGATAGGGCAGCGAAAAAAGTAATTCTTTTGTTCATGATTCTTTTGTTTATTAGATTATCGGATGAATTTTCTTTTTCATGATTGGTTTCTTTTTTTAGTTGTTGCAAAGGTCGGGAAAAGAGAAATTGCGGTTTAGCCTGCTGCGGTCGATGTGATTAGCCTATAGGCGTCATTGCCGTGGAGATTATAGTCTATGGAAATCATTGCCCGCAGAGAAGCTGCGAGGGCAACAACCCGAACCGTTGCTTAAAGCAGCGCGTGAAGTGGGAAAAACTTTCAAATCCAAGGTCTATGAGAATTTCGCCCGGGCGCTTGCCAGAGGTGATGAGTCGATAGGCTTCCTCCAGCCGTCGGGCAATGAGCCAACGCGATGGGGTGGTGCCAAACTCGTTGATAAAGTCGCGACGGAAAGTGGAAAGGCTGCGTCCGGAGGCTTGTGCCAATTGCTCCAGAGGGATATTATAACGGTAATTCTTCTCCATAAAAGTGCGTAGGTCGATTTTTTGCCAATGGTTGTGCTCGGCAAGCCAAGGATAGATTTGTTCATTCAGCATCACGAGGATATGGATGCATTCTTGTATTTTCATCTTTGTGAATATCCATTCGGCACGAAATCCCTGTTTCATTCCGTCTTCCAGCAACAGGCTCAGGCCGTGGAGCAGCGGGTGGTCGGGCAGTTGTTGTATTTTGCCATCGGGTGCTGTGCTTTTTTTGTTCGGAGCGGCATTGTGAAAGAAGTAATCGTCCACATCTTTTTCGGATATACGAATGTGGATGGCGTGAAAGTTTCCTTCTTTCCCTTCTTCGGGCAGGAAGCTGATGCCGGCTTTTTGGCGGCGGGCTATCACGATACTGTCTCCGGCGGAGAATCGTTTGCTTTCATTATCAACTACCACCGTGGCCGAACCTGCTATGATATAGGTATAAAGAAAATCGGGCAGGCAATAGGTGACAGTCTTTAGGTTGCGTCCGAAGTTTCGGAAGATGATGGGCTCGAAGGTGTGTGACTCCTTTTTTGGAGCAGTGCATTCGGTTTGTTCTTTCATTGTGAAGAGTGTTTATAATGTTTTCGGGTGCAAAGTTCACGACAATCTGCCGGATGTTTCCGTCCTGTTTGATGCTCCGTTCGGTCTGATTGTCGCCAATCGAGAGGAATCCATATAATATAAGGTATGAAGGGCTTGACTTTTGGAGACTATTCACGACGAATCTGGCAGGCTAATGCATCCGTTGTGAAATACGGAACTTTGCAACATTAAATAATTCTTATCATATTTCTAGATTTTGCATACTTTATTTGTGTTTGTGTTTGTTCGTGTCCCGAGGCCGTGATGGTTTTGGGGCACTTCTTTTATAATAGTAACCGGATTGGGTGGCATAGGCAAAATTAAAAAGTTCCTTTGTCATCAGGATGTATTTCGAAGGCTAAATTTACTTCGTATGACTATAGTGTTATTTGCGTATAACTATAGTCATACGCAAGGAATACTATAGTTATACGCAAAGAACACTATAGTGGAACGCAAAAAGAATAGTCAATGAAGAAAATAGAAGTAGGCAAAAAAGAAATAGCAATAGTATCTAAGAGATATATTCTTTTGTTGAGATTGGCATTGAGGAAATAAAATCTATGTTATATAATCAATCGTGCCATAAACATTCTTTCTGCCCGCATTGTTGAAATATTGATTATTAATTTAAAAATGAATCAGTTATGGAAGAGAAGAAAGAAGCTCGCGAGGCAAGGAATAAAGAGAAATTAGCTAATGGTGACTGGGTTATGGCAGAGTTTTATGCAACATGGTGTCCTCATTGCCAACGCATGAAACCTATAGTTGATGAGTTTAGAAAACAAATGGAAGGTACGCTCGAAGTAGTGGAAGTGGATGTAGACCAAGAACCGTCTCTTACGGATTTCTACACCGTTGAATCGACTCCTACATTCATTCTTTTCAATAAAGGGCAGCAGCTCTGGAGACAATCCGGCGAACTTACCCTCGAAAGACTTGAAAGAGCAGTGAAAGGTTTCAAATCTTGAAAAAGTTTTAATTGAATGGCTTTATTCGAATGAATGTTTTAAATGATGTTATAAAACATACTTTTTAATTTGGATAATTTGCAGATAATGAAGAAATCCGTATCTTTGCACTGTGTTTTTCATAGTATTAGATTTAAGGTTAACAAAGGTTGGAGCAAGGCGTTGCTCCTTTTTTTTGCTCTATACTTTAACTTTCACATCACCAGAGGTTATTAATCTGCTCAATCGCAACTCATACAAACAAGCCTGCACCTCCTCCGGACTGCCCATATGTTTGCCCTTATCATCGGATAGCTTAATGCATTCCCTCCATTCCTGATTGACATTCATCTTGCATCGACTGAGCTTCATCACAATGTTCGACGGCTCGAATCCGGTATCATTAGTCAGGTTTGTCCCTATTCCGAATGAACAACGAATCTTGTCCTTGCAGTACTCCTGTATCTGCAAAGCTTTAGTGAAATCGAGCGCATTACTGAATACGATTGTTTTGGTAGTCGCATCAATACCCAGTTCTTTGTAACGGTCGATTAACTTATCGATAAACTCAAATTCATTGCCTGAATCGCAGCGGACTCCATCGAACAACTTTGCCTGTTTGCGACTCAGATTGCTAAGGAATATCCCGGAAGTATAAGTATCGGATAATGCGATACCTAAATCCCCATCGTAGACATTCACCCAGTTTTCCAGCGCCATATAGTTGGCGTGTTTGTATCCAAACTGTGCTCCATGAAACATAAACCACTCATGAGGATGGGTTCCCATCATCTTCATGCCATACTTCATCGCAAAATAGCAGTTGGAAGTTCCGGTGCAGTATTGTGCCATTTCATTCAGACGCTCGATAACTGCTTCCTGCACATCAATGGAGAATCTTCTTCGTGTACCAAATTCGGAGAAGCGGAGCTGATTCCGATTCGATAATTCTACTTTCTCCGAAAGTTTGCTGAGAATTTCGTTCATATCCGCTACATTGCCGAAGAATCTGTTCTTCACTTCAGATATAATGGCGAGCAGTGGCACTTCATATAAAGTGACTTTATAAAGAAAATCACTCACTTCAATATGAAGGTGATGCTCTTCATCCAGATGGAACTTGATTTTATCCGGTTCGAAACGGAAAGACGACAGCCATTCCCAATAAACTCTAGGGAGGAATCGACAATTGCGTGTCATGTACTCCAGTTCCTCTCCCGTAAGCCTCAACTGACTTAGATTGTTAATCTCCGTCTCGAGAGTTTTCAGAAACTCTTTTGTGTATTCTGTTTCATTCCTGTCGTTGAAACAAAAAGTACCCATTGCGTATGGAAACTGTTTGATATAAGCATACGAGGTGGTAAACTTATAAAGATCAGTATCTAATAGTGTCCTGACAATCATTCCGTTCATCTTTTTAAATATAAACGCTGCAAAGTTAGCTTTTGTTGGACAAACTTTTCGTACTATCATCAAGAATTATGTATTTTATCTCGTTTTCAGATGCTTTCATAAGTCAATCCGACTTTCAATGTGAGGGAATTATGAGGTTACATTCAGTGTGGGAATATCCACCTGGAATCTCTTTGAAAAGAAGTAGGGCGGAAGCAGAAAAAAGACAGTACATCTTTTTGTTTTTATTGGGTTGACAATATGATTTTTTATAATAATCAAGTAAGATGTACTGTCTGATAAGTCTTTATGATAATTCGACTGTAGGATTGTGAACCGTTAGTCCGCCATCTGCTACGATTGTTTGTCCGGTGATGTATCTCGCATCATTCGAAGCGAGAAAAGCAATGGTGGCTGCGATGTCTTCCGGTTCTCCCAGATAAGGGGTGGCACATTGACCTAAGAAGATATTACGGACATCTTCATTCAGGTTGTTTGTAGCTGCAGGGGTAAGCACTAGTCCCGGGGCTACGGCGTTGCAGCGGATATTCTTTTTTCCCATTTGAGTAGCGATGTATTTCGTCAGGTTAATCACTCCCGCTTTGCTGGCTCCGTAAAGTGTGCCGTTGGCATCAGCTGTAAGTCCGCTTATGGAAGCCACGTTGACGATATTCCCTCCACCGTGCGCAGTCATGATAGGGATGATTTGTTGGGAGAGATACATGGTGCAACAAAGATTCAGGTGAAATGCCTCGTCGAAGTAGTCGATATCCAGCTTTTCAATATTCAGGTCACGTTTTGGATCGGTTCCGCCTACGTTATTGATTAATACATCTACCTGTCCGTACTCTTTTACTGCAAAATCAACCACTTTCTTGCAACTCTTCAGTTCAGTGGCAGAGAAATAAATGGAGCGTACGTCAGCCCCCGATTGTGCCAATTCAGCGGCAAGTTTCTCGGCCCTTTCTGCCGAATGGTCGGCAATGACCACTTTACCGCCTTCGGCTACTATACGGCGCGTTGTTGCTTCGCCAATGCCACCGGCTCCACCAGTGATGACGACTACTTTATTTTCGAATCTATTCATTATTATTGGAATTTGATGTTAACCACGTACTAAACAAATTGCAAGAGATTTTGTTAGATATCATTTACGCTCTTTAATAAGATTCCATGCCTGTTTCGAAAACCAACCTGCCATGATTAGCTTTATAGCTAGAATATTTAAGAACCCTGTTAAATGTTAATGTATAGTTGCTTATTTGTTAATCAACTTCCGGTTTTATTAAACCATGTTATAAGACATTCCGATTTGTCCGGGAAATTTGGAGATATGCAGAAAGTCCGTATCTTTGCAACGTGTTTTTCATAGTATTAGATTTAAGGTTAACAAAAGATTGGCTGTCTGGGATAGATAGCCTTTTTTTATGCCCTATTCAGAACAAAGAATATTGGTTGTTTCTCAAACTTCTCATCTCCCGCTCCTTCACTACATCATCCTCTAGCAAATGTCCGATGAGTAAAGGCGAATTTTTCTCATGCTTCTTCATGTTATATTCCACATTGCTATAATTGCCTTTGATAGCATAGCAATAGACGCACCCGTTGAGGCAGCTTTCGTATGTGCCAATATCTATGCTTTCAGTACAGTTGCACACATGGCGCTGATTCTTGTCTTTCTTGGCAAGGATAGGGTAGCCGATAATTCTTTCAATAAGAGCTTTATCAATGCACAGTCCGGTAGGGATGCCTAAATGCCTTAAGTCCACCTTAACAGTACAAGTATCCAGTTCGATGGAAGGATAGGCATTGATGGTTTGTCTGAAAGAAACAGCCATTTCTTCAATCTCTTCTTTAATCAATGGCTTGATATTGAACTGTTCTACCGCTGCGCGGATATGCTGGTAATGGTCGATGAATCCGAGCATACATCTTTCCGTATGATCTTTGAGCCCGTCGGCAATGCGGGCAAAAGTTTCTTTGTGGAAAGAAACATTATACTCTTCGTTCGTCAATATAGGGTCATACCGCCAGATTACTTTATCCTTGCCAATCTTGTCCGAGAGCCGCTTGAAGGTTTCAATTCGTTTAGCAATGGACGGCAGGTTGATTTCTAATTTCTCCCCATAGGGATTGAGGGTGAACTGAAAGTAATACTTATAGTCCTGTAGTTTATCCAGCTTCGCAATCATTGGAGCTGGGTTCTTAGTCCAGAACACGATACAATCTACCACGGAAGGATCCAGGCGTACCTTACTTATCATTTTAGGGTTGTATGGACTCGGTACTAAAACGTATCCTTCCTTAATACGGTTGAAAAACCACTGGGAATAAAATGCCGGAATATCTGTCCGGCGACTTGCACTGATTATCATATATCAAAGTTACGCAAAAGCCGTTAATATGGCAATAGTCAATAGATGAAAAAAGAATAAAATCTGTTGGTGGGATTAGTTCATTTCCGCACGTTAATGAATTAATAGGAGAATGCTATTAAGGGTACGCGATTGTGAACGAATATGTTAAATGTTAACACGAAAAGTCTGAAGTGTTAATGCGCTGATGTTTCTATTAAACCGTGTTATAATATAGTCTGTTTTAGTCTGTAAATTTGCTATTTACATGGAAGTTAGTACCTTTGTAATGTGTTTTTTTCATAAGTATTAGATTTAAGGTTAACAAAAGATTGGTTGCTCGTGATGAGTAGCCATTTTTTGTTTTATCTCTGTCCCTCATGCAGTCATTTCAGATAATAAAACCCACTTCGGCTTTGGCTCCCTATATCCGTCATTATTGGATATTGCAGGATGATGCGGTAAGTCCCGTTTCCGAACGGACCTTGCTTATAGGTTGCATACAATTGATTTTTCACAAAGGAAAGCAGCTTCTTCTATAGAACGAATCGAAGTTGCAGCCACAATCTTTTATTTGCGGACAGTCTGTCGGATTCTCCGAACTTTCTGATTTATCCAATCAGGTGGCCGATACTCTTGATAATGGGGTTACGCCGATAAATAGTGAGAAAGATGTGGGCTATTCTTGTCCGTAGCCCACATTCTCTTTCTTTATTTATTCCACAGGAATATAAATCTCAGTTAGCAATTCTTCCGGAGCTGTCTGGCAAGGATCGTTCAGATAACGTTCTGCACTGGCTTCATCGCGTAACGTGCACTCCATTTCAGGCAGATACTTTCCGTAAATTGTATCATACACTGCTTGAAGGTTTTCATAAGGACCTTGATAGAGGAAGATGGCATAACGTCCGGCAGGAAGAACCTTTGAACCAACGTCTCCAACCGGAACAGCCTTGACAGGTAGTACCATACATACATCCGTACGCAATTTCTCTGTCGGAGTCACTTTTGGGTCGTCGTGGTAGATGCATAGCGGACTGACATCTCCCATTGGCAAGTTTTGTTCTTTAATGAACTGGATCAGTCGCATCCATGTGCCGCCATAATCATTAAGTCTGTAGTCACCCGACAGACGGATATAAATTACATTCCGTTCGGGCACATTTTTAATCTCACTTTTTAGTTCCAGGTCTGGCTTGATATTTGCTGGTCTCATAATTACAAAGTTTTTATTGTTTCGATACTCTAAAGGTGAAATACCATAGAATTGCTTGAATACTTTCGACAAAGAAGAAGGAGAAGAATATCCGATACGATAAGCAATATCGGCAATTGGAATATCCGAGTAGCGCAATAGGCGTGCTGCCGCTTCTGTCCGCGTCCGGACAATAAAGGTTCCAATCGGTTCGCCGAGAAATGCTTTCATAATCCGGTGGAAATAGAAAGGGGAAAAGTTTGATATCTTGGCCAGTGATTTCAAATCAATATCTTCTCCTAAATGCTGATTGATATATTCCACTACTACATTTACACATTTTTGATATTCTTCTTTCGTTGTTTTCTTCTGTTGCATAGGCAGTTTGCTATTTTGTTATTTCACTTTGCAAAGGTAGGGGTAAAAAAAGGAATGGACTTGTCCGATGTTGCTAAAATATATCTTTTTTGTGTAAATTCAAAATACATATAGCCGCATGGTATTCCCCAAAGTTTAAATAATGTCAATTTAATAAATGTAAGACCTGATAATGTTGCAAACAATTATTAAAAACCTTATCTTGGTTTCAAATTATTAAATAAAGATAGCCATGGATAAAAGAGTTGTAGGGACTAATGCTGGTAGAATCTGGTATGCCCTAAAAGAAATTGGTGAAATTTCGATACCGGAATTGGCGAGAAAGTTGAATCTAAGTGTTGAAAGTACGGCACTGGCTGCCGGATGGTTGGCGCGAGAGAACAAAATTTGTATCCAGAGGAAGAATGGAATGCTAGCTTTGTCTGATGAGGACAGCTTCCCTTTTAATTTCGGATAAACATGAATTTTGCTTTTAGATATCTTTGAATTTCTGTTAGCCCGGAAGTAAGAATATGTCTATTAGGTACCATTACTAAAATGTGAACGTAGAGAATTTGATTTTTAAAAGAGTTACTCAATAGGTTGGGTAGCTCTTTTTTACTGAGTTAGTATGAACATTGAATGCCGACTCCAAACTTCATTTCACTATTATAGTTGGCTGATACGCTGAGATAGGGTAACAGGATATAACGCAATCCTATGGCATATTCTACTTCGCTGTTAACCATCAGGTTCATTCTTAGACGACTGGTGAGAGCTATATTCTCGCGTTCCAGTTGCAGGCGCACTTGTCCATACGTATCTAAACGGGCGTCGAGTACAATCAACCAGGGCATCGTATATCTCATGCCGACTGTTCCTGCCCATTGATTATCATGTCGGGTGCGTTGTCCGAACAGATTCTTTTCCCCTTCGTCTCCTTTACGATAATTCCAGTAGACACCTATATATGGGAATAACCACTGTTTCTTACCCGTATAACGTCCGAAGCGGGTTTCAATCTCATAGCCGTCTTTGTCTTTATAGCCCAACTGCCATTCGGCTTGTATTCCCCAACGGGTGTTGCTCGATTCCATTCGTCCGTTGTTGCCGTTGAAAGCAAAATCATTTCTGGCGGTGAAGTAGAACTTGCGGTCCATGGCATACACTTTCCGGATAGCTTTGGCAGAATCCGGGAGTTGGGGATTGACTGGGGAATCCTCATAATGAAACACCCGTCCCATACCGCTCATCATATGATAAAGGATGTGACAGTGAAAGTACCAGTCGCCGCGACTTCTCTCATTAGCATTAAATTCAATCGTATCTGTCTCCATCGGCAGTATATCGAATGTGAACTTCATCGGGGCGTACTCTCCCTGCTTATTGCGAAGCCGGAAGAAATGTCCGTGCAAGTGCATCGGATGACGCATCATTGTATTGTTGTGCAGAATCATACGCACATTTTCACCTTCTTTTATTTGAATCAAATCTGCTTCCGAAAGGGTTTTATTATTTAATGACCACACGTATCTGTCCATCGAACCCGTCAGTTCGAGATGCAGTTCTTTCATCGGAACTGTAGTCGGCAGATTCGTTTTAACCGGAGATTTAAGCATATCATAATTTAAGGTGATTATTTTGATGGAGTCATTGATTTCGGGATACATCACTTTGTTCATATCCATTTTCTGCATACTCATGTTCATTCCCATATTGTCCATATCTCCGTTTATTTTCATCATCTTGTTCATCATCTTCATTCCGGCGAAATAATTCAGTTTGGGTAGGGGCGGGGTGGATTTCCTTTTTCCGCTTCCTAGCCACAATGAGGATGAACCGCTACGATCTTCTGCCGTAGCCAGCAATTGGTATGATGTATTGTTTTCGGGAATAGTAACCACGATATCATACGTTTCGGAGACAGCAATTATCATCCGGTCTACTTCTACCGGATGAATGTCTTTTCCATCTGCTGCCACTACTGTTATTTTTCCGCCTGCGTATTGAAGCCAGAAATAGGTAGAGGAACCTCCATTCACGATTCTCAATCTGATCTTATCACCTGCATGCAGTTTGGAAAGACTTTGCTCTGTCGCTCCGTTCAGTAAGAAACAATTGTAATATACATCGCTCACATCCATAGCCTCCATCCGTTTCCATTCGTTTTTGAACTTAGTTCCAAGTTGGCCTGCCCGTAGAGCTTCCCAGTAACTTTGTGCACTTTTCTTTTTGATGGATGCCCAGTCGGAGTCTGTGTGCAATCTTCTGTTGACTTCTTGAGCGTTGGTGTTTGTCCAATCACTTAAAACTATTGTATATTCGGGAATTTGATTTGCCGGTGTACGTATAGAATTATCTTCCCGTTTATGGATAACAAATGCACCGTAAAGTCCTTCCTGTTCCTGTAGTCCGGCATGCGAATGATACCAGTAGGTACCATTCTGAATGATGGGGAATGTATAAATGTGTGTAGATTGAGGTGCTACCGGGGCAGTAGTAAGGAAGGGAACACCATCTTGTATATTGGGGAGCAGTATCCCGTGCCAATGGATGGAAGTTGGTTTATCCAGTCGGTTATGTACTCTGATAACGGCAGTATCTCCTTCCGTGAAGTAAAGGGTAGGGGCTGGAATTTGCCCGTTGATAGCCAATGCTTTCCGGAATTTGCCTGTGTAGTTGACAATTGTGTCGTTTACATAAAGGTCATAAGTTACGGTGCGTTGGGCATATACGTTGAGTGTGGCTATTAAGGCACATACAGTGGAAACTATGTAAGTACGAATTTGTTTCATGGTATTTTTGCTTGCTTTAATATAGAAACATACGTCAGAGTTAATTTGTTTGAACCTAACTAATAGGTGGCATTACTTGATTCTTTAAATAGATTGTTTACTTTTGCATCCTCAACATGATTTAGGATATGATGACTGAAGATATAAAGAATAAACTATTGATGTGTGCGGAGATTTACCATCGTGCAGAGTTTATAGCAAGCGATCCGGTACAGTTTCCCCATCGCTATACTGTGAAACAAGATATTGAGATTAGTGGTTTGCTGACTGCCATCATGAGTTTTGGTAATCGTAAGCAAATTTTAAAGAAGGCAAATGAGCTACACGAACTGATGGGAGACTCACCTTATCAATACGTGCTTTCCTGTCAGTGGGAGAAAGATTTCCCGGTAGGAGCGACCCATAGTTTTTATCGAATGCTTTCTTTTTCCGATTTTCACGGATACTTCCGGAGGTTGTATGCTGCTTATTCTCATTCTGAAAGTCTGGAAGATGCCTTGAAAGTTTATTCGGGGATTCCTATGGAAAGGCTATGCGCATTCCTCGAAGTCTCTGCCAAGAGTCCACAAAAGAAACTAAATATGTTTCTGCGTTGGATGATTCGCCGAGATTCGGAAGTTGATTTTGGTATATGGAAGAGCTTTGATTGCAAAGATCTGATTGTTCCGTTAGACACACACGTTTGCCGAGTTGCTCATTTCCTCAATTTGACGAATGCGGAAACTTTTTCATTGAAGAACGCCCGTCAGATAACTGCTGCATTAGCTGAAATCTTTCCGGGCGATCCTTGTTTGGGCGATTTTGCCTTGTTTGGGTTGGGAGTGAATGGGGAGATATAATTTCTGGATGTATAATCCCCGAATCTTTTGGGAATATAGCTCTAGAATCCTACTCGTGTTTTTCCCAAAGAAAAGTCCATCCCTTCATAGTTATATATTTCGGCTAGGGTCATAGATTTTTTTTGTTCTGGTATGTCCAGACCCTCTTCTTTGATTAACTGATTCACTTTTTCTGCTGTCAAATCCTTAAATTCATATCTGGCAGCCAGACGTCCTTTTCTTAGAAGTGCTTCATCAATATCTTTTAGCGGAGCATTAAACGTACAAATAAACTTGATACACAATGCATCACTTAATAGCCCGTCACTGATATTTAATATGTTGACCAATCCCGCATTCATGCGGTTGCTTCCATTGCGACTTGAAAGTAGCTCCTCGCAATCTTCTACAATAAAGATTGAATTTTTCTGCTGGCGGATAAAAGTAATAAAACTCGGATCTGAAAGCTTGTCTACCAAATCACCGCTCATATAAATCATTCTCTTTTTCCCGAGATTGATAAGATGGCGGATATAAGTCGTCTTACCCGTACCTTGTTTTCCGTGTAGGATAATCAACCCACTTTTATTATCCTCTAACAGAAAGTTTTCAATTTCAGCGGCTACCGGAACAAAATCATCATTATAATGACGATTGATTTGAATAAACGTTTCGTTGATCTTCGATTGCTTCAAGCTGAAATAATTGTGCGAATACGTCACTACAAACAGATTGTTAAACTTATCAGCTTCTTTCTTATGTCTTTCGCAAATTTGATTTAGATGATTAACCTCCTCTTCGCTAATATTGGAATGGATAATCTTTACGCTATCGTCAAAATAGCCAATTATTAAATTCTCCTTGCAAATTACGATACAATCATATAAATCTTTTATGGGTGAACCTGGTTCTTCTTCCTCTTCATTTTCTTTTTCATTTATATAATGATTGTAGTATGCGTGCTCGAACATATCGAATGCACTTTCCTGTTGATAGAACTCTTTTATTTCTTTTATGAAATCACGGTCAATTTTGTATTTCACCATCTTCATCGAAGGTAACCGATTGAATATCTGGTAGAATAAACTGCCTATGCAACTATCACTGAACCATCCTGAGGAATAATCAAAAATGTCTGTAAAATCTGAGAGTGTGTATTCTTTACTCATTTCTTTTTTAGTTAGTTTTTAAATAAATAGCCCATTATTCTTTTGTCCAGATGCGTGTGTTGAGATTCAACTCTTCCACGATAGAAATTAAAGTATGAATGGTGCTAAAGTCATTTTTTAGATATTTAAGATTACTAATAGGTTTCCATATACTGGCTTCAAAATGATCTTTAGAATCGGGAATTGCTATGAAGATATTAGAATTATGGAAACTAATAGTAATATTTTTATTGAATTGTTTATCTAGCTCCAGAAGTCGCTCCATCATGGAAGGAGAGAGAAGGTAGCGTGCTTCAACCTGATTGTTGGAGTAGACGTCAAACTTTTTTTCAAAATCTGGATTCTCCAGTTTAACTCGCGAGCCACTGAAATTCAGTTTAATAAGTCTATTTCTTAAAACTGTAGTGTGCCCTTCAAAATCTTTATGAAAATCCGCAATGAAAATGAAACCTTGGAAAATATCAACCCAATAGTTGGAGGTACGTCCTTTGGAATCAACGCGCGTTTTTTTCTCTTCGGCATGAACTTCGGCGCAACAGAACTCTGTCTTTCCTATCTTTCCTTCTATCAGGTCTTCCGTGTGATAACGGTCGGGAGAAGTAAATAAATTGGAGTTTATGAATTCGTTTTCATCAATTCCCTGTTCTGGAGTGAAAACTGCGTTCTCGCAGAATGATTGCAACACTTTTGCTATCACTTCCTGTTTGTAATAGGAAGATAATTCCTGAGACTTGGCACTAATGCATAAAATGTATATCACTATGGCTATGATTGCCGTAATGCAAATTCCAATCAGCGCAACATTGAAATAAAGAGAAAACACAATACCGATTACGAGAAAAATCCCTCCTGCCCATATTCCGGTAGATTGCCCTTTCTTTTTTAATTCTATGCGCTTTTGTTCGAGAGCTTGTAGAGTTGAAGAGAGGCTTTGCGCCACTGTTTCAAACTTTGGAGTTTCCATTATAATTGTGTTTATCGTTTAAGTAAATTGTTCACATCAGGTGTGCTACGTTCTATCTCGGGGATAGTGAGTACATTCTTGCGCATAAAGCCAAACATACCGGCCAGTAGATTGGATGGAAATGTTTGTACTGCATTATTATAGTCAGTAACACTTGCATTATAAGTGCGGCGTGCTGCCGAAAGTTGTTCTTCGGTTTCATTGAGTGCGCGTTGCAATTGTCCGAAGTTCTCGGATGCTTTCAATTGAGGATAGTTTTCGGCTACAGCAAAAAAATGTGTGGATGCTTGTGAGAAGGAAACATCGAAATCTGCTTTCTCCTGATTGGAGAGAGAAGCAAACGACTTACTGCGCATTTCAGTAATCTGAGCGAATGTGCCTTTTTCGTGTTCTGCATATTGCTTAACGGTTGCTACTAAATTAGGTATTAAGTCATACCTCTTTTTCAGCATAACGTCGATAGTTCCGAAAGCATTTTCTGTTTCATTTCTTTTTCTTACCAGAGAGTTATAGATAATGATAAAAATCACTGCTACTACTGCAATAATAATTAAGATAGTCATAGCTGTAATGTTGGCCTCCTTCTGCCGTTTTTTACTACTTTAGATTAATAATTGTCTATATTGCGTCAAAGGTAAGGAATTAAATTGAAAATTAAACAGGCTTTTTATTTTGTTTGCGTATCACCTCCAACCGTTTGCATCTCTATACTGGGAAAGCAGTACTATACTTTTCAAATCATTAGTAACCTATTTCTCTTCGATTTTCTTGTTTGTATGCCTGCTGCAGTTTATCGTTGACAACCTCCCGAATAGCAATCCGTATTCCGTTTGTAAATGATTTATTATGAAAAATACTATTCGTAGGACAATTTCCGGCACAATTACTTTCTCCCATGAGAAAAATGATTTTGGAATTATCATATTCCTTTATTTCAAATACTTGCATGGAACATAACTTGATGCATTTCATACAATGGATACAAGTCATAATATTTAGTAATGTAGTTTTGCTGGCAATTTTATTAGCATTTGAGGGATGCTGATAGATAGGAGAATCGTCTATCTTTTCAATCATAAACTTCTTCAATTTAGAAAATTCAGTTAATGGATGTATGCGTCTTATCATATTCTCCGCAAATATTTTTGCTTTAAATAAATAACGTGAGTTCGATATAACTTAAAACAGCTTAAGTTGCCTGTCCTTGATAAGATTCACATCAATGGCAGGCTTCTTTTCAAAGAAACAGTACGCAGCAATAGCTGAAAGA
>NZ_URFY01000060.1 GCF_900547205.1 uncultured Bacteroides sp.
CAGCCCGTGAATGGGGATGCTGAACAATTGAGAGAGGCGACTTGCTTGTCGCACTGTTAGTGATTAATGGAATAGTGATTGGTTATTAATCACTAATCGCTATTCCGTAAACCACTAAAATCTGAAGTCTCTTTTCCCTTCCGCAATCGCTTTTAGGTTTCTGATAGCTATTTCCTTGATTTTAGCATTAGGAATTTGTTCCGTTTCTTTTATAATCAATTCCAATCCTTTCTTCCGCGTATCTTCCGAAGCATAATCTTCGAGATATTCCTTCAAAGTCATCAATGCATTCGGTGCACAGCAATTCGCTATCTGACCGGATTTTACTAATGCCATGAATCGGTCGCCTGTCCGTCCTTCCCGATAGCACGCAGTGCAAAAACTCGGGATATATCCAAGTTCGAGCAACCAATTCACCACTTCATCCAAAGTCCGCGTATCACTTACATCGAATTGTGCAGAATTGTCTTTCGGCAGTTCCGTCTCAGCATATCCGCCTACGCTGGTACGCGAACCGCCGCTAATCTGCGAAATGCCTAAATCGAGCACCTTCTTACGGGATTCTCGCGATTCACGTGTGGAAATAATCATTCCCGTATACGGAACAGCAATCCGGATAACGGCTACAATCTTGCTGAATATCTCGTCTGAGATGGCATTCGGGAAGTCTCCCGCATCAATATCATCCGCCGAACAAATGCGTGGCACGCTGATAGTATGTGGACCGACACCGAACTTAGCTTCCAGATGTTCGGCGTGCATCAGCAGTCCTATAAAATCATACCGATAAGTGTTCAGACCGAAAAGCACTCCCATGCCTACATCGTCAATTCCTCCTTCCATGGCACGGTCCATTGCTTCCGTATGATAAGCGTAGTTGCTTTTCGGTCCGGTTGGGTGGAGGGCTTCGTAATTCTTCTTATGATACGTTTCCTGGAATAAAATGTAGGTACCAATTCCTGCATCTTTTAGTCTGCGATAGTTCTCTACAGTAGTGGCTGCGATATTCACGTTCACCCTTCGGATTGCCCCATTCTTATGCTTGATACTGTAAATTGTCTGTATGGATTCAAGGATATATTCTATTGGATTCTGTGAAGGATGCTCTCCGGCTTCTAAAGCCAAACGCTTATGTCCCATATCCTGCAAGGCGATTACTTCCTGACGAATCTCTTCCTGCGTCAATTTCTTGCGGGCGATAGTTTTGTTCTTTGCATGATACGGGCAATAGATGCAGCCATTCACGCAATAGTTTGACAAATAAAGCGGTGCAAACATCACGATGCGGTTACCGTAGAACTTCTGTTTGATTTCCTTGGCGAGATGGAAAATACGTTCTATCAGGTCCGGTTGGTCACATTCCAGTAGTAAAGCTGCTTCGCGGTGAGTCAGTCCTTTGCACATAGCAGCTTTTTCGATAAGTTGTTCTATCAGTGCACGGTTATCCTTGTTGTTCTTTGCATATTCCAGTGTATCTAGAATTTCGTTATGGTGGATAAACTCTTCTGCTTTTGATGAGTTTGCTTGGTAAATCATTTTTTTAGTGGTTAGTGGTTAGTGATTAATGGGCTGCGCTGTTAGGAGGTGATAACTGAATTGATGATGGTTTGATGATTAATTGATTAATAACGCTGCATAGTATTAATCACTAATCACTACTCCGTTAATCACTCTCAAAGTCTCCTCTATCTGATGAAATCTCATAACCGATAGTTTGCAATTGCTTTTGCAGCATCGCCAGCCCTTCAGCAGATTCTGCACCGAGTGAAACCTTATTATTATATAAGGTGTATTTCTTCCTCTCTTCCCGTGGAGACAGGTTGGGCATTACTACATTCGCGCCTGCCAATATTCCTCGTTCTCTGCCGTCGGGAGCCAGAGTCGCTAAAGCGGTTGTTGCCGGAATTAGTGCCAGTGGATGCATCAGTCGGAAAATAGACAATAAAAGAATCGTCTGCTCTACTGTTCCACTGGGGTATTGTGCAAAAGGTGTGTCCTGATGAGGCAGAAAAGGTCCGATGCCAATCATTTCAGGACGTAGCTGTTCAATGAACAATATGTCTTGAACAAGATGCTCCACCGTCTGTCCCGGACTGCGAACCATAATGCCTGTCCCAGTCTGATAACCGATATCTTTTAAATCTAGCAAACATTGCAATCGTTGTTCGACTGACATTTCGGCAGGATGTAACTGCCGATAATGTTCTGCATCATAAGTTTCGTGACGCAATAAATATCGGTTAGCTCCGGCACGGAAGAAGCGTTCATACGCTTCGCGCGACTTCTCACCAAGTGATAATGTGATGGCGCAATCGGGAAAATTCTTTCTGATGCCGGAGACAATCCCTTCAATCCTTTCATCTGTCAAAGCAGCATCTTCTCCTCCTTGCAGCACAAACGTTCGGAATCCTAGACCATAACCTTGATTGCAGCAATCCAAAATACTCTTTTCGCTCAATCGGTAACGTTCGATATTAGGATTCCCTTTCCGTATGCCGCAATAATAACAATTATTCCGGCAGCAATTGCTCACTTCAATCAGTCCACGGATATAAATCTTGTTTCCGAAATGCCGGAGACTGACTTCCCGCGCCTGTTTATTGATGTAACGCAGACTTTCTGCATCGCATCCTGCTAATAACTGCCGAAATTCTTCCGGTCGTAGCGTTCTTTCTTGCCTTAGTTTATTTATCCATTGTTTCATAGCTTTCTTTCCGCTTGAGGAGCTCTTGTACGAGTTGACGACGTCCCGAAACAATGTCATTGTGTGTGCTCGGTCCAGTGATACATCCACCTTCGCACGCCATTACTTCGATAAACTGTCCCGCAGCCTTTCCTGTTTTGGCAGCAGCGCGAAGCAAAGCTATATTTTTCTTATTGATGTCCGAAATCTGAATCGCGTTTATCTGGTCCGCTTCCTCTTTCAGATAAGCCTTTACTGCTCCCATCACACCGCCAGCTTGTGCAAAGCCGTGCGCTTCGCGAACGGAAGTATGCAGCACAGAGAATGCTTGTGTCTGTTCCAGTTCGATACCAAATCCATCCAGAATTGAACCGACCTCTTCGAACGTCAGGATGAAGTCCACCGCATCATCGCGGCGCACCTCTTTACGTTTTGCCACACATGGGCCTACAAATACGACTTTCGCATCCGGGTGCTTTTCTTTCGCAATCCGTGCCGCATAATACATTGGTGATCCGGTGGACGAAACGTAAGGCTTCATTCCGGGAACGTGCTTCTCTACCAGTTCGATGTATGAAGGGCAACAGGAAGTAGTCATAAAAGCCTGTCCTTCCTCCAACTTCTCCAGCAACTCGTGGGCTTCATTACTCGTAGTCATCATCGCCCCTTCGGCCACCTCAATAATATCAGTAAACCCTATTTCTTTAAACGCTCCATACACCTGTCCGATGGAAGTCTTGAACTGTCCCAGGATAGACGGAGCCACGATAGCTACCATCTTCTCCCCTTTCCGAATCCGTTGCAGCACATCGAACGTCTGCGATATTTCAAAAATAGCACCGAACGGGCAAGCATTCATACACTTACCACAATAGATACATTTGCTTTCGTCAATATGTTCTATACCATTTTCATCTTTGCTGATTGCCTTCACCGGACAAGATTCTTCGCAAGGCACGGGGATGTACACAATAGCATGATACGGACAGCTCTTATGGCAGATACCACAACTGATGCATGTATCGTGATCAATCATTGCCTGTCCATTTTTCTTAAAGCGGATAGCACCTTTCGGACAATTCATGTAGCAACTGCGAGCCACACATCCACGGCAAAGGTTTGTAATTTCGTAGTTAATCTGCACACAGGAAGAACAAGCTTCGTCGATGACGCACATGATGTTTTCCTTGCTTGGTTCAGGACGGCTCAATGCCAATCGTGCATATTCGGAAAGTGGAGCGACTTCGTCGTATTCATCCGTCATGTCCAGACCCATCAGTGGAAATGTTTTATATCTCCACACCGCACGTTCTTTGTGTACGCAGCAACGCCCCAACGGCTTCGACTTACGCGGACTTAACTCAATAGGGAGTCGGTCGATCTTTTCTACCAACTGGTTGTTTTTCCAGAGTTTAACAAGGTCAGCCAGCAATCTATGCCGGACAATCATAATATTATTCGTAAATGCCATAATGTAATTAAAGAGGTTGTTAGTTAGCCGTTGCAAAGATACGAACAGAAATTCAATATTTAAGGTTTTTGAAACATTCTTGTCACTTTTTTGTAGCCCTCGCGTGTTATCTTTGTAGTGGACATAGAATAAATAGGAGAATGTAGTATGAATAGCAGTATTTTAGAACAGAAAAGTCGTTTTGCCATGATTGGAGCAGTGATGGTTATCGTAAGCCTTATGTTTTTATTTTATATGGGAAGTTCGCTCGTTAATTCTACAAAGAAATATTTGGAGCAGATGCAGGTGATAGAGATTACGTGTGTTGATGCTGACGACTGAAATATAGGAAACCGGATGAATGTTTTACACTTGTTAGGCTGTTCTTCTTGAATAGATATAAGTTCATGCAGAACTTAGTAGACATTTATACCAAATATAATTCTGAATTAGACTTTCTTCAATGCTGAACTGTGCTGAAGAATGAATGTCATTATTCATTCTTCTTGATTTGTGTGTTCTCTCACATAGTAAATACATAATCACTAAATCTTAAGTTAACAATTATTATACTCATAGTATAATTACGGGGCAAATATACTAAACGGATTTAATATTTCAATACTAAAAGCGTATATTTTTAAACTATTTTTCTACTTACCGTCTTTTACCTTGCAATTTAGCAATTACTCCCAAACGCTAGCCCTTTCTATTGGTAGAAATAGAGTCTCGATTATTAGCCAAAAACAATGATTTTCTTTCCATGTGATGAAGGTAAAAGTTCAATAGACATATTTCTGGAACTCTTCACTCTTGATACCTAAGTTCTGCATGAACTCAGTAGAAATGCTGTATACTTTCTCAGATAGCTAAACTATAATATGCAATTAATAAATAGATAATCGGGCTTTAGGGAAAGACGCCACCCTGTCAGCCATAAAATTATCAGGAGTTAATAGCAATTGGTAACCTTTAAAATACTATTGGCAAACAATGAAACTACATCTTCTGAACTTTAAAACACGAGGCTAATGAAGAATATCTTATGAACTAACACAACACACACAAAACGATTATAAGTTCGACTGACATATATCAGTTTTTATAAAAGCATTAAATAAACCGAAGAACTCATACATAAAGCTATTAGTATGAATTCTGTTAACTATTATTTCTATGATAAATAAAAAGAAAAACTCACGAAGAGTGCTTCAACTATTAGTACTCTTCTGTCTTGGAAGTCTTTTATTCGCATCTCCAATTTCTGCAGCAGACAGCGTTGAGATGCAGCAACAGACAGGTAAAACATACACCGTGAAAGGTGTTGTGCTCGACAATAACAATGAGCCGATTATCGGAGCAAGTATCTTGGTTACAGGCACAAGTACAGGTGTTGCTACAGATTTGGACGGTAACTTTACGCTGAAAGTACCTGCCGGTGCCAAATCGGTTGAAATATCCTACATCGGCTTTGAGAAGAAAGTTATTCCTTTTAATCCTAAAAATCTGAATGTTTTCCGTGTTATCAACTTGAAAGAAGATGGTATTGCACTTGAAGACGTTACTGTAGTTGCCTTTGCCAAACAAAAAAAGGAGTCTGTGTTAGGTTCTGTTTCTACCATTAAGCCGACAGAGTTGAAAACAACCAGTAGTAACCTTACTACAGGATTTGCAGGTAAGTTGGCGGGGGTGATTGCTTATCAGAGAAGCGGAGAGCCCGGACAGGACAACGCGGAATTTTTTATTCGTGGTGTCACTACATTTGGTACGGGTAAAGCAAATCCTTTGATTTTGATTGATAATATAGAATTGACTTCTTCTGATTTATCCCGTTTGAATCCTGATGACATAGCAAGCTTTTCCATCTTAAAAGATGCTACAGCTACAGCACTTTATGGTGCTCGTGGTGCGAATGGAGTGATTCTGGTTACTACCAAAGAAGGTGAAGAAGGAAAGATGAAACTCTCGTTCAGAATAGAGAACTCATTCTCGGCTCCGGTGAAAGATATTGAGGTGGCGGACCCGCTAACCTTTATGAAACTGCACAATGAGGCTGTAAGAACCAGGGATCCCCTAGCTCAGTTGCCTTATCTGGAAAGTCAGATTGCAGCCCGCGAACTAGGATTGAACCCGTATGTTTATCCTATGGTGGACTGGAAAGATATGCTCTTCAAAGATTACACTACCAATCAGCGGGGTAATGTGAATATTAGCGGAGGCGGCCGTGTAGCTCGTTACTATATCGCATTGTCATATTCGCGTGATAATGGTATCCTGAAAACAGATCCGGATAACAGTTTCAACAACAATATCCAGTTGAATAAGTATACTGTACGTTCAAATGTTAATATGAATCTTACGAAAACAACCGAACTGGCTGTTCGTGTAAGTGGTACGTTCGATAGCTATCAGGGACCTTTAGCCGGTGGTGCATCGATGTATACTAAAGCCATCAAAGCGAATCCTGTATTGTTTCCGGCAACTTTCGCACCGGATGAGGCTCGTAAATATTCTAATAATGTACTCTTCGGTAATTATGGTACGGGGGGCGAATACATGAATCCTTATGCTGAAATGTGCCGTGGATATAAAGAATCGGAGACTACGGTTATGCTGGCACAGTTGGAGTTGAAACAGAATTTCGATTTCATCACTGAAGGTTTGAAAGGACGTCTATTGGGAAATGCAACCCGCAATTCTTCGTATGACTTGCAGCGGTATTACAATCCATTTTATTATTCAATAGGCAGTTATGATAAATATGAGGATATGTATACCTTAACAGATTTGAATCCTGACACAGGAACGGATTATCTGGGATATTATCCGGGAGGTAAAAGCGTCAGCAGTTCCATTTATCTGGAAGCTTCTTTATCTTATGACCGTATTTTCCAAGAAAAACATAACGTGAGCGGTATGTTGGTATATACTGTCCGCGAAGGGAAATCAGGTAATGAAAATACGCTTCAGAAATCTTTGCCATCACGCAATATGGGTTTGGCAGGACGTTTCACTTACGGCTTTTCCGACCGTTACTTTGCGGAGTTCAACTTCGGTTATAATGGCTCAGAACGGTTTGACGCAGCTCACCGTTGGGGTTTCTTCCCTTCAGGAGGTTTGGGCTGGGTAGTTTCAAACGAGAACTTCTGGAAAAACAGTTCCCTCTCAAAGGTGGTGAATATGTTTAAGCTGAAAGGTTCCTACGGTTTGGTAGGTAATGACAACATTGCTGACGAGCGCTTCTTTTACCTGTCGGAAGTGGTTATGAATAGCGATGACAGGAGTATGTCGTTTGGTACAGACTTCAATAAAGGTTATTCCGGTATCAAAATAACACGTTATGCCAACCCAAATATCGGTTGGGAAATCTCTCATAAGATGAATCTGGGAGTTGAAATGAAACTGTTCGATAACTTAGAAATCCAGGCAGATTACTTCAAGGAAAGAAGAAGCAACATCCTACAGAAACGTGCCGATATTCCTTCTATCATGGGATTTCAATCTGAACCGAAAGCAAATATCGGTGAAGCGAAAGGGAGTGGATTTGAAGCGTCTGTAGACTATTCTCATTTCTTTAATAAAGACTTCTGGATGACTGTCAGAGGCAACTTTACTTATGCCACGAGCGAATATTCCAAATTTGAAGAGCCTGATTATTCGGCAATACCTTGGCGAAGCAAAATCGGAACCAAGCTCAATCAGCCTTTTGGTTTAATAGCCGAGCGTTTGTTTGTGGATGAAGAAGACGTCTTAAATTCTCCCAAGCAACAGTATGGTGAGTATATGGCGGGTGATATCAAATACAAAGATATCAATAAAGACGGTCTTATAGACGACCGTGATAAAGTGCCTATCGGTTACCCCACGACACCGGAAATTATTTATGGGTTTGGTTTCTCTATCGGATATAAGTCATTCGATTTCAACTGTTTCTTCCAAGGTTCGGCTCATTCCTCATTCTTTATAGACCCGTTGAAGATAACACCTTTTGCACAGCCATATGATCCGAACAATGAAATGCAAGGTAAAAAAGGAAACAATGCACTGCTTCAATTTATAGCAGACAGCCATTGGAGCGAAGCCAATCAGAATGTATACGCAAAATGGCCCCGTCTGTCGGCTACAGCTATCAGCAATAACAATCAGACAAGTACTTGGTGGCTGCGCGACGGCACATTCTTGCGCATGAAATCGGCAGAGATAGGCTATACCCTGCCTCAGAAGATTGCCTCCAAAGTCAGACTTGAGAATTTACGTGTCTACCTGAGCGGAACGAACCTGTTCAATATCACTAAATTCAAATTGTGGGATCCCGAAATGGGTGGCGATGGATTGGGATATCCAGTTCAGCGTGTATTCAATATCGGTCTTCAAATTTCACTCTAAACAATGCACTATATGAAAAAAATAATAATATCCATATCATTCCTGATTGCTATGATGCTAACAGGCACTTCTTGTAGCGATTACCTGAATATTGTACCCGAGGGTACTCCGAGTATGGACAATGCCTTTAGCAACCGAATCAATTCACTTAAGTTTTTGTATACTTGCTATAGCTACCTTCCGTCCTTTGATAATGGCGGTTCTGTAGGTTTTCTGGCAGGCGATGAACATTGGCTGATGCCTAAAGGAACCGGTTTCATCGATCAGCGTATTTCAATTAATGCTTGGGAAATCGGTAGAGGAGCTCAAAACAGTAATAGTCCTTACATGAATTACTGGGATGGGGGAAATGGCGGAACGAATCTTTGGATTGCGATTCGCGACTGCAATATCTTTCTGGAGAATATTAACAAACCCCGCGACCTTCAGGATTACGAACGCGAAAAGTGGATATCCGAAGTGAAATTTCTGAAGGCATATTATCACTTCTATTTGTTCCAACTCTATGGTCCTATTCCTATCATCGACCAAAACGTATCGATTGATGCATCTGTTGATGCCGTACGTCTTTATAGAGAACCGGTAGATAAAGTTGTGTCTTATATCTCTAATTTGCTGGATGAATCTCTCGAACACCTCCCTTTGCAGATTACAAATGAAGGCGAGGAAATGGGACGTATTACGCAGCCGATAGCAAAAGCAGTCAAAGCACAGCTGCTTTTGCTGGCAGCCAGCCCGTTGTTCAATGGCAACAGCGATTATGCAGATGTAAAAGATAATCAGGGAAGAACCTTATTCGCGGCAGATTATGACGAAAATAAATGGAAACTGGCTGCTGATGCCGCATTAGATGCCATTAAAACAGCAGAAGAGGCTACTCATTCTATTTATTATTTTAAGGACGCAATCAAAATATCGGATGCAACGCGCAAGTTGCTTGATATTGGAGAAGCAGTAACCGAAAAATGGAACAAGGAAATAATCTGGGGAAGCACGAGGAATGTGACAGGATTGGAAACCCAGTCGATGGGTAAACTATCCAATGGAAATAACTATAATGCACGTTCCGTACTTGGTCCCACCTTAACAGTGGCTGAAGAATTCTACTCTGCAAACGGTGTTCCTATTTCTGAAGATAAAGGAGAGTTTTGGTCGACTAATTATCCTTATCGTTACGAGTATAGAACCATCGAAGATGAAGGTAATAATAAGTACTACTTGGAATTGGGACAACAGACTGCTGTTCTTCACTTAAATCGCGAACCTCGTTTTTATGCGTCGTTGGCATTCGACCGTGGTACTTGGTATGGCGCCGGATATAAGAACGATGAACAAGCTAGCTTAGGTAAATATCGTTTCCGTCGGAAGGAAGTTTCAGGACAGAAAACTTCCGAGGACCATTCGTATACCGGGTATTTAAACAAGAAAGTGTGCAGCTACAGGTGTAACCTGACAAATGATTCATGGACACCTTACCGCTATGCTTTCCCTATCATCCGCCTTGCAGACCTGTATCTGATGTATGCAGAAGCATTGAATGAAACCATGAGCTCACCGAATAATGAAGTATATCAGTATATTGATGCAATCCGTGCACGAGCCGGTCTTAAGGGGGTAAAAGAGGCATGGCAGAATTATTCTAAATACCCCAATAAACCAAACACTCGTGAAGGTATGCGCGAAATAATCCACATGGAACGACTCAACGAATTGGCTGGCGAAGGAAAGCGCTTCTGGGATTTGCGTCGCTGGAAAGTAGAATTGCCGAGTGAAATACGTGGCTGGAACGTGAAAGGCGAAACGGTAGAGACATTCTACCGCGTCAGTATACTTTTCCAACGTTCTAAATATACGTATAAAGATTACTTGTGGCCTATAGAGACGGATGCTATCCAAAAGAACCCCAATCTGGTTCAGAATCCGGGATGGTAATTTAGAGTATTCATACTAAAAATGATTCAAAATGATGAAAAGAACAGAGTATATAGTAAAGGCTAAAGGGTGTTTAGCAGTCATCCTTTTAAGTGTACTTGGCCTAACCGGGTGCGGACAAGATGAAAAAATCGGGCTAGATTCTACGGATAATGTAGCTCCGGGTATCCCCACCGATATTTCTGTAGAGAACACGAATGGGGGAGCTATTATCAGCTTTAAGGCACCTAAAGACGATGATTTGCTATGTGTGGTGGCATCCTATATGGTCAATGGCAAGGAGATGACGGCAAAAGCTTCTCCTTACGTTGATAAACTGAAAGTAGAAGGATTCGGAAAAGAAGGCTCCTATCAGGTGACTTTGAAAAGCGTAGATAAGAGTAGGAATGAATCCGCACCGGTTGAGGTGACGGTGAATCCCATGGTTCCACCCGTAATAACAATCTTTGAGACGCTGAAAGTAGTAGATAGCTTTGGTGGTGTACGTTTGTCGTGGGAGAACCCTACGGAGGCAACTATTATCGTAGAATGCTCAAGAAAAGAAGCCGATGACTGGATATCCGTAGAGAACTTCTATTCAAGCGGTAAGGAAGGTAAAGGCTCTATTCGTGGTTTTGAACCGGAACCTATGACGTTTAGATTCCGTGTTCGCGACCGTTGGGACAATTATTCAGATTATAAGGAAACAAACAATCTGCCTATGAAGGAGATTCAGATTGATAAATCAAAGTTCAAGGACGTAACTCCCTTGCCGGGTGACGCACAAGAAATGTCCAATTACCCGATTCGAGCCATCTGGGATGACAATATGGTTTCCAAATGTTTTCATTCTACTGGAGAGGGCATCGGTAAGGCAATCACATTCGATATGGGGCAGATTACTAAAATCAGTCGATTCAAAATGTGGCAACGTTCAGAATCCCAATCATGGCTTTACGGACACAATAATCTGAAGCATTACGTCATCTACGGCTGTAATGAAATAACCGAAGAGATGCGCGACAGCGGTGTAGTAGGAGAGGACGGCGACACTTATCCAACCTTTGAAGGATGGAGTAAAATTATCGATGTTGAATGTTTCAAACCATCGGGCGATAGCGGACAAGTTACAAATGAAGATAAAGAATATATCTTGAATGGCGATGAACATGAAGTGCCTATTGAAGCTCCGGCATTCCGTTATGTGCGTATTTATATGCTCGAAAATTGGAGTGGTGGTATATTTGCCCAGATTGGTGAAATGACGTTCTGGGGGCAGATTGTTGAATAATTTAAATGTAATCTGAATATGAAAAAGATAGTAAAGTGTTATATTGCCTGTTGTCTTATGGCAGTTGTTTTTACCTCTTGCGGTGATCTTTATGAGACGCACGAAAAGTACCTGAAAATGGCAGAAGAAACGTATATTGGTTTTGCCGATAGTTTGCAGGCTAATGGTGGTTTCAACCGCATAGAATTAAAGTGGAAGCTGAATGCCGATCCGAAAATCAGCACTTGCTTGATTAGCTGGAATGGTTCGGAAAAACCTTTGGAGGTTGTTGCCGACCGTTCAAAAGAATATATGTCGAAGATTATCGAACTGCCGGAAGGGAAATACATCTTTACGGTAATAGTGAAAAGCGACTCAGGTAAAGAGTCATTGTCACAAACGGTGTCCGGTGAAGTATATGGTGCAACTTATCAGTCTCGGTTGCCACAACGGGGCATTAATTCGATAACGGCAAGTCTGTCAGGGGGCATCACCCTCGAATGGGCTCCTGAGGAAGGATGTATCAGAACCAATCTCACCTATTCCACTAAAGATGGTGGAGAGAAGACAATTTCCGTTGGCGAAGACGAAACAATAACCATTCTGCCTGATGCGGTACCCGGTACGGAGTTTGCAATATCTTCCGTCTTCAAGCCCGAAAATGAAGCATTGGATGAGGTGGTGTCATTGCCAAAAGTTTTATCCTTTATCTCTTATTATAGTGTGTCGAAGGCCGATTGGGATGCTACCTATCATCAGCAATATGCAGATGTTGACCGCACTGGATGGACAATTGAAGCCAGTACGGAAGAATTGGTAGGCGAACTTCCCTTGAGCGGACCTGCCGACCGAATACTGGATGGTGATGACGCATCTTTCTGGCACTCCCAATGGAACGGGGAAGGCGGTAATCCTCCATTGCCGCACGTGCTCACCATTGATATGCTGAAAACTCAAAACATCATGTCGATTGAGTTGGCCAGACGTAAGAGTAATAAAGATACAAAAACAGTTGTATTTAGTATCAGTGACAACAAAGAAGATTGGATTGAGTTAGGGGGGATGGATTTCCCTGATGCAGTCGACCCAAATACAATGATAATTGTATTGCCCGAAGTTGTCAGTGGAAGATATCTTCGCACTACTGTGACAGCTAGCAACAATTCTGCAAATGCCAGCATTGCCGAGATGCGGTTCACATCGGGTAAAAAGGAATAAATAGACACTTACGTAGGCATCAAAGTATTAGGAGGTTTGCATTATTTGCTACCTCCTAATCTGTTTTTTATGATTACTTATATGCGGATACTAGTTTATCTAATTGAAAGTATTACTTTTGCCGCAACAATAATAGAAACATCATGGAAGATAGAGAAAAACCTTGGACCACGGTGAGCAGCAAATACCTGTTTCGTCGTCCATGGCTGACCGTACGTTGCGAAGATATGCTGCTTCCCAATGGTAACCACATCCCCGAATATTATATTCTCGAATACCCCGATTGGGTGAATACCATCGCCATTACTAAGGAAGGTAAATTTGTATTTGTCCGTCAATACCGTCCGGGCATCGGGCGGACCTGCTACGAACTATGTGCCGGAGTATGCGAGAAGGAAGATGCTTCGCCGCTTGTTTCTGCTCAACGCGAACTGTGGGAGGAAACCGGATACGGAAAAGGAAACTGGCAAGAATATATGGTCATCTCCGCCAATCCGAGCACTCACACCAATCTCACTTATTGCTTTCTTGCTACTGATGTGGAATTGATAGACCATCAGCATCTCGAAGCTACCGAAGATTTATCCGTTCATTTATTGTCGTTGGAAGAAGTAAAGCGACTGCTTGATAATAATGAAATCATGCAAGCACTGAATGCAGCCCCGCTTTGGAAGTATATGGCAGGCTTATAAAACATCTTTTCTTTCTTATGCAAACTATCTACATACTTATTATAAAGTATAACCGAAAGTTCTGACTATATAACTGCAAGTTTCAGCTATATAATCAGAACTTGCAGTTTTATAACCGGAACCTACGGTTATAGTTTAGGGCAAGGAGATTGTAACTTTATAATGATGAAAAAGGAAGTTATATCCTATCAGGAAGAAGTTATTCCAATACACAAACAATCGTTTCATTCACCGGAGCCCAATCAAATACAAACTTAGCGTGCGAAGTCGCATTCCGTACACACATATGCGAACGTGGTGTTGTGCCCAGCGACCAGCTATACTCAATCTGCGATGTGCGGGGTGCATTGACTGGCACACCGTGGATATAAGCCCCATCCGTGAAGCGACTGGCATACGGTGCATAACCTCCCGTCTCCTTCGACCCGTCTTTCAGAAATATCATCTTTACTTTCTTTTCCTGAAGCACGAACATTCCCAAAGGAGTCTCCTGTGCATAAGGCGGCCGATGGCGTCCGGTAGTGGAAGGATTCATGCTTCGCACCAGCCATTGGGCTTCACCTGTGCGTTCCAGCGAGGCGATATTCTGATTATGGCGGTCTACAATAATAGCTTTATTGAAGATGATAGTGTCACCAATGACTTTAACGTATTTCTTGGGAATCATCCATTCGTCTCCGGTAAATATCGGTTCTGCCTTGACAAAGTTCCCCGCATCTTCGAGGAACCGTGTCAGTTCACCGTCCTGTCCGTAGCGTTCGGGCACCAATGTATCCGTCAGCAGATAAAGCGGAACGGACTGATAACGTTCTACTCCAAGCGTATCTGCCACACGTCCGTAAGCATTTCTCTTGAATTTCCGGACGAGGGGGGCTTCTCCGTTTCTATTTTTGTAATTCTGAAGAATGGCCCACGTAGATGGTTTTAGTTGTATGTTTTCGAGTAAGGCAAGTTGTTCCTTAATTTTGTCCCATTGAAATTGCCGGGTGGTATCCTTATAAGGATAGGTATCTTCCAGCGTATACTTATCATACAGCAAATCTTTACTTATTTGAATTTGTTCCGCAGTGAGCCTTTTTTCAACAGGCTTTACTTCAGAATCAATAATAGTATCCACTGTCAGTGAGTCCATTACCAGACTTTCGGCAGAAGGAATATCTCTCGTACTCGAAGTGCAAGAGCAGAACAGGCAGGAGGCAATGAATATGCCGGATGCTACTTTATTCATATTATCTATACAGTTTATCTTAAGGTTCGTTTACAAATATACAGCATTATAAGGAATAAACCACTTGTTTTGTTTGAAAAGTGCAGAACAAATATGTTTTTTTGCCATTATTGGGCTTTTGTGCGGTTAATATTGGATTATTGAATAGAACAATAAGCTACGGGTATTTATAATATCGAGGTAATAACTTTTATGAATTGAATAATTTTATAGCTTTGTGGTTCATAGGATTTCTTCTTATTGAAGGAATCAAAAGCAAATTAAATAAACGAGTTGATGACACTAAAAGGATTGCTGCAAAAAGAAGATATAGATAAGTTAGTACCAATAGAAGATGTGATACACTATATTGATAAGGAAGCATTAGCAACTTGGGCAGATAATACTGCGAAAGGCTATGTTTCAATAGCTAAGGACTTGGGAGATGAAGCCCCAAGTTTTTATACCCAATCAGATTTGACAAAATTGGGTCAATCCCCAGAAGTAATGATTCTGGGTATCAATCCGGGTTCAGGAGGGACATATATTGAGCAGAAAGCAAACTCCAATTGGGATTTGAATGGGGCAGACATGGATGGTGCTCATCTTATACTTGGTAATTATTGCAAGGATGCGAATAGTCGTCCTGTATGGGAAAATAGGACAAAATGGAACTATTGGAAACGTTTAAGAAACTATTTCCGAAATGTTACTGAAGGCAATCCATTGGATGATGAATCGAAGTTCGTGTTGTCGAATATTTCATTTTTCAATACTCCTAAAGCAAATCAGCTGTCAAATGAGTTGTTGCTAAAGAGCATTCCATATTCAATCGAGTTGATTAATATCATTAAACCTAAGCGCATTGTTTTCTTAAGTGGGAAAAATACTTTGGGTAAACTGTATGCAATAAGTAGAGTAAGCAAAGATTTCCTGTTGGAATTTCATGAAGTTTGTAATGGCATATATGAGGGTATATTTGAGGGTATTCCATGTCTGGGGGTTCCTCATCCGTCTGCGCATCTAACTTCGTATGACAGAATGAGGGTAACACTGTCGATTGCAGACTTCATGAATAATGATGATGTAAAAACTGAATATAATATGGCGGAATTTGAAACAATAAAGAATCATACTATCAGTTTTTCAAAGGATGTGGTATTAAGAACTGTCTCAGCAAAGTTGAATGATTCTTTTGAAATGTCAGAATGTAAGGAGAAATTGTATCGTTTCTATTTGAATGATATCATTGAATGTACTATAACAGCATCTGAAAAAGGTTATGTAGCGATTCGCCACATTAATTATAATAAGAAAAAGAAGTATGGAGAAAGTTCTTATTTAAAGGAAGAGGAATACAGAACGAAGTTAGGTAAATTAGGCTTTGATGCCACTAATCATGTTTGGTTAGGTAAAAAGCTATTCAGTAGCTATGGTTCAAGTAATGAAGAAATCGTAAAATACATTTGGGACGAGCTTAAAATACTTTCTAAATTATAATCAACACAGGATAGGAGTGTTCTATTCATCTTAATCGATTAGATTTTTTTAATTTATGATTGGAATTGAACATATATCAGTCATTTTGTCAGTCTTTCTCTGCCAAACAAACACGATTCTGCTTTGGCACACTTTTCGCAATGTCTTAAGCGTCTCGCCCTTGAAGGCAGGACTCTTATAATAATATATGTATAACTAATAATATAAAGAAGTAACTATGAACATTAAACCATTAGCAGACAGAGTGCTTATCCTCCCTGCACCTGCAGAAGAAAAAACAATTGGTGGTATCATTATACCTGATACAGCAAAAGAAAAACCTTTGAAGGGTGAAGTTGTGGCAGTAGGTCACGGAACAAAAGACGAAGAAATGCTGTTAGAAGTTGGCGACACGGTTCTTTATGGCAAATATGCCGGAACAGAACTTGAAGTGGAAGGTACTAAATACCTTATCATGCGTCAGAGCGACGTTCTCGCTGTTTTGGATTAATTAATAATAGTAAATAGTAATTTTTTAAATAGTAAATAAAGAGATGGCAAAAGAAATATTATTCAATATCGATGCCCGTGACCAATTGAAAAAAGGTGTCGACGCTTTGGCAAATGCAGTAAAAGTAACTCTCGGTCCTAAAGGACGTAACGTTATCATCGAGAAGAAATTTGGTGCTCCGCACATCACAAAAGACGGTGTGACAGTGGCAAAAGAAATCGAATTGTCAGATGCTTACCAGAATACTGGTGCTCAACTGGTGAAGGAAGTTGCTTCAAAGACAGGTGACGATGCCGGTGACGGTACAACTACTGCAACCGTTCTTGCACAAGCTATCGTAGCTGAAGGATTGAAGAACGTAACTGCTGGTGCTAGCCCGATGGATATCAAACGTGGTATTGACAAGGCTGTTGCCAAAGTGGTAGAATCAATCAAAGCACAAGCTGAAACCGTAGGTGACAACTATGACAAGATTGAACAAGTTGCCACTGTATCTGCAAACAACGACCCGATTATCGGTAAATTGATTGCTGATGCTATGCGTAAAGTTTCCAAAGATGGTGTAATCACTATTGAAGAAGCGAAAGGTACTGACACTACTATCGGTGTAGTAGAAGGTATGCAGTTCGACCGTGGTTATCTGTCGGCTTACTTCGTGACGAATACTGAAAAGATGGAATGTGAGATGGAGAAACCTTACATCCTGATTTACGATAAGAAGATTTCTAATCTGAAAGATTTCTTGCCTATCCTCGAACCGGCTGTACAGACTGGTCGTCCTCTGTTGGTAATCGCAGAAGATGTTGATAGCGAAGCATTGACTACTTTGGTAGTAAACCGTCTGCGTTCTCAGTTGAAGATTTGTGCCGTGAAGGCTCCGGGCTTCGGCGATCGTCGTAAAGAAATGCTCGAAGATATCGCTATCCTGACAGGTGGTGTTGTTATCAGCGAAGAAAAAGGACTGAAACTGGAACAGGCTACTATCGAAATGCTGGGTACTGCCGATAAAGTAACTGTTTCTAAGGATAATACAACTATCGTTAACGGTGCTGGTAATAAAGACGGCATCAAGGAACGTTGCGAACAGATTAAGGCTCAGATTGTAGCAACTAAGTCTGACTACGACCGCGAGAAATTGCAGGAACGTCTGGCTAAATTGTCAGGTGGTGTAGCTGTTCTCTACGTAGGTGCTGCTTCTGAAGTGGAAATGAAAGAGAAGAAAGACCGCGTGGATGATGCTTTGCGTGCAACTCGTGCTGCTATCGAAGAAGGTATTATCCCGGGTGGTGGCGTGGCTTACATCCGTGCTATCGATTCTATCGAAGGTTTGGAAGGCGAAAATGCTGACGAAACGACTGGTATCGGCATCATCAAACGTGCTATCGAAGAGCCGCTTCGTGAGATTGTAGCCAACGCAGGCAAAGAGGGTGCAGTGGTTGTTCAGAAAGTTCGTGAAGGTAAAGGTGACTTCGGTTACAATGCACGCACGGATGTTTACGAAAACTTGCACGCTGCCGGAGTTGTAGACCCTGCTAAGGTAGCTCGTGTAGCTTTGGAAAATGCAGCTTCTATCGCTGGTATGTTCCTCACTACAGAATGTGTGATTGTGGAAAAGAAGGAAGATAAGCCTGAAATGCCAATGGGCGCTCCCGGAATGGGAGGCATGGGCGGGATGATGTAATTCCATTTTCCCCTGGTAAAATATGAAAGTCGCTTTCGGAAGTCCGAAGGCGACTTTTTTGTTATTAACTTGGTGGAAACATAAAAGATTCTCTTTTTGTTTATTATCTTTGCGAGTCACCTATATAATAGAACATATCTATATGGATAAAATAGTAGAACTGTCGGTTGAGAATTTTAAAGCTGTAAAGAAGGCGGATATAACATTGAATGGAATAACGGTGGTTTCCGGCATTAATGGTTGCGGGAAGAGTAGTTTGTCGCAATTACTTTACTATTCGTTTTATTACGCGAATGCGTATGAGGAAATAGCAAATTATATTTTGAATCAAAATTTATCTTGTTATACAAATGCTTTGAAACAAATTGAGCATGAAATTAAATATGTAATACCCGATGGTGGTGATTTTTATGATATATACCATGCTTCTGTGAAAGATATAGATTGTTGTTTGCGGTATATAAAACAGTTGTTTTCACGATTCTTGTCTTACAGAGATATTGTAAATGAAGTGGAGAGCAATGATGGTCAAAATTCATTAAAACGTGTCATTCGGATCATAAGGGATACGCTACAAGATAAATCGCAAAATGATTTAGATAAATTATTAGACATCTTTTATAATCATATTGAAGTCTCATTCATGAGTGCATTAGCGGAATTGGAACAAAGAGACTATGAATTGCTGGAAGATTATTTATCATTCTATATGAAAAGGGCTTTACCCGAGAAATGGACTATTTGTGAATATGGTGTTCCTTTTGCTGGGAATAATACAAGTGATGTCCCTATACTCCACTATATAAAAAGAGTGGCTTATATTGATACCCCGATGATTGTGGGAAATCAGTTCGCAAATGGTAGAGAAAAAGATTATTGGAAGAATTTAATGGATTTGTTGAACAACGACTTACATATTGACGGAAGTTTATCTTTAAATAAGAATCTTTCTCAGATAATAAATGGTGAGTCAATGGTTGAGGAAGATGGTATTCGTAACTCTAAATTGTCTTATAGGCGGGATGACGGTAAAATTTTTGATTTGAAGGATTGTGCAACGGGAATCAAATCATTCTCTATATTACAGCTTTTGTTGAAAAACGGTTTTCTTCAAAAAGACACATTGTTGATTATAGATGAACCGGAAGCGCATTTACATCCTCAATGGATTGTAGAGTATGCGCGAATGATTGTCATGCTCCATAAAGAAATCGGAATGAAATTCTTTATCGCCAGTCACAGCACTGATATGGTTAGTGCCATTCGATATATTGCTGCTAAAGAGGAAGTGCAAGACAGTTTGAACTTTTACTTGGCAGAAGATTCAGAAGATGCTCCTCATGAATATACTTATCGTGACTTAAAGCTGGATATTGATCCGATTTTTAAGTCTTTCAACAAATCTTTTGATAAGCTCGACGAATATGGGATGTATGACTAATTCCGGGTGCAAATGTATCTCTATGGATTCACAACTTCTTTCCAATGAATTTGTGAGACTTTTCTCTTCTCATTATGTAAGTTTGGCAGATTTACTGAAACGTGAAGGTTTTTCAGGTAATATCCCTCAATGTGAGAAATGTATTTTAGTTATCGATGTCGATAAATGGGAGATAGAACAAGCTGGTAGAGAACATCGTAATTTAAGACCGACAGTGGATTTTGTTTCACTAATGACCAATAAGAACTTTCTATTGGCAGATGCAAAATTCAAGGTAGAGACAAACAAAATAAATTCATCATTCTTACGTGATGTGAAAGCGAAATTCGAATATACAAAACCTTTGTTCTATCAATATATGCCTGTTCATGAGAAGATAATTCTATTATTTCAAACCAAGAAGGTGGAACAGTGTAGAACAAGAATCAGGCAGTTGCAAAGTAATAAACCTGGTATTGATGTAATGGATATATTTGAATTTTACGATAAATTTGTTCTTTAGTATAGATATGCTTTATTCTCTATTCTACCTATAACTCTTTCCAAATCCTTCTCGCCTCCAATTTGTTCAGTACTTGGATAACTTGTATATTTATCGTCTAATTCTTAATAAAATTCTGAAATGTTGAAAGTACTGACATTTATGAAGCAAGTAGCTTGTGGGCTACAGATGGAGGGAAACTTTGGTACTGCTCATGTTTACCGCAGCAGTCTGAATGCCATTATTGCTTATCGTGGGAAAGAGGATTTCTTCTTTAATGATGTAAGTCCGGAGTGGTTAAAAGGGTTTGAGATTTATCTTCGTGGTCGTGGATGTAGTTGGAACACGGTTTCCACTTATTTGCGCACCTTTCGTGCGGTATACAATCGTGCCGTCGATATTCGTAAAGCACTCTATGTGCCCCATCTATTCCGTACTATTTACACCGGGACACGTGCCGATCGTAAACGGGCTTTGGGAGATGAGGATATGAAGAAGGTATTTACGCTATTGCCCGATTCTTCCGGTGGGTCTTCGTCTTTACGTAAGGCTCAGGAGATGTTTATTCTTATGTTTTCGCTTCGCGGTATGCCATTCGTTGACTTAGCGTATTTGCGTAAGAGTGATTTGCATGATAATGTAATCACCTATCAAAGACGTAAGACCGGTCGTCCTTTGTCGGTAACGCTGACTCCCGAAGCGATGATTCTGATAAAGAAACATATGAATCGTGACAGTTCTTCTCCTTATCTGTTTCCGTTGTTGAAAAGCCATGAGGGGACGAAGGAAGCTTATCATGAATATCAGCTGGCATTGCGCAGCTTTAACCAACAGTTGATGCTGCTTGGTGAATTGCTGGGGTTGGGAGATAAGTTGAGTTCGTATACTGCTCGTCATACATGGGCTACTACAGCTTATTATTGTGAAATTCATCCGGGCATCATTTCCGAAGCGATGGGACATTCGTCCATCACCGTGACCGAAACGTATCTCAAACCTTTTCGGAATAAGAAAATCGATGAAGCTAATAAACAGGTTCTTGATTTTGTGAAACACTCTGTGATGGGGGTAAACGTTTGAAATTAAAGCTGTTACTTTGTAGGTAACGGGGATAAATTCCGGTGCAAATATGAGCATATTTATTAAAACATCCAAACTAAATCAAACATTTTTTCGAATAAAGTACTCAAAATAGGAAGTAAGACAGATAAAACACGTGGATTCTTTGTATTAGGGCTTTGTTAACTACTAATTTATGCAAAAGATTTCCCTCCCCTCTGCTGCTTATCGGAAGCAGGGGTTAAAAAGTTTCATGACTAAACGAATCATTTTTCAGTATTGACTACTCCAGAAGAGCAGGAACAAAGGTTTATCCGTTACCTACAAAGTAACGGGCATTCCATTATTGAAACTTAGTGTTTAATAATATATTATTAATGTAATTTTTAAGTAGTTATGAAAAGAAAATTTGTAAAAGTGATGTTCCTCGGGGCGTTGACACTTTCTACTGTCACCTATGTAGGCTGTAAGGACTACGATGATGACATCGACAATCTGCAGACGCAGATTGACGCAAACAAAGCTAGCATTGCCAAGTTGCAGGAATTTGTGGATGCAGGTAAATGGGTAACAAGCGTAGATCCTATTGGCGAAGATGGTTTTAAGATTACTTTCAACGATGGTAAGAGCTATACTATCAAAAGTGGTAAGGATGGTGAACAGGGTAAAGCAGCAACAATTACGACTGATCCTGTGACTAAAAACTGGATTATCAATGGCACTGACATTGGTATTTGTGCTGAAGGAAAGAACGGTGATGTAGGTAAGGGTGAACCGGGTCCAGCTGGATACGCTCCACAGATTTCAGAAAATGGCTTCTGGATTGTTTGGAATGCTGAAACAGGTAAACCTGAGGAAACTGACATAAAGGCTGCTGCTGATATGTATATATCAGAAGATCCTGCTAATCCTTTAGTTTGGGTATTGAACGTTCTCAATAAAGAAACTAAAAAATGGGAAAAAGTTTCTTTGCCGAAGTCTGCTCGCATCACAAGTTTGACCGTGCTGGGTGTAAAATCCGATGGTTCTGTGGATGTAGCTTCTGCTGAGGCTAGTGCTACCTTATATTATGGTGTGGCTGGAAGCGACATTAAATTTAATGGAATTGATAAATTTAAGAAGAAAGATGATATGCTTATCGCAAGAGGTGGTAGCATGATTCATGCAATGATCAATCCTGTAAATTTGTCAGCTGCTGATATTCAAGCTTATAAAATCGGCTTAACAGATTCAAAAGGGAATACAAGTTTCGTTGTCTCTAATATTGCAGATAATGTTAGTGAAAAGGCTTTGACTCGTGCAGATGCACCTAAAGCTACTGCAAATAAGGGCGTTTACGATTTGACTCTTGATTTTGCTAGTGGAGTAACTGATAAGGAACTGACAGCTTTGGATGCAAGTACTGTTTATGCACTTACTACAAAAGATGCATGGAATAATGATATCATTTCTCAGTACGGTGTGAAAGTTGAGGTTAAGAAAGAAGCACAACAGCTTAAAGCTGCATATACTAGCGAGAAACCAATCAACGAGACCTATAAATTGGATGAATTGATCGGTGATGACCTAGGTAAAGTAGTTGCTTATTATTATACAGTGGCTGATGCTGACCTCAAGGCAGTTGATGCAACATTTGATAAAGTTAATAACACTATTAAAGCAAATAAAGCTGGTACTCTGGATGTTAAGTTTAACTATCTTGCTACAGACGGAAAGACTTATGAAGCTGACAATGCAGCTACATTGACTATAACATTTACCTATGTAACAGAAAAAGCCGAAATTAATGATATGACTTGGGTTGTAAATGCTAAAACACTTACAGCTACTTCTGATATTGTTGGTCCTTCTGTTGATGTAATTAGAGATAATGTTGATCTTACTGCTGCTGCTGGTCCTATCGACACGAAATTAGTTTATACTGATGGCAAGGTAACAATCAACGGAAAGAAAGATTTGGAATACGAAAACGGTATTACTTTGGCTTTGAAAGGTCTGAATGCAAAAGGTAAAGAAGTTGCAGATTTGACTAGTAAAGATATTACTAAATATGTGATTAAAGCTACATTTGATAAAGCAACAGTTGCTGCCGTACCTCATAATGCTACAGTTAAATTCAGGAATGCGAAAGCAACTCCGGCTTTGAAGAACGAATTCTTGTATGAAACTACATTCAAGATTATTGTTCAGCAGAATAATGATTTGTTCTCATTCAAACGCGCAAGCTCTTACTTTGACGGTGATAAAGCAACTGCTTATGGTAAGGTATACGATAAAGATACAGATCCGAAAGTAATATCTTACGATCTTTATTCTTTGTATCAAGTTGGTTCTATCCTTGAAGGTGAGAATACTACTAATGATTTTGTTACATTTAGTGAAGTACGACCAACTAAGAAAGTCGATGGTAAGGAAGTGATTGCAGATAAATGGTTGTCTGATGTAGCACATAGTGGTGTCATTAATGTTAAACCTTTTGATGCATTTGGTGGTGTCTATACGGAACGTGATATTACTGTGACTTATGCACCGTTTGGTAATCCTCGTCTGAATGCCATTGTTGATAAGATTCAATTGACTGTAAAATCTGAAATCTTTGAAGGTGAATTTGCATACGCAAAACTGGATAAAAATAAAAAGGTTATTGGAACTAAAGACAATCCGTTCGAAGTTGATGGTGGAACTTCTGTTACAATCTTAGAAAGTGAGTTTACTAAAAAACTTGTTTATGGAACTAGTTATGATTTCAGTGATGAGAGAATAACAAAGGTTGAAATTGAATTGGCAGATGATAATGCGAAAACATATCTGCAACCTACTGAATTTAAGGTAGCGAATAAGGTTAATGCTGCAACAATATCTAAGAATGCTTCTGCTACAGGAATCCAAACTCCTCCAGTTTGTGAATTAAAAGTTAAGATCACTGACAAGTGGGGTAAAGTAACATCTGCTCCTATCTATGTTAAAGTGACGAAGTAATCTGAATTCTCAGATTCATAAATTGAAGGCATCTTAAATCTTAATGAGACAAGAGATGCCTTCTCTTTACTAAATATGAAATGGGACAATTAATCCTTTAAAAGAAATAATATACTAAGAAACAGACTGAAGATTATGCTTGTGAAAGTATATCTTTCAAATCTCTGTTTTCTTAGAAAAGGGGATACCTCCCTTATTTCCACAGGTATCCCTTTTATTAGTCTTAAAATATCTTCCTTATTATACT
>NZ_URFY01000061.1 GCF_900547205.1 uncultured Bacteroides sp.
ATCTCACTCTCATGCTCCATATTTTCTATTGTCTAAATTCAAGGCTTCTGCACATTGAATAATAGACATCACGATTTATACTACTAAACATGAGCGAATGCGTTCCACAAAATTGTAAATCGATCTTTTTTCATACATTTCCTAAAAAAATAATTATGATGATGCAGTATTTCTGTTTTCTCTGTATTTAGTATATAAAAGCTAGTAAAAAAGTATCAAACCAAATATCATTTAAGACCTACAACCTGAGCTTAACAAGTGAAGTGGGGAAAGATTAATTAAGAGAGAGAATTCAAAAGAACATCCCCAAAACGAGGAATCCCTGTCGACTGAGAAAGTTGGCAGGGATTCATTATTTATTAGCTTAGGATAGAAGGCTACAAATAAAGCAATAACAAATGATACATAAGAGTTATCTGAAACTATATCCTTTTTATTTGCAATACTTCGTTATCAGATCGTCCACATTCTGATCGCCCAGTTCTTTCGCTTTCTTAAAGTTGCCACAAGCTTCATCCGTCTTTTTCTGCTGAATCTGACAAAGCCCTAACAAACGATAGGCTTCGCCATACTTCGGATCGGCTTTGAGCAACGTATTCAGAATCTGAATGGCTTCATCATAACGCCCTACACGAAGATTGACTACCGCCTGTTCTGCCTGATAAGTCAGGTCGGTGGGGTTCAGTTCGACGGCTTTGGCGATATCATCCAATGCACGCTGATACTGGCGACCCTTCAATGCGGCTTGTTCGCGATAATAGTAGAATATGTCATTCACCTGTCCGTTGACTGCCTTGAAATACGCATCATAATCGAGCAGGGCATTGCGTGCCTGATTGGCATTCATATTCATCTGTGCACGTTCGAGCACATAAGGAGCGAAATCGGCAGTGAGCGGCTGCGGGCAACGGGCAATGCAACTATCCATCAATACTAGAATCTCCTTCGGATCGGCTTGCATCAACTCTTTGGTCTTGGCAGCACTAAAGAAACTGGCAGGGGAAGCAAGATTGCTTGCATTCACCTTCTCATAAGCAGCCAATGCGCCGGCATAATCTTGCTTGGCAAACAATATATCTCCTTCCAACTGAGTATATATAGGCAACGGATCGATAGCAATTGCCTCTCGAACATTCTTCAAAGCATTGTCGTACGTCCAGTCCTTATATGTCTTTTCCGGCTTCGACAACTGATAAGCGTGCATCAACTTAGCAATATTATAATACACATCGTCCTTTTTCTGAGATACCTTCAATGCCTGATTCAGTTCATCGGTAGCCTTATCGAGCCAAGATTGATCGTCCTGCGATTTAGCTATATAATAGGTAGCACGACGAAGATATCCCTCCGAACTAGTAGGATACTGACGGATAAAATCATCGAGCAACTGCCCGTAATCGTCTGCCGCCATCTGCGAAGACGCCATGAACAAATAGACCAATGCCTGATCTTCTTCATCGGGCAATCCTTTGCGTATGCCGATACTCTTCAGCGTAGCATCTCCCAAAGAAAGCGCATTGATTTTCTGCGACATCGCAAAAGCGGCTCCTGCTGCATAGCAAGTATTCACCGTATCTGCTCCGGAGGACTTCTGCGAAATGCCGAATACCTGACCTTCCACATTCATCACCGGACAGCTCACCATCTTATCTTTCATCTGCATCCCCAGTGTGTAGTAATGATATTCTCCGGCTATCTTGGAAACTTCTTTCACCTTGCCGGACTCACAAGCAATGCTTTTCTGCGTAGAATAAGGAAGCATCCACACATCCGAGCCTACCGCCGGAGCAGTGGTTGCCACCACTAGCGCAGGTACTTTCTTTTCGGTAATGGCTACGCGGAACTTGATAACATCGTACATATCATCCGCTCCCAATATCGAGCTAACAGGCATCTTCTTGCCATCCGCCGTGATAACCTCAGCGCGTTCGGCCCCTTTGAAAAGGCTATAGTCTGACAATGCCAAGCCGTCTTCGGACACGAAAAATCCGTTTCCGGTGTTGAGCATTTTGTCGTTCTTGTCATAAGTCACCACAGAGAAGACAGCGCGTTTCGCCTTCTCCACCCATTTTGGGGTTTGTGCCATGCTTCCCTGTAAGAGAAAGAATAGCAAGAAAGGTAGGATTAAAATCTTCTTCATATCAAATAATTTGCTAATTTATCAATCTGCCAATATGCCAATTGGGATGCTCAACATCGCGCAACCCATTGGCATATTAGCAAATTGGCAAATTGAATAATTACTAATTTCTTTGTTTCACAGCTTCGTAAATCAAGATACCGGCAGCCACAGATACATTCAGCGATTCGATGGTTCCCAACATCGGTATCTTCACCCATTCGTCGCAAAGCGCCAGGTTATCGTAAGAGACTCCCGTATCCTCGGCTCCCATAATGATGCAGAGCGGTCCGGTATAGTCGGCTTTTGAATATTCGTAATCGCCCTTTTCGGTAGCGGCAACAATGCGGAAACCACTATCTTTGAGGTACTTCAAAGTATTGTGCAGGCTCTGCTCGCGACACACGGGAAGAGTGTGCAATGCTCCCGCAGAGGTCTTGACAGCATCGGCATTGACCGCAGCTCCACCGCGAACGGGGATAATTACTGCATCTACAGCTGCGCATTCGCAGGTACGGGCTATCGCACCGAAATTGCGTACATCGGTCACTCCGTCGAGCATCACAAAGAACGGATTCTTTCCCTGTTCGAACAAGAAAGGAACAAGGTCTTCCGTCTTTTGATAGGTGACAGAAGAAATGAAGGCTATCACGCCTTGGTGATTCTTCCGGGTGACGCGGTTGATACGCTCTACCGGAACACGCTGAACAGGTATCAGCGTACCTTTCAAGGCTGCAAAAAGTTCCTTGGAAAGATCACTTTGGATGTCTTTCTTCACGAGGATTTTGTCTATCTCTTTACCAGCCTGAATGGCCTCTATCACGGCACGAACGCCGAAAATCATTTCACTTTTATCAAGCATTTTACTATTTTCTGTTTACAAATTACTAGTTACGGGTGAGCAGGGACTTGGCATTGCTCAGCGCTGCTTCGGTCAGCGTAGCGCCACTGAGCATATGGGCTATTTCCTCCACTCGTTCTTCATCGGTGAGACGGCGGATGTGGCTGTTGGTTTCCGTATCGCTGTCTTTCTTATATACTTTATAATGCGCACGTCCGCGAGCGGCAATCTGTGGCAGGTGGGTGATGCTGATTACCTGACGGTTGCGGTCGCCCATCTCCTGCATCATGTCTGCCATGCGGTCGGCAATCTCACCGGAAACTCCGGTGTCTATTTCATCGAATACGATGGTGGGCAGCTTCACGGCTCCGGCTATCATAGCCTTGATGGAAAGCATGACACGCGCTATTTCACCTCCCGAAGCTACGGAAGAGATGTTCTGCAACGTGCCGTTTTTGTTGGCGGAGAACAGAAAGTTGACGGTATCTTCTCCCTGTATTCCGGGTTCTTTCTTCATCCCCATCTCTACTTGAAAACGAACATTGGGCATCCCCAGCGGAACCAATCGGGCAGCCAACTGCTTTTCTACCTCGCTGGCAGCCGCCGCACGGGCTTTGGTGAGTACTGCCGCTTGCTGTTTCACCAAGTTGTATTGTTCTTCCTTGCGTGCGGTCAGTTCTTCAATGCGTTCATCGTAAGAAGTTATGTCGGACAGCTTTACGCGGTATTCCTCCGCCAATGCCATCAGTTCCTCAAGCGTCTGCACCCGATGCTTCTGTTGCAGTGAATAAATCAGGTTCAACCGATTATTCACCTCTTCCAAACGGACAGGATTGAACTCGACAGACTCTCCCTGCGAAGAGACTTCCTGAGAAATATCTTTCAATTCGATATAGGCGCTCTCCATACGCTCGGCAAGCTCCTTGGCGGGTTGATATACTTTTTGCAGACTGTTCAGGGTGTTGAGATTATCCTTCAGATAGGAAAGCAAGCCGCCCTCGTCGGAGAAAAACGACTGCTCGATCCGGTACAATCCGGCTTTAATTTCTTCCGAATGGCTCAGCACTTCCGACTCCTGTTCCAGTTCGTCCTGCTCGCCCTCTACCAACTGGGCTTCTTCGAGCTGCTCCAACTGGAAACGGATGAAGTCTTCATCCGAACGGCTTTTCTCGGCAAGCGCCATCAGTTCGGAGAGTTCGTGCTCAATCTTCTTCCACTCGTTATAGCACGCATGATATTTCTCGATTGCCGCATCGTTGTGCGCCAATATATCGAGCACATTCAACTGGAATCCTTCTTTATTGAGCAACAGATTCTGATGCTGCGAATGCACATCAATCAACTGTTCGCCCAGCTCTTTGACCTGAGCCAAGGAAGCGGGCGTGTCATTGATAAACGCCCTGCTCTTGCCGGATGCCTGCACTTCGCGGCGAAGAATACACTCTTCTTCGTCATACTCCAGCTCGTTTTCTTCAAAAAACGGGCGCATACCGTAGGCGGATATATCAAAACGCGCTTCTATCACACACTTTGAAGCGCCACGACGAATGGCTTTCACATCCGCCCGCTGACCGAGCAACAGACCGATGGCTCCCAGAATAATAGACTTTCCGGCTCCCGTTTCACCTGTTATAACGGAAAAACCTGTTTCAAAACTGATATCCAGTTTCTCTATCAATGCGTAATTCTGAATGTATAGTGAACGTAACATTTGGATAAGTTGAAAGTTAAGAGTTGAGAGTTGAGAGTTTCATTTCATCACACAGGCGGTCGATGATGTCGGCGGCTACTTCCGTTTTCGGTTTCAGCGGATAGTCCTTGCGACCGTTCCGGTCGATGATACTTATCTTATTGGTATCGTGACGGAAGCCGGCTCCTTCGTCCTTCAGCGAGTTGAGCACGATGAAGTCGAAGTTCTTCCGTTCGAGCTTTCCTTCGGCATTCTGCTGTTCGTTGTCGGTTTCGAGGGCAAAGCCTACCAGACATTGGCGCTCCTTTTTGATTGCTCCCAAGCTGGCAGCAATATCTCGTGTTGCCTTGAGTGGCAGTGTAAGTTCTTGCTCTTTTTCCCGCTTTATCTTCTTCTCCGCCATCGTTGCCGGACGGTAATCCGCCACTGCCGCGCATAGAATAGCTGCATCAGCTTGAGAAAAATTGCGCTCTGCCGCTTCATACATTTCTTCGGCAGACTCCACATCGATGCGAGTGATGCGCGAATGCTGCGTGCTGAGATGTACAGGACCTGCCACCAGCGTCACCCGTGCTCCACGGCGGGCACACTCTTCGGCCAAGGCAAAGCCCATCTTTCCGGAAGAATAGTTGCCGATGAAACGAACGGGATCAATCTTTTCAAAGGTCGGTCCGGCGGTTATCACAATCCGCTTGTCTTTCAGTTCACAGCTTGCAGAAAAGTATTCGTCGAGCACACGGATAATGTTTTCCGGTTCCTCCATACGTCCTTTTCCTACCAGATGGCTGGCAAGTTCTCCCGTGCCCGGCTCAATGATGTGATTGCCGTAGGACCGCAATGTATCCAGATTCTTCTGCGTGGAAGGATGGGCATACATATCGAGGTCCATAGCCGGAGCCACGAATACGGGGGCTTTTGCCGATAGATACGTCGTTATCAGCATATTATCGGCTATTCCGTTCGCCATCTTTCCGATGGTAGAAGCGGTGGCGGGTGCAATCAGCATGGCATCCGCCCACAGTCCGAGGTCGACGTGGCTGTTCCACGTACCGTCGCGCTGGGCAAAGAAGTCGCTGATGACCGGTTTGCTGGTCAAAGCCGAAAGGGTGATGGGAGTAATAAATTCTTTTCCCGCCGGAGTGATGACGACCTGCACTTCCGCGCCCTGTTTTATCAGTCCGCGGATGATGTAGCAAGCCTTATATGCGGCAATACTGCCGGTAATTCCAAGAATTATCTTTTTTCCTTTTAGCATTATTTTGTAATCAAATTACTCATTTCACGCAAGCGAATCTTGGTCAGCATCGCCTTCGTGTTCAGTGTAAAGTCACTATTTAGTATCCAACTGTAGTATCCGGGATCTTTCTTCAAAACCTCGGCTACAGACATTCCTTTATACTTTCCGAAATTGAATATTTCTACTCCGTTATCGTCGTACACCATGCGTCCTGCAAAGTCTACATTCTTGCCGAAGCTTGAATATTCTGCCAGGTAAGCGATGTCGTTCTGAAGGTCCGGATAGCGGTCGAGTTGCGATTTCAGCACCTCGTAGGTAGCCCGTGTATCTGCCTCGGCAGTATGTGCGTCTTCGAGGTTCTTCTCGCAATAGAACTTGTAGGCTGCCGAAAGGGTGCGTTGTTCCATCTTGTGGAAGATTACTTGCACGTCAACGAACTTGCGCTTCGTCATGTCGATATCTACCCCGGAACGCAGAAATTCTTCTGCCAGCACAGGGATATCGAAACGGTTGGAGTTGAATCCTGCCAAGTCGCATCCTTCGATGTCGCGGGCAATGTTCTTTGCCACTTCTTTGAAAGTGGGGCAATCGGCAACGTCGGCATCATAAATGCCATGTATGGCAGAGGATGCTTCGGGGATATGCATTTCGGGGTTGATGCGCAATGTTTTCGCTTCTTCGTTTCCGTTTGGATAAACTTTCAGATAGCAGATTTCAACGATTCGGTCTGTGTTGATATTGGTTCCTGTCGTCTCAAGATCGAAAAAGACGATGGGGTTTTTCAAGTTTAATTTCATTGTAAATTATGTTTTTTCACCACAGATTACACAGATTGACACAGATAAAATAGGATTCAAAAAGAATTCAAAATCTGTGTTAATCCGTGTAATCTGTGGTGAACTAGTGAATTTTGATTAGTCATTCAACATCATCGGCATCAGCAGCATCAGCAAGTCTTCGTTCTCTTCCTGCTCCACCGGAATGACAACGCCTGCACGGGAAGGATCGGCAAGTTCGATAACTACTTCATCGGCGGAGATATTGTTCAGAATGTCGATGAGGAAGGTAGACTTGAATCCGATGCTCATGGCAGCGCCGGCGTATTGGCAAACTTGTGTTTCTTCGGCAGAAGTGGAGAAGTCGATGTCCTGTGCGGAAATCACGATTTGATTCTCCTGCATACGGAGTTTTATCAAACTGCTGGCTTGTGACGAGAAGATGGACACACGGCGCAAAGCTCCCATCAATTGCTGACGGTCTACGGTCAGCTTATGCGGATTGTTTTGCGGGATTACGGAGTTGTAGTTGGGGTAACGTCCTTCAATCAGACGACAAACCATGCGGTACTTTTCGAGCATGAAAACGGCGTTGCGTTCGTCAAATTCGATAGTCACCGTACCCTGTTCTTTGGGAAGAAGGTTTTTGAGCAACGTAGCCGGTTTTTTTGGAAGAATAAATGCTGCACGCTCGTTGCCTTTGGCGGATAATGTCTTGCAGCGCACCAGTTTATGACCGTCCGAAGCAACCATTGTGATGTCTTCTGTCGTAATATCGAAATAAATACCGTTCATCACCGGACGAAGCTCGTCGTCGGCAGTGGCAAACACCGAACGGTTGATGCCGTTCAGCAATACATCCGCATCCATCTCTACGCGGACTGCACTTTCACCCAACACAGCCGATTGCGGAAACTCATCCGCGTTCTGACCCATCAGGCTATATTTTCCGTTCTGATACTGCACCGTGATTTCGTAATTATCCGGGTTAATCTCGAATGAGAGTGGTTGTTCCGGGATTTCTTTCAGTGCATCGAGCAACGTTTTCGCTACTACGGCAAAACGTCCGTTTGCGTCGCTTTCATTCACTTCTACGGTGGTAACCATCGTTGTCTCACTGTCGGATACAGTCACAGACAAAGTTCCGTCTTCCAGTTCGAAGAGGAAACAATCGAGAATAGGCAGCGCATTTTTTGAATTAATCACACGGCTGATGGCCTGTAAATGGCTGGAAAGAGCAGTACTTGAAACGATAAATTTCATATATTTTCGTGTATTTAAGTTTTAAATGTTCTATCGCACAAAGTTACGAAAAAAGATTCGGGTCGCCCAATAAAACAAAAGAAAAAAACAGGCTTTGTGCGGTGGATATTACTAAAAAATTGTAACTTCGCCGCAGAATTTAAAATTATTGCAATGGAATTTACAGGAAAAATCATCGCTATCCTCCCCCCGAGAGGCGGAGTTTCAAAGACTAGCGGCAACGAGTGGAAATCTCAAGAGTTCGTTATCGAAAACCACGACCAATATCCGCGTAAAATGTGTTTCGACGTGTTTGGCGCTGACAAAATCGAGCAGTTCAACATCCAGATGGGAGAAGAACTGACCGTATCTTTCGACGTCGATGCCCGCCAGTGGCAAGATCGCTGGTTCAACAGTATCCGCGCATGGAAAGTAGAGCGTGTGGGCGCTGGCGCACCAATGGCTACCGGTGCTGCTGTTCCTCCTCCGGCTCCGTCGGCTACTCCGGATTTCACTCCGGGCGACGCTAAAGACGACCTGCCTTTCTAAAAACGAGAACCACGATTCGTGATATTTATAAAAAACTCCCGGTGGAAACGGTTTCCATCGGGAGTTTTTTATGCCCCCACTTCGGCAGCTTTGCGCCACGGGCTAAAGCAGATTCTCCCTACGCCTTGGCGGCAGTGGGCAGCGGGCTTAAAGAAATATCTCCGCAGATTGGTGGAAGTAGCCTTTGGGGTGGCGAAAAACGAAGCAACAGCAGCAGCTTCAATCCTCCCAAAAGCAACAGCTTCAATCCACCCAATACTAATAATGTTGTTATTAGTATTCTTGTTCTCTTCTTCTCTCTTCTCTTCTATTGGGTTATCGTTCGGTTATCGTTCGGTTTTCGCGCCCTGCCAGAAGGCGTTTCAGAGGTTTTTAGAATGCAAAAAATGCACTGTTTTTCGCGCACTGTTTTTGCCTAGTTTTCCACAAAATGCACCCTCTTTTTTCATCCGGTTTCCAGCCCGTTTTTCATTCGGTTTTATACTTCAAAACGATGTTCGGATACACCACTCCATCCGCACAAGTGAACTGGGCAAAAAGTATGAAATTACGGAAAAAGTCATCATTGCGCAAGAAGAAATCGGGCACAAAACTGACCTGACTTTCCGACTGTCCGAGCACCTGGTCGAAATCTGCCATCAGCATCAGTTGGCAAGAATCGGACAGACTATCCATCCCCGCCCGATAGGCTACTGCTCCGGTGAGTACTTCCCCTTTTTCCAACTGGTGAATGTAACGGGATAAACTGTCTTCATCCGGCGCAAGCAGTAAACGTCCGCCATAAAATGTGGCATAAACGCGCAATGTGGGCTGAGCAAAACTAGTTAGTTGCGTAAACAACGTTGTTTGAGGCAGTCGGTAGACAGGGTATGCCTTGTTGGCAGTATAACAAAAAGTTATACGGGGCGTTTTTCTCATTCCCTCCTCCTCCGGAGCCGTTTTGACAAGCGAGCGCAACACTCTTTCCGCCTCCGTGACGTCCGCCACCGACAAGCTAAGTACGGCTGCTGCCCCCTGCACCGTGTCTTCCCGCTGAAACAGGCAAGCTATCAAATCAGGCCCCGCATTCTCCATCAGATAACGCGACAATTCCTTATCCCTTTCCATCACTTCACCCGTTCTGTCCGCCGCAGCGTATTCCTGCATACTGCCGTAAGTAAACAAAGATGTCCAGTCCGTTATGCCTTGCTTACTAAAGTAGAAGGCAGTGGAAGGCAGCGTCTCTCCCGGAAATCCCTTGACAGACTCCTGCTGCTGAAGCAAATTGATAAACGTAAAACAACTATCGGCCGCATGGCTGATGCCGGAGAAATAAATAAAATCGTCTTTGAGCTTCATGTCAAATTCCGTCCATCCTATCATCCCGTCCATACGGGCATAGACAGAAGCAGTGGCAGCGCTCTTTTTCGGAGTCCGCGTCTCCGTGAAGGTAGGGTCGTCCGCCAACGACTGCCCACCCTTGCGGGCATCGATTACATCTTCTATCAATTTCTTCTGATAGCTCAATGCTATAAATTCAGGTGTGAGATAGCAAGCCAGAAAGTCTCCGTCCGCCATGGGATAGATGGTTATTTCTTCCCCCCGATAACTGGAAGTCTTGGGAGGATAGAGAGAGGATATGTATTTTTGCTCGAAACTATTGATTAGCTCACGGTCGCCTTCCGCCAATCTGCAATAAAGTACCTGATTCCGTATATTATCGGGCTTATGAAAGCTGATAAGCATCTGGTTCATCTGATGGCTCAATCCATGCGGAGCATCATCAAGAAGCGTATAGAGTGACTGTTTCAGATTGGAAAAGAGCTTGGACACATGGAGGTACTGATTGTTTTTGCTACAAGTCAGCCCGTCAATTTCTTCTACAAACTCCATCACGTCATCGGTGACAAATACCGCAGCGACAGAGGACGGGACTAGCTCATAAAGGTCGAAATCGTTCTTTTCTTTGGCTCCCGACAATCCAAAAAAAGAGTACAACGCGAAACCTGCGCACAGAAGTACAACAGAAGAAGTGGCTGCTATTTTCACTATCGTACGAAGTTTCATAATATTCGTTGTTTATCGGCTAAATGCAAAAATAATAATTTCTACAAAGAAAACAAAACTTTTGCTAAATATTTCTCCGACAATTAAAGATTGATTTCCAATCCGTCATATGCCAGATGAATATTCTCAGGAAGTTTCCGCTCTACTTCAGCATGGAAGCCCATATCGTGGCTCATGTGTATAAAGTAGGTTCTCTTTGACTGAATGCGCTGCGACACCGCCAATGCTTCCTCCAAATTCTGATGGGTGGGATGCGGGGCAATACGTAGTGCATTTATTATCAGAACATCTATTCCCGCCAATTGTTCATACGATTCGTCGGGCATGGACAACATATCGGTGATATAACCTATCTTTCCGATGCGATAGCCCAGTATCGGCAGACGCCCGTGCATCACACGCAAGGGCATCACTTCCGTATGATTTATCATGAAACTCCTACCCGCCGATATTTCCTGCAAAGGGATATCGGGAACGCCGGGATAGCGATGGTCCACGAAGCAATAGGGCATACGTGTGCGCAAAGCGCGAGCCACACACTCTTCGGCATAGATGGGCACCGAACCGAACTGGCAGAACGGACGCAAATCGTCCAATCCGCCCACATGGTCGTAATGTTCGTGGGAGATGAGCACGCCGTCTATCTTCTCGAAAGGGAGATGCAACACCTGCGCCCGAAAATCGGGACCGCAATCTATCAGTATCCGCGCATCCTCCGTCTCAACAATGGCAGAGGCACGCAAACGGTTATCTTTCGGGTCGGCAGAAGTACAGACCGGGCACGTACAGCCAATCTGGGGGACTCCTGTCGATGTTCCGCTTCCTAGTATTCTTATTTTCATTTTCATCACACAAAGTTTACTTCCGGATGTATATCGATGCCGAACTTCTCGCGGACGGACGCCCGCACCGCATCTGAAAGTGCAATTATATCACTACCTTTTGCTCCTCCGCGATTGACCAGAACCAAGGCTTGCTTATCGTGCACTGCTGCCGGACCAAGAGATTTCCCTTTCCATCCGCATTGGTCTATCATCCATCCTGCCGGTATCTTCACTCTGCCGTCGGGTAGTTCATAGAAGGGTATCCGTGGATAATCCTGCTGCAGAGCTTCCAACTTCTCTCTCGGGACGATGGGGTTCATAAAGAAACTTCCGGCATTGCCCGCCACTTTCGGGTCGGGCAGCTTGCTCTTGCGGATATCAATTATTATTTCCCGTACGACGGGCAGCGTCAATGCAGGATATTTCTCCAACTCCTGACGAATGGTTCCATAATCCAATGTATAATGTTCTTCCTTGCTCAACCGGAAACGGACGTAGGTGACAAACACCGACTTATTCTCAGGACGCTTGAAGATACTGTCGCGATAAGCATATCCACATTCTTCAACAGAATAAACACGTTCCTCCCCCTGAATGTTCACCGTTTCAACGGCCGTAATGAGGTCTTCCACCTCTACGCCATAGGCTCCGATGTTCTGCACGGCACTGGCTCCCACTTCTCCCGGGATGAGCGAGAGATTCTCTGCTCCATACCACCCGTGCTCTACGCAATATGCCACAAAATCGTCCCATACCACACCTGCTCCTACGCGTACCGACACAGACTGCCTGTTCTCTTCGGTCACTTCGATTCCTTCGATGCGGGAATGCAGTATCAGTCCTTTGTAATCTTTGGTAAACAGCAGGTTGCTACCACCCCCAATATGCAAAAAAGGTGTCGTAACGGCACCTTGCAAGATTTGCGACTTCAGCTCTTCTGCAGAAGCGTATTCTAAAAAGCGGTCGGCACTGACATCAATGCCGAATGTATTGTAGGATAAAAGAGAATACATAGTTATAAGTTATATATTAGTTATTCGCTAGATACTTACATCTTCGAACTTATACAGTTCCCATTCGCCCCCCTTACGGCGGAAATAGAGAATGTTGGAGAATCCGTTTCCTATTCCTTTCAAGGCAAGGATTTTGGTTGTCGATTCGTCATCATTCCGTTGTCCGTAATTGATGTTAGAAAGACGGTCGACAGGCAGCACAGGCCGGAAGGCAAACCACTGGTTAAGGTCGAGAGTCGTTTCCAGAACAGAAAAATCATCGTCGGGGTCGGTAGTGACAAAAGCTAATGGCTCCCTCACACGTTTGCTTTGGAAAAGACTGTCGGTGGCAAAATGGCTGAAGAAGTCGACAAAGCTCTCCTTCTCATTTTCCTCGATGGGACGCATATTGATGGCTTCCAATATCCATGCTCCTTTGATACGCTCAAAATAATACTTTTTCATCATCCGTGTTTTCACGAATATCCACTCCACCTGCACGGAAGTGAGGGAAGTGTCTCCTACCAAGTCCATGTCTTCTTCATTGTCAAACAGGAGCGTGTAATAATGCTGTTTGGTGAATAAGTCGTCGTGCTTCCAGTGAGATTCTTCGACATTTACCTTCTCGTCTCCGTTGTAGTAGGGCAACGGAAACTTCACACGCTGACGCTGCAACACGTCGTCGGAAGCAAAATTATAAATGAAATCGTCGAAAGATTCGTCCGCCTGTGTAGGCTTCGGATCTTCCGGCAATTTCTCAAGGTGGACTGAATCGGCTTTGTGCCGTATGGAGTCCACCTCTTTAGTAATAGATGCAAAGGGGTCAATCTTAGCTTTCTTGTTTCCACAAGAACCCAGTATACCGAGCAATATGACCCCTGCAATTAGTTTTTTCATTATTTCAGTTTCTCTCTTAACTTTTCGAGCATATCAACCGTCATGCTTTCCAAATTGTAGGCAGGCTTCCAACCCCACTCTTCGCGAGCGCAAGTATCGTCCAGACTATCCGGCCAGCTATCGGCAATGCGCTGCTTCAAAGGATCTACATCATAAATCATTTCAAACTCGGGCATATGGAACTTGATAGCTTGGTAAATCATCTCCGGATCGAAACTCATGGAGGCGATGTTGAAAGCATTGCGGTGTATCAACTTTGCAGGATCGGCTTCCATCAGCATGATGGCTCCATTCAGTGCATCCGGCATATACATCATATCCATCAGTGTACCTTTATTAATGGGGCACACAAACTTCTCGCCTTTCACGGCTGAGTAGTAGATGTCGACAGCATAGTCGGTAGTTCCGCCACCCGGAGGGGTAACGTTGGAGATAATACCCGGGAATCGTACGGCACGGGTATCTACACCATACTTATTGAAGTAGTAATCGCTCAGCAACTCAGTCGTTACTTTGGTTACTCCATACATGGTGCGCGGACGTTGAATGGTGTCCTGCGGCGTCAGCGTGTGGGGCGTACTTGCACCAAACGAGCCGATAGAACTGGGAGTAAACACTGCACATCCTTGTTCGCGTGCCACCTCCAATACATTCCATAATCCGTCGATACCGATTTTCCAAGCCAACTTAGGCTTCGACTCGGCAACCACTGAAAGTAGAGCAGCTAGATTGTAAATCGTATCAATGTGATGCTCCTTTACCACTGATGCGATCATTTCACCGTTCGTGACATCAACAATTGCTGATGGTCCCGACTCTTTCAGTTCTCCTTTGGGCTCTGCGCCAGGAATATATCCTGCTACTACGTTTGTGTTACCGTAGCGTTTACGTAGCTCCATCGTCAGCTCGGACCCTATCTGTCCGGTAGCTCCAATAATCAAAATGTGTTTCATCTTTTCTTTTGACTTAGAATATTAAGCTTAAATAGTGCGCAAAGTAAACACTTTTTTTTCAGATTTTAATCAAAAAGGCATTGTTATTCCAATAAAAATTGTGTCCTTTGCATTATAACTTATTCAATCAAACACTATGTACGGTAAAATGAAAGAATTTCTCGGTCAGACATTGACCGAAATTAAGGAGGCCGGGCTCTACAAAGAAGAACGCCTGATCGAAAGTGCGCAGCAAGCTGCCATCACAGTAAAAGGTAAAGAAGTGCTGAACTTCTGTGCCAACAACTATCTGGGACTATCCAATCATCCCCGGCTGATTAAAGCCTCACAGGAGATGATGAATCGCCGCGGATACGGTATGTCATCCGTTCGTTTCATCTGCGGCACGCAAGATATACACAAGGAACTGGAAGCTGCCATCTCCGACTATTTCCAGACGGAAGACACAATCTTGTATGCTGCCTGCTTCGATGCGAACGGTGGTGTATTCGAGCCTCTCTTCACGGATGAGGATGCCATTATCTCCGATTCTCTGAATCATGCTTCTATCATCGACGGCGTTCGCCTGTGCAAGGCAAAACGTTATCGTTATGCGAATGCTGACATGAAAGACTTGGAAAGATGTCTGCAAGAAGCACAAGCTCAGCGTTTCCGCATTGTTGTTACAGACGGTGTGTTCTCAATGGACGGCAACGTTGCTCCGATGGATCAGATTTGCGATCTTGCTGAAAAGTATGACGCACTGGTTATGGTAGACGAATCTCACTCTGCAGGCGTGGTAGGTGCTACGGGCCATGGCGTAAGCGAGTTGTATAAGACTCACGGACGTGTTGATATCTACACTGGAACACTGGGTAAGGCTTTTGGCGGTGCACTGGGAGGATTTACTACCGGACGCAAAGAGATTATCGACCTGTTGCGTCAGCGCAGTCGTCCGTATCTATTCTCCAACTCTCTAGCTCCGGGCATCATCGGCGCAAGTCTCGAAGTATTCAAGATACTGAAAGAAAGCAATGACCTGCACGATAAGCTTGTGGAGAACGTCAACTACTTCCGCGACAAGATGACGGCTGCCGGATTTGACATCAAGCCGACACAGAGCGCTATCTGTGCCGTGATGTTGTATGACGCTAAACTGTCTCAGGTTTACGCTGCTCGTATGCAGGAAGAAGGTATCTATGTGACGGGATTCTATTATCCGGTAGTTCCGAAAGACCAGGCACGTATCCGTGTACAAATCTCTGCGGGACACGAGAAGGAACATCTCGACAAATGTATCGCTGCCTTTATCAAAGTGGGTAAAGAACTCGGCGTATTGAAGTAGAACATTTTTATATCTTCCATTGTTATTAATGTATCCCTCAGAATTAGGATTACGACAATAACAATGGAAGATTTTTTAATTTATATATGGAAGAACTTACTCTTACTACCCCTACCCTGCTTTTCTCAGCCGTTTCGTTGATATTATTGGCATACACCAATCGTTTCTTATCGTACGCACAACTCGTGCGCCAACTGCGCGACCGCTATGTAGAGAATCCTTCGGACATCACCGAAGCACAAATAGAAAACTTACGGAAACGATTGAACCTGACACGTACCATGCAAGGACTGGGCATCGCTAGCCTGTTTCTTTGTGTAGTGAGTATGTTTCTTATTTATATAGGACTACAATTACTGTCGGCGTATGTATTCGGACTGGCTCTGATTTTGCTTATCGCTTCTCTCGGCGTATCTTTCCGTGAGATACAGATTTCTACACGCTCGCTGGAGATTTATCTGGGGACCATGGAAAAAGGGAAAAACAAGAAATAAAAAAAGTTGTTTGGATTTTCACCCAAACAACTCTATATAAAGACTTCTTTTCTCAGACGCGTTACGTTTATTAGCGTTGTCCCAACTGTGAGTCAACAAAGAAGATACCGGTATCACCCGCTTTCTTAATCTTATCAACGATTCCCTGTGCAGTAGCTTCTTCTTCCACTTGCTCACGAACGAATCCCCATAAGAAATCCTGAGTTGCTTTGTCATTTTCGGCAGCAGCGATATCCACCAATTTGTCTACCATTGCAGAAACATGACACTCGTGTTTGTAAACGTGTTCAAACACTTCAAGCGGTGTACCCCAGCCGTTAGGAACCACATCTATTTTTTCTACTTTGGCAGTTCCACCACGTTTGATGATATAACCGGCCATAGTATAAGCATGATCCAATTCTTCCTGAGATTGCTTCTTCATCCAATGTGCAAATCCACAGAAACCTTCTTTCTCAAAGTAGAAAGACATTGCCAAATACAGGTTAGCAGACCACATCTCTGCTGTAATCTGCTCATTAATTGCATTCTGTAATTTTTCTGAAATCATAATCGTATTTATTTATTAAGTTGTTAACGCAGTTCTTGATTGAACTCATTACAAATGTAACCAGATTTCAGGCAATATTGTTCCATGTGCATTATTTTTTTAAGCTACATTCACATATCCTTTACACTAACTCGTCAGAAGTGTATCCTTTGGGTAGCTCGCGACAGTTGTAACCGGATGCCATGATTTCTCCGTATGCACCTGCTGAACGGAGGGCTATCAAGTCACCACGCTTCACTTTGTTCAGGTCGATTGCTTTGCCAAAAACATCCGACGATTCGCAGATAGGGCCTACTACATCATAGGCTTCAACCGGCTCTTCGGAAGTGATGTTCTCCATTTTGTGGTATGCTTGGTACAAGGCAGGACGGATCAAGTCTGTCATACCTGCATCGAGGATGGCAAATTTCTTTTTAGTTCCTTGCTTCACATACAGAACTTTGGAAATCAGTGAACCGCATTGACCAACGACGGCACGACCCAGCTCGAAATGCAACGTCTGATGAGGGCGCAGTTTCAATTGTCCGGCATAGGTTGCGAAGTAGTCCTTGAAGTTCGGGATGGACTGGCGATTGGGATGTCCGTAGTCGATGCCCAGACCACCACCTACATTGATATGCTCTACCAGAATATGACGGGCTTCGAGCTTATCCTGCAATTCATTGACACGATTGCAAAGTGCGATAAAATCGCCCATATCAAGAATCTGAGATCCAATATGGAAGTGAAGACCGATAAATTTTACATTCTTCATTTCCTGTGCTACGTCTATCACTTTGTCCATATCCTGCATACTGATACCGAATTTGTTTTCGGCAAGTCCGGTAGTGATATTGGCATGGGTATGCGCACCTACATCAGGGTTGATACGGAAAGCAACATTTGCCACTTTGTTCTGGGCGGCTGCCAGTTCGTTTATCACTTCCAGTTCGGGGATGGACTCGACGTTGAAACCGAAGATACCGTATTCCAGTCCGAGGTTGATTTCCCAGTCCGCCTTGCCTACTCCGGCAAAAACGATTTTATCAGCAGGAAATCCGGCACGGATAGCGGCACGAACCTCTCCACCGCTCACACAGTCGGCTCCCATTCCGCTTTCACGGATAATGGTGAGTATTTTAGGATTGGCATTTGCCTTTACAGCATAGTGTACAGAATAACTGGGATATTTGGCAACCTCTTGGTTAATAGCCGACAATGTATCACGCAGCACTTTCGTATCGTAATAATAGAAAGGTGTCTGCAAAGTGCGGAATTTATCGATTGGAAATATTCCTTTCATACTTCAAAAAACTTGTTTAGTTAGTTAAAAAAGAGCGCTTTTATCAGTGTGTCGGTAAAAGCGCTCGTTATTTATTTGTGGAATTATTTGTTGTTGAAAAGCATATCGCTCAAGGACTGTAACGCTGCCTTCTTATCGCATTCCCTGATGAGGAAGGAGATGTTGTAGTTACTTCCTCCGAACGAAATCATTCGCACCGGTATGTCGCGCATCGCATCGAGCGCTTTGGCTTCGAAGCCGACATTTTCCCATTCAAGATCGCCTACGACGCAGATGATACACATTTCTTTGTCGATGGTTACCGTTCCGTATTTCTTCAGGTCATCCAGAATCTCGTTCAGATGCTTCGTGTTGTCTATCGTAACAGACACACCTACCTCCGAAGTACAAATCATGTCGATGGAAGTCTGGTAGCTTTCGAAGATTTCGAATACTTTACGCAAGAAACCGTGAGCCAGCAACATACGGCTGGATTTGATTTTGATAGCTGTGATGTTGTCCTTTGCTGCCACTGCTTTGATTTTCCCTTTTTCCGTATCGTTGGAAATCAATGTGCCGGGAGCTTCCGGGTCCATCGTGTTGAGCAGACGCACAGGGATGTTGGCGTATTTTGCCGGCTGGATACAAGTCGGGTGCAGAATTTTAGCACCGAAGTAAGCCAACTCTGCCGCTTCTTCAAAGTGAAGTTGACGAACAGGAGCCGTTTTGTCAACAATACGCGGGTCGTTGTTGTGCATACCGTCAATGTCGGTCCAAATCTGGATTTCAGAAGCGCTGACAGCGGCACCAATCAGTGAAGCAGTGTAGTCGCTGCCACCACGTTGCAGGTTGTCTATTTCTCCGTAAGCATTACGGCAGATGAAACCTTGCGTGATGTAGATTTCAGCATCCGGGCAAAGTTCAAGCTGAGCCTGCAATTTCTCTTTAATATATACAGGGTCAGGTTCTGCATTCTTATCAGTACGCATAAATTCCAAAGCCGGAAGCAATACGGACTTCACGCCACATTCCTGCAGGTAGAAGTTCACCATAGCCGTAGAGATAAGCTCTCCTTGCGCCAGAACCACTTTCTCTTCAAACAAAGTGAAAAGGTCTTTCGTATAGGAGCGGATGTAGTCGAAGTGGGATTTGACAACTTCGAGGCCTTTCTGTTTATACTCCTGAGTGGCGTAAAGCTCATCAATATGCTGTTTATATTTTGACTCCAGCTTATTGATAATCTCGTTGGCACCCTCCGGATTCTTCTTATACAGATAGTCCGAAATTTCCACCAATGTGTTTGTCGTGCCTGACATGGCTGAAAGGACAACAATCTTCTGTTCACCATCGGTAATCAATTTGGCTACTTCCTTCATCCGCTGAGCAGAACCTACGGAAGTTCCTCCAAACTTTAAAACTTTCATTTTCGTTACTGTTTTAGTTATCTATATTTAAATCTATTTCTATTGTTCTCTGCCGGGGCATATATTCGTCCGTCACATCGGTGATGCGATGCTCGGCACAACGGTATACCCTGCCGGGATGTTCTTTCAGCAATTGCAGATTGTGCGTTGTCATCACTACGGATGAACCCTTCTCGCAAATATTGTGCAATAACTCAACGATGGATTTACCTGTTTCTACGTCCAAGTTTCCGGTCGGTTCGTCCGCTAGGATGATATCCGGAGAGTTGAGTACGGCACGTGCAATCACGATACGTTGTTGTTCGCCGCCGGAGAGTTCGTTGGGGATTTTGTAGCCTTTGTTAGACATTCCCACCAAGTCTAGCACTTCCTCGATGCGGTCTTTAATCTCTTGTTTGTTCTTCCAGCCAGTAGCACGGAGCACAAATTCAAGATTATTGTATACAGTACGGTCCGTAAGCAACTGAAAGTCCTGGAATACAATGCCTAACTTCCGGCGTAACTGAGGTATATGCTTGCGTTTGATGGAACGCATATTATAACCCAGCACTTCCGCTTCGCCGTCAATTACGTCCAGTTCGCCATACAACGTCTTGAGCAGGCTTGTCTTACCGGAGCCTACTTTTCCAATCAGATAGACGAACTCGCCTTTGTGCAATTCCAGATTTACATCACTCAGCACACAGAGTTCCTGTTGATGGATTTCTACGTTCTTATATTGAATTAATGCTTCTTCCATGTAGCGCTATGTCTTTCCTGCAATTCGCGTGCAAGGTCTTCGATGCGATAGCCTTTTGAAGTTAACAATACAATCATGTGATAAATCAGGTCGGCTCCTTCGTAAATCAAACGTTCGTTGGTTCCGTTGGTTGCTTCGATTACCGTTTCTACAGCTTCCTCGCCCACTTTCTGAGCAATCTTGTTGATTCCGGATTCGAACAGGCTGGTTGTGTAGGAACCTTCGGGCATTTCTTCGTGACGTTTGTCGATGAAGTCCTGCAATGCCTTGAGGAACATCACGGGTTCTTCGTTCTTTTCATCCCAGCAAGTATCCGTTCCTGTATGGCAAACGGGACCTGCCGGATTCACCTGAATCAACAGTGTATCCTTGTCGCAATCGGCTTTGATAGAAACTACATGAAGGAAGTTACCGCTTTCTTCGCCTTTGGTCCACAGGCGATTTTTGGTACGGCTAAAGAAAGTCACTTTTCCGGTTTCCACCGTTTTATCGTAGGCTTCTTTGTTCATGAAGCCAAGCATCAAGACTTTACGCGTCTCATCGTCCTGTATGATAGCCGGAACAAGTCCGTTCATTTTATCGAAATCCAATTCCATATTATTTTATTTTCTAAATTACTATACGCATTTCAACTCCTTCGCTGCAAAGATACGATTTTAATTCGGGAATTTTAATCTCCCCGAAGTGAAAAACACTGGCTGCCAGCGCCGCATCTGCTTTTCCTTCAATAAAAACGTCACGAAAGTGTTCTTTCGCTCCTGCACCGCCCGAGGCTATGACAGGAATAGAAAGTTGGTCGGCCAAGGCGGCTAGTGCTTCGTTGGCATATCCGGTCTTTACACCATCATGATTCATGCTCGTGAACAGGATTTCGCCTGCTCCCCTATCTTGTGCTTCCTTTGCCCATTCAAACAGGTCTTTATCGGTTTCGATACGCCCTCCGTTGAGATAACATTTCCAACCTTTTTCTGTTCGTTTGGCATCTACCGCCAGCACGCAAACCTGCGAACCGAAGTTCTTGGCAATTTCCTCAATCAGTTGCGGATTGCGAATAGCGGCAGAATTGATTGAAATCTTATCCGCACCGGCATTCAGCAAACGGTCCACATCGCTCAGTTCATGGATTCCGCCACCTACGGTAAAGGGGATATTTATATTCTGGGCAATTCGCTTCACTAGTTGCGTAAAAGTTTTACGTCCCTCATGGCTTGCCGTGATATCAAGGAAGACAAGTTCGTCAGCTCCCTGCTCACTGTATGCACGCGCCAACTCCACTGGGTCGCCGGCTTGACGTAAATTGACGAAGTTCGTTCCTTTCACGGTTTGTCCGTCTTTGATGTCCAGACAGGGTACTATTCTTTTTGCTAACACAATCCTATATTTTTATTTACTATTTTACAATTTACTAAACTCTGCAATCAGAGATGCTATCAGCACGCCTGTAAGACTATCACTTATAAAAAGATTTTCAAGTCCTTCAACGTAATATGCCCTTCATAGAGCGCCTTGCCGAATATTACTCCGGGAACTCCGGCTTCGCTTAAGGCTACAATATCGTCCACATTGCTCACACCACCGCTTGCCATCAGATACAGGTCGGGGAATCTCTCCAACATTTCTTTGTACAATTCAATGGAGGGACCTTTCAACATTCCGTCACAACTGATATCCGTACAAATCACTTTGCTGATACCTTTATTTATATAATCTTCGAGAAACGGGAAAAGTTCACAAGCACTCTCGTCCTTCCAACCATTCACCGCAATCTTATGATCTTTCACATCGGCTCCCAAAATGATCCTCTCGCTTCCGTACACGTCCAACCAATGGCAGAAGAGTTCAGGGTCTTTCACCGCAATACTGCCACCCGTCACCATTTGCGCGCCGCTTTCAAAAGCAATTTTCAAATCTTCATCGCTCTTTACTCCGCCACCGAAATCTATTATAAGAGAGGTACGCGTAGCAATCTGCTCCAATACCCGATGATTGATGACATGATGAGAAGCAGCGCCATCCAAATCGACCACATGAAGCCGACGGATACCGTTATCCTCAAATTCCTTGGCAACCTCCACCGGGTTTTCATTATACACTTTCTTACTGTCGTAATCTCCCTGGGAAAGACGTACACACTTTCCGTCAATAATATCTATGGCTGGAATAATTTCAATCATCGGTTTATTTTCAGTTTATCATTTTATGTTATTCTATTTAAATTTTGCAAGTCGTACACCAACAAGCTTAATCCGCATGGTTTCCTCTCCTTCAGGGAAGGAGGAGAAGCTTTGCAGTACACTTGCGTAATTTCATTTTTTCAATCTTTTGCTCTTCATTTTTTCTGTTTTCCAGCACAGTGAAAGCTCATCATAAACTATGGGATGTTTATTTCAAACCTTTAAAGAGTTTAATTTAAACATTGGGATGTTTGTTTCAAACTATTAAAGAGTTTTTTATGAGCTACAGTACCGTTTATCATAGTTCCAGAAAATTCTTCAGAATCCTTTCACCCGTCTTTCCGCTCTTCTCCGGATGGAACTGAGTTGCATAGAAGTTATCTTTATGCAAAGCAGCACTAAACGGATGAATATAGTCAGTAGTGGCAGCCGTAAAATCGCAAACAGGCACATAAAAACTATGGACGAAGTAGACAAACTCTTCTTCGGTAAATCCTTCAAATAGCTTACTATTCGTCACTCCAATCGTATTCCAGCCCATGTGCGGCACTTTATCTTCATGCTTCTGCGGCACGAAACGCTTCACATCCACATCAAATATATTCAGACAATCCACTTCTCCTTCTTCCGAATGACGGCACATCAACTGCATACCCAAACAAATTCCAAACACTGGCTGACACAGATTCTTTATCAGTTCATCCAGCCCATTCGCCTTCAAATGATTCATGGTAGTCTCCGCCTCTCCCACTCCGGGGAAAATCACCTTATCGGCAGATTGAAGCACTTCTTTATCGGCAGTAATCACCGCCTCTACGCCCAATCGCTTCAAAGCATAATCTACGGAACGGATATTTCCGGCATTGTATTTTACAACTGCTATTTTCATTAGCTAAATATTACTGTTTTATTTTTATAAGCCAAAACCTTGCGTTCGATATGTTTCTGCACCGCACGCGAAAGAACAATCTTCTCCAGGTCTTTTCCTTTGTTTACCAAGTCTTCGATAGAATCCTTATGCGTAATGCGCACTACATCCTGCTCAATAATTGGTCCTGCATCCAACTCTGTGGTCACGTAGTGGCTGGTTGCTCCGATAATCTTCACCCCTCGCTGAAAAGCCGCATGATAAGGTTTTGCCCCTACAAATGCAGGAAGGAAGGAATGATGGATATTGATAATTTTATTCGGATAAGCGTCAATCATCTGTTCGGAGATTACTTGCATATAGCGCGCTAATACGATAAATGTAATCTTATGCTTAGCCAGCAGCTCCATTTCTTTGCGTTCCTGCTCCTCTTTCGTCTCTTTAGTGATAGGAAACAGATAGAAAGGAATGCCGAACCGCTCGGCTACGTGCTGCAAATCGGGGTGGTTGCTTATAATAAGAGGTATCTCCACGTTCCATTCACCCGCTGTGTAGCGAGCCAGTATGTCGAAAAGGCAATGAGACATCTTGGAAACGAAAATTGCCATACGCGGTTTCACATCCGAGAAATAAAGACGGAAATCCATTTCATATTTTTGCCCGTAAAGCGTTCTAAAATAGTCCTCAATCTTTTCCTGCGGGATAAGGAAGTCTTTCAATTCCCATTCAATACGCATGAAGAATATGTTTTCTACATGGTCTACATATTGGTCCAGATAGATAATATTTCCTTTGTTTACCGTAATAAAGTCTGTCACTTCCGCGAGAATCCCCGGTTTGTCGGGACAGTGCAATAACAGTTTGGCTGTAGTCATCATTCTTTTTACTAATTTACGATTTCGGGCAGAAAACATTCCACCTTTCTGTTTTTAGAGCGCAAAAATAACGATTTATTGCAAAACAACGAATTATTCGAGCAGAAAGTTGATATAAAAACGGTGATTTCTTACAGATAGAAAGATTTTAGGTGCTATTTCTTATGGTATACCGATGATTCTAAAAAATGACGTCCTTATTTCATCTGATGAAGTACTATATTTTTTTTCAAACACAAAAGCTCTCAAAATGAGACACTAAGCTAAATTCTCGCTTTTTCTTGAAAAAAAGTTTTCTCAAAACGCTTGCAGATTTGCAATAAATAACTACCTTTGCACCCGCAATCGAGAGAGATGCAGATTAACAAAATGAAATTCTGGTGCGTTAGTTCAGTTGGTTAGAATACATGCCTGTCACGCATGGGGTCACGAG
>NZ_URFY01000062.1 GCF_900547205.1 uncultured Bacteroides sp.
AATGCCTTTGCCGAATCATTCAATGCGAAAATCAAGGCATTTCGTGCACAGTTTAGAGGAGTGAGAGATATACCATTCTTTATATTTAGACTATGCAAACTATGTGTGTGAGCTTTTAACAGAACTACAGGGTTTTCGACTTGACCCGGTGTATGTACCTGTCTAATTTCTATTCATAAAAAGAAAATTCCTCATAAACTGCTGTCTATGAGGAATTTCCAGTGGGCCATCTTGGGCTTGAACCAAGGACCTCCAGATTATGAGTCTGTTGCTCTAACCAACTGAGCTAAAAGCCCGATGTATCCATTTACGGGATGCGGTGACAAAAGTAGTATTTTCTCTCGAATTATGCAAATCCTTTTCGAAAAAAACTGCAATGCGTTGTTTTTAAAACTTATACTTGCGTTTTGGATTTTTGGGAAACCAGCCCTTTTGTACCCGTTCTTCCTGTTCGAAGACTTCCTTTATCGTCCAGAACGAGGAGAAAGCAAACACTCCCAGCAAGGAGGACCAGATAACGTTGTCGATGCTTAATGAGGCTGCTACACCCGCTATGCCTAGCACCAGGAATATCCACCAGCACCTTGTGCCCCAGTGATATTCGGCCTTTACCACGACGGGGTGAAAAAGACCAATAATCAAAAAGGTACAGACTCCGATAAATAGTCCTGCGAGATGATATTCGTTTAGAAACTCCATTGCTCTTACTTCTCTACGCGAATGGGAATTTCTTTCTTGATGCTCTGTTCCAGAGAAATCAATGTCTCGGTGGCAACTACGCCCGGTATCTCTTGCATTTTGTTATTCAGCAAATCCATCAGATGCTCGTTGTCGCAAGCATAAAGCTTGGTCAGCATTGTGTACGGACCTGTGGTGAAGTGGCATTCCACAATTTCCGGAATCTTCTGCAGTTCGGCTACCACCGATTTGTACATTGAGCCTTTCTCCAACTTAATGCCGACGTAGGTACACGTTCTGTAACCCAGAGATTTCGGATTTACATGATAGCCCGAGCCTACTATGACACCCAGGTCAATCAGTCTCTGCACACGTTGGTGAATGGCTGCGCGTGACACTCCGCATTCGGCTGCTACGTCTTTGAAAGGTATGCGGGCATTCTGGGAAATAATCTCTAGGATTTGCCTGTCGAGGTTGTCTATTCTTTCCATAATAATAAATTGTAATTTCCTGTTGTTATCAAATAGTAAGCAAATATAGAGATTTATTTTAATTATTCTTCTTTTCTGAGAAAAAAAATAGGAAAAAGCAAAAAAAAGAGGTGCAATTGCTTTGCACCTCTTTCCTTTTTCTATTTAGGAAGATAACCTTCTTATTTCTTAGCGTCTTTTTCGATGCTTACCAACTCAACTTCGAAAATCAAAGTAGAGAACGGTTTGATTTGGGCACCTTGTTCTCTTGCACCATAAGCAAGTTCCTGAGGGATGTAAAGTTCCCATTTTGAACCTACAGGCATCATAGTCAGCGCTTCAGTCCAACCCGGGATTACTTGGTTTGCACGGAAAGTAGCCGGCTGTGTTTTGCCGTCTTTGTCTTTATGCTTGAAAGAGCTGTCAAATTCAGTACCGTCAATCAACGTACCTTTGTAGTTTACTTTCACTTTGCAAGTGTCAGCAGGAATCTCACCCTTACCTTCAGTGATTACTTTGTATTGCAGACCGCTAGCAGTAGTTTTCACACCTTCTTTGCCTTTGTTGTCAACAAGGAATTTTTCGTTTTCTGCTTTATAGTCAGCATATTTTTCAGCCAAAGCTTTTGCTTTGATAGATTCCACTGCAGTGCGTGCATAGCCCTGAGCTTGTTCCATAGTCATCGCACCGCCTTTTTCGAGCGTACCTGCGATGAAGCCTGCCAAGAAGTTTTCTTTGCTGATAGTTTTGGTAGAGTCGCCTGCAAACAGTTCATTGTTGATGCCGGTCATCATTTGGTTCTGGATTTGCTGACCGATTTGAACACCTGCAGCATGAGCCAATTCTTTAGCCACTTGCTTTTCAGTTTTGCTTGCGCCTTCGTTCAAACCTTTGATAAATTCTGCCATATAAGTCGTATCCACGTTCATGCGGCCTACAAGATAGTCTTTCAAACCCTGAGTTTGAGACATACCGATAGAATAAGACAGTGAATCGAGTTCTGAGTTTAAGTTTGCTTTAGGAGATTGAGCTGTGCAAGAAGCAAGACCTGCAGCAGTGGCGATAGCCATAAAAATACTAACTTTTTTCATTTTGCTTTGAAATTTTTATTTATAATACTTCGAGTAATTCTACTTCAAATACCAGTGTGCTGTGGGGAGGAATCATTTCTCCGGCACCTCTTGCGCCATAGGCAAGGTCTGAAGGGATGTACAGTTTCCATTTTGCACCTTCCGACATCAGTTGCAGTGCTTCCACCCATCCCGGGATTACTTGGTTGACACCAAATACGGCAGGTTCTCCGCGTTGGATTGAGCTGTCGAACAGTGTTCCGTCGATAAGCGTGCCTTCGTAGTGGCATCTTACTTGGTCGGTAGCCTTAGGCTTTTTACCTGTGCCCTCGTTGATAACCTCGTATTGCAGTCCGCTAGGCAATGTCACCACGCCTGCTCTTTTTTTATTTTCTTCGAGAAACGCTTTTCCCTGTTCGATGCTGGCAGCGCTCATTTTTGCTTCCAGTTCTTCGAAATACTTGTTTACTATCTCGCGGGCTTCCTGATGGCTGATAGCTGTCGGATTGCCTTCCAATACGTCTTTGATTGCTTGTGCAAAGTCATCTACTGCGATGCCTTGTGCACCCATACTTGATAAGTTTTGACCTATTCCGAGGCCAATAGCATAACTGAATTTATCCATATAAAGTTTTTAATTGGTGATTGAAACGTATCACCTTCATGGTTTTAGTTTCCAATCAATTGCAAAATTATGAATCGCAAAAGTACGTGTTTTATTTGAATCATTTAGTATTTGGTATTTAAAAATTCTTATATCGGTGAAAGTAATTCCCTTTTTCATTGAAGAATTCCCTTATTTGTTCTTAAGATTTAAAGCCTACGTCGCTAAGTATAGTCGGACTTAGATAATGCCTACCAAAGTTTTCTTTTATTCGATGATTCTGCTTATATTTGTGTATCGTAAGAATAAAGTATGGAGGAAGAGGTTATGAAGAATCTGGTTATATTGACAGGTGCGGGTATGAGTGCCGAGAGTGGAATCAGTACGTTTCGCGATGCAGGCGGGCTGTGGGACAAATATCCCGTGGAACAAGTGGCAACTCCCGAAGGGTATCGTCGCGATCCGGAGTTGGTGATTAATTTCTATAATGAGCGGAGAAAACAATTGCTTGATGTGAAGCCGAATCGCGGTCATGAGTTGCTGGCGGAGTTGGAAAAGGATTTCAAAGTGACGGTCATTACGCAAAATGTAGATAATCTGCATGAACGGGCCGGGAGCAGCCATATCATTCATCTGCATGGTGAGTTGACGAAGGTCTGTTCGAGCCGTGATCCTTATAATCCTCATTATATAAAGGAGTTGCAACCGGAAGAGTATGAAGTGAAAATAGGAGATAAAGCCGGAGACGGAACGCAGTTGCGCCCCTTTATCGTGTGGTTTGGCGAGGCTGTGCCGGAGATTGAGACGGCTATCCACTATGTGGAGAAGGCGGATGTTTTTGTGATTATAGGCACTTCGCTCAATGTCTATCCGGCAGCGGGATTGCTGAATTATGTGCCGAGGGGAGCAGAGGTATATCTGATAGACCCGAAGCCGGTGGATACACATACTTCCCGTTCGATACACGTCCTTCAGAAAGGGGCTTCTGAAGGAGTGGCGGAGCTGAGACAGATGTTGGGAGTGTGATTTCCTTTATTATTATTCCAATTCTTTATCAAAGATATTGCCTTGGCGCAGTGTCTCCGATATTTCGAGTGCAGTGATACCACTGCACTCTATTCTTAATATCTTCTCCCAGTCTTCAAAGTCTACGTTCTACTTGCTTATTTGCGGGTATTGTGCAAGAAGTTTGCTGATGCGTTTAATGTCTCGTCATGCTGTGACTTTATTGATCCGTAACTGGTATTTATATCTTGCGGAATGACAATGAGTTAAACATCCAATTATTTTTTTAGTTTTTGGCAAAGATATGGCTTTAGGTGTAATAGCCAATTGATTCTTTTGAGAAAAAAACAGTGAGTCTGCATTTTAGCAAGATTCGTCAAATATGTATTATTTCAACAATTGGAATAAATGGCATATAATAGAGACGTTTTGAATCAATAATTAAGATTAATTTGTATTTTTGTAACCGAATACTAATTAATTAAGAATGAAAAGAAGGGCTATCTTTTTCTTAAGTTTATTATATATTATAATGGGTAGTGCCAAAGGCCATTATTTTAAGCATCTGGGAGTTTCAGATGGATTGTCTCAAGTTTGCATTCCCGCTATTTATCAGGATGAGTTGGGGGCGGTATGGTTGGGTACTACAGAGGGATTGAATCGGTATAATGGTAAAGATGTTAAAATTTTCCGTCCGTCGTTGGATAATGAAGGGTTGACGAATAACGAAATCAACGAATTATGTGGAGACAAGAAGGGGAAGATTTATATGCGTTCTGGTAATGATCTGATAAAATTGGATATCTACAAGGATCAATTTACATGCCTACGTAAGAATGATGTAAAAGGAATTTTCTGCAGAGAAGATACTCTTTGGATAAATACTCAAACAGGTATCTATTATTATTCAGATGAAAAGGCAGGTCTGGTTTTCATCACTCGATTACACGAAGGAGTTGGAGCGGGCGAAGCTTTATACGTAAATAATGATATGATTTGGGTCGTTACGCAAAATAATCTTGTCGCTATCCCACGCAGAAATCCAGATCAACATAAAATATTAATCTCATTCAGTAGGGGTAAATGTGTTTCAGAGGATAGCTCAGGAAATCTTTGGGTGGGCACTTGGGACGGATTGTATCGCATTTCTCCAAATCTTGAGATAACACAGTATACAAATTCTCTAGGAAGGGGCGAATTATCGGATAATCAGGTACGATGTGTGTTGGAAGATGACTATAAACGTATTTGGGTTGGTACATTCCGTGGTCTTGATTGTTATGATCCTGCAACTAATAAATGGGGGCACTATACTCGTTATGGAGATTCATCGAATACATTGAGCCATAATTCTATTTTGTCTCTTCATAAAGATATCCAAGGCAATATATGGGTCGGCACCTATTATGGAGGTGTTAATGTGTTTAATTCAAATAAGGTAAGCAATCATTTTTATTATGCTGAGCCATTGCAGGAAGACTGTCTCAGTTTTCCTGTCGTTGGAAAAATGGTGGAAGATAATAAGGGATATTTATGGATTTGTACCGAAGGAGGCGGTTTGAATTGTTATAATCCGGATACTGGAATCTTTAGCCGATATCAGCATCGGGAAGGAGATGATGGAAGTGTAGGAAGTAATAATCTGAAATCAATATATTATAGAAAGAATAACAATTGCTTATATGTCGGTTCTCATTTTGGAGGACTGTTCGTTTTGGATTTGAAGTCAAATAAAGGGCACACTCTTCATCATAAAAATGGAGATTCCACTTCTTTACCTCATGAAATTGTGAATGATGTTCAGGAGTATAAGCATGGTTTGGCTTTGCTAACACAAGCCGGTCCGGTTTTTATGGACCCTGTAACTGAGAAATTTTCACCGCTTTCTACTGATACAACCATTCAAAAACTGGTAAATAAGAAATATGCATTTGAAACGTTTCTGATTGATAGCAAGCAGCGTATGTGGCTGGCTTCAGCTACTGGAGGAGTCATTTGTGTACATTTACTCTCTTCTACAGTAACAAGGTATATGTCTGATATTGAAAGTTTTTCTGCGATAGGGAAATTTAAAGTTGTCCATATATTTGAAGATAGTTTTGGGCGGGTCTACTTTTGCACGATAGGTTCAGGTGTATTCGAATATCAGGATAAGGAACAGGCGTTTAGGCATTACGGCACTTCTAATCAATGTCTACCAAGTGATTATTGCTATTATATTTGCGAATCGGTAGAGGATCATCGTTTGTTTATTTTACACCGAAAGGGAATTTCTGTGTTCAACAGAGAAAAAGGAGTTGTAGAAGATACATATTATCCGTTTCATCAAACATATAGTCAGGGATCTGCCTTGTATCGAAGCAAAAATGGAACAGTTTATATTAGTGGAACGAATGGATTAGCTTTGTTTCAAGAACAATCTTTAAATGCACCTCCTGCTGAAAGCTTTTTGAACTTTGATAAGCTATATCTTTTTAATGAAGAGATATCTCCCAATGATAAAACGGGAATCCTGACCGAAATTCTGGCCAAAACATCAGATCTATATTTGAATTATCAACAGAATAATATTACTGTAGAATTTGCTACCTTTAATTATAATAGTGATCGGAATCGTTTGTTTGAATATTGCTTAGATGGGTTTGATAAGTCATGGACTCAAACATCTGGCACAACAATCACCTATACAAACTTGCCTCCAGGAGATTATATATTAAAAGCGCGTCCGTTAGAGAATGAAGCGAAAAAAAAGGAAATACGTTTGAACATACATATTTCTGCTCCTTTCTATGCGACTGTATGGGCATACTTATTTTATTGTATTTGTTTGCTGGGGGTAATGGTTGCGTTCATCCGTTTCAAAACTAGGCAAGCAGCCTTAAAATCCTCTTTAGAGTTTGAAAGGAAGGAAAAAGAACGGATAGAAGAATTGAATCAGGTAAAATTGCGCTTCTTTACTAATATATCTCATGAGTTTCGTACTCCTTTGACTCTTATCTTAGGACAAATTGAAGTGCTGATGCAAATGGATAAGTTGGGCACAGCCGTTTACAACCGCGTTCTGCGCATTTATAAAAATGCCTGGCATATGAGAAACCTGATTTCAGAACTTCTTGATTTCCGTAAACAAGAACAAGGCTATCTGAAACTGAAGGTTGAAGAACAGAATATTGTTGCTTTCACCCGTCAGATTTATATGTGCTTTTATGAGTATGCACAGAAGAAAGAGATTACTTATCGTTTTGATTATGTCGAAGATACAATTGCTGTCTGGTTTGATGCAATGCAGTTACAGAAAGTGGTATTTAATCTGTTGTCCAATGCATTCAAGTATACTCCTAACAAAGGAAATATTACGGTGGAGGTGAGAAAAATATCTTCCCAAGCAGTTATTTCCGTTTCTGATAGCGGTGCTGGAATTCCTGAAGAACATATTTCGAAAATATTTGAAAGATTTTATCAAACGGATAATGCCACTTCATCGTTTACGCTGGGAACTGGCATCGGATTGGCTTTGGCTAAAGGAATTATGAATATGCATCATGGCAATATAGAGGTAAAAAGTATTGTGGCGCAGGGATCTAAATTTACCTTATCTCTTCCATTGGGGAATCGACATTTTAGTGATGAGGAGATGGCAACAACAGAAGGTAAAGAAACGGTTATTGTGCCAGAAGTTGTGCCTACTATCCCTCTAGAACAAAATGTGCAAGATGTTGCAGAGGCGTCTTCTTTATCAAATGAAGAGGGAGAAAATAAGCCCGTTGTACTATTGGTAGATGACAATGAGGAACTTCTAGCTATGTTAGAGGATATATTTCATCCAATGTATGAAGTGCATATCGCGCACGATGGGCGGGAAGGCTTGGAGATGGCTCGGCAAATTCAGCCGGATTTGATTCTGAGTGATGTGATGATGCCCGAAATGTCGGGGAAAGAATTGTGCTATAAGATTAAAACCAATGTAGAACTTTCTCATATTTCAGTGATTCTGTTGACCGCCCAGACTTCTGTGGAGTACATTGTAGAAGGGTTGATGTTTGGAGCAGACGACTATGTGACGAAGCCATTCAATGTAAAAGTATTAATGGCTCGCTGCAACAATCTGATTAAAAATAAGAAACGCTTAATTGCACATTATGCGGGTAACACTATAACGGAGTCGCCAGTGGCAGAAGCTATTAATGAACGCGATAAAGAATTGCTGGCAAAATGCGTGAGTATAATAAAGGAGAACTTTGAAAATCAGGACTTCGATGTCACCACACTCGCTACTCAATTATGTATGGGGCGTAGTAAGCTATATATGCAATTTAAACAAATAACAGGATTGACTCCGAATGAGTTTATTTTAAAGGTAAAACTCGATGAGGCTATGGCTTTATTGAAGAATCATCCGGAGTTTAATATTTCAGAGATTTCTATCCGATTAGGCTTTTCTTCTCCACGCTATTTCAGTAAGTCTTTTAAGACCTATTTTGGAGTTTCTCCGCAGGCAGTAAGAAGTAAAAAGGGGGAATAACATACTTGGCTTACTGCTATTATAGTACATAATAGATACCAATATTGTACAGAATAGGGGGTGAAAATTTAATTAGATGGGGTATAATGTGCTCAAATCTTCCATAAAATGTGGCCATTCTTTCCATGCGGATTCAGAAGTCTTCTTTTTGAATCATTTGCGTTTATAGATGTTGTTTGACTCCTATACTTTTATGGTGCTTTAATTAAGTTTTATGCAATGAAACAAAAATAATTTAGATAAGTATGAAAAGCACAAAGTCTTATTTAACTACTAATATAATTTATCACATGAAAAGCAAATTAATAACACTACTCTTGCTATTAGTTACTATCAGTTCTGTAACCTTTGCTCAGGAAGCCCTGAAAGAGATTCCTTTAAAGTATGGAGCTACGAATGAAGGCAAACGGCAAGACCCTGCCATGCAAAAATTCCGCGATAACCGTTTGGGCGCTTTCATCCACTGGGGCTTGTATGCAATTCCTGGCGGAGAATGGAACGGAAAGGTATATGGCGGTGCAGCCGAATGGTTGAAAAGTTGGGCAAAAGTACCTGCTGACGATTGGTTGAAGTTGATGGACCAATGGAATCCAACTAAGTTTGATGCAAAGAAATGGGCCAAGATGGCTAAGGATATGGGAGCTAAATACGTGAAGATTACTACGAAACATCACGAAGGCTTCTGTTTGTGGCCTAGCAAATACTCCAAATACACCGTTGCAAACACTCCGTACAAACGTGATTTGCTGGGTGAGATGGTGAAAGCCTACAATGACGAAGGTATAGACGTGCATTTCTATTTCTCAGTAATGGACTGGAGTCATCCTGATTATCGCTATGATATCAAATCAAAAGAAGACAGCATCGCTTTCAGCCGCTTTCTGGAGTTCACAGACAACCAACTGAAAGAACTGGCAACACGCTATCCTACTGTGAAAGACTTCTGGTTTGACGGCACATGGGATGCTAGTATCAAAAAGAATGGCTGGTGGACTGCTCATGCAGAACAAATGCTAAAAGAAATGCTACCGGGTGTTACTATTAACAGTCGCTTGCGCGCTGATGACAAAGGCAAACGTCATTTCGATAGTAATGGTCGATTAATGGGTGATTACGAATCCGGTTATGAACGTCGCCTGCCAGATCCGGTAAAAGACCTTAAAGTGACGCAATGGGATTGGGAAGCTTGCATGACAGTTCCCGAAAACCAGTGGGGATACCATAAAGACTGGTCACTGAGCTATGTAAAAACTCCGATTGAAGTAATCGACCGCATTGTGCACGCTGTTTCCATGGGTGGAAATATGGTAGTAAACTTTGGTCCTCAAGCAGATGGTGATTTCCGTCCGGAAGAGAAGGCGCTGTCTACTGCTATCGGTAAATGGATGCGCCGTTATGGAAACGCTATTTATGCCTGCGACTATGCAGGATTCGACAAACAAGACTGGGGATATTACACACGTGGCAAAAACGGAGAAGTATATATGGTCGTATTCAATCAACCCTATAGCGAACGATTGATAGTGAAGACGCCGAAAGGTATTTCAATCGAAAAGGCTTCTTTATTAACTACGGGTGAAAACATAAAAGTTGTCGAAACAGCTCGTAACGAATATAATGTGTCAGTTCCTAAAAAGAATCCGGGCGAACCTTATGTCATTCAACTGAAAGTTCGTGCTGCTAAGGGAACAAAAGGCATTTACCGCGATGCTCTAACATAAATCAAAGAGGATTATACTATGAAGTTGAAATTTGCATTCATTTTATTAATGCTTATCGGGCAGTTCTTCTCTCTTACTGCCCGTGAAGTGACCTCTTTCAATGAAGGTTGGCAATTCAAGCGTGGTCCTTTTTCGCAAGACCCCGTGAAAGTGTCCGCTCAATGGAATGGAAAGTGGGATACTGTGAACCTGCCGCACACTTGGAATGCCAAAGATATGCAAGTAAAAGCCGCTTCTTTCTACGAAGGAGTGGGCTATTATAAGAAGAAACAGTTCTTTGGTGATGAGTTAAAAGGGAAGCGTGTGTTTCTTCGGTTCGAAGGTGTGGGCGCAAACACCGAAGTGTATGTCAACGGAAAGCTCGTTGGAGTACATCAGGGAGGCTATAGCGCATTTGCTTTCGAAATTGGAACTGCTCTGAAATTGGGAGCTGAGAATGAGATTCTGGTAAAAGCAGATAATACTGCACGACCGGATGTTATTCCGGTGAACCATAGTCTTTTTGGAGTTTACGGGGGTATTTACCGTCCTGTATGGCTTATCGTGACCGAACAGAATAATATTACTGTAACCGACTGTGCGTCACCGGGAGTATACATTACTCAGAAGAATGTATCAAAACGCTCTGCGGATATCAACGTAAAAGTAAAGTTGGATAACGGGAGTCTTACTCCTGCCAATCTGGTGCTCGAGAATACCCTTTATACACAGGAAGGAAAGAAAGTGACTTCACATCGTCTTCCTCTGGAGCTTACTCCACAGGGTACACAAACCTATGTTTCTACATTCAAACTGAATAAACCTCATCTGTGGCAAGGGCGAAAAGACCCTTATCTCTATAAGGTCGTTTCACGATTGATGTCGGAAGGAAAAGTGATAGATGAAGTTACTCAGCCGTTGGGTGTTCGTAAATACGAGATTGTTGCCGGTAAAGGTTTTTATCTGAACGGTGAGAAATATCCGATGTATGGAGTAACCCGTCATCAAGACTGGTGGGGATTAGGAAGTGCTCTTACTAATAAGGAGCACGATTTCGACTTGGCGCAGATAATGGATGTCGGTGCAACGACTGTCCGCTTTGCCCACTATCAGCAATCGGATTACCTTTATTCTCGTTGCGACTCTCTGGGATTGGTTATCTGGGCGGAAATTCCTTTTGTAAACCGTGTTACCGGATATGAAATGGAAAATGCACAGTCTCAACTCCGTGAGTTGATTCGTCAGAGTTTCAATCATCCATCTATCTACGTATGGGGATTGCACAATGAAGTATACCAGCCTCACGAGTATACGGCAGGATTGACGCAGTCGCTCCATGACCTAGCTAAAACAGAAGACCCTGATCGCTATACAGTATCAGTGAATGGTTTCGGTCACGCTGAACATGCCGTCAACCAGAATGCCGATATTCAGGGAATGAACCGTTATTTCGGATGGTATGAGAAGAAACTACAGGATATCGAACCTTGGGTGAAAGGACTGGAAGAGAAATATCCATGGCAGAAACTGATGTTGACAGAATATGGTGCAGATGCAAATCTAGAGCATCAGACTGAATATCTCGGTGATGCTTTGAACTGGGGCAAACCTTTCTATCCGGAAACGTTCCAAACCAAGACTCACGAATATCAATGGAGTGTCATCTCGAAGCATCCTTATATCATCGCTTCATACCTTTGGAATATGTTCGACTTTGGTGTGCCGATGTGGAGTCGCGGAGGTGTACCTGCCCGCAATCTGAAAGGTTTGATAACTTTCGACCGGAAGATTAAAAAGGATTCATATTACTGGTATAAAGCCAACTGGAGCGAAGATCCGGTGCTTTATCTCACTCAGCGTCGCAATACTGACCGCGAAAAGAAACAAACTTCTGTAACGGTTTACTCCAATATCGGTACCCCGAAAGTATACCTCAACGGAAAGGAACTGACCGGTATCCGCCAAGGCTATACGGATGTTCATTATGTGTTTGATAATGTGACATTAGAGCAGGGTAAGAATGTAGTTAAGACCGTTGCAACACATAATGGAAAAGAATACACGGATGAAATTGAATGGAACTATACCGGCGAAAAGAAGCGCAGCGCCGACTCGCGCGAGAATAAGAATGAACATGCAGGTTGGTAACTGCAAACTTTATAATATTAAACAGAATTGTTGAACCCTTAAATAATAGAGCCTATGTAAAAACTGTAATCTTTTATTAATTCGAAAAACACTTGGAAATAAAAAATTTATGGAATATAAAAACATCTAATTTACTTATGGAATACAAGAAACTTTATTTATTAATCATTGTATGCCTCTTTTCAATTGGGATATTCGCTCAAAGCGGTACAGAAAAGATTAGCATATCATTTAACAAAATACCCTTAAAAGAAGCCATGACAAGAATTGAAAAGGCTTCAGGATATTTATTCTCTTATGATGCTACTGAAATTAATACAGAGCAACAAGTTAGTTTGAACTGTAAAAATGAAGAACTTCGTTTAGCTCTTCGCAAGATGTTTGGACCGACAAATATTACTTTCAAGTTTCAGAATCAGAAAATTCTGTTGTCTCCTTCTTCCAATGAACTACAGACTGCTAAAAAGGGAGCAGCCAAGACTGTAAAAGGTGTTGTTGTAGATGGAACTGGAGAACCTGTTATTGGAGCCACGGTAACTGTGAAAGGTACAATTAATGGTGTATTGACAGATATGGATGGTAAATACTCTATTCAGACAAGAGTAGGAGACGTATTGGAATATCGTTATATTGGTTATAACAGTATTGAACAAAAAGTAAAAGATAAGAATGTTGTCAACGTTACTTTGGTTGAATCCAATATCAACTTGGATGATGTAGTTGTAGTTGGTTATGGATCACAAAAGAAGGAGAGTGTGGTGTCATCTGTTAACTCGATGAAGCCGGCAGAAATTGCCATACCGACACGTAGTTTATCAAATACGATTGCAGGTCAAGTTGCCGGTGTAATTGCTATCCAACGCTCTGGTGAACCGGGAAATGATGATGCCGATTTCTGGATTCGTGGTCAAAGTTCATATGCTGGTGGTACAAGTCCATTAGTATTGGTAGATGGTGTTCCCCGTAGCATGAATGACCTTGATACAGACGAAATTGAATCTTTTACTGTATTGAAGGATGCTGCTGCAACTGCTGTGTATGGTTCTGAAGGTGCTAACGGTGTAGTTTTAATTACGACAAAACGTGGGCGTGCACAGAAAACAATTATCAGTTTCAATGCACAATATAGCGTTGCTACACCTACTCGTATGCCGGAATTGATGAACTCTTGGGATTATTTGTCAATGTGGAATGAAGCAAGTTGGAATGATGCTGGAAATCCAGACTGGAACAGTTATATGCAAAACGGTGCTCCATATAGTGCCGAAGCATTGGCAATGTATCGGGATGGTGTTGATCCTGATTTGTATCCTAACTCAATATGGACGGATTTGTTATCTAATAATACTCAAAATCAGCGTTATACGATTAACTTACGAGGAGGGTCGGAGAAAACTAAATTCTTCGTATCAGGAGCCTACTATAAAGAAAATGGTATGTTTAAAACGAATCCACTAGACGATTATAATGCCAATATTGGCTTGGAACGTTATAACTTGCGTTCCAACGTAGATATGGATATTACTCCGACTACTAAACTGTCTGTTGACATGAGTGGACAATATAGGACTCAGAATAATCCAGGAAATTCTTCTGATCAAATATTTAAACATATCATCCTTTTCCCTACACATTTAGTTCCTTTTATGTGGTCGGATGGAACTGCGGCTGTTTGTAGTACAGATGCGGATGGACGTTATAATCCTTATAACTTATTGAATTACTCTGGCTATTCTAAAAAATGGTCTGTAGCAATGCAAACTAAAGCGACTTTGAGACAGCAACTCGATTTTATAACGAAAGGATTGTCCGTTCAAGGTAGTATAAGTTTTGATGCAGATTTTAGCTCAACTCTTAAGAGGTCAATGGACCCAGATAAATATACTGTTACGGGTAGGAATGAAAACGGTCAACTTAATAAAACTCTATTTGCAGAAGGTAGCCCGCTTGGCGAAGCTTCAGTGAGTGCAAGTAGTGGTACAAAAAAACTCTATATTGAAGCACAGTTGAATTATGAACGTACCTTTGGAAAGAAACATGCTGTTACAGGTACTTTTGTATACAATCAAAAAGAAACTCAGTATCAAGGTTCAAGAAAATCTACAGGTGCAGAAGATGTTGGTGGTTTGAAACTGTTGCCATATCGTAAACAAAATATTGTAATGCGTGGAACTTATGCTTACGATAATCGCTATGTATTAGAAGCCAGTTTTGGTGCCACGGGTAGTGAGAATTTTGCTCCTGGTAATCGTTGGGGTATATTCCCTGCTGTAGGTGCGGCTTGGAATGTTCATGCTGAGAAATTTATGCAAAAGGAAAATGTAATGGATATCATTAGTAAATTACGTTTGAGAGCATCTTACGGTTTTACAGGGAATGATAATACTGGAAGTGATCGTTTTGTATACAGAGAACTTTTAACCGATAGTGGTAGTCAAAATGTTGGTTTGAATGCAGGCACTAACGGTGGCCCTACTAATGACATGGGACGTATTTATGAAAATACCTTTGCTGCTCCATTCATTAGTTGGGAAGTTGAGAAGAAAAGTAATTTTGGTATTGATATGGGATTATTCCGTGGTCGTGTAGACATTACAGCAGATTATTTCTATAACCGACGTGAAGATATCTTGATTCAACGCGTAACTATTCCTACAGCTACTGGTTTTCGTCAAAACCCATGGCAGAACTTCGGTATCACAACAAATAAAGGTTTTGATGCCAGTATCACAGTTAAGCAAAATATAGGAAAAGACTGGGTGCTTTCAGCTAGAGGTAATGTTACATATGCTATTAACAAAATTGTAGAGAAAGATGAGATTCCACAAGCTTATCCATGGCTTGCTCAAACGGGTACTTCAATAGGGACAAATAAGATATATATTGCGGATGGTTTATTTACTAATCAAGATTTTATTATAACCAAAAAGTCTGATGGTTCTTATAATTATAAGTTGAAAGATGGAATTGCGAGTTACGCTGCAGATGTTAAGCCTGGTGATATTAAGTATAAAGACTTGAATGGTGATGGTACAATTAATGATAACGACCAGTCATACCAAAATGGTTTTTATCCAAATAATCCTCAACTTGTTTATGGTTTCGGACTTAATGTGCAATATAAAGGTATTTATGCAGGTGTATTTTTCCAAGGCGTAGGTAGAGCATCCGTCAACCTGAAGGCAAATACTTCTTACTTTGTTCCATTTGCTCTTGGAAAGGATCAGTCTTCTGCACGTGTGGAAGCTGCCAATCACTGGAGATCAGATAATCCTAACAATGCGAATGTATTATATCCTCGCTTGCATACTAATGAATATAGTAATAATACGCTGAACAGTACATGGTGGTATAGAGATGGAAGTTTCCTACGCTTGAAAAATGTGGAATTGGGTTATCAGTTCGATAAAAAATTAGTTCAAAAGTGGAAAATGCAAAATCTTCGTATTTATGTACAGGGAAGTAATCTTGCTGTATGGGATCACATCAAGATGTGGGACCCGGAAATTGGCAACAGTGGGGCACGGTACCCAATCAACTCAACGTGGACTTGCGGTCTTGATATAACTTTTTAATCAATAATCAATTACAGAATAATCAATTATGAATATTATAAAAATAATATGTACAGCAACTGCCATTTCTTTGGCAGGTATGTTGACATCTTGCTCAGATTATCTAGATGTTTCAAAAGAACTTGCTCAGAATCTGGACAAAGAAGAAGTCTTTTCAAAAGCTAAATATATCAAACAGTGGTATGGCGAAATATATCAAACTTGTCCGAACTATTCGGAAGTAGGTTTGGATGTGCAAAATTCAAACGGAACTGTTAATGCTCAGGCTATCTATTCAGGAGAAATCGTTTGTGCTCATCCTAATGTGTTGAAATTCGGTCAAAACACGTTTACTCCCAGCAGTACTACTCACAATCGTTGGTGGAATTGTTATAAGCAGATTCGACAAGCGATGATCTTTTTGGATATGGCTCCTGAGAGTATAGGTGACCCAATCGATGCTGACGGTTATATATCTGTAGCTGAGATGCGCCGATATAAAGCTGATGTTACTTATTTGCTTGCTTACAATTATTTCTTGTTGTTTGAGCTATATGGCCCTACGCCTATTATACCTGAAACAGCTGATCCTTCTGACGGAAACGTTGATTATGCACGTGCATCAGTTGATGAGATGGTAGGGCATATTGATCAGTTGTTGGAATCAGTCATAAGTGGTGAGTATCGCGATGATCTTCCCGAAACGATTAAAACAGGTACAGGAGATGATAATACACATGATAACAGTATGTATAATCTCCGCGAAATTCTGCGTCCTACAAAAGTAGCCGCTTTGGCATTGCGCGCACGGTTGTGGGTGTATGCAGCTTCTCCTTTATTTAATGGTGGCTATAAGGAAGCATTGACTTTAACTAATGCTGATGGAAAGAGACTTTTCCCTGATAATAATCCTAGTAAATGGCAAACTGCTAGAACGCACCTTGAAGCTCTGTTGAAATTTGCAGACTCGCATGATATGGGGCTGTATTACTCTAAAGACAATGACCCCCATACATCAATATATGAATTATTCCAATATTATAACGATGAAATTCTTTGGGCTAATGGAAATAACGATTATAACGATGGTGTTGCTGCTAAGATGGAAGCCCGTACAATTCCCGGAGATATCCCTAGTGGAATGGGTAATGTTGGCTTTTATCAGAATATTATAGACTTATTCTTTACAGAAAGCGGATTAGATATTAATGAGGACCCAGATTATAATGAAAACGGATTTACTAATTGGGTAAATGTATGTAATAAAGATAAGCATGTTGATAAGCACATCTTCAATATGTATGTTAGTCGTGAACCACGTTTCTATGCTGATGTTACTTACGAAGGAAAGAGCTGGCATATACAAAGAAACAGTTATCCTGATTGGGGTGCTTATTTCAGTGATGGTGGTGCAGCTTATAAAGATAACACTATGCATGCACGTGCTGGCTACTTACTCTATAAATTTAATAATCGTACACTGTTAAAAGAAGGGTCTTATCCTACTGATTGGGGTCGTCCTTGGATATATTTTCGCTTGGCAGACTTCTATCTGTATTATGCAGAGGTTTGCAATGAGATTGACCCGAGTGATCCTAATATTATCAAATATTTGGATTTGGTGCGTGAACGTGCAGGTATTCCCGGATATAAGGAGTTGGCTACAAAGGCTGAACCTTATGGGAAGAATATCTTAGGTGATCAGAATCTACAACGTGAAGCCATCTATCGCGAGCGTATTATTGAAATGTTAGGCGAAGGAAATTATTACTTCGATATGCATAGATGGATGCGTGCCGGATGGTCACAAAATGAAACAACCGGTGAATGGATTAAGGATAATGAGGACAAGTTATTGATACGCTATGGCATGGATAGAAGTAAGTCATCTGTTAAGACATATAATACAGCCAAAAACACTGCAATTGAATTTAATGATCAAATAGGTGAAGGCTCATTCTATAATCGCATTGTAATTGATAGATACCCATGGTCAAAAGCTATGCTCCTTTATCCTGTGCCTTACAATGAAATGCAGAAGAGTAAATTGACGGTTCAAAATCCGTTGTGGAATTAATTGTTTGATTTAGAAGAACTAGGGCAAAGACCGGTGTCTTTTATGCCGGTTTTGCCTTTGGTTCTTATTCTACTAATATTGGACAACCTTAAATATAAGCTCTAGTTATAGAATAAATCAATGTAAAATATCAAAAAGTTGTTATGAAAAATACAAGTATGCATATCATAAAAGACTGGTGGTGGTATAAGTTGCAAGTGATTTTATTATTTTTGATTTATCCCTACTTATCCTATTCGTGCAGCGATGATAATCCGGAGACGCCTGTTATTCAGGGGGATTGGATTGTGATTTCCACAGAATCAGTGAATTTTGCCTATGAAGGTGGAACGGAAAAACGTGAGTTCACTTTAGGACAAGGAGTAGATATATCTCAGATAAAATCTACTTTAAGCAATAAAGGAGATGATTGGTTGACTGCTGTTGTTGAAAATGGTAAGATGACAATTGTATGCGAACGTTCGTACACGGAAAGGGTAAGAACATCCGTGCTGACATTGGCGTATGATGACAATCATAAATGTAATCTCACCATTTCACAGGAAGCTGCTCCGAGTTCTGCCGACAAACAAATTAAAGTAATTGGTGGCGAGGCTACTTCTGAAGAAGCGAAAAGCAAAGATGGAGATGGAAACCCGCTAACTTTGAAGATGTCGTATGACGGCAATAAGAAGACTTATTTCAATTCGGCATTCGGTGCAGTTTCATACCCGTTTACTATCAAATATGAATTGGAAAAGGGGCATACGCTGAATAGTATAGTCTATACTCCACGTACCGACTCCGGAAACAAGTGGGGCTCTTTCGATAAATTCACAGTAGAAGCTTCTACTGCCGACAAACCTGATGAATTTGTGAAAATCGGTGATTTTGAAAGAGGAAATGGGGTACATAATCCATTTACCATAAAGTTATCGAATCCGGTAAAAGATGCTAAGTATGTTCGTTTTATCATTAATAAAGCTTATGAGGATAGAGTGAGTTGTGCTGAGATGGAATTTTATGAGGCTAGCAACAATAAACTCGACCTGACTACCATTTTTGCGGATAATATGGGGCTTAAGCTTAAGGATGGCGTATCGGAAAAGCAGATTAAGCAAATTCCCAATCAATTCCTGAAAGATTTGGGGCTTGCTTTGCTGAGTGGAAGTTACGACTCATCGTATAGGTTGGCTGATTATCGTCCCTACCAGCATCCGTCTGTAATGGCTGCAACTAATAAGACATCCAAATATAGCTTGAGAGATAATCCTACCGGAATTTATGCAAAAGCTGATGAAACTTTGGCTGTGTTCGTTGGTGATATTTATGACAGTGGTAAGATTTCGTTGCTTATTCAAGATTTGAATGGTGGCTATAACAATTCAAAAACATACGAGTTGTCAGAAGGATACAATGAGATAACCGTAGAAGTGGGTGGCTTGATTTACATCTTGAATCATGTAAATGACGATATACCTCTTCGACTTGAAGATGCCGATAGTAACCAGAAGAAGAACATTGAAGCAAAGACTGTGAAAGTGCATATTGCAATGGGAAGAGTGAATGGCTATTTTGATATTTCGAAAAATAAAGAAAGTGACTGGCCTCTTATTCGCGATAATGCAAAGTATCAGGATATAGATGTTTTAGGAGAATACTCACATCTTACATGGAGGATATCCGACTTCAAAAAGTATGATACTGAGATAACGAAAACCATTGAAAATTTGGATCGTCTGGTATATCTGGAAGAAGAGTTCATGGGACTCGTAAAATATGATAAGATGTTCAATAATAGAATGCACTTCTGTATTGATTACAAGGCTGCCAGCCCGAATGCTTCTGATTACCGTACGGTTTATAATGCAAGCGATTACTATGCGGAACCCTTCTGCAAACCTAGTAGCTTTGCTACCCGTTGCTGGGGCCCTGCGCATGAAGTAGGACATTGTAATCAGACGCGTCCGGGACTGAAATGGTCAGGTTTGACAGAGGTTACCAATAATATTATGTCACTTTTCATACAGACATCTTTTGGCAGTCCTTGTAAGTTATTGGTAGACGGGTGTACTTTGGTGGATGAGAGTGGACAGAAAATCGGTACTTTTACTAATATCTATCAAGGTGCTACTGAATTGATAATAAATGGTAAACGTTCGCATTGTCTCCCCAATATATCAAACATTACGAGGGAAACCCAATTAGTACCATTCTGGCAACTAAAGTTATACATGATAGATGTTTTAGGGAAAAAGAGCTTTTATCACGACTTATATGAATACTTCCGTACTCATGAAAGTCCCAGTGATAAAGGAGAGAATCAAGGCATGAACCAGTTGGATTTTGTGCGTCAGGTATGCGCAATATCCGGTCTGAATATGCTTGACTTCTTTGAGAAGTGGGGATTCTTATATCCTGTTAAGACAGAGTTGAATGACTATGGTAATAAAAAGTTTGAAACAACAAAGGATCAGATTGAACAGTTGGTAAATGAAATCAAAGGAAAAGGTTATCCAATGGCGCATCCAAATGTTCATCAGATAACGGAAATCAATTTGGATGATTATAAATGATTGAACTACAAATAAATATTAATCAATTAACATTTAAGAATATGAAGAAGAATATAACAAATATATTAGCGATAACACTATTGTTACTTTTCACAGGATTCTCTGTTGTGTCCTGTGATGAAGATGAAGCAGTTGTTGTACCTGATAACTGGGTAACTGTATCAACTACTCCCATGACTATAGGTTATGAAGGTGGGAGCTTGACGTGTGACTATACGTTAGCCGCTGGGCTTGATGCGACAGTGGTTTATATTATTAACCATGAGAATTGGTGCTCCGGTTATATAAAAGACGGTAAGATATTGATAGATGTAACTTTGTCAGAGGATATCAACGGACGTACTGCGAAGATGTCTTTGATTTATGACGAAAATCATCAGGTAGAACTCACTGTGGAACAAGGGAAAGCTCCGGTAGTGCCGGTTGAAAGTATTGATAAGAGTGCTATGCCGGAGTCTATCAATATAAATGAGACGTTAGATCTTAATACTGTTGTAAAGGTATTGCCTGCTAAAGCAAGTTATAAAAAACTGGCCTTTACCATTGCAGAAGGCAGTGAAGGACTCATTGAACTTACAGAAGCTGGTGTAGTAAAAGGACTAGCTGAAGGAATAGCAAAAATCAATGCAGCAGCAATTGATGAGAGTGGAGTGACTGAGGTTCTAACATTGGAAATCATCGGTGATATTGTATTGGATCGTACAAAATGGACCGTGAGTACTTTTGCAAAATATTCAAATGGGCAAAATTATGTAACAGATAAAAGTACTGGTATGCCGGAACATATCTTGGATGGCGACCGTGGAACTTATTTATCAATGGTAAAACCGGGTATTAAGTATGGTGAATATGTAGGAACGACAGATCCAAACTTTACTGTTGATATGAAAGAGACACAAACGTTTAATTATTTTTACTGGTGTCACAGAACTGGTGGTACTAATGGCTATTTACAGGTTCTATCTGTTGATATTTACGGTAGTAATGACAATAAAGATTTTGTAAAGTTAAATAATGAAACAGTCAATTTTATTGAGAACTTATATGAAAATCAATATTTCGATATTCCTGAATCAACATACCGATATGTCAAAGTTCAATATAGGTCATACAGTTCTAGAGGATCAACGGCACAAGTTGCTGAGTTTGGACTTGGACGTAAACTCTAATCTGACTGGTTTGAAATAGGTTTTATATAGAGAGGACACTTTTATAAAGTAATTGCTAAATCGGCTTTATACTTTTCGAAGTGTCCTCTTTTATATTGATAAGAGACTTAACCGGACACAAATTCTAAAACTAAATTAACCTGAATAACGATACGAAAATTGTCATTTTTCCATTCTAATGGATAATATGAGCACCTTAAATGGAAGATTGTATAATGTAATCCCGATTAAGCTCAATATCTTTGCTAACTGAAAAATAAACCGAATAATATCATGAAGAAATTACTTTTAACCCTCAGCCTGTGTCTAGCTTATTTATGTACGATAAGTGCACAGCCATTCACCAAATCCGAAGTAAAACAATCGATGCGGCGCGTAGCCGACTGGCAGATTGCCCATTACAACAAAGCCAAGTATGGCGACCTCAACTGGGTGAATGCCACCTTCTATCTCGGTCTTACCCACTGGGCTGCCATAGCCGAAGAGACAGACAAAGACGACACTTACTACAAATGGTTGCTTCGTCTGGGAAACCGTAACTACTGGCAAGTAGACAAACGAATGTATCATGCAGATGATGTCTGCATCTCACAAACCTATCTCAATCTTTACGAGAAATACAAGAGAAAAGATATGCTTATCCCCACATTGGCACGTACGGAGTGGGTGATTGACCATCCTTCCACCAGCTCGTTCGAATTGAATTATGGAGATGCGACCACACTTGAACGTTGGACATGGTGTGATGCCCTTTTCATGGCACCTCCCGTCTATCTGAAACTCTATAACATCACTGGTGACAAGAAATTTATCCGCTTCATGGATAAGGAATACAAAGACACCTACAACTATTTGTTCGACAAAGACGAAAATCTCTTCTATCGCGACCACCGCTACTTCACGATGAAAGAAGCCAACGGCGCCAAAGTTTTCTGGGGGCGTGGCAACGGCTGGGTACTCGGAGGGTTGGTTGAAATCCTGCGTGGACTTCCCGAAAAGAGCAAATATCGTCCGTTCTATCAAGACCTGTTCTTGAAACTCTGCCACCGCATTGCACCACTGCAAAACAACGACGGATTCTGGCACGCTAGTTTACTCGACCCTGCTTCTTATCCCTCACCCGAAACCAGTTGTAGCGGCTTCTTCGTATATGCTCTGGCTTATGGTGTTAACGAAGGACTTCTGCCGAAAGACAAATTTCTGCCTGTTGTAGAGAAAGGATGGAAAGCATTGCTCACAGCAGTTGGCGAAGACGGAAAGCTCGGATACGTTCAGCCCATCGGTGCCGACCCCAAAAAGGTAACTCCCGAAATGACGGAAGTATATGGACCGGGTGCTTTCCTGCTGGCTGGAACGGAAATATACCGTATGGCACAGGATACTCCGATTTAAATCGGGTTTGGATCTAACTTTGATAGGTGGACAACCTATTTGGCTGGTGAAAGAAGATAAGTGTTGCCACAAAAACAGAAAAAACAGCAGCAAACTACTTTTATGAATAAGAGAAGTCTGCTGCTGTTTTTATAATGTTCATATCTTATTAGAGGGCAATAATGGTACTATGAATCGATATATTGTTTGATTTGTTCTATAGATATTGACAACTGTCTAGATATCTCATCAATCGATGTGCCATTGTTACAGAGCATCTTAACCATTGAACGAATCATCTGCTCCTTCTGTTCAATCATCTGCTCCTTCTGTTCAATCATCTGCTCC